>JBHOQK010000002.1:0-4936 GCA_042408205.1 Dehalococcoidia bacterium | reverse complement strand
TGACATCATCATACCCTTGCTTTAATACTACGTCAAGAGTACCTGTTACCAGGTTTAATTTCTCTTTAAAAACTTTATTCCGGCTTTTTGCTTGTTGACAACCCCTAAATATTGAGGTAAAATAAAGCAAAATCCCTATATCATGGGATGACCCTTTATGAAATGTCCTTATTGTGGTGAAATTGAAACAAAAGTTATTGACTCCAGGGATTTTGGGGAAGGGGTAAGACGTCGTCGCCAGTGCCTAAAGTGTAAAGCTCGCTTCACTACCTATGAACGAATACAACCAAGAAATCTTTTCGTGATTAAAAAAGATGGTAGGCGGGAAGAATTTAATCGCGACAAAATTCTTTCCGGTATCCGTAAAGCTTGTGAAAAACGACCCTTACCAACTGGTGCTATTGATAAAATGGTTGATGATATTGAAGCTGAAATTTATCGCCTGGGCAAAGCTGAAATTCCTAGCTCCCTTATTGGAGATATGGTTATGGAAAGATTAGAAGAATTGGATCATATAGCTTATATTCGTTTTGCCAGTGTTTATCGCGAATTTGCTGATATTAGTGCCTTAAAAGAAGCTGTTGATGTTTTGGTGGAGAGCAAAAATAGGCTTCCCCCTACCAATCAGCTACCTTTATTGCCTTGGGAAGAGTGGGAAAGTTTATCTCGTCGTCGCAAAAGAGTAAAGTAAATGGCTATCCCAAAAAGAAAAATCAGTCAAGATTTCCAAAAAGAGCATAACCGTATTGTCCGAGCTATTTTTGGCGCTGCTGAGTCTATGGGTATAACGGACCGGAAGATGCTGGAAGAACTTACTTCCCAGATTATCCAGCGGTTGATACCAGACCGTCCCCTCCCTGGAATGGAAGAGCTTGTTTTTCCCCGGACTCCGTCACCACCTTCCCCTTCCAAAATCCAAGCTATGGTGAAAGAACTCCTGACTCAACAAGATAAAACTCGAATGGCTGAAATATTGGTGCCAAAACCGAAAATAGTTTCAGGAATTGAACTCACTGAAAATGCCCTTAAGGTTTTAGAAAAGAGATACTTAATAAAGGATAACCAAGGGAACGTAATTGAAACACCTGAAGAAATGTTTCGCCGAGTAGCTCGACATGTGGCTTCAGCTGAACTTCTTTACAACCCAGAAGCAGATGTTTCTTTCTGGGAAAAGGAATTCTACGAATTAATGGCAAGGCTTGAATTCCTACCCAACTCTCCTACTTTAATGAATGCTGGACGGGAATTAGGTCAACTCTCTGCCTGTTTCGTTATTCCTATAGAAGATTCTATGGAATCTATCTTTGACGCTGTAAAATATACTGCTCTCATTCACAAAAGCGGTGGTGGTACTGGTTTTTCTTTTTCTCGGCTCAGACCTGAAAAAGACCGGGTTGGTTCTACGGGGGGGGTTGCCAGTGGTCCTGTTTCCTTTATGCGTGCCTTTGACACGGCTACAGATGTTATTAAACAAGGTGGGATGAGGCGTGGTGCCAATATGGCAATTCTTAATGTCGACCATCCTGATATTTTAAAATTCATTACCGCTAAAGAAGATCCCAAAGCTTTGACTAATTTCAATCTTTCTGTAGCTGTAACGGACGAGTTTATGACCGCCGTGGAACAAGATAAAGAGTATGACTTGATCAATCCTCGGACTAAGGAAGTAGTTGGTAAACTCAGAGCTCGAGAAGTATTTGACCGAATTGTGGATATGGCTTGGCGCACCGGTGACCCTGGGATCGTTTTTATTGACCAGATAAACCGGTATAATCCAACTCCAGCATTGGGTAGGATAGAAAGTACCAATCCCTGTGGGGAACAACCCCTTCTTCCTTTTGAATCATGTAATTTAGGGTCAATCAACTTATCTAAGATGATAACCTACAAAAATCACGAGCCCCAGATTGATTATTCTAAATTAGCTAAGACGATACGGATTGCAGTTCGGTTTTTAGATAATGTTATTGATGTCAACAAATTCCCCTTGCCTCAAATTGCAGAAGCAACTAAAGCAACCCGAAAGATAGGTTTAGGAGTAATGGGTTTTGCTGATATGCTAATTCAGCTCCGCATTCCTTACAATTCAGATAAAGCTGTTGAAATTGCTGAAAATATAATGCGTTTCATCTCGGAGGAAGCGACTAAGGAATCAGTTAAATTAGCTGAGGAGAGGGGTGTCTTCCCTGCCTTCGAGAAAAGTATTTACAATGTACCCGGTGGTCCTCGAGTAAGAAATGCTTCCCGAACTACTATTGCCCCTACTGGTACTTTAAGCATAATCGCCGGTTGTTCTAGTGGTATTGAACCTTTATTTGCTTTATGCTACAAGCGCCATATTTTGGAAGGAGAAGAACTTATTGAGTCAAACCCATATTTTGAGAAAGTAGCCAAAGAAGAAGGCTTTTATTCCGAAGACTTAATGAGGAAATTAGCTGAAGGAGTGAAATTATCTCAGATAGAAGGTATCCCTGAGTGGGTGAAAAAGGTGTTTGTTACTGCTCATGACATCTCTCCCGAATGGCATGTAAAAATACAAGCTGCCTTTCAGAGATTTACCGATAGTGCTGTTTCCAAAACAGTTAATTTTCCTTATGAAGCAACCAGAGAGGATGTGGCTAAAGTATATATGCTTGCTTATAAAGAAGGCTTAAAAGGGATAACTATTTACCGAGACCGGAGTCGGGAAAGCCAAGTCTTAACTGTTGGTAAAGAAGAGAAGACAATTGAAACTAAATTGGTTCCTCGACCGCGACCTAAAGTAACTACCGGGGTAACGGAAAGGGTAACCACTGGATGTGGTTATATTTATATAACGGTAAATTTTGATAAACAGGGCATATGTGAAGTTTTTTCCAGTCTCGGGAAAGCTGGCGGCTGCGCCTCAGCCCAGCTTGAAGCCATTAGTCGTCTTATTTCTTTGGCTCTGAGGTCAGGTGTTGATATCGCTTCCATTGTTAGACATCTTCGGGGTATCCGTTGTCCTTCAATTGGCTGGGAGGAGGGACAAGCTATTCTTTCTTGTGCTGATGCTATTGGTAATGTTTTAGAAAAGTACATCGTGGCTGGGGAAAAAAGTATTCCCGAGGATTTTGGTTTGGTTAAAAATTGGGCAGGACAATGTCCTGATTGTGGTAGTAGTTTAATTTATCAAGAAGGTTGTCACATTTGTCTTAGCTGCGGTTATACCAAGTGTAGCTGATTCTGTCTTCAATCTAAGGGGGTGGGGGTGAAAAAGATTGACTGTTATTCTTTAGCCTTTATCCAAATTGCCAAAATTATAAATACACCTCAACCTTTAAATAAGATCCTCAAAAATATTGTTAGAAGTACGACAAAGGCAATGAAAGCTGCTGGCTGTTCTATTATGTTACTTGATTCCTCAAAAGAATATCTTTCCCCTATCAGTGCTTATGGACTTAGCGACCGATTCCTTCGTAAGGGTTTAGTCCGTGCCACCCGAAGCTTACCAGAAATATTGGAAGGTAAGGTAGTAGCTGTTACAAATGTTTCTGAAGACAAACGCATTCAATACCCAGAAATAGTAGAAAAGGAAAAAATAGCCTCTATACTTGGGGTGCCTATTACCATACGGGACGAAATCATAGGGGAAATGAGAATTTATACTCACGAACCTCGTCATTTTTCCGAAATGGAAAAAAACTTTCTTCTTGCTATTGCTAACATGACAGCTCTGACTTTAGAAAAGTATCAAGTCCAATCTGAAAAAGTTATATCTAAACAATCGCCACCTTTAGAACCAAGCCTACCACCTCAGCCACCACCTAAACCCATCAGTTTCGCTCATCCCAGTGAAGAAGAATTTGCTAAACTTCTGGACTTTTACCGCATTGAGTGGCTTTATGAACCTTGTTCCTTTCCTTTGGAATGGGAAGGAGACAAAATAATAGAAATGTTCACCCCGGATTTTTACTTGCCAGAACTTGACCTTTATATTGAGCTGACTACTCTCAAACAAAGCTTGGTCACTGAAAAAAATCGAAAAATACGCCGCTTAAAAGAGCTTTATCCTCATATTAATATTAAACTCCTCAACAAAAATGATTATTTCCGGCTTCTGGCTAAATACGGTTATGGTCCGTTAGGTCAAGCAAAAGTGCCTGGAATTGCTCGGATCTTATTCACTCGTTCACAAATCCAACGCCGGATAAAGGCTTTAGCCAAACAAATTTCCAAAGATTATTCTGGAAGGCAGCTTGTATTGGTAGGTATTCTTAAAGGAGTTGTCTGCTTCTTATCCGACTTAATGCAGCATATTTCTCTTCCAGTAACTATAGATTTTATGGCAATCTCTTACTATGGAGGCGACCAAGGTCAGATAGTCAAAATTACTAAAGACTTAGATGAAACTATCACCGGACGACATGTTTTGATGGTGGAGGATATTGTTGATACTGGTATGACTTTGAATTACATTCTTAATCACCTTCGTTCTTATAACCCTGCCAGCCTTAAAGTTTGTAGTCTATTAGACAAACGAGTTCGCCGTCTGGTAGATGTGCCCCTTGATTATGTTGGTTTTGAGATCCCTGACGAATTCGTAGTTGGCTATGGACTTGACTATCAAGGGGAATATAGAAACTTACCTTTTATCGGTGTTCTTAGTCCTGAAATAATTGAAGGGGGGGAAGAAGAATAATAAAATAAAAATTGTCCCGAGTAACCTTGCTCGGGTGCCTCCCCACCAATCACCTTTCAGCTTTCGCTTACCTTGTGATTGGTCCCTTCGCTCCCTAACTCAAAGCTCGATTACTCGGGACATTTTTTACTATAGCACATTTTTAATTTTTTGTCAAGACTTTAAATTTAATTTTTAAAAATTTTTTAAACTTTAGCTGGAAGCCTGCTCTAGCAGCAGGCGCGCTTCGACCGGCTCAACGCCACGCTGCGCGCTCTGGCGCTCAAGAGCACGGTG
>JBHOQK010000013.1:0-16570 GCA_042408205.1 Dehalococcoidia bacterium | reverse complement strand
TGAAAAGTCGCTCTCAAACTTCAAAGGTAAAAAAGTCCCGGTTTCGTTTTGTAACTGAAACCATGGAAGAACTTAAAAAAGTAGTTTGGCCAACAAGGCAAGAAGCTTTAAGGCTAACTATAATGGTTATAATTATTTGCTTTATTGTTGGGATCGTCTTGGGGGCTATTGACTATGGCTTTACTGAACTACTAACAAGAGTCTTTCTAAAAAGGTAAATAATTTTTTTAGCTATAAAAGGGGATAGCTAATGGCAAGCGATGATAAGCATTGGTATATAATACATACTTATTCAGGATATGAAGAAAGAGTCAAAAGAAATTTGGAACAGCGCATTAAATATATGGATGCGGGGAATAAAGTATTCCAAATAGTAATTCCTACAGAAGATGAAATAGAGATTAAGGATGGTCAGCGGCGGACTGTAACCAAAAGAGTATTCCCGGGTTATATCTTAGTTCAGATGGCCTTAGATGATGAAAGCTGGAATGTGGTGCGTAATACTCCTGGGGTCACTGGATTCGTTGGTAGTGGTGGTAAACCAACTCCTTTACGTGAAGAAGAGGTAAACCGGATATTGAAGATGAGTGAAAGCGCTCCCAGAGTCAAGGTTGGTTTTAGTAAAGGGCAGAGTGTTCGTATAGTTGACGGTCCTTTTATTGATTTTGTAGGTGTAGTTGATGAAATCAATATGGAGAAAGGGAAAGTAAAGGTTCTTCTCACTCTTTTTGGGCGGGAAACACCGGTGGAACTTGATTTTTTGCAAGTAGAAAAATTGTAATGGTAGTGATAGAAAATGGCAAAGAAAATTAAAGCAGTTGTCAAATTACAAATTCCAGCGGGCAAAGCAACTCCAGCCCCTCCAGTTGGTCCAGCTTTAGGTCAATATGGGGTTAATATAATGGCTTTTTGCAAGGAATATAACGAAAGAACCGCAGCTCAAACAGGACTTATTGTTCCGGTGGAAGTAACTATATATGAGGATCGCTCCTTCAGTTTTGTCATCAAAACTCCCCCGGCTTCTGATTTAATAAAACGTGCCTTAGGTATAGAGAAAGGTAGCAGTGCTGCTGGTCAACAGAAAGTAGGTAAACTATCCAGAGACAAACTTCTGGAGATTGCTCAACTGAAAAAGAAAGACTTAAATGCGACTGATATAGAAGGAGCAATGCGCATTATCGCGGGTACAGCTCGGAGTATGGGTGTGGAGGTAGAATAACAATAATGGCTAAACGTGGCAAAAAATATAGAGAAGCAAGTCAATTAGTGGACAAGTCGTTGCGTTATTCGCCCCGAGAAGCTATTGAATTAATGAAAAAAGTTAGCTATGCCAACTTTGATGAGACAGTGGAATTACATTTAAGGATGGGGCTTGACCCACGGAGTGCTGATCAACAAGTTAGAGGAGTAGTGGTTATGCCTCATGGTTTAGGCAAGAAAATTCGCATTCTTGTTTTTGCTCAAGGGGAGGCTGTTAAAATTGCTGAGCAAGCTGGAGCTGATTATGTAGGAAGCGACGAATTGATTAAAAAAATTGAGGAAGGCTGGCTTGATTTTGATATAGCTATTGCTACTCCAGATATGATGGGGAAGGTAGGAAAGTTAGGACGTATTTTAGGCCGCAGAGGATTGATGCCAAATCCGAAATCAGGAACAGTAGTGCCGGCAGCTGATTTGCCTCGGGTAATTGAAGAAGCTCGTAAAGGTCGAGCCGAGTTCAGACTTGACCGAACTGGTATCATTCATATACCTTTGGGTAAAGTTAGTTTTGACGTGGATAAATTACTGGATAATTTAACGGCGGTAATAGAAGCTTTACTTAAAGCTAAACCCAGTGGAGCTAAAGGGCAATACATTCGGAGTATTTCTCTTTCGTCTACTATGGGTCCTGGAATAAAGCTTGACCTTAAATCTACTTTAGCCTTAGCGGCTTAAACTCTTTAACAGAGAATTATTTAAAATTTATGTAGAGTGCCGATGACAGCAGGTGCCCCAAGGGGCTTAAAGATGCCTGCCGAGGCAAGTTTATTTAGTCCTTGTGCCCTTTTACCCTTAAAAGGGTGCTTTTCATGGTAATGATCTGTCATTGGCACAAGGACTTTTAATTTTAATGAGGTAAATTATGCCAAGGGAAGAGAAAATACAAATAGTCAGAGAGCTTAAAGAAAAATTTTCTCGGAGTACTATTATAGTGGCTACAGACTACCGAGGGTTATCAGCTAAAGAAATGACTGAATTACGGCAACGGTTGAGAGAAGTGGGAATTGAATATAAAGTAATTAAAAATACCCTGGCTCGCTTTGCGGCTGTTGAAACTGGACGAGAGCAGATAAAATCTTTGCTTGATGGTCCCGTGGCTATCGCTTTTGCTTACGATGAGGATGTAGTTAAGCTTCCCAAAGTTCTTAACGAGTATATTCGTAGTTCAGGCTCACCATTGCAAATTAAAGGCGGGATGTTAGGCACTCGCTGGCTCAGCCCTGCCGATATATTAACTTTAGCTAACTTACCGTCCCGGGATGTTTTAATTTCTCAAGTGATAGGGCAAATAAAAGCTCCTTTACAAGCTTTTTATAATATTCTTAATGCTCCTTTGCAGGGATTCTTAACTATATTACAGTTCAGAATAAATCAATTAGGAGGCGAAAATGTCACCAGAACAAGCTGAGACAAGGAAAATGACCAAAGAGGAAATAATAGCAGCGCTTAAGAGCTTAACGGTATTAGAGTTAGCTGAATTGGTGAAAGCTTTAGAAGCTGAATTTGGGGTTACTGCTGCTGCTCCAGTAGCTGTAGCTACTCCAGTCAAAGCTGCTGAGGTAGCAGCACCAGCGGCAGAAGAGAAAATAGAATTTAAGGTAATCCTTAAAGAGGTAGGAGCGAACAAAATTAATGTAATTAAAGCGGTAAGAGAAGTAGTAGCTTTAGGGTTGAAAGAAGCTAAAGATCTTGTGGAGAGTGCGCCTCAAGTAGTAAAGGAGGGTGTCACTAAAGAAGAAGCTGCTGCTATCAAGGCTAAATTGGAAGCCGCCGGGGCTGTTGTTGAAATTAAATAACCCTTTAAAGTAACTTTAAGTACCAGCTTAAGATATTATTTCCCCAAAGTAAAGTTACCATAGTAGCTAAAGAAAGAAAGGGGGCAAAGGGAATAGTTTCTTTTCTTTTCTTTAACTTAAGCCAGAGCAATAGCCCAGCAGTAAGTCCTCCACTAACGAAGCCTAAAAACAAGGCGACAAATATCAGGGGGAATCCAGTAATAAGTCCAATCAGTCCAGCCATCTTTACATCCCCAAACCCCATGCCTCCTTTATAAATTAAGGCTGGCATTAACATCACGACAAAGCCTATACCACCCCCAATTACTGCTCTAATCAGCCCTATTTCTGTTATTAGGGAAATAATCAGAGAAATAACTATTCCGGGATAAATGATTTTGTTTGGGATAATCCCTTGTTCCAGGTCAATAACCATAAGAATAAGGAGCAAAGCAAAATAAAAGATAGTTATCGCTAACTGCCAGCTAAGACTATACTGCCAGTAGAGAAAAGTAAATAAAGCTCCAGTACTAAGTTCCACCCATAATAAGCGTTTTGGGATAGGGGTATTACAGTAACGGCAATGCCCTTTTAGCCATAAATAGCTAAATACTGGAATGAGATCTTTAACCAAAAGTTTGTGGTGGCAGGAAGGGCAGTGAGACGGGGGTGAAATAATTGACATACCTGAAGGCAAACGGTCAATACAGACGTTTAAGAAACTACCAACTGCTAAACCAAATAGGAAAAACAGCACCAGTCCCAAAATATTCACCGTCACCTATTATAAGAAATGGGTTAGACAGCTTCCAGTTCTTGCTTCATGTCATAAGTGAGAGGCTACAAGAATCTGTTTGAAGAAGACTAAACAGGACTTTTTTCCTATCCAAAATGTTACTTATAGGCTATTTACAATGGAAAATGAGTAGAGGATACTGGATAGCAAAGAAACTAAAAAACAGAAGGGGGTGGTAAAAAGTGAGAAGATTTATTAAAGCTTTCCACAAAAACCAGAAGGGCTTCACCTTAATGGAGCTACTCATTGTTGTTGCTATTCTCGGTATTATCGCTGGCGTAGTGGCTCTTAATCTTGGTGGTTTTCTCACTGTGGGTAAACTAAACGCTGCCAATACCGAAGCCGAGAATGTAAAGACGGCGGCGGTGGCTTATTATGGTGAGCGTGGTGTTTGGCCAAGCAGTTCGGCTGACCTAGTACCAACTTACATCCGAGGCACGCTAACAGGATCGTATACTTTTGGCAGTGATGGACTCATAACCAATGCTACTGGTTGGGAGGGACTTGTTTGGAACAGCACTGGTCAAAAGTGGGAACGACAGTAAAAAGTAAAAACCTATAGACCTTCCTGAGCTACTGGAAAGCGAAGCAATCCCCTCACAAATAATGAGGGGATTGCTTTTTATTTATTCACCGACCAGTTTTTTAACTTCCTCTTCGTCTTGGCACCAAGCTAAGACTGTCTTCCAGTCAATAGTCCCTTTGAGATAGAGGTTAACCAGAGCTTGGTCAAGGGTTTGCATTCCCGAAGTGGTCTGGGTTCGAATAATATTGGGTAAGAGGTGAATTTTACCTTCTCGGATAAGGTTTTTTACCGCTGGGGTTCCCAGCATAATTTCGACAGCAGCTATTCTTCCTCCTCCAACCCGTGGTACTAGTACTTGACACAAAACAGCTAACAGGACAGAAGCTAACCGGGATTGAGCTAAAGGTCGTTCATGGGGTGGAAATAGGTCGACAATTCTTTCTATAGATTGAGCTGCGCTTGGGGCATGACCGGTGGATAGAACAAGATGTCCAGTTTCAGCTACGTTAAGCACAGCAGCTGCTGTCTCTAAATCTCTCATTTCTCCAACCATAATGACATCAGGATCTTGACGCAAGACGTGTTTCAAAGCATGGGCAAAAGAGAGAGTATCAGTACCTAATTCCCGCTGGCAAATGACTGAATTAAGATTAGGATATACATATTCTATAGGATCTTCAATAGTGATTATACAAGACCGAGTAACCATATTTCGATGTTGAATCATAGCCGCCAATGTAGTAGATTTACCTGAACCAGTAGGACCAGTGACTATAATAAGTCCTCTCGGTCTCATTACTATTTCCTTTAATATTGGGGGCAATTCTAATTCGTTTATAGTTGGTACTACAGAGGATAGGAGACGAATATTAAGGCTGATTGAACTTTGTTGCTGACAAGCATTACATCTTACCCGACCAACTTCAGGCAAAGAACAGGCAAAATCCAGTTCTTTTTGTTGAAAGAAGATTTCCCGTTGTTGTGGGGTAGTTAATTGGAAAAGGATTTCACTCATATCTTGAGAACTAAGTTTGTCATGCTCGTTTAAGGGTTGAAGAGCTCCATCAATACGTAGTAAAGGTGGACTATTGGCAATTAAATGTAAATCTGAGGCTTTCTTAGTCCGAGCTATGCAAAGTAAAGATTGAACGTTTATCTTGGCTTCTTTTATTACCATGTCTATTTTAGTATCAAAGTAAAATCTACTTCCTGGTGAGCTTTAGTATCAAAAGTAACCAAGACCTGAGAGAACCCCTTTTCCTTTAAGCTTTTAGCATAATTTAAAATAGTATTTTCTTCAGGAGCAATCCCTTTCACACTGAGCACACTCCCATAGTTGATATTAGTCAAAGTAATATTTGAAGGAAGTAGACTTATTACCTTAGTCAAGTCATTGCTGACCTTGGATCTTTGTTGCTCTAAATTGGTTAAAGTTGTTTTAATTTTATTCTGGGAAGTTGTTATTTCAGCGAGTTTAGTCTCGAGTTGGCTAATTTCTTTAGGGTCAAAACCACGGGTTTTTATCGCTGATTGGACTTGTATTAGCTCTTTTTTCAGGGCTGAAGTTTCTGTAATAGCCTGATAAGTAGAAATTCCAAACCAGGTAAGAAAACCCATTGCGGCTAAAACCAGCATCCAAGAAAATATAGAGAAAATGGGTATGGGTTTAGGAAGGTAAACTTGTGGCAGAGTATTCCAGTTAAGTCGTAAAGGAGATGGGTAAGTCTTTGTCTTTTTTAGTATCAAGCCAATATTAGTTATAAAGTCATTGACATTAAAATTATCTGGATAAGAAAAAGGAACAGTTAAGGGCTTAACTGGATAAGGCAACGCTTGACTTAAAAGTCGGCTCACTTCTATATCACCACCAAGAACAAGGGGTATATTTGTTGATATTGGCTCGGTCTCGTGGCTGGCGTTATAAAAATTAATAGTCCTGGATAATTCATCTTCTATTTCTGCAGCTTTATCTTTTGGTAAGAGATTATCTCGAGAAAAAGGTAAGCTTCGTACCAATTCCGGAATGCCATTGATGGTGATAGTAATGTCAAAATTAGTTGTTTCCACATTAATAACTATAGCCTGGGGCTCATTAGCAACTCGAGCCGAAGCTAAGGGTCGCACATCCATGAGGTAAGGGTTAAGTCCAGCCTGACGCAAACTATCGACTACGCTATCAACCGTATTCTTTGGTAAGCTAAGAAGACAAACCAGCACTTCTTTGTCAGAAGTGGGTATAACTTGCCAGGAAAGGTAAAGTTCTTCCAAAGGCATCGGTATTATCTTCTCTGCTTCTCTTTTTACTGCTTCAGTCAAAATTTCGTTGGATAACCGAGGCAAACGGATAAGCCGGTAGATTGAGTGAATACCGCTGACACTGGTAATAGTTTTTTTGAGGGTAATTTTTTCCGTACGGAGAAGCTGTTTAATTTCGTCACTCACCATGGCTTTATCTAAGACTAAGCCATCTTTGACTAATCCAGGCTTTAGAGGTAGTTTAACTGCTGTTTTTATCCGTCGGTTATTTGTGACAAGTAATTTAATTGCTCTATCTTCAATAGTTATGCTAAGAAGCTGTCCCATTTAATCTTTCCTCTTAATATAAAGGTAAAGTCCGACTTTACCTACATCTAATTTCTTTTCTTCTACTGCTCTATCAAAGGAAACCAATACTATTTCTGCCGTAGGTAGTAGAGTTTCCAACTTAACAATAAAACTCAGCATATTAGTAATTTGGCCTTCAAATTTTAGTTCTAAGTTGAGAATGTCATAATCTATTTTGTCTACTTTTTTCTTGGTGACGGTGGTAGATAAACCGGTTACTTTTAATTGACACTGGTTAGCCAAACGAAACAAATCACCGGTAATTTCCAAACTCTGCTCCAGTTTTGGGAAAAGAGCTTCAGCAGCTTGAAGCTCAGTTTCAGCAGCTTTTATTTTGGCTTTTAAATCCGTAGCTGTTGCTATTGGTTTAGCTAATATACTCTTAGCCAAGGCAATATCATTTTTAAGTTTCTCTTGAGTTTTTATTTGCCCTTTCAAGATTGTGACCAAAGCTATAAAAATGATAAGAAAGATACCTAAGATTAAAAATAGCTGACTTAGTCGGCTTATTTGCAATTTAACCCCCTACCTCAACACAGTAACTTATAGTGCCTCCTGTAGTAATCTCACTTCGGAAAGAGAGAATGAGATAGATTAAGTTCCAAGAATCAGTTCCGGTGGGTAACCTGACTTCAGTTTCAGTGTCACCAGGTTTTATAACACCACTTGCCCCCGAAACAGTGTAAGTATCGATGTCTACACCATCAATTACAACGCCTCCAATGAGGTTTGATTTAGAGTTCCACACATTGTTTTGAGGATTGGTCGGAGGGTCGCTCAAATAGACGTTGTTGACTTGGATGTAATCATTCGAATAAACTTCATCACCCTCACCGACAAAAATAGTCAATCGAGCTGCTTGAGGGTCATTTCCGACATCTTCTGGTGCCAGAAAACCTTTTACGGTAAAGACTAAGGTTTGGTTATTATGACAATAACGAAACTCGTCATAGATATAAAGTTGATGCCCTTTTGTTGATGGACTGGAATAAATAACAATTACTGACCAAGCAGCGTAAGCCCATTCATCCCATCCTGTATCATTTCGACTAAGATAACTACCTAAAGGATAACGAGTATAGCCAACAATAGACTCATTGGAATGATTATCTTTCCATTCATAAAGAGCGTATTTCCAATCGTCTTGGGGTGATGGCTTGACATCCCAGTGCCCTATAGAATATTTAGCGTTGCCAACAAAGTTAATCCCTCTCCCTCTAAAGAATTCTGTCACTATATTGGTAATATCAGCATAGCAAGAGTACGACCAGCCCCGAGGATCATTGATGTTGCCATTAGGTAGCACTTGGGAAGCAGAAGCAGTAATTATTTGAGGGGAACTAAAATTAACCCCACTAACTTCAACTTGGAGAGTAACTTGGTTAACTTTATAGTTGGTTGGCAAAGCTTGTCTTTGGTCATCGCTCATATTCCAAACATTCCAAGGATTATTCTTCCAGCCTGACCAATAAAGGAAAATTTTTTCTACCTTGGCATCATTGGGGATATTGTTGATAATAGCTGAGGTCTCTTTATATAGTCTTTCCCGATAATATCTATCGCCGTTATGGTCTCTCATCAAAGTATTACCAGTTGCTTGGTAATCACCTTCGATAGCTGAACCAAACTTAGTAAATTCTTTTTTTGAGGTGTAGGCAGTGATATTAGTATATTTGCCGGAAGTAGGGTCAACAGCTTTAGAAACAATTTTAAACACCTTCAAACTGACGTCCCAAGACAGATAAATATCATTCCGATTTGTTCTTGTCCAGGAGAATCCTCCGTGAATATCTTCATTGGGGGTAAATTCAAAAGTAACTGTCTTTTTAATCCCAGCTCCTGGTAGCTTGTCGTAGTCAATAGCTGGCTTGTAATCCCAGGTTATGGCGGTACCTCCTTTATGATTTGAGAGACAAGGTATAGAATAGTAGACTTTAGTTGGGTCTTTTTCTAAATTACTCGACCCAGGAATATAGCTGAATCCAGGGGGTAGCCAACAACCTATTCGCTCTATCTTCAAGTTGCCTACTGAACCATCATAAATTATCCCAATTTGATAAACCCCGTTGCCCTCAGGGCTTTCCTTAGCTACATGCCCTACAGTCACCAGACTGTCATGGGGTTCTCTTCCTTGTCCTGGACTGGGTGTTTCCAAATCGTCCAAAACCCAAACTGGTTTGATGGTGACGATTACATCTTTATTATTAATTTTAATTGGCAGTAGATAATTATATGGTTCATGATTATAGGTAGCGTCACCCCAATTACCTCGCATCCAATCAGGTAGTTTATCATTCTTTATTCGCCATAGAGCATCTTCAATGCCTGAATCAGCAGCATAATATTCCAATGTCCTTTCTTCGATAATCTGCCCTGATTTAATCCCGGTACGGATAAAAGAGAGAAGAGAAGGAAGGAGAAACATGCCAATAAGAGTTAGAATTAAGACAAATCCCAAGGTTGCTTGTCCTTGCTCATTAGTTATTGTTTTTAACACTTTTTCTACCAACTTTTGTTTTTTCATCACCCGGTGGCTCTTGGCGTAATCTTATAGATCCTGGTTTCAGTCTGGGTTCCAACCTGAGCAGTTATAGTCACAGTGAGTAACTTCTTGTTCTGGAAAGGAAATTCAGCCCAAGCAGAAGTGATATACCGAGCAACTGTTGTCGTTACTACGTCATTTCCCTTTGCTTGATGCCGAATAAGGATATTGTTATCCAGAATATAAGTCACTGTAATGGTTTGGTTGGTATCCCAATTAGTCCAAGAAAAACTTAAAGGGAAGCCTGATGGCTTACCTAAAGTTATTGTTTGTGCCATTACGCCATCACGGCTTATCCAATAGCCTGCATTTTGGACTTGGCAGACTGCTTTCATATGATCCTGATTACGAGAACCTAACCAAAATAACTGATTTGTGGTGATTGCTGATATACCTATAACTAAGCTACCTATTGATAAGGCTATTAATAATTCTATAAAGGTAAGTCCCTTTGAATCTTTCCCCATTTCATTTATTTCCTTTTAAAAGTCTCCACTACCAGTACTTGTTTATTTCCTCGGGAAATAGTTATAGTTATTCTTTGAAGACCAGTATCAGTAAAGTTGACTGTGCCCGTTTCAGGATCAATAGGCGAGACATTAATGTTAATATCATAACCGGGAGGAACATTAGCTATTTTGTTATAATGGTAAGGAGGAATGTCATTGTAAACGCTATTTTTAATAGCTTCCAGTTGAGTTCGCCCCAAACTTTCGGCAACGGTTTGCTCATCAGCAAGTATTGTTCCCTGTAAACTTGTTGTCAGACCACTAAGAAAAGCAACAACGACTAAACTCAACATGGCTATTCCTATTAGTACTTCTAATAAAGTTGTTCCTGATTCAGGGTTAGAAAGAATTAATTGTGTTTTAGGCTGTTTCAGCAAATATTGTCACCTCCTACCCGACCCCGATAGATTTGAGGATTCCATAAAGAGGCATAAACATAGATAAGGCGATAAGAGCTACTAAACCGCCCAAAAATAGAAGCATCATTGGCTCAAGGAGATTGAAAACTGTTCTCATTCTATTTTCCGCTTCCGCTTCATAACTTTGAGCCACCGTTATCAAAGTTTCGTCCAAATTACCTGTTTCTTCACCAACCCTGGTCATAGTTACCATTAATGGCAAAAAAAGACGGTTTTTAGCTAAGGAACGAGCCAGTCCTTCACCTTTAATGACTTGCTCTGCTACATTAGCCAGCGCCACAGCGATTACACGATTTCGAGTAGCTTGCTTAGCTAAATTCATGACTTCGGGTAATGGTAAGCCAGTTCGGAACAATAAAGATAAGCTACGACAGGAGCGGGATAGTTCTGTAAGTAAATTAAGACGACCTATTATTGGTAGATTCAACATCAGCTTATCCCATTGATAACGGCCACTGGTAGATCTGGTATAAGTAAAGATTAATAAGATTAAAGCTCCCATACTTAAAAGTAGATAAAAACCGTAATGATTAGCGAAGTTTACCACCGAGACTAAGCCTCTTGTTAACAGGGGTAGTTGGGCATCAAAAGAAGTAAACAAGTTAATCAAGGGTGGCAAAGCTATTGTAATTAACAGAATTACTACCCCTACCGCTAATAACAAAACGGTAACCGGATAGGTTAAGGCTGCTTTTAATTTATTTATAACCGCAGCGTCACGCTCCACATAATCAGCTAAAGAGCGAAGAATAGTAGTGAGTTCACCAGTTTTTTCTCCAACTGCTATCATTCGAGTATAAAGAAGGGGGAAAACTCGAGGATGTTTAGCTAAAGCGTTGGATAAAGGATTACCACCACGTAGGTCAGAGGCTACTTCTTTAAGTACTTTTTTAATAGTTTTGTTAGTTGACTGTTCCCGGAGAAGTTCTAAACTTTGAACAATCCCAACACCAGAATCTATAAGTAGAGCTAATTGCCGGAAGAGAAGAACTATATCCTGTGGTTTTATCCGAGTGGGGAAATACTTACTTAAGTTAGGCAAAAGAGGTACCACTTGCTTTAAACTGAGTACCTGATAGCCAATGTTAGCCAGAACCTCAGCAGCGATTTGTTCGCTGTTAGCTGAAATTTTACCTTTAACTAATCGCTTGTCTTTGGTATAAGCTATATAAACATAGTTCATAATTAAACTCCTAATCTATTAAATAAGCATTACGAATAACTTCCTTTGGAGTAGTAATACCAGCTTTGGCTTTGAGCATACCATCTTTAGCTATGGTCACCATGCCTTCTTTAATTGCTTGAGCCCGGACTTCCGAAGCCGGGGCTCCTGACATAATTAGCTGCCTAATTTCATCACTCATTTGCAAGATTTCAAAAATACCGATTCTCCCTAAATAACCGGTGTAAGCGCAGGCTTTACAGCCAGTACCATAAAGGAATTCCTTTCTTTCTTCTCCTATTTGTTGGCGGTAAGCTGTCTGCTCTACTAATGAGGCGGTGGAGAGGCAAGCACAATGGGGACAAACTCGTCGTACCATTCTCTGCGCCACAATACCAATAACAGCGGAACAGACCAAGAACGGTTCCACACCTAAGTCAATAAGGCGGAAGAGAACACTAACACTATCATTGGCATGGATAGAAGAGAGCACTAAGTGTCCTGTTAAAGCTGCTTGAGTGGCTATCCGTGCTGTATCACTATCTCTGATTTCTCCAACTAAGATGATATCAGGGTCAAGGCGAAGAATAGAACGAAGGCCACTGGCGAAGGTAAGCCCAGCTTTGGGATTAACCTGTATCTGGTTTATATTTTCAAAACGGTATTCTACCGGGTCTTCAATAGTAATAATATGCCGGCCTATTCTGTCCAAAGAATTAATCGAGGCATAAAGGGTAGTTGTTTTCCCAGCCCCAGTAGGACCACTAATCAAAATCATGCCAAAGGGGGCTAATAACATCTGCTCATATTTTTCCTGACTCTCAGGAAGAAAGCCTAATTGGGATAAAGAAAGGATGGCTAAAGATTTATCCAGGAGTCTAAGTACTGCCATCTCGCCATTAACGGTATAAGCGGTAGCTACTCTGATATCAATTTCCTTATTCATTATGTTTAAGGAAATTTGACCATCTTGGGGACGGCGATGTTCAGCAATATTCAAATTAGCTAGGATTTTTATCCGAGACAAAAGGGGGAGGTGAATACTTAATGGCAGGGATAACACATCATGCAAGGTGCCATCAATACGATAACGAATACGTAATCTATCTGGCTCAGGTTCAATGTGAATATCGGAAGAGCGAGACTTAACCCCCTCTTTAATAATAAGGTTAAGGATTCTAGCCACTGGAGCATCTTCAGTTACTTCTACAGTAGCTGTTTCTGGTTCCGTTTCTACTGAAGGGCATCCTGCTTCCTTGATGATTTCGCCAAAAGCTTTATAATGAAAGTCAATAGCTTCCAGAATATCTGCCGTAGCTGCGGGTACTGGTTCGATCCGCTTTTTTGAATAAGCTGATAAAGCCTCAATGGCTAACACATTGTTGTAGTCGGCCATAGCTATCTTCAGACTATCACCATCAATTAATAAAGGAATAGCTTGGTATTTACGGGCTAAAGTTTCGGGGATTAACTTGAGGGCTTCTGCGGTTGGGAGTTGCCGAAGTAGATTAAGCCGGGGTAAAGCCGAAGTCATGTCTTCAGCTTTACCCTTAGCTTCAATTCCTGTGGACATTATTGGGTTAACTATCTTGTTTTTTATACTCTGGTCTAAATCCAAGGTTTGTTACCCCTCTTTCTAACAGGCTAATTTTGCTGCCTCTTTGACCTTAAAAACTTTTATTCCTTGTCTTTGGGCAAACCGTTTGGCTTCAATGCCAAGTTTTGGTGCTACTAAAACGACTTTTTGATGAATGCCAATATCGTAAGCCTTGGTATCGAATAAAGCTATTGGTTCTAAACCAACCTCATCTTGAGAGGTAAGGATATCAATGCCAACACTATGAATGATGATACCATCATCCCACTCCGCCATAATATCTAAGGTATAACATACGCCTGACTTTCCCTTAACTTCAGCTTTCTCTTGAACTTTATAACCTAATTCGACCAGTTTTTGGACAAATTGTGCTTTGGTTTTAAGCTCACGAGGTAAATAGCTTATTCTTTGAGATGAAGATGTTTTGGTTGAAGACGAGAAAGCTTCTAATTCTTTGATAGTAAATACTTTAATCCTTTGCCTCTGAGCAAAGTGAAACGCTTCAGGACTAAGTTTAGGAAAGACTAATAATACTTTGTCATGAATTCCGGCATCATAAGCCTTGCTGTCGAAACGAAAAACTTCAGTTAATTCGACTTCTTTGTCTTGCTCTGAAATAAGTATATCAATCCCTAAAATATGGGTAGTTAAGCCATCATTTCTTAAGGCAATGATATCAAATGTGTGGTCAGTTCCAACTTTCCCTTTAATACTGTTTTTTTCGGTCACTTGGTAGCCCTGAGCTTTTAAAAAGTCTATAAATTTACTCTTAGCTGTTAAAATAGATTCAAAATATTGTCTTTGGGCTTCATCTTGAGGATAGGCGGGGGTAATTATTTCTTCAGCTTCTTCTTCGTCAAAAAATAAAAAACATTTTAAGCAGTGCCACTTATTAATGGCTTTACTAAAAATTTCATTGCAATTAAGACATTTTTGAACAACACCTAAACTAAGATAGTCTGTACCTAAAAACTTTAATTCTTGAGCACATTTTGGGCAGATATATTTGCCTTCTACCATAAATTTGTCCTCTAAATCTACATGGACGCAAGGAAAATGTTCGAGGATTCTACTTTTGGTAATGCACTGGGAACCACATTTGGGGCAAAGTAAGCCTCTGCTTAAATTTGACGAATGACAGTTAGGACAAAAAATAAGTTTGTTACCCCCTTTCACTTCCACAGCCACCTCTATAGTTAAATTTTAACCAAAGCTCGATTTAAGTATGAAAGCCTATATAGGTTATGTCAATGGTAAAATAGTACTGCTTTGAATAGGCAATAAGTATGGGCATTAATACTAATCAATTACACTGGGAAATTGCTTAACCCTTAATCACCCTAATTCCACTTTTCCGATAAAGCAATTAAGCTTCCAACTTGACATCTTTTTCTATTCGCGATAAGATTCTCAAATAAATTTGAAATATAAAAGGATGTTATAACAGAAAAAGAAAAAAGATTCATTTACCTGATGATAAATTTGGAGTAATAATATTAGTTAATGAAGAAAGCTTGGATTGTGATATTTCTGTGGTTATTAATGACACCAGTTATAGCTTATCCTTTTTTAACCGCAACAGAGGTGTCAGCCAGTCCGGGAAAGTTAGTTTGGAGTGTGGTTGAGACTCCGAGCAACGAAGGTAAAGTTATTGTCAGTCCTTCTGAAATTAATGTGCTCAGCATTGGTTCTGATGGCAAGACTTTTTATGTCAGCGATATACCAAATAGTAAGCTTTATCGGTCAATTGATGGTGGTATTTCCTGGACAGAAATTCAAGGAAGGTTACCCCCAGGTGCGCAACGAGTTTGGGATATAGCTATAGCTCCTGATAACCCTAATATTGTAGCGGTTGTGACTAATAACCGAACCCAAGTTTATGTCTCCCAGGACGGGGGTGATAATTGGGTGAAAACGGATAATATACCGGGGCTTGGTATTACCCTTATTGCTGATATTGCTATTTCTCCTCCATATATTTCGTCGTTTGGCAAAACCTATGACATCGCTATTGGTACTAGATTCCCTGATGGAGTATCTAATGGTGATGTTTGGATAATGCAACTTGGGGGTTTAGCTTCTTGGCAGGCTCAAGGAATACCGATCAAGGATGTAACTACAGTTCGTTTTTCGCCTAACTATGTTATTGATAGGACAATTTTGGTTGTTGCTTTAGAGGCACTCCCGGGTAGTCAGATTTACCTTTGCCTTGGTATTAGAGATGTTAATACTAACACCACTAACTGGAATATCATCTCTGGCTATCCAGTACCGATTTTTAGCGTTCCGGGAGGAGTTTCGGCTGAAAGTCAAATCATAACTTCCGACTTAGCTCTTCCTTCAGATTATTTAAGCACCGAGTTAGCGCAACGACGAGTCTATATAGGCTTTGATTCAAATACTTTAGCTGACGATGTTTACCGAGTTGATGATATTAGGGTAATAAGACTCAATGCCAGTACTGGTGCTTCTTTGAGAATAACCAGCTTGGCTTACTATGGCACTTGCAGAACAGGGAACCTTATAGTTGGTGGAACATTAGCTGATGCTAATTTAGCTACAGCTATAATTTGCTATACAACTAATCCAGAAAAAGATTCTCCCAGCTGGGAAGTACCATTAAAATTACCTACCGGTGGGGGTGGCTCGGGCTATGCCAACGCACAAGTAGCTTGGTCTTCAGATGGTAGTAAAGCTTATTGTGGTACAGCTACAACTTCTATTACCACTTCTATTGCCTGGGCAAACATGAACTTTCCTGGTCCATGGAGTGGTGACAATTTGGATGAAAGCTCCTTTTCTGTAACAGAAGACGGGGGCAAAACTTGGAATCAGCTCAGTTTAATAGATACCGAGATTAGCCGTCTTAAAGATGTTGCTGTTTCACTGGGCTCCAAAATACTTTATCTGGCTTCAATCAACACTAATTTTGGTTTTAATGGCTTTGATAGTATCTGGCGTAGTTCCAGTGATCCGTTGGGTAAAAAGTGGGAACGTGTCTGGTGCGGTATCACTGGTGATAATATTTTAATCCGCACTAATGAGAAAGTTGAAAGTGATACTGTCATCTTCGCTGACACAGTAGGTGGTAAAGTATATTGTTCCTTCACTAAGGGACAAAGGTGGGCTGTAATTGTTTCCGGTTTTGTCATTACTGACCTAACTTTAGAAAGCGATGAAATTTTTTATCTTTTAGAAGATAACTTTGTCCGAAGAGTAACCAGAATGAGAGATGTCTGGATAATGGGAGATAGATTTTATACCGGACTTTTGTCCGGACATACTATCACCACTCCAGTACAGAGCCCTAAAGATAAGAATTATGTAATAGTTGGTGATGCCACTGAAGGTAAGGTAGCTTATTCTTCTGATGGTGGTCG
>JBHOQK010000026.1:0-3919 GCA_042408205.1 Dehalococcoidia bacterium | reverse complement strand
TCGCTGTAATAAGGAAAACCTCAGCTATTTGCTCAAAACCCTCTTTTTTGGCAATTTTAGAATAGAAAGTATATCTATTCCGAGCTTGGCTTTCACCAATAAAAGCTTTAGCTAAATTTTCAATGGTTTTCTTCATAGCTTTTGCCTCCTTTCAATTTAATATATATCTCCGACCCGTTCATTTTATCTTTTTTGCCTAAAAGCAACTATTTTTAGCCAGTCTTCTGGCTCCGGGGGTAACCTCTTAGACTAAATTTCGTTACTTTTTCCGTTGAAGACAATATTCCACCAAATTAAACAACGCCTCACGGATATTGTTATCGGGTAAAGTTTGTAAAGCTGACACGGCTTTAGAACCGAAATCTGAGGCAATGTTAAAGCACTGATTAATTATACTCGGCTGCCGAATTTGCTCAATAACCTGCTTAAGAACCTCCGTATCTTTTTTCTCCAGGACCTCCCTAATCTCCTTGTGCTTAGGATAACTCTCTAACAAAAGTATAACCGGCAAAGTCAAGACACCTTGGCTCAGATCAGCAGCAACGGGTTTACCCATTTCCCTTTCATCACCAATAAAATCCAAAATATCATCTACTACCTGGAAAGCCATTCCCAAATTATAACCATATTCCTTTAAAGTTAAGATTACTCCTTCAGGAGCTTGACTCAAAATTGCCCCAGATTCAGCTGCCGCTGAAAAAAGACAGGCTGTCTTAGCACTAATCCATCGGTAATAATGCTGACGTTTTTGCCTTAAATTAAAATCAGCAGCACCTTGCTCCAGTTCCCCACTGGTAATTATTGCCAAAGTTTGGGAGAAAAGCTTAATAACGCGCGTATTTCCTGTAGTAGCTACAAAAGTAGCTGCCTGGGCAAAAAGATAATCCCCTAAAAGTATAGCCGTAGCATCACCCCATAAAGAATTGATGGTTGGTTTGCCACGCCTCACTTCCGAATTATCCACAATATCATCATGAACTAAAGTCGCTGTATGGAGAAGCTCTATCCCCGTTGCCGCCGGAACAAGAAGACTAGTTTCATAATGGTAAAATTTGCCACAAAGGAGAGTAAGTGCCGGACGAATTCGTTTACCACCATTAATTAAAATATGTTTAAGCAATTGAGCTAAAAAGGGGGGGTCTACTTCCGTCGCTGCTATCAAATTACGCTCAACTTCCTCTAATTCCTGTCTAACCGGGGCATAAATGTTCTCAAGTTTCAATTATTGTCCCTTAAAAACCTAATTCCTGTCCCAGACGAGAGGATTCGAATTCTATAATTTTTTCATCAAGTTTAGTAAACAATGGTTTTGGCACCGGTAATTTTCGCCCTATTAAAGGTAATTGAAATCGCCAGCCAGTAGACCCTATCTTACCGTCAAAACCAAGATAATTATGAAGCTCCTCAGAGCTAAAGGGCAAGAAAGGGTAAAAAGCTGTTTTTAACGCTGACAAAGCCGCAAGAGCAGTATAAATAGCAGAAGCAGCTTCTTGAGGATTTTGTGCCATCGCCTTCCAAGGCGCTTTATCATCAAGATACCGGTTTGTTTCTTGAGCTAAAGACATAGCCGTCTTAATCGCTTCTTTAAAATGACAATGGTAAAGGAGATTATCCACATTATTAAGCATCTCCATAGCTTTAGTCAGGAGAGCTTGGCTTTGGTTATCTAACTCACCCGGGGAAGGGATAACACCATTAAAATTTCGTTGAACAAAAGTCAAAACCCGGTGAACTAAATTACCGTAAGTCGCCACCAACTCATCATTATTACGCCGCACAAACTCACGCCAGGAGAAATCGGCATCAGCCGTTTCTGGCATGTTCACTGATAGAAGATAACGCAACGGGTCAGCATCATAACGCTCCAAATAATCTGGTACCCACACAGCCCAGTTACGACTTGTAGACAATCGCCTCCCTTCAATGGTTAAGAACTCATTCGCCGGCACATCATAAGGAAGGTTGAGCCCCCCATAACCCATTAACATCGCTGGCCAGATAAGAGTATGAAAGGGGATGTTGTCCTTACCAATAAAATAGAAACTCTTTGCTTGATTTTTCCAGAAAGATTGCCACGCAGTCTCATCACCCTGCCGTTTTGCCCATTCTTTACTGGCGGAAAGATAACCGATGACAGCTTCAAACCAAACATAAATGCGTTTCCGCTCAAAACCTGGTTGCGGTACAGTAACTCCCCACTCTATGTCTCTGGTTATAGCCCTATCCTTTAATCCTTCTTCAAGAAAGCGTCGGGTAAAGTTGAGGACATTGGGTCGCCAATGAGTTTGTTTTTCTACCCAAGCTTTTAGCTTCTCTTCAAAAGCGCTAAGCCGGAAGAAAAAATGCTCGGAAGATTCAAAACGAGGAGATGTGGAGCACAAGCGACAACGCAGACTAATAAGATCCATAGGGTTTAACACTTTACCACATTCATCGCATTGATCCCCCCGAGCTTCAGCAAAGCCACAATAAGGGCAAGTACCTTCCAGATAACGGTCAGGGAGAAATCGCTGACAGTGAGGGCAATAAGCTTGAGGCATACTCTTTTTGTAAATATAACCTTTGTTCAGTAAAGTAAGAAAAATGTCGTGGGTAACTTGAGCGTGGTTTTGGGTGCCTGTGGTAGTAAATAAGTCAAAGGAAATGCCTAATCTCTGCCAGCAATCAAGAAACTGCTGATGATATCTGGAAACTATTTCCTGAGGGGGCTTACCTTCTTTTTCCGCTCGCAGAGTTATTGGTGTTCCATGCTGGTCACTACCTGAAACCATTAATACTTCGTTGCCTTTTAAACGATGATAACGAGCAAAAATATCCGCAGGTAGATAACAGCCAGCAATATGCCCTAAATGAAGAGGACCATTGGCATAAGGCCAAGCTACACCAATAAAAATACGCTCCGCCAAGTTTATCCCCCTCCCCATTGTATCAAAGATAGAGAAACCTGAAAAATGAAGTCTCTCAATTGTGACGGAGAAAAGTAATTACTCGCTTACCCTTTTCCATCTTATAAGAAGCATAACCCTTAGCTAAAGAGCAATCAGAGCAAAACCGGAATTTTTTTCCTGTTTCTTCCACTACCAAATACTGCTGTCCATATTCTATCAGGCGCTGACAGCCATCACATTTAACTTCGCCAATAGCAATACAGCCGCGACGCATCGCTAAACCCCAAATTGAGCTTTTTTAGTTAAATGGAGCCAAATCTGATAAAGTTTCCGCTTCGGTAATCCTGTGGCTTGAGATAATTGAGTCACTGCCTCCCGAGCCCGATAACCCCGCTGGTAAAGTAACTTTAACTCCTTTTCAATTTCAGCGGTTAATTCTGGGCTCCCTTCTTCCTCCTTTTTCCCTTCAATTACTAAAGTAAATTCCCCTTTAGGCTGGCTGAAATGTTCCAGTGCCTCGGCTAATCTTCCCCGAAAAACCTCCTCATGAACTTTGGTCAATTCCCGACACACAGCTACTTTCCTATCTCCCAAGACTTCTAACGCATCTCGGAGCGACTCTCGAAGGCGATGAGGAGTTTCAAAAGCAACTAGAGTACAAGTCTGTTCAGCTACAGCTTGCAAAAGACGACGCCTTTGCCCCCGGCGTCGAGGTAAAAAACCAAGATAAAGAAATTGGTCAGTAGACAGTCCAGAGATAACCAATGCCGCAATTATAGCCGTAGCTCCCGGAATAGGCACTACCCGAATCCCTTGCTGGATAGCAGCCACAACTAATTCATATCCAGGGTCACTTAATCCAGGCATCCCTGCCTCAGAAACTAAGGCTAAATCCTTCTCCCTAAGATAACTTAATAAATAACTCAGTTTCTGCCGTTTATTGTGCTCGTGATAACTGGTAACCGGGGTTTTTATGTTATAGAAATTTAAAAGCTGGCGGGTAGTGCGAGTGTCTTCCGCAGCAATTAATT
>JBHOQK010000012.1:0-31912 GCA_042408205.1 Dehalococcoidia bacterium | reverse complement strand
TTCATATTGGGGAAGAGACAGCTGAACTATTGGCAGAACATTTCTCCAGTATCGATGCTTTAGCTAATGCCAGTGAGGAACAACTTTTGTCCATTCCTTCTATTGGACCCAAAATTGCTAATAGTATCTTATCTTTTTTCCGCCAAGAGCAAAATCTTCGCATTATTGAAAAGTTAAGACAGGCTGGTGTTAAGTTAACTAAAGAGGTTGAAAAGGCGGTTGAATTGCCTTTAGCTGGGCTTGAATTTGTTATTACTGGCAGACTGGAAAACTTTACTCGGCAGGAAGCTGAGAATAAAATCAAAGCTTTAGGTGGTAAAGCTGGTTCTGATGTTACCCGAAAAACTAATTATTTAGTGGTGGGAGCTGACCCTGGTTCCAAATTAGCCAGAGCCCGGGAATTAGGTATAAAAACCATTAATGAAGCCGAGTTCTTAAAAATAATACAGGAAGCAGAAACAGGAAAAAGACCCAGTGATTAAGGTGATTGTAGAGCGGAAAGTCAAGGAGAAAAAGAGAGCTGAGTTGCTCTCGTTACTGCGCCAGTTAATGTCAGCAGCTGTTTTATTTCCTGGCTATATCTCTGGGGAAACTTTGTATTGTATTGATGACCCGAAAGTAGTTCTGGTTATCGCTACCTTTAGTAGTATTGAAGCTTGGAAAGAATGGGAAAAGAATCCAGAACGCTTAAAAATTACTTCTCAAATAGACCGTCTTTTGGAGCATCCAGCTAAGATTATGATTTATAAAATGGCTTAAGCAATGAAACTAATTGTTGGGCTAGGCAATCCAGGTAAAGCCTACGCCCATAATCGTCATAATATCGGCTTCCGTTGCTTAAACTATTTTGCTAAGCTCCATTCTATCCCTATCAAAAAGCTGCAATGCCATTCCCGAATCGGTATTGGTGAAGTAGCTGGTACGGAGTTACTACTGGCTAAACCCCAGACTTTCGTTAATAGGAGTGGTGAGGCTGTTAGTGCTTTACTATGGCGCTACAAAATTTCATTACCTAACCTTTATGTCATTTATGATGACTTAGACTTACCTTTGGGTAAGATTCGCCTCCGCCGCGGGGGTAGTGCTGGGGGGCACAAAGGAGTTGACTCTATAATTTCTGCCTTAAAGAGCCCGGATTTCTATCGCATCCGGGTTGGCATTGGTCGTCCTAAGGACTCCGAGGGCAAACCAACTACCGAAGAAGAAATCATCATCAATTATGTCCTTGGCGACTTTACTCCCGAAGAGGAAACGATAATCAGACAAACTATTGCCCGAGTTGCTGAAGCTATTTATTGTATTTTAACTGAAAGTATCGAAGTCGCCATGAATAGATTTAATTAAGCCCAAGTTATCTAACCCTAAACCGTTTTTGCCTGTCAAAAATTTATTCAGTAATTAGTCGTCTATAAATGGGGAAGCGAAGTTTATTATCGGGAGTTATTTCTATGTACCTGATTTCACACTTAATTAGGGGGTGGCACCAAAGGGCAACTTCATCCCCATTAGGCGGATTTATAAAGGGACTTTTATCTGTCTTTAATTTTTGACACAGCTCGAGGATCTTCTTGGCATCAAAATCACTAAATCCACTCCCCACATTACCTACATAATGGAGTTTACCCTCTGAGTCTTCTTTCCCCAAGAGGATAGCCCCGAAGGTCTCTTTTCTTGCCCCTTTGCCAAAAGTCAAGCCACCAATGACAAAAATATCTTCTTTTTTGGTTTTAAACTTCTGCCAAAAAGGGCTTCTTTCTCCTGGCAAGTAGGGGCTGGTCTTCAGTTTTGCCATTACCCCTTCAAGACCTTGTTCTTGGGCTCTTTTAAATAAATTGATTCCTTCCCGTTCAATAAACTTAACTATATAAGCTTTTGGGGAGGGACGGAACAAACTGTCTAAGAGTTTTTTCCTCTCTGTTAAAGGTAGGGAGGTTATCCAGTTATTTTGGGCGTAAATTATATCAAAGGCAAAATAAGTCGCTGGAGTTTGCCGTGAGGCTATTTTGATATCTAGGGAATGAGTTTTATGAATACGGTTTTGGATGGCGCTAAAGTTGGGATAGCCCGATTCATCAAGACAAACAATTTCCCCATCCAGAACTATTGGTTGTTCTTTGACTTGTTGGTGAAGATCCAAAAGTTCCGGAAACTGGGATGAAATATCATGAAGGTTTCGTCCTTGTAATCGAGTTTCTTTACCTTCAATGAAAGCCAAAGCTCTGACACCATCTAACTTGGGCTCAAAATAGTGGACTTCTGAGTCAAAAGGCTCTTTAGCCACTACTGCCAGCATAGGTTTAATTGGCTTAAGCATTATTTTTGCGATGCCTGAATTGAAGCCAAAAGAGTTTCTGCCAGATCTAAAACTTTGGGTTTCGCTTCAGCTCGTGGCGGAATTAAGGTCAAGCCCTGAATCTTTGCCTCAATAAGTTTGCTTAAGGCTTGACCGTATTCGTCTTGATATTTGTTCCAATCAAACTTTTCATTCTTAAGGGTTCCAATTAAAGTAATTGCCAAGGAAAGTTCTCTTTCCGTTATGGCTACTTCTGAGAGAGGAGGAATTTCTTTTGGATCCCTTATCTGGTCGGCATAGTGAAGAGTTTGGAGGAGGAGTAGGTTATTAAACGGTCGAATTAAAGCTAAATATTCTCTTTCCCGGTAACCCAGCTTACCAATAGCTACCAGTTTGGTGGCTTCCATAGCCTTTAACAATAACCAAAAAGGCTTAACTCCCTCTTCCTCTGGAACTAAATAGTAACTGTCATAACAAGCTCTGGGGTCAATTTGGCTAATATCAATAAATTCCTGGATATCAATGCTTTTTAGCGTCTTTAAAGGTAGAGATTCTAATTCCTCCTCCTCAACTATAACATGACGATCCTTGGTCACCTCGTACCCTGATTTCACCTCTTTCCATTCAATTAGCCGTTGGCAGTTAGGGCAATAACGCTTCTGTTGAATGCGAGTGCCACATTCAGCGTGAACTAAGTGAAGCCTTGGGGTAGTCTCTTGAATAGAGTGAAACATCTTGACTGGAATGGATACTAAACCAAAACCTATCGTCCCTTTCCAAATGGCTCGCAATGACATACTAACACCCCTCTTGTTTATTTAATTTACCTTGGACTATTTTATAAATGTTTCTTAAATTGAAGTTGATAGATAAAATTATAAATACATCAGAAGTCTTTAAAGATCAAATTATGGACTTTAAAGAGCTTGGTAGAAGTGGAGTAAAAATTCCTGCCCTTGGCCTGGGAACTTGGGGCATAGGTGGTTATTCTATTCCAGATTCCTCTCGGGATGCTGAAGCTATTCAAGCCTTAAGGAGGGGCATTGAATTAGGGATGTATCTTATTGATACTGCTGAGATGTATGCTGCTGGACATACAGAAGAGGTTGTTGGTGAAGCTATTAAGCCTTTTCCCCGAGATAAAGTTTTTATAGTTTCCAAAGTTTTGCCCGAGAATTTAAGCTATGCTAATGTCCTCAAAGCTGCGGAAAAGAGCCTAAAACGGCTTCAGACGGACTACATAGACTTATATCTAATCCATTTCCCTAATCCTCGGATACCTTTAGCCGAAACTATGGCAGCTATGGAAAAATTAGTTGAAGAAAATTGGGTTAGGTTTATCGGTGTCAGTAATTTCGATGTAAATCTAATGGAAAAAGCCAGAAGCTACCTTTCTCGAAATGATATTGTGGTAAACCAAGTTGAGTACAGCTTACTTAATCGTAGAATTGAAAAGGATGTTCTCCCTTACTGTTTGGAACAGGGTATTACAGTCATGGCTTATACTCCCTTAGGAATGGGTAAATTAGCCCGAAATGAATTCCTGAGTCAGGTTGGCAAGAAATACAATAAAACAGCGGCTCAAGTAGCTCTCAACTGGCTAATCTTGAAAGAAAATGTTATTGCAATACCAAAGGCTATTAGAAAAGACCACTTAGAAGAAAATGCTGGCGCTACCGGATGGCGATTGTCCCAAAGCGACTTAAAGCGCATATCTGCTTACTTTAGTTAGAGGTTAGACTTGTGATAAACTGAATTACTCAAAACAAAAGGGGGGACCAAGATGAAATGGAAGACAAGGCTGACTGAACTTTTAGGATGCGAGTACCCAATAATGCAAGGTGCCTTAAGCCGCATTGGAAACTGGAAATTTGCTGCTGCTGTTTCTGAGGCTGGGGCTCATGGCTGTATTACTGCAGCTGTTTCTTTAACCCCGGAGCAATTGCGCCGGGACATTCGAAGCTATCGCGAAGTGACTGATAAACCCTTCTCGGTGAATTTAACCGTGGGCATGTGTCCTCATATTGATGAAATGCTTGAAGTGTGCCTTGAGGAAGGAGTTGAGGTTATTGAAACTTCTGTCTACAATGCCGACAAATATGGTAAGCGCATTAAAGAAGCTGGGCGGAAGTGGATTCATAAGACAGCTACGATAAGACACGCCTTACATGCTGAAAAGCAAGGAGCTGATGCTGTGATTATAGTAGGACTGGAAGGAATTGGGTTTAAAAACATTTCTCAGCTTCCCACCATGACTACTATTGCCTGGGCAGCCAGACAGATAAAAATCCCCATCGTTGCTGCCGGTGGAATTGGAGATGCCCGCACCTTTTTGGCTGCTTTAGCCTTAGGTGCTGAAGGGGTAATGATGGGTACCGCTTTTATGGCAACCAAAGAATGTCCTATTTCGGAGCATTACAAAGAAAATATAATTAAGGCTTACCCAGACAATCCCGAACTTCGGTATAGAGTATTAGCACCGCCCAATCCAAAAGACTACGAAGAAATCATGAAAAAGCGAGACGAAATGCCTCTTGAAAAATGGCTACCTGCTTTAGAAAGAGTCATGTTGAAATATGATGACTGGAAACTTGCCCCTGAAATGTGGAAAGAGGATTACGAAAGGCTAAGCGGTCTGATGTCTTTTGCCGTAACTTATATTGATCATATCCCTACGGTGAAAGAGTTTGTTGAAAGTATTATTAAGGGGGCTGAAGAGATTATCGCCAGCTGGCAATTTCTTAAATAACAATGCATCATTCCCTAAGACTTTATAGCAAATATCGGGCGGTGGTTCTAAAATACTATATTTTTCTGGCAAAATGGGTGCATTTGCCGTTTCTCGGCAAGATAGTGCGAGCTATTGCTCAAGCCTACGGAAGAAATTGGCATCGCGCCTATCTTTTGACACTGGAGGAGGCTAATAAGGTCATAGACATTTCCCATAAATTATTTTTAGGCCCCTGCGCCTGTCGCCAAGTCTTTAAAAACTGCACTAATCCCCGGGATACGGAAATATTAGTTGGACTGGGTGCCCCTGCTGTTTATGAAGGAAGACCTGGTGACTATTGGGAAATTTCAAAGGCGGAAGCCAAAGAAGTCCTTTTAGCGTGTCACGAGCGAAAGCTTTTGCCTACTTTAGTAAAATGTGGGCAAGATTTTTATGCCCTATGTCATTGCTGTTCTTGTTGCTGTGTTCCCCTTAGGCTCAAAAAGAACTACGGCATACCCAATGCGTTGGTCCGGGTAGATAATATTATTGAGGTGTTTCAAAATGAGTCTCTCTGAATTTAAATTGTATTTTCATGGGTAAAAGATGCAGCGGTTACGTCTTAGGTTTAGTCGAGGTGAAGAGCTTAAATTTTTATCTCATTTGGATTTGATGAGGTTGTGGGAGAGGGCTTTACGGCGGGCTGGAGTTCCTTTAGCTTATTCTCAGGGTTTTACCCCCCACCCCAAGATTTCCTTAGCGGCACCTTTACCTATAGGAGTTACCAGTGATGCTGAGTTAATGGACGTATGGTTAACTAAATGGCTATCGCCAAGTTTCTTTTCCGCTACAGTCAGGCGACAATTGCCTAAAGGCATTAGTTTAAACGAAGTTTGGATATTGGGATTAAGAGTCCCTTCTCTTCAATCTCAAGTTCGCTGGGCTGAGTACCGGGTGGAAATAGATACGGAGAAAAAGCCAGAAGAAATAGAAGCAGCTATTAATGCCTTGCTTTCGGCAACGGAATTGCCCTGGCATCATTTAAGGGATACAGGACCGAAGCATTACGACTTGCGCTATTTGATAAATGATTTGTGGCTTATTAATTACAAAGACTCTAACTGTGTTTTGGGGATGAGACTACGCTGTGATATGTCTGGTTCAGGAAGACCAGAGCAGGTCACAGCGGCTTTAGGCTTTGAGAATAGACCCAAGAGTATCCACCGGACAAAGCTAATTTTAGGTAAAGAATAATTTGAGTTATTGCCATGCAGCTTGACCCAGCTCGTCAGGAGAAAGCCCGAGATTACGCTCGCCTAAAGCGTCTTTTCTTTTTGATTGAGTTAGCTGCAACTTATATCTTACTAATGGTTCTGGTCTTTAGTGGTGCTTCGGTCAAATTTAGTCAATTTTTAAACTTTCCCCAACCTTTAGCCTCAGCGGTGTACTTTTTAATTTTAACCTTCGGTTACGGATTTATTATGGCACCCTTAAGCTATTATCAAGACTTCATTCTCCCCAGGCGTTATGGACTACTGACTCAGGATTTAAGGGGTTGGCTGGAGGATGTGGCTAAGCTTTTAATATTAAGCTTACTCTTAGGTACGGGAATGGTAATGGTTATTTACTGGCTGATAATTTCTTTTCCCAGTTTGTGGTGGCTTCTGGGAACTGTTTTAATATTTCTTCTTAGTTTATTTCTGACCTGGCTTACCCCAAACTTGTTTTTGCCTCTTTTCTTTAAATTAGAGCCGCTGAAGGATGCTGAGCTTCAAGAAAGATTGTTAAATCTAGCTCGGCGGGCTCATACCCAAGTCTGTGGCGTTTTTACTATGGATTTAAGTCGCAAAAGTCCCACAGCCAATGCTATGCTGGCTGGTTTGGGTAATACCAAGCGGATTATTCTCAGTGATACTTTGCTGGAACAGTATAGTCCCGAAGAAATAGAAATAATCTTAGCCCATGAACTATCTCATTATATTCATCGAGACATTCCTAAACTTATTGGAGTGCAAGGAGTGGCTATTTTAGGCATGTTTTACGGAACTGATATAGTGTTGCGGCTAAGTCTGACTCCTTTAGGTTTTTCTGAAATTAGTGATGTGGCTACTTTACCTTTGCTCCTCTCGGTTTTAATTACTTTTGGATTAATAATAAGTCCTCTTCTCAATGCTCTGAGTCGGCGTCTTGAATTTTCTGCGGATAAGACCGCTTTAAAGTTAACCAATAATCCTCAAGCTTTTATCTCAGCTATGACCAAACTTACTGACCAGAACCTTAACGAAGCTCAGCCTAGCCGCTGGGTGGAGCTTTTATTTTATGACCATCCTCCTTATACTAAAAGGGTAAATTTAGCCCAAGAGTATGAGGGAAAAAACTTTTGAGGTTTAATATTTGCTCCGAATTATTTTAGTTAGACACGGGGAGACCCCTTGGAATCAAGAGCGTCGAGCTCAAGGAGGTAGTAGTGACCCTCCTTTAAGTGAGGTTGGTAGAAAACAAGCTGAAAATTTAGCCCAATTATTAAAGAAAGAAAATATTGTTGCCATTTACAGCAGTCCTTTACAGCGAGCCTTGGATACAGCTCGAGCCATTGCTCGCTTTCATCAAATAGAAGTAACTGTTGAGCCCGATTTAAGGGAGATTGAAGTTGGAGAATTTGAAGGTATACCTTTAGCCAGTTTAGGTACCACTCTTGATTATTTTTTATTGGAATGGCAAAAAGGAAACGGCTCCCAAAAATTACCTGGGGGTGAAAGTTTGGTAGATTTAGCCCAAAGAGCTTGGGCGTGTGTGCAAAGGGTGACGGATAAATACAAGGATGGAGTGGTGGTGATAGTCAGCCATTACTTTGTTATCTTAAGTATTATTTGTCAAGCTTTGGGAATGCCTTTATCTCATATCCCGCGGTTGAGGGCTAAGGCAGGTGGGGTGAGTATCTTGGATTTTGGAGACAAAGGGTCACGGCTGATAAAGCTTAACGATACTTGTCATTTAAAATAAGGAATGACAAAAGTAGCGGAAAGGATTGTTGCTTTTATTGAGAAACATAATTTGCTTCAGGCTGGGGAAAAGCTGGTAGTGGCTGTCTCCGGGGGTGCCGATTCCGTTTGTTTACTTCATTTTCTTGCCCAGCATCAGAAGTATTTCCGGATAGAACTTCATGTAGCCCATCTTAATCACCAGCTTAGAGGGGCGGACTCCGATGCCGATGCTGAGTATGTTTCAAAATTAGCTCATCAACTGGCTTTGCCAGTGACTATAAAGCAGGCTGATGTCAAGGCTTATCAAGTAAAAAAGCGTTGTAGCTTAGAGGAAGCTGCTCGGGAAGTCCGATATAACTTTTTAGCTCAGGTGGCTAAAGAGGTTAAAACTAACCGAATAGCTGTTGGTCATACTCGGGATGACCATACCGAAACTGTGTTAATGCATCTAATTCGTGGGGCAGGAACCACTGGGCTTAAAGGGTTAGAGCCTCGTTCGGAAATGATGGTGGAGGGGCAGAAATTTGAAGTAATTCGTCCTCTATTAGCTATTACCAGGGAAGAAGCGGCTAATTATTGTCAGAAGCATCAGCTCATGCCCCGAAGCGATATGAGCAACCTGTCTTTAGCTTTTTTCCGTAACCGGATTCGCCTTGAGCTATTGCCTCTGCTGAGGAAATATAATCCCAACTTTGATGAAGCTATTTGGCGCTTGTCTCAAATTGCTGGGGATGAAGTCTCTTTTCTTCAGGAGCAAGCCAAAAAACTATGGGTTGAAGTGGCTAAAGAACAAAATCGGACTATCTATTTGGATAAAGCCAAAATTAGAGCTTTGCCCCAAGCTATGCAAAGACAGCTGTTAAGATTAGCCCTTTCCCGTCTTTTGGGGAATGTTAAAGATATTGAAGCGGAGCATATTGAAGCCATCCTTAACCTGGCACATAAACCAGGAAAAAAATTGAATTTGCCTCGGGGCTTAACTTTTGTTACCGAGTATGACCAGCTGATATTAAAGGTGGCGAAAGCTTTTGATTGTCCCTTTCCAATTCTGACTGGGGAATTTCAGCTTAATATTCCTGGGGAAACAATTTTACCTGGCTGGCGGGTGGTAGCTGAAATTATAACAGAGTTTATGGCTTTCCCCGGAAATAACAACCTAGTTGCCCTTTTTGATTTCCAGAAGACTGGTAATCGTTTACTGGTGCGCAGTCGTAAGCCGGGAGATAGATTTCAGCCCTTAGGTATGAAGGAGCTAAAGAAACTTCAAGACTTTATGGTAGATGCTAAAATTCCCCGCTTATGGCGAGATTGTATCCCCTTGGTTTGTTCCCCAGAACAGATTTTGTGGGTAGTGGGTTGGCGGATTGATGATCGTGTTAAAGTTACTGAGACTACTAAGGAAATCTTACGTCTGCAATTTGAACAAATATGAAAAATATGAATCAAAAAATTATTCACGAATTGCATTTGAGACGGTTACCGGTAGACGAAGCTATTTTTAAACTTGACCATTTCTTAAATAGTGCTTTTTTATTAGGTCTACCTCAAGTGCGTATTGTCCACGGCAAAGGAACAGGCATTCTCCGTCAGGTAGTTCATGAAGAATTATCAAAACATCCCTTAGTTAAGTCTTTCCGCCTTGGTGACTTTTGTGAAGGTGGAGCCGGAGTTACTGTAGTTGAACTATTGAGCCGAACCTGAAGGCTTTAATACTTGAGTAAGCCATTCAGATATATACTCGGCTACTTCTTGCCAGTTTTGTCCTCCAATCACCCAGTGAGCATGGTTGGCAAATTCCTTGTAAGTTGAAACAGCTCTATATTTAGTAGCAACCTTTCGAACAACCGAAGCTGGGGTAATCCGGTCCTGAGCGCCAGCTACTACCAGAACTGGACAGGTAATCTTTGATTCGTCAACTTTTGAGGCTCTTTTTAAGTCAAACAGCCAGAATCCGATTTCCCAAGCGGCTTGTCCAGATTCATAAACAAATTTGCTATAAATCTCCTTTTGTTCTTCTTTCGGCACTAAATACAGGGTTGAATAGGCTGCCTCTTTAAAAGTCTGACGAAATGGCTTTTTCCGGAGACATTTTATTAGTCCGCTCCAGAAACTTTTTATAACTGAAAGTTTTAGCGCGTTAATCCCAGCTGGGGATGCTGGGGTTAATAAGACGAGAGCTTTAGCTAATCCCCGACTTCCGAGGATTTGTGCCAGTAGTCCCCCCATAGAGTGTCCCATCAGAATAGGAGGTGTATTAAGTTTTTTGATTTCTTTTTCCAGGTCTTCAGCATAGTCCAGTAAGCTGGTAGTTCCTAACTTAGGAGGGGGTGTCTCCTTTGGGTCTATGTCGTGAAAAGGCAAAGTTGGAGTAATACAGCGGTAGCCTTTGTCTCCGAAAAATTTCTTGTAATTTTCCCATACCCAGCCACCACCCCACATACCGTGGATCATAAATATTGTTTCAACCATAATTTTTGCCATCTATTACTATATCAAAAACAGGCTTAAGATATTACCCGCTCATCTTATTCCTTACTAATTCAATGACACCTCTGGCTAATTCTTGAGCTCTTTGGCATTCCTTGGGTTGGTCGAAGAATGTTGCTGGAACATTAACAGCTAAACTGATTTCACTTTTTCAAAAAGCTTTATCTTAGTTATACCCTTTTTAGTTTAACATAGATAACTGATGCGGTATCAGGCATAAATCCCTGAATTTTAGTGGTTTATAAGTTACCAATTTAGGCTGGCCACAAGGCGGGTTAGTTAGTCCATGACAAGTGAGGTGACAGTTTGCTGTACAGCCTTGAATGGGATGAAATTTACCATCAGCATCTTTCTTGGTGAAGGGTAAAAGAATGCCTTCACAGGTGGGGATTCCGGGAGAGTCACTTTCTTCTGGACTAAGCTCTTGACAGGTAGCAAAGGTCATTCCTTTGGCTTCAACCATTTCCCTTAATTGGCGGTGAAAATTTAGTCTTAAGTCTTTTCGGAGAAGATAGCCCCTTCCAGCCCACCCTGACTCATAGACATATTCAATTTCAAACCTCCGCGCGGCTAAGGAGGAATGGGTCTGAATGACTCTAAAAACTCGGTGCCATAGACTTTCTCCACGACAGCCAGCAAGCTGGGGATTTCTTTTAGATAGTCTGCCCGTACCAGCGACTATATGCTTAGCTCCAGTAGTGGCGAAAGCCTCAATCAATCTTTCTATTTGGTCAAACCAGGTATTGCCGTAAAGAGCTTGAAATAGGTGGATAAAAACCGGGTCAAGGCGGATAATAGTTTTGATACCAAGACAGGAAAGCTGTTTTACTATCCTTATCCGGGTAGTAAATGGTGGCGCTTTAGGGGATAAAAGTTGGAGAATTTCCGGGGTGCCTTCAATAGTCAGGGCAATGAATTTAGGTTCGTAATGAACAAAATTAGGTATCTCTAATAGAAAGGAAGGGTCACCTTTAGTCGTGATGGCAAAGGCAATTCCCCAGTCCATCAGCAGCTGAACAAGTCTCTTAACTTCCCTTTTTAGTTCCGGAATATTCTGGCAAGGGTCAGAGATGTTAGATATAGAGACGGGGGGACAGAGTGTGAGCTTTTTCAAATCTTTTTCAACTAACTCAGGTAGGTTATTATAGATTAAGGTATCAGGAGAGAAGTTGGAATAGATCGCTTCTCTGGCATAGCAATAAATACATTGATGAAGACAATGGCTTGGTCCCGGTGGAGTGACATTGATAATCCAGCAATGGAAACATTTTCTTTTTGGGCTGGAGTAAGGAAAGTCATGGAAAGTAGAGCCCTTTTTAGCGATGAGTTTAATAGGTGACATAGACCTTGAGCCTGTGGAATTTATTGTAGCACAATGCCTTAGGTTACTTTTTGACATCACAACTAAAAATTGTCATTATTGATAATTAAAGGAGGTCAATCATGGTAGAGAAAGATGTTTATACTCTTTTAGCTGAGAGGCATGGGCAGGGGGAATCAGAGCGATATCGTAAGATTCTCCAGGTGCTAATGACTCCCTTTCAAGCACAACTGGTATTGGAATTGCCAAGCACTGCGGAAGATTTAGCCCAGAAATTTAAAGTAGATGTTGACAGGGTAAAGAAGGAGATAAAGGATTTATTTAATAAGGGAGTAGTCATTCCCAAAGATTTTTATACTTTAGAAGGGGCTCGCTTTTGTCGCACCGTAGTCCAACTCCATGATGCTACCGAGTCTGATGCCCGAGCTGACGAAAGTTATGGTCCTGAGCTTTTAGCTGCTTGGGAAGATTTTTGCCAGCAAGAGTGGTATTCTCAGTTAGCCCAGATATATTCTCAATCGGAACAACCCAAAAGCCGAGTTATTCCAGCCTATAAGGCAATAAAAGATATCCCCGGTATAACTCCATATGATGATGTCAGAGAAATAATTAATGCTGCTTCTCTTATCGCGGTTGTTCCTTGCTCCTGTCGAAGACAAGCTGGGAAAAAGGGAGTAATCCTTGAAAGCTGTCTCCAGTTTGATCGTTCAGCTGAATATGCTATTGTCCGCGGCTCCGGGAGAAAACTTTCGGTAGAGGAAGCTATGAAAATAATTGACCAAGTTGAGGAAGATGGGGAAATTCATACCTGGCCCAATGCCCAGGTAATTAATTTTGGCGTGATGTGCAATTGCGTTACTGATTCCTGCGTTTTGTTTCTGCCATGTATAAAGTACGGGGTTTCGGTAGAAAAGAGGGTAGCTAAAAGTCGCTTTGTAGCTGAAGCTGACCAAAAGTTATGTAATGGCTGTCAGATTTGTATTGACCGGTGCCAGTTTGAGGCGATAGAGATGGTGCGTCCAGAAGGCTCAAAGAAATATAAAGCTCAGGTCTATCCAGAGAAATGCTGGGGTTGTGGGTTGTGCGTGATTAAGTGTGAGCCAGGCGCTCTAAGGATGAAGTTGGTTAGACCTCTTGAATATATCCCGGAAAAGCTTTCTGAACGCTACTTTTGAGTAATTTAAATCTACTGGCTTGAAAACGGTGCTGAATTTGGGTCACCTATTATTTGGTGCGGTGCGACCTCAACGGCTGGTAACTCGTCAGTAAAGTGGGGCTTGGGTGGTGTTGGTTTTTGTTTAACGTCGTAAGTCTTTTCTTCAGTTACGGTATTTTGTAACGTATAAGCTTTGCTTGTAGTAAATTTATGCTCACCACTATGTCCCTGAGGTAAGGAACAGCTCAGGATTTCCCATTCATTGTAGATATCTCTTGCCCAAACGGTGACGAGGGAAACGCTTTCTTGTGGGGAAGAGGGTGGTATTACCTTCTCTTCTTTCTTGTACCAGTTGCCCACCACGGTTCGGATAAGGTTTTTGGAAGTATAAGTGCAGCTTAAAGGAAGTTTTTCTTTTGGCTCTGGTAATCCAGGAATTCTTGGTTTTGCTTCAGTTAATTCCTCTGTTACTACGGTTCCTCTGACTTCTTCTTCATATTTACGCAAAAGTTCACCAAATTTTTCCACAAGTTCTTTCCTGGTGGTCTCTATAGGTTTTGGTACCTTTTCTTCTTCATATTTCTGTAAAAGTTCCGCAAATTTTTCTAAAAGCTGTTCTCGGGCACTTTCCATCACTACCACTGTAGGTGGAGCTGGGGGAGGAATAGGTGCCACTGCCGGCTTAGGGACAACTGGGCGAACCAAACGATAAATTCCGAAGGAGATAGCAACTAAAAGGATTATCACTCCTGGGATAAGGATAGTTGGCATTGTATAATCAGGTTTCCAGGTTATGGTGACTTCTTTGGGAGCATCCATAATTTCAGTACCGGCTGGGGTATCGGTCCTTATTTTGCCTTTAAAGAAGCCAAGGATCCCCGACATAGGAATTTCACCGGGGATCACACTCCATTTAGCTTCGGTATTAGCCTTATACCAGCCGCTTCCTTCAGTTTTGCCGTGGGGGGAGGTTACAGTCAACTGATAATAAATATCGTAGTTAAAGTGGGCTATTGGCGAAAATTCGTCGATTGTTATTGTATTTTTCTCAGCTTTGAACTTGATACCTTTCTTGGTTGGATGTAATATTTCTGGCTCAATGGCTACAATGTGTCTTGTGCCTATAGGGAAACTTAAGCTTTTTGTTTCACCGCCCTTGAGTTTAGCTACTTCACTCCCATCTACCAAAATTTTTGTCTCTGCCTCTGTTAAACCAGAACCAATGGTGATGATAACATCGTAAAACCCCTTTTTAACGGTTATGGTAAAGGACCGCTGAGAGGAAAGAGCAGGAAAAGAACTATCGGTAACTTTAACCGTAAAGCTATGGCTACCAGCTGTCCCCCGAGTTGGAGTCCCTGAAATAACCCCAGTGGTTGTGTCAAGAGTTAAACCATTGGGCAGTGCTCCCCCGATTATAGACCAAGTATAGGGTGGAGTTCCTCCTTCAATAGATATATGTATTGAATAGGTTTTACCTTCAGTAGCTTCAGCTAAGAAAGTAGTAAGGATGGTAATGGGATGGGGTTTAACAACAATGTAATATCCTTGTTGAAATATTTGTTGCGGTGGAGGAGGTGGGGGACCACAGGTAACTTGAACCACAAAAGTGAAGGTGCCCGCCATTAAAGGGGTACCGGAAATAATACCTGTAGGGGACAAGAATAATCCTGGGGGCAATGACCCATTAATAATAGACCAAGTGTGAGGCAAGGGAGGGGATGGTGCTACAACTAATAATAGCTGCACGGAATAAGCGGTGCCTATGATAGCTTCTGGTAAAGTAGTTGGAGCTATATTTTGAGCTTGAGCTGAGGGGAAAGGAAATAGAACAGCATTAAGGAAAAGAAGGAAGCTAATAACTACAAAGGGGATTACATAATTGATAAGCCGCTGTCGGTGGTTCCCTTTTTGTCGAGCGATAAAGTCCATATTAAATCCTACTGAGGATTATAAATAGTTAATTGATAAACATCAATTAAGGGGTTATCAATCTGTCCCACAGGCTTTTAAATTTTTGTGTCTGGTGGTCTAAAGCCAGTTATTAAGGCGTTTTAAGGCTTGTAGTTTTTCCGTGTCACCAATTTTTGCTTTAGAAACAGCTTGGTGAAGAAATTCAATGCTCTGGTCATAAGTCTTGCGGTCAACCGGGTAAGGATAGCCATCTTTACCACCGTGGGCAAAACTATAGCGAGCCGGGTCTCGATAGCTCACTGGAACCCCATAAACTAATTCAGAAATGAGGCTCAAAGCCCGAAGAGTCTTTGGTCCAACCCCCTCCAATCTTAGCAAGCTCTCAAAATCCGGTGGCTTTTGCTCATAAGTTACCAGGAGAATTTTGGTTAAATGTTCTGGGGAGATATCTTGAAGGTTGAGACGATGCCGGGGTGGTAAATTTAGGGTCTTAAGTTTTTTTAATTCGGCAGTAATCTTTTCTGGCTTTTCTTCAGTAGCAATCTGGGTAATTACTTTCCTAGCTCCCCCGCTTTCTAAGGCAACTAAATTTAAGGTCTGGCCGAAGCCTTGAGAACAGATAGCATTATGGGGTTCGCATACAAAGTCAGTCACTTTTTCCCCAAGCCAGTGGTAACGCCGGGCATAGTGGTTAGTTTCGTTCATACCCTGTTGGACTACTGTCCAAGCACCCTCCTTGGTAAAAAAGAAACAGTGGTGGTAAAGTTGATAGCCATCTTGAAGAGCTGAATTGTCAACTTTGGCTGACATCCGGCTGGCATAGATTAAAGAGGATGGACTTACTTTAAGAAGATGCCCGTAATTTTCTATTTCTTTAGGTGTTTTTCGGGAAGTTCTGCCCTTGCCACCAGCGACAAAAAAGCCCAATTCTTCTAAACCTTTTAATCCCTCTTTTAAAGCCCCACATACAGTAGTGGTAACACCACTGGAATGCCAGTCATAGCCTAAAACGCAACCAAAAGCTTGGAACCAGAAAGGGTCGGCAAGGCGCCGAAGCATTTCCTCAGCGCCAAATTCCCTTATTATGATAATGGTAATTTCCCGAGCCAGTTTTGCCATTCGCTCAAAAAGCCAGGGCGGTACTTTGCCGTAATGGAGAGGCAGATTAGCTATGCCAGTTCTTTGGGCTAAATTAGCCATGTCAATCCTTCGGAAAAGCGTTTTGGAGAAAAGAAAAATACTGATTCTACTGCGTCCAACCGAGTTGTGTTGTCTACACTGAGCATAGATAGCTCCGGGGAGGTTAATAAAGGATTGGGCATTAACTTTTGCATCACCCAGACAATCGGTCGCAGGACTGAAATGGGCACATGTATTTTAAGACGTTTTAGTTTTAATTTTTGGATAATAATGTCTATAATCTGCTCATAGCTAAGGTGTTCTGGACCTCCTAATGGGATGGTCTGGTTAATGGTTTTATCATTAGACAAAGAAAGGCAAAGGCAATCAACCACGTCATGGATAGAAATTAACTGAAACTTTGTCTTACCTGAGCCGATTATAGGTACCACTGGCAATTTTTTGACTAATTTCGCCAGCAAATTGGTAAAGTTATCATCTTCCCCAAAAATAATAGACGGACGGAAGATAGTGTAGGCTAAGCCACTGCCTTTAACCTCCTCTTCAGCTAACCATTTAGAGCGTAAGAAAGGGTAAAGGGGGTCTGGACTAGCGCCTAGATTACTCATGTAAATAAACCTTTTTACTCCAGTTTTTTTAGCTTCAACGATTAAATTTTTTGTCCCAAGCCAATTTACTAATTCAAAGGTAGTTTTATTGGTTTCTCTAATTATGGCGGCTAAGTGAATTACCACATCCACATTTTTCATAGCTTCAGACAAAGTAGCCAGTTGGGTGATGTCTCCGTAGCTAATTTCTACCTTTAGGTTTGATAATGATTGAAGGTTGGAAGTAGGTCGGACTAAGCAGCGAACTGGCTTTTTTTCTGCTACCAGCCTTTTAACTAAATTCCTGCCCACAAAACCGGTGCTGCCAGTAACCAAGATCATCTACAAACCTAACTCAAATCAAGTAATCTTTATCGATGCCTTGTTTTTTGACTCTATTTCACTTCCTAAAGTACTCTCTTTAGTCTGGGATTGGGAGTAATACCGGGGATTCTGCCTCTTTTGGCGATGGGTTTCCCTTCAACTTCGTGGATATCTGCAGTGAAATCTATAGGTTTGGCATCGCTAATATAACTGCCAACCCCAAAGAAATCTACTGGCGCCCCTTTCTCTAAGAAATCTCTAATGCGTTCTGGGGTAATACCACCACTGACGAAGATTTTGACATCTTTAAAACCAGCTAAGTCAAGCCTGGCTCTAGTTTCTTTAACCAGATCAGGAGTTACTCCACCTCGTTCTGGAGGTGTATCAAGGCGAACCCCTTGCAACTTGCCTTTCATAGCTTGGGCGACCAAAACTGCCTCTTCAGGTTCATCTTTAAAGGTGTCTATCAAAGAAATGCGAGGGACTTCGGGAGGCATGTGCTTATCAAAAGCTAAAGTAGCCTTAGAGGTATCACCCATAATAAGGATAAGGGCGTGAGGCATAGTACCAGAAGGTTGAATACCAGCCAGCTTGGCTCCGGCGATACTGGAACAACCTATACAACCCCCCACAATGGCTGAATAGTCCATAATACCAGCGATTAAGGGGTGGACATGCCGAGCGCCAAAGCTAATAACCGGGATACCACCGGCAGCTTCAACACACTCTCGAGCGGCAGTTGCCCAGCCACTGCAATGAGATAAAATACCTAAATATACTGTCTCATAAATCCCATAACTCTGATAAGGAGCTTTTATGCGTAAAACTACTTCTTTTCGGCTGAAACTCTCCCCGTCGGAAAGAGCCCAGACCTCCCGATTGTCTTTAGGTAAAACCTGGTCAAGAAGAGTTATAACTTCTTCCATACCACAGAGTATCCCGGAGCGGCTGGGAAAGACTTCCATGGTGGCTACCGGGTTAAGCCCTTCTTTCTTAAGAATGTCTACAGTGCGAAGAAAATAAACATCGGCGGTTTCCCCGGCGATGATAAAATCGGGGATAGAAAAGCGGGGTTGAGTCCCAAGAGGTGAGATCCGGGTGAGCTTAGCCCCAAGGACTTTTTCCATATGGGTAAGAGCAAAAAGGTGAGCCGGCTCATTAAAAGAAGCTACGCAATCCACAGGAACTTCCACATAATAGTCCCGATTCCGGGCATCGGCTACTGTATGGCAGACACAAATATCAGTACAAACACCACAGACTATAACCTTATCTGGGGCTAATTCTTTTAGCTTTTTTTCTAATGGAGTATCATAAAAGCCACTAAACCGTCTTTTAGGTATAATTTCCCCAGGAAAAGCTTTAAGCTCGGGTATAATTTCAGCTTCAGCTGTACCTTCAATACAATGGGGAGGAAACATCTTAAATTCCGGGTCATCAGGCAAGTGACGGTCACAAAGGTAGAATATCTTGGCTCCTTGGCTCAACTCTTCTTCCAGAAGCTTCTGGATATTAGGGATAATGGAGCGGGCTTTAGCTCCGCAATAGAGGGGATATCCTTCTTCCAAAAAGCCACGAAGCATATCCACCACAATCACTACCCGGCTCATGTTTTATCTCCTATAATGTAGTCTCGTAATGTCTGGCTAAGATGAAAAGGGTCATGACTAACAATGCTGGCAGCATAAAGCTCCATAGTGCCGAAATCTGAGGAACCATCCCAAGGATAGCCCCGGTCAACAATGCGGGCTATAACTGGAAAGTGTTGCCACTCTGGGGGAATTGAGTTAAGGGGAGGGGTTGCAATCCCTAAGTTGAAAGCAGTTACATGCATAATATCCCGAAAGCAAGCCAACACTTCATAAACTCGATGTTTGAAAGAGTCACTTAATTCCTTAGCCAGCAAAATTACTTCTTTGTCCTTTATCGGTGTCAAATAGGTAAGAATCCTCGTCCCTTCTTTCTCTAAAGCCAGACCTAAAGCACTATGAACCTGGTACAGGTCGTCAAAATAATTTGAACCATATTCCTTTTGATAGCGGTAAGAAGCCAGCCGTAAAGCTTCAATTTTGGCATAATGACTATCTCGACTCAGCGTTACTTGGGCATGTCCGTGAGCTAAGGTAGCCCCAGCTTTTTTAAGGCAATTCCAGAGGAAAAAATAATATTTAGCTTCAGGATCCAGTTGATGCGCCTTCTGTGCCCATTTCCAGCCTGTATCTATATAATCAATAATTTCATCACGGGAAAATCCAAGGGGATTGTGATCTTTGAAAATGATTATACCATGAAAACCATCATATTTAGCAATATTGCTGGCAGTAATGGAATATTTACCTTTTACTCGACCAAAGAGATCCTCAGGAGTGTCCTTAAGGGGGTTACTTAACGGGTCGTCCTTAGCTCGGTCTATAATGCGGGCTTCAACTTTTAATCTATCTTCCCTTTGTCTGGGACGTAAAGCTCGCAAGGAGTTAAAAATAGCTCCTTCATAAGTAATTAAATTGGTCACCTTGACAATTTTCTGTTCCTTTACTTTGGCTACTGAGCCGAATTGCTGCTCAATCCACTCCACCATAGTCTCAGGGGGTACCAGAGAACCCACTGCCACACTCACTGAAAAAATACGTTTAAACAGCCTCTTTAGATTTTCTGGTAAAGACTCAACTAACTGGTCAAGATTGGCAATAGTCGGATTCACAACTGACATAGTTATTTTCTAAGAAGAAAATATAATCATCAAGCCAGGAAAGGGCTTGCGCCTGGTTCCCTTTTTCTAAAGCTTTTATGGCATTATCTAACAGGTCGACTTCCCGGGATAACATCACTGCTAAATTAATGCCACCAGAAGCACAGCAGGTACCAGCATCGGCTCTCCAGAGTAAAGCTTCCTTTATTTGTCGCATTTGTTTCAGAGTGTTAATTGTTTCTTCGCGACTTTCAGGCTGAAGAATTCTCTGTTTGACTTCGTTTAAAGTGCGCTTATTAATGATGAGCATTTAGCAACCTCCATTTCAGTGCTTGAAATGACGAATGCCAGTAAAAACCATAGCTATATTATACCGATTAGCTGTGGCAATTACTTCTTCGTCTCTTATTGAACCACCCGGTTGAATAATAGCGGTGACACCGCCTTGAGCGGCTAATTCCACTCCATCAGGAAAGGGGAAAAAAGCGTCGGAAGCCAGGACACTGCCTTTAGCCCGTTCACCGGCTCTCTTTAACGCTATTTCTACACTAACTACGCGGCTGGGCTGACCGGCACCCATGCCAAGCATGGCTTCATCTTTAGCAATGACTATAGCATTAGATTTTACGTGCCTCACTGCTTTCCAGGCGAAGAAAAGATCTTTTAGCTCTTCCTTTGTGGGGTGGCGTTGAGTTACTGGGCGGGGCTTAAATTCTAACTCATTAATAATGTCAGGTGTTTGCACCAGGAAGCCACCACTAATGCGGCGAAAGTCTAACGCGGTTGGAGTTGAAGTTTGCCCAAAGGTTAAAAGGCGAAGTTCTTTTTTTTGCCTGAGTAAGGTCAGGGCTTCCGTCTGGTAATCAGGGGCAATAATAGCATCATAATGAGTCTTATCCATCTCAATGGCAGTTTTGAGGTCAATAGTTCGGTTAGAAGCTACAATACCGCCATAGGCAGCTATTGGATCACCGGCTAAAGCCCTAAGATAAGCTTCTGTGAGATCTTCGTGGGAAGCTAAACCGCAAGGATTATTGTGCTTAATTATGACTACGGTGGGTGCCGAAAAATCAGCAACAACATTAATCGCCGCATCCAAATCAAGAAGATTGTTAAAGGAAAGCTCCCGACCACTAATTTGGGTAACTGAAGCAATACCTGAAGGGAGTTTCCCCGGGATTTGCTCAAGATAGAAGGCAGCCCGTTGATGGGGATTCTCTCCATATCGAAGGTCAAAGCTTTTCTTTAAGGCAATGGTCATCTCTTCCGGAAAACCCTCGTCTTCTCGGAGATAGTGAGCAATTGCCGTATCGTAAAGAGCAACATGCTGGAAAGCTTTCTGGGCTAACCTCTTTCTTTCTTTAAGGTCTATCTTGTTTTGCCGTAACTTGTCTAAGAGAGGACCATAATCTGCCGGGTCTACCACGACTATGACTGAAGGAAAATTTTTAGCTGCGGCGCGAATTAAAGTCGGTCCGCCAATATCTATATTTTCCAAGGCTTCCTCTAAAGAAACTCCCTTCTGGCTGACTGTCTCAACAAAGGGGTAAAGATTTACTGCCACTAAATCAATGGTCTTAATCTGGTTTTGTCCCAGTTCTTCCAGATGTCTGGGAAGGTCTCGCCGAGCTAAAATACCCCCATGAATTTTGGGGTGAAGGGTCTTTACTCTCCCATCCAGAATTTCGGGAAAGCCAGTGAGTTCAGAAATACTATGAACTTCAATACCAACCCCCTCCAAAGCTTTTTTGGTGCCGCCAGTGCTAAATAGCTCAAAATTTAGTTCTCTCAGACCTCTGGCAAATTCAGTAATACCAGATTTGTTGGCAACACTTATAATAGCTCGCTTCATGATGACTCCTTGCTTTTCGGTAATAAGGGTACTTCCTCAGGAAATGACTTTTTAAGGTCTTTTGGCTTTATTTTATCATCTGGCAAGCTATCTAAACAACGAGTTTGTATAAATGGCTCAATTTTTGAATTAGTGGACTTGTAAAGGATATAATAAACATCAATACATAAAATTTAATTTGAAAAAGACTGTGGCTAAAGTTCACTTTTTTCACCAATCTGGCGAGGATAAGGCTGTTTTAGGCAACAAAGGAGCTAACCTGGTGACTATGACCAGGTTGGGGCTTCCAGTGCCTCCTGGTTTTATTCTTTCCGTTGATAGTTGGGCTGAATACAAAAGAAAGGGCAGTCTGCCCGAAACGGAGATTGAACAAGCCATCGCCACTTTGGAAAAGCAAGTAGGTAAACGTCTTGGTGAAGATTTACAAGTATCTGTTCGTTCCTCAGCCCCGGTATCTATGCGAGGCATGATGGATACTCTTTTAAACCTTAAAACTATTGCCGATATAAAAAGGGCAGTGAGGCGGATTTTTGATTCCTGGGATAACCCTCGCGCTGTCGAGTACCGCCGTCTGAATAAGATTCCCTCTGACCTGGGCACTTCGGCTATAGTCCAGGTGATGGTCTTTGGCAATAAGGATGCGTTTTCAGGCACCGGCGTAGTCTTTACCCGAAACCCTAGCACTGGCGAAAAAGGTCTTTTCGGTGAATATCTAAGTCAGGCACAGGGAGAAGATTTAGTCTCAGGGACAAGAACACCAGGACCAATTACTGACCTACAGCAACTGATGCCTGATGTCTACGCTGAGTTAGAAGAAGTAGCCCGGTTGTTAGAAAACCACTATCGGGACATGCAGGACATTGAGTTTACTATTGAATCAGGAAAGCTTTACATTTTGCAAACCAGGTCAGCTAAAAGAAGCGGTCAGGCAGCGGTGAAGGTGGCTGTAGATATGGTTCATGAAGGACTTATCACAAGAGAAGAAGCTATAACCCGAGTTAGTGTCGATGACTTACGAGCATTACTCTATAAACATATTAAAACTCCTGTTTTGTCCCCACCCTTTACCAAAGGTTTAGCTGCAGCGCCGGGGGCGGCTTCAGGGCGAGTGGTCTTTCATCCTGAAGAGGCCGTGATCTGGGCAAAAAAGAGCATACCGGTCATTTTGGTTCGCCCCGAAACTAGCCCTGATGATATCCAGGGAATTGCCGCTGCTGATGGAGTGTTGACAGCTAAGGGTGGTCTAACTTCTCATGCCGCTATAGTTACCCGAGCTATGGGAAAGCCCTGTGTCTGTGGCGCTGAAGAAATTGAAATACACCTTGACTTAGAGGAGTTCCGAGTTAAAGGCCAGGTAATTAGAAAAGGCGATGAGATCACCATAGATGGCAATAGTGGCAATGTTTACTTAGGTTCCTTGCCGTTACAGGAAGGACAGCCAATAAAAGAGTTTGAGGAACTTATGACCTGGGCTGATGGTTTTAAGCGTTTGGGAGTAAGAGCCAATGCCGATACCCCAGAAATGATAGCTCAAGCTATAAGATTCGGGGCTGAAGGTATTGGCTTATGCCGGACTGAACGCATGTTTTTGGGCTCGGAACGCCTTTCAGCTATACGCAGATTTATCCTTGCCGACACTGATGAAGAAAGAAAAGCTGCTTTAAACCATCTTCGGGAGCTCCAGAAAGAAGATTTCGTGGCTATCTTTAAGGAATTAAAAGGACGACCAATTGTGGTGAGGCTTCTTGACCTGCCTCTTCATGAGTTCTTACCTTCAGAAGCGGAAACTCCTGACCCTCGGCTAAGGCAGAGGATAGCTGAATTAAAGGAGGTAAATCCTATGCTTGGGCATCGGGGTGTTAGGGTGGCGGTAACTTATCCTGAAATTTACCAAATGCAGGTAGAAGCTATAGAAGCCGCCCAAGCTGAAGTGCCAGCCGATGTTTCCGTCATGGTCCCTCAAGTCATTACTGTTCAGGAACTCCTCTTGGTAAAAGAAAAGTGTCTCAAAAATTCCAACTTAAAGCTTGGGGCTATGATGGAAACAGTCCGGGCTTGTATGCGAGCCGGCAGAATAGCTGAGTTGGCTGACTTTCTTTCCTTTGGCACCAATGACCTTACCCAGGCAGTATATTCTTTCAGCCGCGAGGATGCCGAAAAGAAGTTCCTATCTACATATCTGCAAACCGGTATCCTTAGAGATAATCCTTTTGAAATAATAGACGTTAAAGGAGTCGGTAGATTAATGGAAACTGCTATATTCTGGGCAAGGCGAGCTAAGAAAGATATCGAAATTGGTGTCTGCGGTGAGCATGCGGGGGAACCCAGGTCAATCCGCTTCTTTAATTCCATAAATATTGACTATGTAAGTTGTAGTCCTCCAAGGGTGCCTATAGCTAAGTTGGTGGCTGCCCAAGCTGCCATACATCACAGAAACGAAGCCGAAATTGAATTCATGGCCTAAGGGCTTAGACTAACCCTCTCCTCCCCTCTGGCTTCGACTACTTCCCCAATAATTTTCGCTTCCTTAAGAATAGTAGTTATATTAGCTACATTCTGGGGTGAACAAACAATAGTCATGCCCACCCCCATATTAAATACTCGATACATTTCCCCCTCGGCTATATTACCTATCTTTCTAATGAGCTCAAAAATAGGAGGGATAGGCCACGAGCCTCGGTTAATGCGAGCAGCTAATCCCGAGGGTAAAATGCGGGGTAAATTATCTTTTAAACCTCCTCCAGTTATATGGGCTAAACCTTTAACCAGAGGTAGAACCGGTTTGAGAAGAGGGTAGTAACTGCGATGGGGTTCTAAAAGCTCCTCCCCTAAAGTTCTGCCCAGTTCCGGATAAAAAACTTTAAGACAGGAAGGCTCTTTGTCTATATTAAATACCTTCCGAACTAAAGAGTAACCATTAGTATGAAGCCCACTGGAAGGTAAAGACAAGATAAGGTCTCCTTTGGAAATAGACTTGCCATTAATAATATTTTCCTTTTCCACCACCCCGACAATAAAGCCAACCAGGTCATATTGCCCTGGGGCATAAATTCCCGGCATCTCAGCCGTTTCCCCACCCACCAAAGCACAGCCTATGTCTTGACAGGCTTTAGCAATGCCAGTAGCTATTTCCTCTATTTGTTTTGGTGATAGTTTATCCATAGCAATATAATCCAGGAAAAAAAGAGGCTCGGCACCACAAGTCAAGATGTCATTGACGCAGTGATGAACCAGATCAATGCCTACTGTATCATACTTGTTGAGAAGAGCGGCAATTTTAAGTTTGGTACCAACTCCGTCAACACTGGCCACCAGAACTGGTTGCTTGTAACCTTTTAATTCAAAAAAACTACCAAAAAAGCCGATATCCGATAGAACTTCAGGGCGGAAGGTAGAGAGGGCTCTCTTTCTAATTAACTCTTTAGCCTTTATCGCAACTTCAATATCAACACCAGCCCGAGCATAAGCTCCTTTAGGCATCGGTAATTTATTTGCCCCTTCTTTCTAAATCATCAAAACTAAAGGTAGGCATAGTTTCCAGAGCTAATTTGTCCATTTCTAACTGAACTGGAATTGGATACTCCCCGGTAAAGCAAGCCAAACAGAAAATTTCTTTAGGTAGACCTGTAGCTTCTATTAAACCTTCAAGACTAAGATAGCCCAGAGAATCAACCCCAAGGAATTCCTTAATTTCTGGGACACTTTTATGGGCAGCAATTAATTCCCATCGGGTTGCCATATCAACTCCAAAGAAGCAGGGGTAACGGATTGGCGGAGCACAAATGCGGAGATGAACTTCCCGAGCCCCAGCGTTTTTGAGGAGACTAACTACCCGAGGAGTAGTCGTGCCCCGGACAATGCTATCATCTACCACTATAAGGCGCTTGCCTTTGATAATTTCCGATAGGGGATTGAATTTGAGCCTAACTCCCAGTTCCCGAAGCCTCTGGTCAGGTTCAATAAAGGTGCGACCTACATAACGGTTCTTAAGCAAGCCTTCACAGTAAGGTATTCCCGAGGCTTCAGCATAACCTAAGCCAGCGGCAGTTGCTGAATCAGGAACCCCCATAACTATGTCTGCTGCCACCGGATATTCTCGGGCTAAAATTCTCCCCATGGCTTGGCGGGCTGGGTAAATTAACTTGCCCTGAATTAGACTGTCCGGGCGAGCAAAATAAATATATTCAAAAATGCATAATGCCTTCCGCCTCCCTTCCTCTTTAAAGCTCTTAATCCCTTCCCGGTCAATAACCACGATTTCCCCAGGCTCAATTTCTCTAATAAAAGTAGCCCCAATATGATCCAGGGCACAACTTTCTGAGGCAATAACCCAGCCACTATCAATTGCACCAAGACACAGAGGACGTACCCCCATCGGATCTCTGACGCCAAAGAGCTTATCTTCAGCTATAAGTACCAAGGAATAAGCCCCTTGGAGGCGATGCATGGCATATTTTATTTTGTCTACCCAGTTTTCTTCTGAAGAGGCAAGAATGAGATTCCCAATGACTTCAGAATCAGTGGTGGTATGAAAATTGTAACCCAGTTGGTATAACTCGTCTCGCAAAAATTTAGCATTAACAATATTACCATTATGACCAATCGCCAGCTTTTTAGAATTAGCTTCTAATAAGATAGGTTGGGCATTGGAGGCACGACTGGAGCCGGTAGTAGAATAGCGATTATGACCGATAGCAATAAAACCATGAAGGCGACTCAAAGTGTCTTCAGTAAAAACTTGGGAGACTAAGCCCATTCCAGTGTAAACATGTATTTTGTCCCCAGCAGTAGTGGCAATGCCAGCACTTTCCTGTCCCCGGTGTTGAAGGGCATAAAGGGCAAAGAAAGTAAGGCGGGCAACATCAGTTCCTGGGGCGTAAATTCCGAAGATGCCGCAGCTTTCGTGCATGCCTCTTTATCTCAATTATAATCCCTTTGCTTATTTGCGGTCAATCTGAGCGAGGAGCCAGGCTAAAGCGGTGTCTATGGCTTTAGCTTCAAGACGCAGGCGATGCCCCGCCCCAGGTATTACTATCATTTCTTTTGGTTTGCCTGCTGCCTCATAAAGCCTTTGGGCTTGGGTTAGGGGAACTACCTCATCTTTGTCTCCATGGAGGATGAGGATAGGGCGGGGGGAAATACGACTAATCCACCGCACCGGCGAAATTTGGTCAAACCCCTTAAGCCATTCGGATAATGACGGAGGAAAGTTTGTGTCTCTAATTATCCCTATATTTCGGAAGCGCTTTATAACTTCTGTAACTGATGCGGTTTGAAACAAAAAATCAAACTCAGCCGGACAAGCCCCACTGATAACCCTGGCTACCCGGCGGTCTTGAGCCGCTACATAAATAGCTACCGCCGCCCCAGCACTAAAGCCAAAAACAGAAATTTCCTTTTGATTGACTTCTCTAAAACTGGACAGAAGGTCTAAGGCTCGGGCTAAATCTTCTGCCCAGCCTAAAATATCCAGATTACCTTCGCTTCTACCCGTGCCCCGAAAGTTAAAAATTAAAGTAACAAAACCAACCTCACTAAATTTCCGAGCCAACACAGGATAACCTAATGGATCTAAGGTCTCCGGATTATACGGTGCTGCCGGAATGCCGTGACAAAGACAAAGGGCTGGATGGGGAGATGGAGTTTCAGGAAAATATACTTCCCCCATAAGTTTTAGCCGGTCAACAAAGAAGGAAAGGGTTTCTATCTTCATTTCCTTAGACCACACCAATCATGGTCAAGAAAAACCATCCCCAAGTAATAGCTGTTATTAAAATCCAAATCCCTAAATTCCAAGACATAACCTTTTTTCCATCCAGAGGTGGGATAGGGAGGAGGTTAAAGGCAGCTAACCATAAATTAATCATAAAGCCATATTTTCCGATGAGAGCTGTAAAGCCACTCCCTTGACTTACAACGAAGTAAAAAAACAAGGCTAAGACTAAATTGGCTAAAGGTCCTGAAACAGATATTATCCCTTCTTCCTTCCTGGTAGTATAGGAAAGGATATGGACAGCCCCGGGGGCAGCGAAAAGGAGCCTCCCCAGAGTCAAAAAGGCAGATAGGGCTGCAATAAGGAGCCCCAACCACCATAACCTAAATTCAGCCCAATAACCAAACTTTTGCGCTAATAGCTTATGGGCTAATTCATGCCCCAGGAAAGCTGTTCCCACGCCAATGAGAGCTAACAGAAAATATTTGGGAAAAATCTGGGGTTGGAAAAGATAGCGGACGGAAAAACACAGCCCCAGGACTATCCAAGCAATGGTCAAATGTTCTATTTCTGTTCGGCTTAATCTCATCTTTTTACTGGAGCTAAATGGATTAAAAATTCCCGGTTCCCCTCGGCTCCCAAAATAGGTGAGCTAACTAAACCTTTTAGGAGTAAGTTATTTCTTACTGCCCAAGCGAGAAAACGTCCCAAAGTTTGTGCCTGAATTATTGGGTCTTTAATTATACCACCTTTGCCCACTTCATGTTTTTTGGCTTCAAACTGAGGTTTAAACAATATCAGTAAATAGCCAGGTGGCATTAAATGCTCCATTAGATTCGGAATTACCTTGGTTACAGAAATAAAAGAAAGGTCAATTGTTGCCATATGCACTTTTTCTGGCAATGAAAAAGGATAGCGAGCATTTATTCTTTCCATGACTATTACCCTCGGGTCTTGTCTCAATTTATAATCCAACTGACCATAACCCACATCTATGGCATAGACCCGTTTCGCTCCCCGCTGAAGTAGGCAATCAGTGAAGCCACCACTGCCAGCACCCACATCCATTATCACCATAGAGCTAACATCTATCTTGAACTTATCTAAGGCAAAAGCCAATTTTATGCCTCCCCGACTAACATAAGGCATTTTTCCGGTTACCTCAATGAAAGCTTCTTCAGGAATGAGTTTCCCGGCTTTGGTAACAACTTTCCCATCCACCCGAACTTCTCCAGCCATAATTAAAGCTTGGGCTTTAGACTTAGTTTCAGCCAGACCTTTAGCTACCAATAGGCTATCCAGACGGTGTCTGGTCATATTTTTTTCCCGAAGGGGCAAACCTTAAGGCAAAGACCACAGATATTGCTCCCGTATCGGGGGTTACTGCCAAATTTTCTGGTTCTTTGAGCACAAGCCCGAGCATCAAAGGCTTCTTCCCGAAGTGAAGGCTTTAGCTTAAAGGAAATACCTTTAATAGCCTCCGTTGGGCAGGCTTTAACACATTCCAGGCAAGTGCCACAATTATTTTCCCGAGGTGTGTCTGGCAATAGGGGTAGAGTAGTTAGGATAGTAGCTAATCGGATTCGGGGTCCTAATTCTTCATTCACTGCCAACAGGCTTTTCCCCAGCCAGCTAATTCCAGCTATGGTGGCAATGGCTTTATGGGAAATAGACCCTAAAAAATTATCCTCGTCAATTATTTGGGAAGCTGGGATAGGTAAAGCTTTATGCCCTCGCCCTTGGCAATAATTAGTTAACTGAATAGCTATGTTATCCAGAAAAGTATTTACTGTCCGGTAGTGGTGGGCATAAATAGGTGTAGGGTCAGCTTCCGTAATGCCATCAATTATAGGTGATGATAAGCGAACGGCAATAGAAATAGCCCAGGGAAATGTATCCAGCAGAGTTCGGGCATTACCGTAATCATCTTGGTAAAGTCTTAGGTCGGCTATCCCTACCAGAGAAGCGCCTAAGCCTTTAGCTAATTCCTTTATTTCTTGGGTTTGTTTTTGAATATCAGTTAATTTTTGCGGCATAGACTTCTTATATTACTTTCGCCACTATATAACCTATCCCCAAAAGAACCTGAGTCAAGAGGACAACCATAATATTCGCACCAAGAGCCGGCAGAAATTTCTTTTCCTCGTTATAATTGATAGCTCCTTTGATAGCCTTAACAGCCAGAGGAAGGGTGAGAAGACCTATAAGGGTGTTGGGGGGAAGGAAGTCAGTGGCGACACCGCCGATTATCCAAAGGTAAACCATTATAGTCAGAACTGCATAAAGTTTACTGGCTTTTGACTTCCCTAAGATAATGGGTAAAGTCCTTCTTCCAGCTTTTCTGTCCGCTTCCGTATCGGGAAACTCATTAAGAAAGAGCAAATTATGCACTAAGATACCAGAAGGGACAGCAGCTATTACTGCCGGTAAAGTATAGGTTTCCGTCTGAACAAAATAAGCCCCAATCACTGGAAGTGTCCCTAACCCCAAACCAGCAACTAATTCCGGCCAGAACAATCGGGTCAGATAAGGAGTATAGAATAAAGTGAAGATAGCCCCGACTATAAGAATAGGCACTAATTGCCAACTGGTGATCCAGGCAAAGTAAGCACCTATAGGCACGGCTAACAAAAAGCAACTAATACCAAAATAAAAAACGTGATTTGGTTCCAGAAGCATAGCCGGAAGGATACCACTGCCGCCACTAAAAGGCGTCCTCCGGGTCATAAGGTCAATACCACTTTTGTAGTCATAATAATCGTTGAGAACATTAGTACTTATATGAAGCAATAAAAGCCCCAAGAGAGCCAGAAGAGAATAATAAAGATTAAAAAAGCCATCATACCAAGCGATAGTAGTTCCTAAAAAGATTAGGACAAAAGAAAGGAGGAGAAAGTGAGGTCGGGTCTCAAAGAACCATAATTTTAATTTCATAGTACCCCCTGAAGTTATAAAGACAGCCAAATTATATCACAGATAGCCAATACCTTTATAGCGGAGAATTCTTTAGTTCAGACACTGGTGAGGAAGCCTGATTTAGGTTTACTGAAGACAAAAATATAGATTATTTCCAAAATTGCCAGGGTATTAATCAGAAACAGAGCCACGAACCAGCCCTTATGGTTATTTCGGGCGGCTCGCCATAGAGCCACTCCCTTCCATGGTAGTTGCCACAGAAAAGCTATCAACGTTAATAACGGAAAAGCCGTGAGCTCAAAAAAACTAAAGTCAAGCATAGGTCTCCTTTCTCAGACACCAGCTTAGAACATTATACCATTAACTGAAAAAACAAAATGGCCCCCAGCTAAAACCCGGGCAATAGCTACCAAGGCTTGGCTGCGATAATAAGGATCAGAGATCTCTCCAGCAGCTTTGATGGCAGCTTCAAAATCCTCTGGTTCTTGTGATACCTGGGCAATAGCTAAAAAGGCTTGGCTGCGGTCATCAGGATCAGAGATCTTTGTAGCCACCCTGCGGGCAGCTTTAAAATCCTTAATCTTAGCCCATTCCTGAGCAATAAGTACCAAGGCTTTGCTGCGCCAATAACAATAAGGACTAGGGATCTTTATAGCCACCCTGTAGGCAGCTTCAAAATCCTTAATCTTAGCCGATGCCTGAGCAATAGTTACCAAGGCTTGGCTGCGATAATAAGGATCAGAGATCTCTCTAACTACCTTGCGGGCAGCGTCAAAATCCTTAATCTGAGCACATGCTTGAATAATAGCTAACAAAGCTTGGTCGTGATCGTAAGGATGAGGGCTCTCTCCCTCAGCTTTGAGGGCAGCTTCAAAATCCTTAATCTCAGCATAGGCTCGAGCAATAGTTACCAAGGCTCGGCTATGATAATAAGGTTCAGGGACCTCTCCGGCAGCTTGGCGGGCAGAATCAAAATCTTTTGGTTCATGTGATACCTGGGCAATAGCTAAAAAGGCTTGGCTACGCAAATAAGGATCAGAGATCTCTCCAGCAGCTTGGCGGGCAGCATCAAAATCTTTTGGTTCATGCGATACCTGGGCAATAGCTAAAAAGGCTTGGCTACGCAAATAAGGTTTAGAGACCTCGCCAGCAGCTTGGCGGGCAGCGTCAAAATTCTTAATCTCAGCATAGGCTTGAACAATAGCTAACATGGCTTGGCTGTAATAATAAGCAAAATCATCAGGAAACTCATCAGGGATCTTTGTGGCAGCTTTGAAGGCAGCTTCAAAATCCTTAGCCTGAGCACATGCCTGAGCAATAGCTAAAAAGGCTTGACTACGATAAGAAAGAGTCGAGATCTTTTCAGCAACCGTGAGGGCAGCTTCAAAATTCTTAATCTCAGCATAGGCTTGAGCAATCGCTACCAAGGCTTCTCCGCGCTCATAATCAAGATGACGAGGGATCTCTCCGGCAACCTCGAGGGCAGCTTCAAAGTCCTTAATCTCAGCTGATGCCTGAGCAATAGCTACCAAGGCTTGGCTGCGATAATAAGGATAAGAGATCTCTCTAGCTACCTTGCGGGCAGCTTCAAAATTCTTAATCTCAGCATAGGCTTGAGCAATCTTTACCAAGACTTCGTCGCGGTTACCTTTAGAAAAATCAGAGATCTCTCCAGCAGCTTTGAGGGCAGCTTCAAAATCCTCTGGTTCTTGTGATACCTGGGCAATAGCTAAAAAGGCTTGGCTGCGGTCATCAGGATCAGGGACCTCTCCAGCAACTTGGCGGGCAGCTTCATAATCTTTAATCTCAGCATAGGCCTGAGCAAT
>JBHOQK010000008.1:0-24348 GCA_042408205.1 Dehalococcoidia bacterium | reverse complement strand
GTTACCGATAAACTGGTAAAGGAACTAAAAGCGATAGTAGGTGAAGGGGCGGTTATAACTCAGGAAGAGGAACTAAGAAAATATGCTTGTGATGAAATGGCTCTTCCCAAGCCTCACCCGCCCGATATTATAGTGAAGCCGTCTGACACTCCGTCTGTAGCTAAAATACTCGCCTTAGCTAATAAGAAGAAAATTCCGGTTACGCCTCGAGGAGGTGGTACAGGTCTTTGTGGAGGTGCCATTCCAGTTCTTGGTGGTATCTTACTTTCCTTAGAGAAGATGAACCGAATTTTGGAAATAGATGACCGAAATTTTGTTGCTGTGGTTGAAGCTGGGTTGCCTTTATCTGACCTTTATCCAGCTGTAGAGGCGCAGGGACTTTATTATCCCGTCTACCCCGGTGAAAGAAGTGCTACTATTGGTGGAACTATTGCTACTAATGCCGGTGGGATGAGGGCGGTCAAGCACGGTGTCACTCGACATTTTGTTTTAGGGCTAACGGCTGTTTTGCCTTCTGGTGAGATTATTGAAACCGGGGGGAAATTTGTAAAATGTAGCAGTGGCTACGACCTAACTCAGCTCCTTATTGGTTCTGAAGGCACTTTAGCTGTCATCACTAAAGCTATCTTGAGGCTGACCTTACCCCCGGGCAGGACTGAAGTTCTTTTTATCCCTTTTTCCTCTATAGAAGAGGCTATAACGGCGGTACCTGACATTTTAAGGCAAGAAATTCAACCAGCAGGAATAGAATTCATGGAAAAGGATATTATTGAACTGGTTGAAGCCTATACCGAAAAAGAAATTCCTTTCCATGAGTATTCAGCTTTTCTTCTGGTAATTCTTGAAGTTGATAGCGAGGGGGCTTTTCATAAAGCTGCCGAAACTATTTATAAAGTAACTAAAAGATTTGGGGCTATAGATGTCTTCGTTCCACCAAGCGAGAGAGCCAAAAGGGAGCTTTTGGAAGCCAGAGAGAAATTTTATTATGCCATAAAGCAGGCTGGGGCTGTAGATATAGCTGATGCAGTTGTCCCCCGGGCTTATATTCCAGAATTCCTCAAAAAGGTGAAAGAAATATCCTCAAAATACCAAATGCCCATTGTGGCTTATGGACATGCTGGGGATGGTAATGTTCATTTACATCCTTTATGCCGAGGAATGGATAAAAAAAAGTGGGAAGGAAAATTGCCTTACGTCTTTAGCGAAATATATCAGGCTGCCTTAACTCTGGGAGGTGCTGTTTCTGGGGAGCATGGCATTGGCTTTGACAAAAAAGCTTACTTTACCCAGGCTGCTGATAGGAACCTCATTGAAGCTATGACAAGGATAAAAAAAGCCTTTGACCCAAACAACATTCTGAATCCGGGGAAAATTCTTAATCTGGCTTAATTCCCAGGGTCACAGTCAATACAAAGAGCTACTAACCTTAACTATCTTCTAATTTTCTTAAGCTCCCCGAGTAGGATTCGAACCTACAACCTAGCGGTTAACAGCCGCCCGCTCTACCGTTGAGCTATCGGGGAATGGGAATAAAAGTTGAGACTAACTTGGGATTATGAACTTTCTTTAATAAAAAGTCAAGTTATTTTTGGCTTCGACAAAATTTCTTAGGATTCCAATTTTGTCTATTTTAACTTCAACAATGTCTCCTGGTTTCATAGGACCAATTCCAGAAGGAGTGCCGGTGGCGATAATATCCCCTGGCAGTAATGTCATTACCTTGGAGATAAAACTTATTAGCTCTGGTACGCTAAAGATAAGCTCGCTGGTGGAGGCCGACTGGCGGAGTTCGCCATTAAGATAAGTTTCCAGCTTCAGGTCTTCAGGGGAAATTTCCGTTTCAATCCAGGGACCGACTGGGGCAAAGGTGTCAAAGCCTTTAGCCCTCGTCCACTGACCATTTTCTTTCTGCACATAGCGCTCGGTGACATCATTAAAGCAGGTATAACCTAAAATATAATTATAAGCTTTATCTAAAGATACATCTTTAGCCTGCTTACCAATAACCACTGCCAGTTCCCCTTCATAATCAACACGCCGCCATAGAGAGGGCAAGACTATTTTGTCTTCAGGACCTATAACTGCCGTAGACGGTTTAAGGAAAATGAGGGGAACAGAAGGAACTGGTAATTTGGTCTCTTCAGCGTGACTGCGATAATTTAGTCCAAGGCACACTATTTTAGAAGGAAGACAAGGCGCCAATAGCTTCACTTCGCTCAGTTCATAAATACTCCCATCAAACTTGATAGAACTAACAGGGTCTTTAAACCGGGTGAAGGGAGTGCCGCGAAAGCCTTTTATAATATTACCCTCCAGAATTCCATATTTAACTTTGCCCTGAGTGGCAAAACGAACTATCCGCAATTTTATACCTCCTTTACCATTTATTATAAAGTATACTTGCAGAGATTACTCTTGCTTTCAACAATGATTAACAATTTGGATACTAAATTATTTCGTCCGGTAGCTTGACAGCAGTAAGTAGTTATAATAAAGTTCTAAGAGGGGGTGGTGTTATGAGAGTTTGATTTAAAACTGGAGGAGATTGTTTACGTTTTAAAAAGCCGATTTAAATAATTAAATAAAAGGAGGTGGAGAAATGAAGCAGAGGCTGATATTAAGCGGGTTAGTGGCAATATCGGTAATAAGCTTAATTGTTACCGCTTGTGCTCCGAAACCGGCACCACCGGAAGCACCGAAAGAGGTTAAAATTGGGGTTATTTTACCTCTTTCGGGTGCTTTAGCTCCAATAGGCAAACATTTGAAAGAGGGGGCTGATCTGGCAACTGAAATTGTTAACAATAAGTATCCTGATATAGACCTTACGGTGGCTAAGTGGGAAGGAATTCCCAAATTAGGTGGAGCCAAACTGAAGTTAATTTATGCTGACTCTAAAGGTAGCCCAGATGTGGGAGCCGAAATGGCGAAGAGACTAATAGAAGATGAAAAAGTAGTAATCCTCATGGGTGCTTATCAGAGCGCGGTAACTAAGACAATATCTGTGGAAGCAGAACGCCTTGGTATTCCTTGCGTTAATCCTGATTCAACTTCTCCGGCACTGAGCAAGAGAGGTTTTAAGTGGTTTTGGAGGATTACTCCCCATGAAACCTGGTTTACTAAGGACTTATTTGATTTCTTAGATGGCTTGGTTGCCGGTAAATCGCCCGGCGTGGGAAAGATCCCTAAAGAGGATATTGACACTTTGGCTGTGGCTGCAGAGAACACTGAATGGGGTAAAGCGGCTGCGGCTGAAATAAAGAAATTTGCTGCTGAGCGCGGATATAAAATTGTGGAAGAAATTATCTATCCAGCTAAGGCTGCCGACTTGACTAGTGAGGCAAGAAAGATGATGGCTTCCAAGGCAGAAGTTTTCCTGTTTGCCCCTTATGTTGCCGATGCTATTCTTTGGGTGAAGACACTTAAAGAGTTGAAAGCTACTCCTCGCATAATTTGGGGGCAGGATGCTGGGTTTATTGATGCTGAGTTCTGGAAGGTTTTAGGGGCGGATGTAAATGGGATTATATCCCGAGACCTTTTCTCCCCCGTCCTTGGGGAAGTAAAACCGGTAGCCAAACAAGTTAATGAACTTTATAAGAAAAGAACCGGTGTTGACTTTGATGGTAGCTCAGCCAGGGACTTTGTTGGGATTATAGTTATCGCCCATGCTTTAAACGCTGCTGGCTCAACTGATCCTAAGGCAATAGCTAAAGCTTTAGACGAACTCCATTTATCAGCGAAGGAAATTATAATGCCTTGGAAGGGTGTAAAGTTTGGGGCGCCTTTTCCCGAGGATACCAAACAAAATGAGTTAGGATCTGGAATAATTATCCAGTATCAGGGATATCCCGGCGGTAAGCCCCATATCATCTTTCCTTTTGCTGATGCTACCGCCAAATTTATTTATCCTTTCCCTGGCTGGAAATAATAAGTAAAAGTTTTGGTTAGTATTATGATACAAGCAGCAGCGTGGCTTGCTTGTTAAAGTCATACTGCTGCTTGTATTATTTGAAACAGCCGAGGTTGAAGTGGAGCTGGTAGCATGGTTGCTAACATATGGCATATTAATGGGGCTTATATTTGCCTTTGTCGCTTTAGGTTTGTCCCTCATCTTTGGAGTAATGAATATTGTCAATTTTGCTCATGGCGACTTCTTAATGGTGGGGATGTATATTGTTTTCTTGCTTACCTCTTATCTGCCTCTTGACCCTCTTATAACTTCACCTTTGGCAGCAGTTGTTGGCTTCTTGATAGGTATCATTAGCTATCGTTTCCTAATTGACTATATTCTTCAGGGACCTATGATTGCTCAACTATTTGGGACGTTTGGGTTAATGGTATTTATTCGGTACCTATTTATGTCTATTTTTGGTCCGGATGTTCGCTCGGTTAAAGAAGGGATCCTGATAGGAAAGACGCTTTCTATTGGCTGGTTTTCCATTGACGCCAGCAAGGTAGTAGTGGCATTCCTTTGCTTGCTTTTGTTTGGACTGGTCTACTGGATGGTACACCGAACAAAATTAGGTAGGGCTTTAAGAGCTACTTCTATTGATGCTGAGGCGGCTCGGTATATGGGTATAGATACAAGGAAGATGAATGCCTTAGCTTGGGGGATTGGTGGAGCTACTGTAGGTTTGGCTGGGGGACTGCTGGCTCATTTCTATTATATAGACCCTACTATAGGGATGGTTTTTGTGTTAATTTGCTTTGCTACTGTGGCTCTGGGTGGGTTTGGGAGTATTACTGGAGCCTTCTTTGCTGGTTTGATTATTGGCTTAATACAAACTATCGGTGGGCATTTAGAATCTGAGCTTAAGCTCACTTTCGTTTACATAGCTTACTTCTTAGCTGTGGTTTTTAGACCCAAGGGTCTTTTCGGTTGGTAAAATGAATCTATTAAGGGACATTTTTTCATTAGCTGACCTGCCCAGATCAGAAAGAATTGGTTTTGCTATTTTTGTTGGTATTATTCTCATTTTCCCTTGGTTGGCTCCTCCCGGTTTTGCCCAGGCAGTTATGATTAAGTTCCTTCTCTTTGCCTTGTTTGGTGTTGGCTGGAATCTTCTTGGTGGCTATGGAGGACAAATAGACTTGGGGCAAGCTAAAAATGTTGGCTTTGGCGCCTATGCCACAGCTTTAATGATAGTTTGGTGGGGGGTGCCGTTTTGGTTGACGGTTCCGGTAGGCATGTTTTTTGCTACTTTGGAGTCGTTTGCGGTGGCTTATCCCATGTTTCGTCTTAGGGGTCATTATTTTGCTATCGCTACCTTGTGTGTTGCTTTAGTCTGGAAGGAACTTTTTGTTTATTGGGATTGGACTGGTGGGGCACGAGGTGTAGAACTACCTGTAAAGCCTGGTGTTGACTTCGTTTATATGCAGTTTCCTAAAGCTATTTATTATCATTATTTCATTTTCTTCCTCTTTTTGGTCCAATTTTATTTCATGAATTGGTTTAGAAAGTCAAAGCTTGGCTATCAACTGCAGGCGGTGAGGGATAATGAAGAGGCGGCGGCAAGTTTGGGAATTAATGTCACCAATACGAAAGTAATAAGTTACTGTATTATTGCTGCTTTGGGTGCCTTGGGTGGAAGCTTTATGAGTGTATACTATCTTTATATAGACCCTGATTCTGTCATGCCTCTGGATTTATCTATACTGATTGCCATGGTGGTTATGGTGGGGGGAGCTGGTTCTGTTTGGGGTCCAATAATTGGTGCTGCTACCCTTATCCCCCTTTACTTATATTTAGGTGCCTGGCTGGCGGGAAAAGGAATTTATGGCATAGATTTTGTAATTTATGGTCTTATAATTATGGTTATTGCTGCCCGGGAGCCAAGGGGAATCTGGGGCATTATTGAAAGAAGAAGGCAAAGAAGATTTAAAAATGTTACTTGAGGTCAAGAATCTGACCAAGCGATTTGGGGGCTTAATTGCCAATAATGATATCTCCTTAGAGCTGAGGGCGGGGGAAATTGTAGGGCTGATTGGTCCTAATGGAGCTGGTAAGACAACCTTGTTTAACTGTATTGCTGGGTATTACAAACCCACCAGCGGTAAAGTCTTTTTTGAGGGCAAAGATATTACCGGCTTCCCCCCTCATCAAGTGGCCAAAATAGGAATAGCCCGGACTTTCCAAATAGTCAAAATAATGCCCCGGTTGACTGTGGAGGAAAACGTGATGGTCGGTGCCTTTTGCCATACTAATCATAGAGACATTGCCCGTAAGGAAGCCAGAGAGATTATGAAATCTGTGGGTTTATTGGAAATAGCCAGTGCCTATCCTACGGAATTCCCTATAGCTATCCAAAAGCGGGTTGAATTAGCTCGGGCTTTAGCTACCAAACCTAAACTTTTAATGCTGGATGAGGTAGCTGTTGGTCTAAATCCTATAGAAACGAAGGAGATAGTGGAACTTTTACGCCGAATAAAAGAAGAAAAAAATCTGACCCTTTTTTTGACGGAACATGTAATGGAGTTCATAATGACTATTTCGGAAAGAATAATTGTCTTAGCTTCCGGAAGGAAGATTGCTGAGGGAACCCCTGAAGTAGTAGCAAGGGATGAAAAGGTAATTGAGGTATATTTAGGGGAGGGATATGCTAAAGGTAAGTAACCTAAAGGTTAATTACGGAGCTATTGTAGCCCTCCACGATGTTACCTTTGAGGTGGTGGAGGGCGAGGTGGTGGCTCTAGTAGGTGCTAATGGTGCCGGTAAAACTACTGCTTTAAAGACAATTATTGGTGCTCTTAATCCAGTATCAGGTAAGATCGTATTTAACGGGGTGGATATTACCGGAAAGAATTGTGCCGAGATTGTCCAATTAGGGATTACCTATGTACCGGAAGGAAGACATATCTTCGGACCATTAACTGTGGAAGAGAACTTATTTTTAGGAGCTTTTATGGCTAAATCAAAAGCTGAAATAGAAGTAAAGTTAGATTACGTGTATAAACTCTTTCCCATACTCAAAGAACGGCGCAAGCAAAAAGGTGAGACTCTTAGTGGTGGGGAGCAGCAAATGTTAGCTATAGCTCGAGGGCTTATGTCTCGACCAAAATTGTTAATGCTGGACGAACCATCTCTGGGATTGATGCCAAAGCTTGTTTCGGAACTATTTGAAGTTATTTCTTTACTGAAACAAGAAGGCATTACCATCCTTTTAGTGGAACAGAATGTTCGGGAAGCTTTGAGATTAGCTGAACGAGGTTATGTGCTCCAGACAGGCAGAATTATTTATTCAGGAAGTGGAAAGGAATTATTAGAGTCGGAAATAATTAAGAAAGCCTTTTTAGGGTTATAAGAAAAAAAGGAGGTTAAAGATGGAAATAGTAAGGTTCAAAGAGGCTAACTCGTGTGAGCCGGAACCGGGGTGGTATCGAGTGTCGCTGGCGGAAAAAGATTTTGTTTCTATTGAATATTTCGAAAAACCCCCAGGACATTCATCTCCTATGCATAAACATGAAAATAAGCAAATTACTATTGTGATTAAAGGAGAAATGAAAGCCTCTACCGAAAAGAAGGAGGTCATACTTAGGGAGATGGATTCAGTGTTTTTTCCAGAAAATGAGCTTCATAAAATAGAGAATCCAGGAAAGGAGATAGCTATAGGAATAGATATATTTGTTCCGGGAAGGTCTTTTGATTTTTGGCTTAAGCGTTTGGCTAAGAAGGATTAGAGAGTTAACTTAGATTGTTAAGGAGGGGAAATGGAAGAGATTAAAGTAGTTCATGTAGGACTTGGTCCTGTCGGCACACGAATAGTAAGGCATATTGTGAAGGAAAGAGAAGGGATAAAGTACGTTGGGGCTGTTGATATAAACCCAGAAATAGTGGGTAAAGATCTGGGCGAGGTTGCCGAGGTAGGAAGAAATTTAGGAATAAAGGTTTCCGCTGACGCTAAAAAGGTTTTTGAGGAAACAAAGCCGGACATTGCCATTTATACCACAGTATCTTTCCTCAAGGACATATTTCCTCAAATTGAGCCCGCTATTAGAAGTGGTGTTGATGTAATATCGACTTGTGAGCAACTGGCTTTTCCTAATTTTACCGATAAGGAATTAACTAAAAAATATGATAAATTAGCCAAAGAGCATAATGTAACTGTTCTTGGGACAGGTATTAATCCTGGTTTTTTAATGGATGTTAGACCCATTGTTCTGTCTGCAGGTTGTACTGAAGTAAAAAGGATAGAAATAATAAGGCAAATGGACGCCAGCTTACGGAGACAGCCTTTTCAGAAAAAGATTGGGGCTTCTTTAACACCTGAGGAATTCAAAAAGGCAATAAAGGAAGGCAAAATAACAGGACATGTGGGACTGGAGGAATCAATTTGTCTTATAGCTGATGCTTTAGGCTGGGAGCTGGGTGAGGTGAAGGTGGAAGAAGTGGAACCAGTGATAGCTGAGGAAGAGGTTTCCTCCCAGTTCTATACCGTTAAGAAAGGACAAGTTAAAGGAGTAAGACAAAAAGCTTATGGAATAGTGAAGGGTGAAGAAAAGATTTGTCTTACCTTTATCGCTTTTCTGGGAGCAACCCCTTCTTTTGACGAAGTTCGCATTACTGGGACTCCGGAAATAAATGCGAAAATCAGTCCTTGCTGGCATGGAGATGATGGCACAACAGCCATGATTGTTAATTTAATACCTACCGTCTTAAACGCCTCTCCTGGGGTATTGACTATGAATGATATCGTTCCCATATCTTTTAAATCTGGTGATATGAGAAGATTTGTGAAGAAAGGCAAGGGATGGGGATAGAAGAAAAGGTAAGAAATATTGAAAGGCTTATTACCTTAGATATTGGAGGTAGGGGAATTATTCAGCCCCTTTACCAGGATGCTGTGTCTTTACAGGGTGGATACCCTTCTCTCCTGGCAGCAAATAAGATAAAGGAAAAACTTTCACCTGGTAATTGCGCCTTAATTACTACCGGATTTTTAGTGCCACCTCTTTTTATTCAGGAAACCGATGGACCAATTGGAGCCATAAGTTTAGCCCGTGGATTTGACCAATTCGCTGGTATTAACTCCATAATTGTCGCTGAGAAAGAAGCCCTACCAATACTGAAAAGTGTAGCTTATGCTACTGGCCTGAACGTGGTTAAGCCTGAAGATATAAAAAAGGGTAAACATGCTGTTACTCTCCTTGAGTTTTCAAAGGAAAAAGAACTGGCTAAGGAAAAAGCTAAACAAATTATAGAGGAGCATGCTCCTGCTATTATCGTTTCAGTCGAGAAAGCGGGAGCCAATGAAGCCAAAATATATCATAATATGAAAGGGTATGATATTTCAGAGCATGTAGCCAAAGTTGAAAATCTACTGGAAGAAGCCAAAAGAAGGGGAATTTTCACTATAGGGATAGGGGATGGGGGGAATGAGATCGGGATGGGGAAGATAAGGGAGACAGTAAAAAGAGCAGTTCCATATGGTTCAAAATGTGTTTGTGGTTGCGGTAAAGGAATTGCGGCTGAAATGGAGACAGATATTTTGGTAGTAGCTACGGTATCCAACTGGGGCGCTCATGCCATTATTGCTGCTTTATCCTTACTGATTGAAAAAGACCTTCTTCATCCTCCTGAATTGGAACGGAGAATGCTTCTGGCGGCAGCCAGGGAAGGGGCTATTGATGCTATGAGTGGCTATGCTAATGGAGATTGTGATGGGATTAGTCAAGACACCCATTTCAGCCTGGTGCAAATAATAAAGGAGATAATCCTTAAGAGAGATTAAAGATTTTACTATGCCATTAGTCACACTACCACGTCTCCATTTAGCTAACTTACCCACCCCTTTGTACCAGGCTTCTCGGCTTTCTGCTATTCTGGGAGGACCGCGTATTTTTATTAAACGGGAAGATATGACTGGACTGGCTTTAGGGGGAAATAAAGCTCGTAAATTAGAATTTTTGTTAGCTGATGCTCAACAAAAAGGGATTGATACTGTCATTACTACAGGTAGTTCTCAATCTAATTTTGCTCTCCAATTAGCCACTGCAGCTCACAAATTAGGTATGAAACCTTATTTAGTTTTATTTAAAGGTGTCCACCCCGAGCTTCAAGGTAATCTTCTTTTGCACCATATTCTCGGCTCTAAGGTCAACATTGTGGAAGTTGAACCCTCTGAAGGTTTTGGTGATACAATGCTCCAGAGAATGTATGAATTGGCTGACGAGTTACGGAGAAAAGGTCACACTCCTCTGGTCATTCCCGGTGGTGGTTCTATACCTTTAGGAACAGTCGGGTGGGTGGAGGCTGCGGAAGAGATTTGGCGACAGCTACAAGAACAGAGGATTAATGCCCAATATTTAATTTTAGCTACTGGCACTGGAGGTACCCAGGCGGGCTTAGCTATTGGAGTTAAAGAACTTGGCTCCCCTTTTAAAGTAATTGGTATTAGTGTCAACTACTCTTCCTTGGAGGCAGTAAAGAAAATTGTGACCTTAGGGAATGCAACGGCTGACCTCTTAGGATTAACGGCACGGCTTACACCTGAAGAAGTAACTGTTTACGATGAGTATGTAGGTGAAGGTTACGGTATAGTAACCAAATCCAGTATTGACGCCATTAAATTAGTTGCTCAAACGGAAGGTATTTTTCTTGACCCTGTTTATACTGGTAAAGCTATGGCGGGATTTATTGACCTTATCCAGAGGGGTAAATTTACGGCAGAGGATTCCGTAATCTTTATTCATACTGGTGGTATTCCGGCTCTTTTCGCCTATCAAAAAGAACTAATCGGAGACAAAAATGTCTAACTGGCGGACTCGTATTGGTCTACTGATACCTTCTTCTAATACAACGATGGAAATAGAATTTTGGAAATATGTACCTGAAGGGGTTTCAATTCATGTTTCTCGATTACCCCTAACTAAGGTAAATGAAGAAGAGCTAATTAAAATGGCAGAGGAGATTGAAAGGAGTAGTAAACTACTTCTTGATGCCAAGGTAGATGTAATTATTTATGGATGCACTTCAGGAAGTCTGATTAAAGGCAAAGAATATGATGTGGAAATTGAAAGGAGGATAAACAAAACTACCGGAATTCCAGCCATAGCCACTGCGCGGGCAGTAGTGGAGGCTCTTAATGAAAAACAGGTTAAGAAAATTGCGGTAGCCACACCTTACATTGAAGAAATTAATCAGAAAGAAGCGAGGTTTCTTTTTGAAAATGGATTTGAAGTCTGTGGAATAAAAGGACTTGGCATTGAAGATAATATAGAGATTGGCAAACAGCCTCTGGAGGTAGCTTATAATTTAGGAAAAGAAGTAGCTCAGGCTCATCCAGAGGCGGAAGCCCTTTTTATTAGTTGTACAAATTTCAGGACCTTTGGCATCATTAATGCTCTTTCCCAAGATATTCGAAGACCAGTGATTACCAGTAATCAAGCCTCTTTTTGGTTAGCTTTGAAACAATGTGGGGTTTCCTTAGAATTTGTTCACAAGATTTGATTATTTGGAAATTTTATGGGAAAAGTAAAAAATAAGTCGTCATTGCCCTCTTCGGTTTTGAGAAAAACTAAAAAGACAAGTATTGAGATAGATAGAAGACTATGCAAGCGGTGTGGAATTTGTGTTCAATTTTGTCCTCGTAAGGTTTTTGAGCTGGGAGAGGACCTTTTTCCTAAGGTAGTAAACTTGGAAGCTTGTAATAGATGTAAGCTGTGTGAGCTCCATTGTCCTGATTTTGCCATTGATGTAGAGACTGAAGATGAAATTTCTGTCCGGTAATGAAGCCATCGCTCTTGGGGCTATACAAGTTGGAGTTAGATTCTACGCTGGCTATCCAATAACTCCCTCGACTGAGATTGCTGAATATATGGCAAAGACATTACCTCCTATGGGGGGTGTCTTTATCCAAATGGAAGATGAGTTGGCTTCTATTTCTGCCGTTATTGGAGCTGCAGCTGCTGGAATGAAAGCCATGACAGCTACCTCTGGTCCTGGGTTTTCTTTAATGCAAGAAGGGATTAGTTTCGCTTGTATGGCTGAAATTCCTTGCCTTATTGTCAATGTGATGAGAACAGGCCCATCAACTGGTTTACCAACAAAGACTTCCCAAGCCGATTTAATGCAAACTAGGTGGGGAGCTCATGGAGATCATCCGGTGGTGGCTTTAGCTCCTTATTCTGTGGCTGAATGCTTTAACCTTACGGTTAGGGCAATGAATCTGGCTCTTCGCTTAAGGTTACCTGTTTTCATTATCAGTGATGAAATTATTGGACATATGAGGGAAAAAATAGAAGTCCCTGAAAAAGTGGAAATATATGAAAGAAAGAAGCCCCAAATAATAGCCGGCAAATATCTTCATTATGATGAAAATAACAATTATGATGGATTTTATGCTGTTTTTGGGGAAGGTTATCGATTTCATATCACTGGACTTTTCCACCGCCAAGACGGTTTCCCCACAAATAAACCGGAAGAAGTAGCCTGGAAAATGGCGCGGCTGAAGAAAAAAATAGATGACAATATTAGTCTGTTAACTGATTTTGAAGCCATACAAACAGAAAACAAAACAGCTATTGTCTCTTTTGGGAGTTCAGCCAGATCAGCCAAGGAAATAGCTTTAAAGTATAATCTTTCTTATTTTCGGGTCAAGACAGTTTGGCCTTTTCCTACACAATTCCTTAGGGGATTCTTAGAAAATAAACAAAAGGTTATTGTTCCAGAAATGAACCAGGGGCAAATGATTTACGAAGTAGAAAGAGCAGCTCCTCCTAAATGTCAAGTAATTGGTGTTAACCGGGTTGATGGGGAATTAATCACCCCTGAAGAGATTGAGGCAGTGCTGTGACTAAAAAAATTTTGGAATATTTAAGATTTGATGATCGTTTTCCTACGATTTGGTGTCCTGGTTGTGGTAATGGGGTAGTGATGAGAGCCATTATTGAAGCGATAATGGCTTTGGGGTTAGATAAGAATAATATTGCTATGGTTTCTGGTATTGGTTGTATTTCTCGAATGCCCGGCTATGTTGATTTTAACACTTTACATATTATGCATGGGCGAGCTTTACCAGCAGCTACTGGAATTAAACTGGCTCGCCCGGACATGACTGTAATTGTAGTGATGGGCGATGGCGATGCATTAGCTATTGGTGGTAATCATCTTATTCATGCTGCCCGGAGAAACCTTGACCTTACTGCTATTATTGTTAATAACTTTGTATATGGGATGACTGGGGGTCAAGTATCCCCAGCCACCCCGCAGGGTAGTATTACGACTACTTCTCCTTATGGTGGCTTTGAACGGGAATTTGACACTTGTGATTTAATGAAAGCGGCTGGGGCTGTTTTTGTTGCCCGGACCACTGTGTATCATGTAATGCAGCTTATAGACTTTATTAAGCGAGCCATAAATAAGAAGGGATTTAGCGTAGTTGAAGTTATAAGTAATTGTCATGTCCTTTATGGCAGGTATAATAAACTTGGCGGTGCTGTGGAAATGTTACAGTGGATAAGGGGAAAGACAATCCCCTTAGCTGAAGCCAAAACAAAAGAACCAGAAAAGTTAAAAGGGAAGATTATCACTGGCATATTTCATGAGACTGAAGCTGAAGAATATATTGAAACTTATCGGGCAAAGTTTAGGGAGGCGAAGCTTGAGGTATGAAATTAGGTTAGCTGGGAGTGGGGGGCAGGGGTTAATTTTAGCTGGGCTTATTTTGGCTGAAGCTTTGGCTTTAAATAAAGACTGGTATGTAGTTCAGACTGAATCCTACGGACCTGAGGCAAGGGGGGGTGCCAGTAAATCTGACATAATATTCTCGGATACTGAAATTTTCTATCCCAAAACCCGCAGGTTAGACCTTCTTTTAGCTTTGTCCCAAAGGGCTTGTGATGAATATCTTAAAGACTTAGCCCCTCACGGAACTCTTATTGTTGATTCGTGGCATGTGAAAAAATGCCCAAGAGAAGCCATATCTTTACCTTTGTCTCAGACTTCGAGGCAAAATTTCAATACTGAGATGTTTACTAATATTATTTCTTTGGGAGCAATTTCTGCCATAACCAAAATTGTTGCTATAGAGGAGTTGAGACAGGTATTACCTCTCTTGGTGCCGCGTAAAACTTTTTGGACAAATACCAAAGCCCTTAATCTTGGTTGGCAATTAGGGAGAGAATGGCTGCCGAGGCAGGATTCGAACCTGCGCTAAGGGATCCAAAGTCCCCCGTGCTACCGCTACACAACTCGGCATTATTCCTTTTGGTGCCGAAGGTCGGATTCGAACCGACACGAGGGTTGCCCCTCAACAGTTTTTGAGACTGTCGCGTCTACCTTTCCGCCACTTCGGCAACAAAGCTCTTTATTACCATAGATAACATAACATATTATTTCTTTTTTGGTCAAGAGCGAATTTATGAGTCTATTGACACAATAAAATTATTTACTGTATATTTGGCTTAAAGGGGGTGGGATTATTGGGGAGTAATTAGACAGGAAAGAATTAGCCAAATTTAAAAAATTAGGAGGTGGATTGAAATGGGAAAAAAGGTTATATTATTTATTTTAGTTGCTTTTCTTGTAAGTAGTTTAGCTATAGCTTGTGCTCCTAAACCGCCTCCGGGTGAACTAAAGCCCATGAGTCTGTCTATTGGTACTGGAGGTGTTGGCGGAGTTTATTATCCCTATGGTGGAGGTTTGGCTGAGATAATTAACCGGAGTCTACCTGGGTTTAAAGCCACGGCTGAAGTTACTGCCGCCTCTGTAGCTAATGTCAGGATGGTCCACAAAGGTGAAATGCAGCTGGCAATGAGTATGGATGATACTCTCTGGGAAGCTTACAATGGAGTTGGGAGATTTGCCGCTGAAGGTAAGCTGGACAACCTCCGTGCCTTGTTCCAGATGTATCCCAACTACTACAAAATAGTAACCTTGAAAGAATACCCTATATACAAATTTGATGACTTAAAAGGCAAGAGAGTTTCTTCAGGGGCTCCGGGAAGTGGCACTGAGCTTAAGTGGAGTAATATCATTAAAGCTTTAGGCTATACGCCAGGGGATTTTAAAATCAGCCGCCTCAGCTTTGCTGAAAATGTAACTGCTTTAAGAGATAAGACTATAGATGCTGGCTGCTGGTCAGTAGCCTTAGGTGCTTCTACGATTATCGACCTTGCTACTACCCATGAGATAAGAATAATCCCCTTTAGCCCTGAAGAACAGAAAAAGATAACTACTGCTTTTCCTTATTACTTCGCTGGTGTAGTACCCAAAGGAACTTATCGAGGAGTTGATGATGTGCCTACAGTCTGGGTGGGTAATACGCTTATCTGTCACAAAGACTTACCACCGCGGGTTGCTTATGAGATTGTCAAAGCTGTCTTTGATCCTAAAAATTTGGAACACCTGAGGACGGTTCATTCTGCAGCTAAAGACACGGTCTTAGCCAGAGCTGCCAAGGTGCCTATTCCTCTCCACCCAGGCGCTGAGGCGTTTTATAAAGAGAAGGGGGTATTAAAATAAGAAATATTCAAGATTACTTCTTCCAAGGGGGCAAGATTGCCCCCTTTGTTTTATTAGCCGCTTTAATAATTGTAGCTTCTGTTTATCTTTTTTCTCCTATACTTAGCTTGACCATCGCTTATCTGGAAGAAGGAAGGGAAAGACCTTTGCTGGTAATACCTGTTTCCCTGGGGGATAAATTTACTATAAAGTATATTCATTCTGTAGACAGGTTACCTATTTACGAAACTTTCCTTATTGGGGGTGATAATCATCATGACTTTCTTTTATCAGAAGTTAGGTTTATCATGCTTGGTGCGGGAATGGGTGATTGGGGTGGGGAACTTATCTATAATGGAGAATGGACTGTCTTGCGCAATATTAATAAACGATTGTCTTCTTTTTGTCTCAGAGTTAGTGCTATAGGTGAGCAAACGCTGATAGTGGGTGATAAGGTTATAAAGTTGCGAGATATTGTTCCCGAAAGTAGTATCTTGAAATTTGAGATAAAGCGAAGCCCCCGAATTTACCTCACTTTGAAAGGAGAAAGTTAGTGTTGCCTAAAATTGCTACTTTAATAGCTACCATTATGGCTATTGGAATGTCCCTATTCCACCTTAAGCAGCCTCTTGCTCCTAATGACGTCTGGTCTATACGCCTTATTCACCTTTCTCTGGGTATGGCAATAGCCTTTCTTATCTATCCGGTAGTCAAGAATAAAAAGATAAACATTATAGATTTGTTGTTAGCGGGGCTGGCATTAAGTGTTGGTGGCTATATTTTGATTTTCATGGATGAAATCATAGAACGATTTGGCATGCCATCAACTGCCGACTTAGTAATGGGGGCTATAGCTATAATCTTAGTCCTCGAAATGACACGGCGGGTAATCGGATTGCCTATGGTGGTAATTGCGGTTGCTTTCCTTCTCTATGCCTATTTTGGCAATTACATGCCTGGGGCTTTAGCCCATAAAGGTTATAGTATCTCCCGGATAATAGACCATCTTTACCTTCATACGGAGGGTATATATGGTGTCCCTATTGGGGTTTCTGCTACCTTTGTTATTTTGTTTATTATCTTTGGTGCTTTTCTCCAGGCAACCAAAACTGGTGACTTCTTTATGGGATTGGCTAATAGTGTTACCGGAACAGCCCGAGGCGGTCCGGCTAAGATTGCGGTTCTGGCAAGTGCTCTTTTCGGCACTATCTCAGGAAGTGCTGTAGCCAATGTGGTAGCTACGGGCTCTTATACTATACCATTGATGAAAAGAACTGGTTATAAGCCTCATTTTGCCGGTGCTGTGGAAGCAACTGCTTCCTCCGGAGGACAAATTATGCCTCCAATTATGGGAGCAGCTGCCTTTGTTATGGCTGAATTTACTGGCATACCTTATATCACTATCTGTTTGGCTGCGGTGCTACCGGCAATTCTATATTTTGCTGCTGTTCAGATAGCTGTTCACTTGGAAGCAGTAAAAACAGGTCTTACGGGACTGAGTAAAGAAGAAATACCGAGTCTAAGACGAGTCTTTATCAGCGGTGGGCATTTGCTTATCCCCTTACTAGTCCTCATCTATTTACTGGCGGTTGAAAAAATGACCCCCATGGCAGCGGCTTTCTGGTCTATTGTCTCTTCTATAGTCGTCAGTTCTTTAAGAAAAGAGACAAGGATGAGTTGGAGAGACTTCTTTAAGGCATTAGAAGACGGGGCAAAGGGAGCTTTAACTGTGGTAGCAGCTTGTGCTTGTGCCGGTATAATCATTGGTGTCATAACCCTTACCGGTCTGGGACTCAGGTTCACTGGTATCATTCTGGAATTTGGTGCTGGCAGCGTCATTTTGACCCTTATCCTCACGATGATTACTTGTTATATTTTGGGGATGGGGGTACCTACTACTGCAGCATATATCATCACTGCTGTTATTGCGGCTCCAGCTCTTATTAAGTTAGGGGTGCCAGTTTTGGCAGCCCACCTTTTTGTTTTCTATAGTGCCCTCCTGTCAGCTATCACTCCTCCGGTAGCTCTGGCTGCTTATGCCGGTGCCGGCATTGCTGGCTCTGACCCCATGAGGACTGCCTTTACCGCCATGAGAATTGGTTGGATGAAGTTTTTTATTCCTTATTATTTTGTTTATCTGCCACCACTCCTCATTATTGGTAGCAAACCTTTGGATATATTCTGGACATTTACGGTAGTTTTTCTTTCCGTGGCTTGTTTTTCCTTTGTTCTTCAAAATTGGCTTTTTCGCCCCCTTTCCCATTGGGAGAGAATAGTTCTGTTGGCTGCTGGTTTTGGCTTAGTCCATGAATCCAGGTTAACGGATTTTATTTCTTTCCTGTTAGCTCTCCTTGTTTATCTTAACCAGGCTGGGCTGATAAAGAAGATAGTCCAATGGAGACCAGCTTCAAACAAGAAAGAATAGCGCCTTGGTTTAAGTTCTGGCCTCAAAGTGTGCCTTATCACATAGACTATCCAGAGATACCTTTACCCCAACTTGTGACTGAAGCATCAAAAAAATATTCTGATAATATTGCTTTCAATTACCGAGAGTTTAAGCTAAGTTATAACGACTTAGAAACTATTACAACTAAATTAGCCTTAGCCCTAAATATAAGAAAAGGGGACAGGGTATTGCTTTTTCTTGCCAACAGCTTGCAATTTGTTATTGGATATTACAGTATCCTGAAAGCTGGTGGGATTGTGGTGCCAACTAATCCATTGCTTAAAGGGCTGGAATTGGAGCAAAGGCTTAACAATTCAATGGCGAAGATGATAATAACCAATAAAGAATTTTACCCTGCGGTCAAGGAAATAGGAAACAAAGCCAAAATAAAGACTCTCCTAATGCCAGAGGATAAAGAAATAACCAACTTTGCTTGGGTAGAAAAACTTTTAAACGGAAAGTCTTTAGCTCCAGTTCAGGTAGAGATAGAGCCTAGGAAAGACGTGGCAACCATTATTTATACAGGAGGGACAACAGCAATACCAAAAGGGGTAATGCTAACTCACTATAATTTAGTAGTCAATGCCATACAAAACGCTACTTGGTTTGGCTGGAGTCCTAAAGATATAGTTATTGGTCTTCTTCCCTTTTATCATAGCTGGGGTGCCAGTACTTGTCTAAACTCAGCAATTTATGCTGGGGCGCGAGTAGTGGTATTACCTCGCTTTGATGCTAAAGAGCTACTGGAGACTATTGAAAAAGAAAGGGCAACCGTATTATATGGTGCTGCCTCTTTATTTGCTTTACTGGTAAGTTCTCCTTTCCTAACTAATTATGACTTGTCTTCCTTACGCTATGTAAAGGCAGGAGCTATGCCTATCCCTGTTGAAATCAAAGAAAGATGGGAAAAATTGACTGGTGTCAAAATGATTTTAGGCTATGGACTTACTGAGGCTTCTCCAGAAACTCATAATAGTCCACCTGAGCGAGTTAAGCCAGGGACTATAGGAATCCCTATTATAGATACCGATGCCCGGGTTGTGGATATAGAAACAGGAAGAATTAATTTGCCTCCAGGACAGGTAGGGGAATTAATAATTAAAGGTCCTCAAGTTATGAAAGGATATTGGCGTAATCCCCAAGAAACAAAACAATCTTTAAGACGTGGTTGGCTTTATACTGGTGATTTAGCTACCATGGATGAAGAGGGATATTTCCGGATAGTTGACCGAAAGAAGGACATAATAAAATATAAAGGTTATACTATTGCCCCAGCGGAGTTAGAAAATGTAATTTATATGCATCCAGCAGTAAAAGAATGTGCTGTCGTGGGTAAGCCAGATCCTATAGCCGGTGAGATACCAAAAGCCTATATTGTGTTAAGGGAAGGTTACTGTGTTACTGAGACTGAAATAATAAAATTTTGTGAGGAGAGACTGGCTCCGTACAAGAAAATTCGGGAAGTTGAATTTATAGCTGAGATACCGAAGACGGCAGTGGGGAAAATATTGCGCCGAATTCTAAGGGATAAAGACTTGAGATGATGCTTGAGAAGTCGGTTATTATTAATCAAACTAAATTATCTTTGATTCAAGGGGACATTACCCAACAGAAGACAGATGCTATTGTTAATGCAGCTAATCCTAGTCTTATGGGTGGGGGTGGGGTGGATGGAGCTATTCACCGAGCTGGGGGACCTGCTATTCTGGAGGAATGTAAGAAGATTGTAGCTCAAAAGGGGCATTTATCTCCGGGCAAAGCCGTAATGACTACTGGGGGTAAACTTAAAGCTAAATATGTTATCCATACTGTTGGTCCTATTTGGCGAGGGGGAACTAAAGACGAGGCTAAAATTTTAGCCAGTGCTTATCAGGAAAGTCTGAAGTTGGCAACTGAAAATAAGCTGACCAGTATTTCTTTCCCCTCTATAAGCACTGGAGCTTATGGCTATCCAGTGAATGAAGCGGCTCAAGTAGCTCTGAAGGCTACAATCTCTTTTTTGCAAGAGAATATTACTTCTCTTAAAGAAGTAGTTTTTGTTCTTTTCGATTCCAGAACTTATCAAGCTTATCTTAAAGCCTTGGAAGAATTAGTTCCCGGCTCATGAAAGCAGTTGTTTTAGTCGGTGGTGAAGGAACCAGGCTCCGACCTTTAACAGAAAAGACGGTCAAGTCCATGGTTCCGGTTTTGAATAAACCCTTCTTAGAATATGTAATTAATCAACTAAAGGAACATCAGATTACTGAAGTAATTCTGGCTTTGTGTTATAAACCCTATCAAATTGAGGATTATTTTGGCAATGGAGATCGGTTTGATGTTCGTCTGGTTTATATTATTGAAGATTTTCCTTTAGGCACTGCCGGCGCGGTCAAAAATGTGGAGAGGTATATAAAGGATTCGTTTTTTGTTTTAAATGGGGATATTTTTTTTGACCTTGATTTTACAGAGATGCTTCGTTTCCATAAACAAAAGCAAGCCAAAATAACTATTGCCCTTACTCCCGTGAGCGATCCTACCTCTTATGGTGTTGTTGTAACTGAAGTTGATGGGAAAATCATCCGCTTTGTCGAAAAGCCACCGCCTGATAAAGTAATTAGTAATATGATTAATGCCGGTGTCTACATTCTTGAGCCAGATGTTCTCGAATATATACCTTCAAATCGTTACTTTATGTTTGAATATCATCTGTTCCCAACACTGGTGAAGGAAGGTAAGCCTGTTTTTGGTTTCCCCACTTACAATTATTGGATAGACATAGGGAACCCGAAAAAATATAAGCAGTTAAATTATGATTTACTTTTAGGCAAGAGTAAACAAGTAAAAACTTATATTAACAATAAAGTGCATATTGACAAAGAAAGCTTTATCCATTCTACTACCCGTGTAGAGGGTCCCGGACTTATAGGTAAAGGCTGTGTCCTGGGTAAGGAGGTTTATATCAAAGGTCCCTTTGTTCTTGGTAATAATTGCAAAATTGGAGATGGTTCTACCATTATTGGCTCAATTCTATGGCATAATGTTGAGGTAGGGTGCCGGGTTGTTATAACTAACTCTATTATTGGGAGTGGTAGTCGTCTTCTGGATAATAGTTATATTGGTGATGATAGTGTGCTTGGTGAGGATGTTTTTATCAATAAAGAAGTAATTCTCCCAAAGAATAGTCAAATATCTTCAGGAGCGTGGATAAACAAGACTTAGTTCTCCTGATTAGGGATGGTGCTAACCCAGTCGGGGGTTTTGGCTTCAGCTGGTGAATCATAATCGGGAATGTAAGGTTTGATGTCTAAAACCGGTGTCCCGTCTATAGCATCAAGTCCAGTAACTTTCAATATATTCCTACTACGCTTTAATAGTTTGACTGTAGTCACCCCGATAGGATTAGGACGCATTGGGCTGCGGCTGGCAAAAACACCTACCAGAGGCAAGTCTGGCTTACCTCGGGGGTGGACTTCAGTTATAAAGCGCTGTTCTGGCAAGACCCGGTGCATCCAGTAAATGATGATAAGGTGAGAAAATTCTTCAATACGATTTAAGGCTTTTTGCCAGCAGGGGTCAAGGATAATTTCAGAGATAACTTTAGTCCAGTTTTCTTTTCTGGGCTCTTTAATTTCATTTCTAACAATACCAATGGGCTTCAGATCTATGTCCACTTCATTCCCTCGCTGTTTAATTTAAACATAAACTGGTATTTCTTGAGCTAATGTAATCCATTGTCTTGTGACATAGCAAGTGTAGGCTAATGGGATTACTCCTTGTGTTACGGCGGCGCGGAGCATTTGAGCAAACTCGGGGTCTATTTTTTCATCAGGGGCAAAAGCAATAGCATCAGGGCGCTGAACTACAAATATGATAGCGGCTTTATAACCTCTATTCTTTGCCTCAATAAGACTGGTTAGATGTCTTTTTCCTCGGGAAGTAACTGCATCAGGGAAGAGAGCAATATTATTAGCAACTTTGGTTACTGACTTGACTTCAATGAAATAATCTTGTCTATCTGCAGCGGTGGGAGATAAGGAAAGGAAAAAGTCAACCCGGCTATGTCCTAAGAGTGCCTCTCTTTTAATTTGAGAATAGTTCTGAAAAGGTGTAAGTTGTTTATTAACTAAGGCACGGTAAATGATTTGACTGGGTAATCGGGCATCTACTGAGACTAGGATACCATTTTGGTTAACTAAAATGAGATCAAAATTAGTTTTCCGGTTTGGCTTTGGTTTTGGGGTAAGGAAAACATGACGGAAGGGGATAAGGAGTTCTGCCATCCTCCCTGAATTAGGTAAATGAGCGGTAATAATTTCATCTCGCCAAATTACTTGGGCGGTAAAGCGATTGAGACGGTGAAAGAAGAGGGCAGTTTCAGTATTTTCAAAAAAGACCATTATTTTAAAAGCTTATGGGGTCATAGTCAAAATAAGGCGGGTTTCTTCGGGGTAATTAGCTATAAACCTTAATTCGTCATCAGTAAGAGGTTGCTGGGTATGGGCATTGGCATAACGTACTAACTCCAGAATTTTCTCTGCGGTTTCATCATCCGGGAAGGTGATGCCTAATCTATTATAAACATATTTGAATCCAGCCAGACCACCATATTCTCCTGTGGTGATAATGCGTCCTCTCAAAGGTGGTTCATCTATTTCATCCAGTCCTAATAATTCGTAGTCGTAAAGTTCGTAATTATAGCGATCCTTAAGGGCGCCATCGGCATGAATTCCAGCTTCGTGGGCAAAAGCATTAGCCCCGACACCTGGTTGATTTATAGGTATAGGGACATTGAAGGCGTATGAAGCATATTTGGCTAATTTAGCTGACACCTTTAAATTAATGGGGTCGCCAATTTCATACCGGCTAAGACCGGCGGCAAATTTTAAGGCTAAAATGCAGCTTAATAAATCAGCTTGCCCGGCTCTTTCTCCAAGCCCATTTACTGAAGTATTAATATAAGCATCAACACCCCCATCCACAGCTCCGATGGCGCCAGCAATAGAATTAGCTACTGCCATACCCAGGTCGTTGTGACAGTGTTGCTCAATAGGTATTTTTACCTTTTCGGCGATAGTCTTAATTCGTTCGTAAATGGTCATAGGGGTATCATAACCTAAGGTATCGCAATAACGAAAACGGTCAGCACCGGCTTCTTTGGCGGCGTGAGCAAATTCTATGAGATAGCTAAGCTCTGTGCGCGAAGCATCTTCGGCATTGACACCTATGGTTTTTATACCATTCTCTCGGGCAAAAGTAACGGCGGCTACCATCTCTTTAATGACCTTATTCCGGTCTAACTTCCCTTGGAATTTATGCCGGATCATCTGATCTGAGGTAGAAATGGAAAGATTTAAATGTTTAACACCGGTAGGTAGAGAAGCCTCAATATCGCGGATAACAGCTCGACACCATCCTTCTAAGATGAGGGAGCCAAAAACTCCTTTTTGTTGAAGCATAAGGTTGGCTTTGATGTAATTATGTTCATGTCTGGTGAAGGGAAAGGCAAATTCTGATTGGTAAATACCCATTTGCCCCAAATACCAGTTGACCATAGTCTTTTGTAATTTAGCTAAGCCAATGCGGGATGCCTGAACAGTATCCCGATTAGTAACATCAATGAAATGGATTTTGGGCATTTTTCCTTTGTGCTATTGACAGAACCAATTAATGGTAATAGTATACTTTAATCCCCTAAAAGAAAGCAATTAATAGGAGGGAGATGACACGGGTTTTTTTGGTGAGACACGGACAGACGGAATGGAACCGGGTGGAGAGATTTCGAGGGCGGGCTCCTATTAACCTTAATGAGGTAGGAATTAAGCAAGCGGAAGCTACTGCGGAAAGGCTGGCTCAATGGTCAATAACGGCTATTTTTTCTAGTCCCTTACCTCGGGCACTAACTACTGCCCAAATCTTAGCCCGGCGCTTGGGATTAGAAGTTAAATTATCTCCGGAACTTATTGATATTGATTTTGGTGAATGGGAGGGGTTATCTCCTGCGGAAGCTGCCACGAAATATAGTTCATTGTATCAGCTGTGGCTGGAAAGTCCTCATCTGGTTGTATTTCCAGGGGGAGAGAGCCTTGCCCAAGTCAGGGAAAGAGCTTCAGCTTACGTAGATAATTTAATAACTAATTATCGGGAAAAGACCATCGCCTTAGTTTCTCATAGAGTAGTGTGTCAGGTTCTTGTTCTTCATTTTCTTGGTCTGGACAATTCTTGTTTCTGGAAAATTACTCAGGATGTCAGTTGCATTAACCTTTTTGAAATAAGTGATAACGGACCGGTGATTTTATTTGTCAACGATACTTGTCATTTGACTGAGGTACAACTATAAAATATAAAAGGACAAAAATAAAAAATAAACTAAAGGAGAGAATAAATGAGAGAAGTAGTTATTGTGAGTGGTGTTAGAACGGCTATTGATGACTTTGGTGGTGGTCTTAAGGATGTTCCGGCTACCGAATTAGGTAAGATTGTTATTCTG
>JBHOQK010000028.1:0-41717 GCA_042408205.1 Dehalococcoidia bacterium | reverse complement strand
TCTTTAATTAAATATAATGACAAAAATACAAAGATTCTTAGTTCCCTGCCTTGTCATAACAACGATTATATATTTAATATTTTCGGTTCATTTCTTCCGTACTGGCTTAGGGGGAGCCATGCTCCTCGCCGTGACTTTAGTGCCATTGGCATACATAATTTACGTCTTAAATTCTCTTATCACTGGGAAAATGCTCTATCCCCGGTTAGGTCTTAAAGCTAATATTATCATAGCTACGTTATATATTTCGGCATGTATTTTTTGTCTAATATACCTGAGAACTGAGTTTGAAAACCTAATTTATTTCAGGGTTGGTTTCTTTAATACCCTCGACAAAGTGGTCGGGGCGATTATGCTCGGGCTTGTTCTCGAATTTAGTCGAAAAGAGCATATTATACTTTTTTACATAATCATATTTTTAGTGCTTTATTCCGTTTACGGCTGGATATTCCCAGGTATATTTGGTCACCCCGGAGTTTCTTGGATGAGAGTAATTACCTCTTCTTCCGTTGAAGTCAAATTAGGCTTATTTGGAACCTACTCTCAAACTGGAGTAGCTGTTATTGCCGCCTTTTTCTTGCTTTTGAGCATCGCCCAAGGATTTGGTTTTCAAGACTCAATTATCAGGACTGTGGTAGGAATATTTGGTAAGCGGAAAAGCCTTATTCCCCAAACAGCTGTAGTTTCTTCCATGGCTATTGCCTCTATTAGTGGCTCAGGTTCAGCCAATGTGGCTATAACTGGACAGTACACCATACCACTAATGAAAAGAACTGGGTTTCCCCCTCTTTACGCTGGTGCTGTAGAAGCATCAGCTTCTCTGGGAGGCTTAATTATGCCACCCGTCATGGCAATAGCTGCTTTCCTAATGGCTGATTTTCTTGGAGTGAGTTACTTTGAGGTCATAGCTAGAGGATATGCACCGGCGCTGGTTTTTTATGCTATCATAGCTGTCTCAGTTTATTTGTTCGCCTTACGTTTCGTGAGAGACAGAGAAAGCAGTTCAGAACCAACAATCACCGTTACCGAAAAATTCACCAGAATAGATGTAGTCAATACAGTAGTTTTCTTTAGCTTTCTTGGAATCTTAATTTATTTACTGGGTGGACTTAGACAGGAAGAATCAACCGCAGCCCTTAATACGGCGATAGGTCTTTTTCTCACAGCTTCTGTACTACGGATATACTCCTATCCAGGAACGATTTTAAACAAAATAAAGGAATGGGGTAGGTCTGTGCACCGAGCTTTACTCGCTTTCGCTGAAGTCACCGCTCCAATAGTTTTGCTGTTGGCAATGCTTGGGGTTATGATAAATCTTTTTGTTGTCAGTGGCTGGATGCTAAAGTTATTAGGGCTGTTGATGCAGGTTGCCGAATTCCATCTTTTAGCCATTATCGGAATGGGTTTTCTGATTGGGGTACTCTTAGGCTTGGGGATACCTCCATCAGCCTGTTATATACTTGGGGCAGTAATTGTCATTCCGGCTATGGTCCAGTTTGGAATTAATCCTTGGGTGGCTCACTTTTTCATATTTCTCGTAGCGGTAATATCTGAATATTCACCACCAACCTCCCTGGTAGCAGCTGTGGCAAGTCGTCTTTCTGGCGCCGCCTATATGGCGACTATGCTATTAACGCTAAGAATATCTCTGACAGTCTTTTTGCTCACCTTCTGCATATTCAACTGGGATACCTTAGTATTACAGCCTGGTTTAGCCCAACTGGCTGCTATCGGCACCGTAACTATCGGATGCCTAGCAGTAGCTGTCGCTATTCACGGTAGACTCTTTAAGCGAAAAATACAAGATCTACCTTTAAGGTTTTTAGCCTTATTGCTGGGATTATTTATCCTATTTTATCCTAAAAGTATCATTTCTATATTAGCCTTGCTACCCGCTAGTGCTATGATAGTTTTCACTCTTTATCGGAGCCCAAAGATATGGGTATCTCCAGTTACCTAATTTGAATCAATTTCTAATAATAAAAAGCTTTAACTAATCATGCGAGCCCAAGTGACCCTTACACCTTCTGAATCAAAAAAGTTAATTGCCAAAGCAGTGGTTAATCTGGATGTAGTTAAGCAAGCCTTAGCTCGGGGGACAGTAGTTATCCATCCCAGTAGCACTACTTATTTCATTATTGAGGAAATTACTGGAAGTAAACCAAAGACGGATGTATGGGTTTGCGGTGTAGTAATTCCAAAGGGTACCTGTATTGAAATGGGGACTCTTGTCGGAGCTCATTCTATAGTCTCAGAGCAAGCTAAAGAAGGTGCCCTGAGACATCCGGAAGCCTTTCGGTATTCATGGGTGGTTAAAGGTGGTGAGGTATCCACAGGATTACCCCTGGGGAAAATATTAGATGAGCTAACCAGTCAGGATGTTTATATAAAGGGAGCCAACGCTATTGATGTATACGGAAATGTTGGTATTCTTATAGGGAGTGCTGTAGAAGGTGGAACAATTGGTCGAGTTTTGTCTGCTTCTAAGAAAAAAGGATTTAGCATCATTTTCCCAGTTGGCATAGAAAAGTTGATACCTATTTCAGTTGAAGAAGCCGCTAAAGAAGCATTAAAAGGGGATTATGAATATAGTATGGGTTTACCTTGTGCCCTTTTTCCAGTTAAAGGAATAGTTGTTAGTGAACCAAAGGCTATTGAAATTTTAAGTGGCGCCACAGCAATTCCTATTGCAGCTGGTGGATTAGCTGGCGCTGAAGGGTCGGTAACTTTAGTACTGAAGGGAGACAAAGACCAGGTAACTAAAGCACTTGAATATATTGAGCAATCAAAAGGAGCCAAGTTACCCCCAGTGCGCACATTTAATTGCCACGAGTGCCCAGTTAAGGGGTGCTTTCCAGTAGGAGATAAACCTTGGGTGATATAAGAAAGAGATAGGAATGAGTATCACGAAAGAGCTCGCTGAATTTTGCACCCAGCTAAATTATGAAGACTTACCACATCAGGTTATTGATAAAGCTAAATACCATTGCCTGGATTTCATTGGAGTTGCTGCCAGGGGCTCATTGGTAGACTCAAGCCAGACCATGTACAAGTTGATACAAGAAATCGGGGCAGACCCACAAGGGGGGATAGTTATTGGAACTAATCTGAGAGCCCGCTATCCATATGCAGCCTTAGCTAACGGAACTTCAGCCCATTCATTAGAACTGGATGACGTTAACAATGAGGCATCTCTCCACCCCGGAGTTGTTATTTATCCAGCAGCGTTAGCTGCTGGAGAACTTACCAATTGCAATGGGAAAAGGTTTATAACAGCGGTAACTATCGGCTATGAGGTCATGATCCGATTAGGCAAAGCTTTAAACCCATCTAAACATTATGCTCGGGGCTTTCATCCCACGGGAACTTGTGGAGTTTTTGGGGCTGCTGCCGCTACATCTAAAATCCTTAACCTTGATACGGAACAAACTATTAATTCTTTAGGAATTGCTGGAAGTCAGGCAGCTGCCTCCATGGAGTTTTTGACCAATGGTGCCTGGACAAAACGAATGCACCCAGGATGGGCAGCTCATAATGGGATGATAGCTGCTCTCTTGGCACAAAAGGGATTTAAAGGCCCCACAACCATAATTGAAGGAAGGTTTGGTTTTTTGCATTCTTATTCAGATGACGCTGACCCGAGCAAAATCTTAGACGAACTTGGTAAATCCTATGAAATTACCAAAACAAGCATTAAACTCCATGCCTGCTGTCGATATGAACATAGTGCCATAGACGGTATTCTGAAAATTATGAAAGAGAACAATTTAAAAGCAGAAGAAATCAAAGAGGCAATTTTAGGAGTATTAAAGGTAGCTTTCCCAATAATTGTGGAACCAAAGGAATTAAAATATAACCCGAAAAATGTAGTTAATGCCCAATTTAGTCTACCTTTCGGTGCTGCAGTAGCAATCCTTTATGGAAAGGCCTCTTTAGACGAGCATACTCAGGAAAACATTAATTCGGCAAGAGTCAGGGAGATAATGAAGCGAATTTCCTGTGTGGAAAACCCGGAGCTGGAAACTGTTTTCCCAAGGCAATGGCCTGCTACTGTTGAACTTATAACTACGAATGGGCGAAGATTTTCAACTAAAATTGACTACCCCAAAGGAGATCCTGAAAATCCCGTTTCCTGGGAAGAACTCAAAAATAAATTTCATCAGCTTTCATCCCCAATATATTCAGAACAAAAAAGGACTGAAATTGTGTCTCGGGTAAAGTCATTAGAAACTGAAATTAATATTTCTAATTTGGCTTCTCTTTTGTAAGCAACGAGAAAAAGAAGTAGAAGTAACCCACAAGAATATTATGAATTAGGGAAACGAGTGGCAATAAAATGATTAACAAACTGTTGATTATGCTCTTTTCGTGAATGCATATCCATCCTTGTCCACGTAGTTCAGTCTTACCCCTTAAATGTCCAATTAACCAGGTTGCATCTTTATTAATATTTTTGGTTACATTTTCCATGATTTAACAAACTTTTTAAATAATAGTTTACTTTTGTACTTAACAAGTTATAATATAATTTTCAGAGTGCCCCTGTAGCTCAGGGGAGAGAGCACTGGCCTCCGGAGCCAGGAGCGAGGGTTCGAGTCCCTCCAGGGGCATTTAGGAGGAAAAGTTTAAATTACATGGTAAGAAACGAAACTCTTGAAATTCGCTGGCATGGGCGAGCTGGACAAGGGGTAGTTACCGCCTCTAAACTCTTAGCTGAAGCAGCTATGAAGGAAGGAAAGTACTTTCAAGCCTTACCCGAATATGGAGCCGAGAGGATGGGAGCCCCAGTCCGCGCTTATACCAGGATTAGCTCAACACCTATTATACCTCATTGCCTGGTGACTGAACCCAATGTTGTAGTTGTTATAGACCCTTACTTGATTGACTCTATTAATATTATTGAAAATATAGCTAAAGATGCTATATTGGTCATCAACACTTCCCTTTCCCCAACTGAGGTACGCTCTAAGCTCAACTATACTGAAGGTAAGGTTGGTACAGTGGATGCTACTCGGATTGCCCTCCATACTCTGGGTAGAAATCTCCCTAATGTGCCCATGCTGGGAGCACTACTTAAGGTAAGAGAAATAGTAAGTAAAGAAAATTTAGCCAGTTTAATTAAGTTCAAGCTGGCAGCGACTATGAAACCGGAAATAGTTGAGGCTAATATCCGAGCTTTTGAACAAGGTTATGCTGAATGCCGGGTAAGTTAGGAAAAGATGTCTGAAAAAGGATGGAAAGAATTACCTATAAGGGGACTAATTGTAGAAGCTGGTAATTCTGTGGACTACGAGACTGGTATCTGGCGAGTGCTTCGCCCTATCATTGACTTTGAAAAATGTACCCATTGCATGTTTTGTTGGCTCTTTTGTCCCGATAGCGCAGTCAGGGTACAGGATTCTAAGGTTCTTGAAATAGATTTACGCTATTGTAAAGGCTGTGGTATTTGTGCTACAGAATGCCCCCGACAGTGTATCACCATGATAGAGGAAGCTCAAGCGCGACGGAAAGACTAAATGGATATTGCTCCAGTAAAAGGTGAGATAAAGGCGCTGGAAGGCGACAATGCTGTTGCCGAAGCTATGCGTCAAATAAACCCAGATGTAGTGGCGGCTTATCCTATTACTCCTCAGACAGAAATTGTCATGACCTTTAGTGAGTTTGTTGCTGATGGGCTGGTAGACACGGAATTTATCGCCGTAGAGAGCGAACATGCAGCGCTAAGCGTTTGTATTGGAGCTGCTGCCGCTGGAGCTCGGGCACAAACAGCTACCTGTGGTCCCGGATTAGCCCTGATGTGGGAAATGCTCTGGATTGCCTCCGCTTGGCGTCTGCCTATTGTTATGTATGTAGTCAACCGAGCCTTCAGTGCCCCGTTAAACATCCTTTGTAGTCATGACGATGCTATGGGCTCCCGTGACGCTGGCTGGATACAACTATATGCTGAAACTCATCAAGAAGCCTATGATAATGCTCTTCAGGCAGTTCGCATCGCCGAGCATCCTGAGGTTCTCCTTCCGGTAATGTCTTGTTTGGATGGTTTTGTTTTGAGTCATGCTCTGGAAGGCGTAGAGATTCTCCCAGACGAAGTGGTGAAAAAGTGGGTTGGTACCTATAAACCTATTTACTCATTGCTTGATATAGAGAACCCGGTTACTTACGGAGCTGCTGACTTTACCGATTATTACTTTGAGCATAAACGACCCCAGTGGGAAGCAATGGAAAAAGCAATAACAGTTATTCAAGAAATTGGTGAAGAATTTGGCAGACTAACTGGTCGCTATTATGGATTAATAGATACTTATCATCTTGATGATGCAGAGATAGCTATTGTTATTCTGGGAGCCACAACTGGAGCAGCCCGGGTGGCTGTAGACCACATGCGTAGTAAGGGTATTAAAGCAGGACTACTCAAATTGCGTTGCTTTCGTCCTTTTCCTGCGGCTGCGATAGTTGAAGCTCTTCGGGACAAAAAAGCCGTGGCAATATTGGAACGGACTGGTTTCTTTGGGGCTCAGGCTAACCCGGTTTTTCTTGAGGTAGCTACTGCCCTATATCTTGAAGGAATAAAAACAAATCTGGTCAATTATATCTATGGCTTAGGTGGCCGGGATACAGTACCTGAACAAATCTACTTAGTTTTCCAAGATTTACTGGATATCGTCTCTAAAGGTACTACCAAGCCAGTTTTTCGTTATCTCGGATTAAGGGATTTTTAAACTAGGTTAATCATGGCAGTGGATACTAAAGAATTTAAGATAAATCTGCGGGAAATTTGTAATCAAGAAGATAAGTTAGCCCCAGGTCATCGCCTTTGTGCAGGCTGTGCTGAAGGCACTATTGTCCGTATGGTATTACACTCTATAGACTACCCGGTAGTTGTCTGTTCCCCAACTGGCTGCCTGGAAATCTGCACTGGGATGTTTCCCTTTACCTCTTGGCGCGTTCCCTGGATTCATAGCGCCTTTGAGAATGCTGCGGCTACTATTGCGGGTATTGAAGCTGCTTATCGTTCGTTAATAAAACAAGGCAAAATTGCTGACAGAAAGATTAAATTTGTTGTCTTCGCCGGTGATGGCGCCACTTATGATATCGGCTTACAATGGTTAAGTGGTGCCTTAGAACGAGGACACACTTTTTTATATGTTTGCCTCAATAATGAGGCTTATATGAATACCGGCATCCAACGTAGTAGCGCCACCTGGAAAGGAACCTGGACTACTACCTCTCCTGTGGGTAAAACTATTGTCGGAAAGCCAGAGCACCGTAAAGATATCACGGCTATAGTTGCTGCTCACAATATCCCTTATATTGCTCAGACAGCTCCCCATGCCTGGCGAGATTTAATGACTAAAGTAAAGAAAGCAATTGCCACTGAGGGACCTTCCTTTATTAATGTGCTTAGCCCCTGTCCCCGCGGCTGGCGCTTTGACCCGAAAAACTCTATCACTATATCTAAACTAGCAGCTGATACTTGCATCTGGCCCCTCTATGAAGTGGATAAGGGTCGCTGGAAATTAAACTATAAACCCTCCCCCAAAAAACCCATTACTGATTGGCTTAGCTCGCAAGGCAGGTTTGCCCATTTACTTCTACCCGAAAACAAAAATTTGGTCGAGGAATTCCAGTATCAAGTAGACAAAGAATGGGCAAAACTGGAAAAGCTCCATCAATATTTTGGGGATTAGTTCAGCCTTTGATAATTGTTCCTCTTTAAGTTATTATATTTAATGTCGGGGTGTGGCGCAGTGGTTTAGCGCGCATGGTTTGGGACCATGAGGTCGGAGGTTCAAATCCTCTCACCCCGACTTTTCCTTCATAATAATCCCTCAATCCAAACACTGACCATAAAAAGGAGGAAACAGATGGCTCAACCGACAATCCTTTTAGAAACCAAAGAAGCAATTGCCACCATCACTCTTAACCGCCCTGAAAAACTCAATGCTTTTACTGAATCTATGATGGAAGAATTCTTTCAGGCTTTAGACAGGGTGGAAAAAAAGAAGGATATCCGAGTAATGGTCATTACTGGGGCGGGTCGGGGTTTTTGTTCCGGAGCCGATATTCAGGAACTGTTTCTCAAAAATATAGAAGCTACCAAGCAAGGTAAAGAAATCTATGATTTATTAGACTGGATACAGAAAACTTGTTTAAAGTTACGGCAAATGCCTAAAGTCACTATTGCTTCTATAAATGGTCCAGCAGTTGGACTTGGTTTCACCTTAGCTTTAGCTTGTGACTTACGTTTAGCGTCAGAAGAAGCTATTTTTTCAATGCCTTTTGTTCGCTTTGGTCTTATCCCGGAGTTTGGCTCTACCTACTTTCTACCTCGTCTTGTTAGTTTGACTAAAGCTTGCGAATTAGCTTTTACTGGTAAAACTATCACTGCAACTCAGGCTAAAGAGATAGGGTTAATAAATGAAGTAGTGCCTGCTTCTGACTTAGAAACAGCCACTTATGACTTGGCCAAGAGTATAACAAATGTTGCCCCACAGGCTTTAGAGCTTGCTAAGAAAGGACTTTATCAGGGATTAGACAATGACTTAGAAACTCAGTTACAATATGAATGCTTAGCTCTAAGCCTATGTTTCCGGACACAGGATCATGAAGAAGGGGTAAAAGCCTTTCTGGATAAAAGACAGCCTGTATTCAAAGGCAAATAGATAAGAAATTTGATCCTTAACTAGTACAGTAATGTAAAATATAAAATAAATTAAGCGGGAGTAACTCAGGGGTAGAGTACCTGCCTTCCAAGCAGGCTGTCGCGGGTTCGAATCCCGTCTCCCGCTCCAAAGAGGGCTCGTAGCTCAGCGGCAGAGCGGCCGGCTCATAACCGGTTGGTCGTAGGTTCGAATCCTACCGAGCCCATATTTGCTTTAGTCCCCTATATCATCAACCAGGAATTCTCAAATTATGTCGATAGTAAATACAAGTCAAAGGTTACTTGACATAATAATTTAACTTTCATTAATATTGGGTTGAGCTAAAGGATGGAATTTTCGGTGGGTTTCCTCGGCAAATTTGTCAGAGGCATGAACATACCGGGTAGTTGTATTTAAAGACTCGTGACCGAGGAGAATTTGGATAGCCGCAGGATTGGCACCTTGTTCAGCTAAATAGGTAGCAAAGCCGTGCCTTAAGGAATGGGCGGAGGTAGGGACATTAATCCCAAGCTTCGCCCGATATCTTTTAATCCGATCCTGAAGATAATTGGTAGAGATTCGCCGTTTAGACTTAGCTACATTTCTGCCAGAATAAGGGATAAATAAAGCTGGAGCATTATCAATTCGAGTCTTTAAATAATTTTGCAAATAATAACTAGCGCGAGGAGTTAAATAAACGAAGCGCTGTTTGCCACCTTTGCCGGTAATCAAAATGCGACCGCTGGCATCAATCTGGTGGCGATCGAGACTGCATAATTCAGAAATTCGCATCCCGGTGGCAAAAAGTACTTCCAGCATAGCTCGATTTCTTAAAGCTATTTTAGGATCTTTTTCCAGATAACTCGGAGCTTCAATTAACTTAATTAATTCATCAATTCCAGCCACCTGGACCTGTCTTTTCCCTGATTTAGTCAGTTTGACCATTTCAGGGGATAAAGGACAAGGATAGTCAATATCAATAAGATAGCGCAAATAAGAACGAAGGGAAGAAAGCATCCGGTTAATGGTTCTAGAGCTAAGCTCTTTATAGCTAAGTTCATTCAAAATAGCTGTCTTCCGCTCCCGGGAAAGGAGATAAGCTTTGTAGGAAGTGATAGTCTTTTTATCAATGTTATTAAAACTGATGCCCCTCTCAGCTAAAAATTTAGCAAAAACTTTTAAGTCCCGCTCATAATTATAGACAGTTTCAGGAGAATAGTTATTAGCCTTAAGATTCAATAAAAAATCATCTATATAAGGTAACATCTCTTACCCTTATTTGATTGAGTGTAAGGGATATTATACTCAATTAACATAATAACATAATAAAAAGTTTAGGTTAAGTTGGCAGCTTCTCTTTAATCTTACACAAGAGCTCCTTTAGCCCCCATCCCTTTAAGGCGGAAATGAAAACCATTGTCTCTTCAGGTAAAATAGTGCCTTCATTAACTAAGGCATTTATTATATCTTTGAGACCCTCTTCCCCTTTTACAAACACATCCAGCTTGTTAAAGACGTTCAATCTTGGTTTCTCCTGGAGATTTAGGTCGCTGAGAACATTTTCTACTGTCTCATATTGCCTAGCAGCGTCAGGGTGGTTTATGTCAATAACATGTACCAAGAGATCAGCTTCATTTAGTTCTTCCAAGGTAGCTCGAAAAGCAGCTACAACCGTTGGTGGCAGTTTGTGGATAAAACCTACTGTATCAGTAAGCAAGAATTGTCGTCCGTTATCTAAAGAAAGACGGCGACTTACTGGGTCAAGGGTAGAAAAGAGCTTATCCTCTACTACCACATTAGCTTTGGTTAACGCATTAAATAAAGTACTTTTACCAGCATTAGTATAACCAATTAGAGCAACAACAGGAATACCTTTTTTCTGACGTTGTCGCCGATATAATGCCCGATGCCGCCTGATTTCTTCAATTTCTTTTTCAAGGCGATGAATTCGGTTACGGATTAAACGTCGGTCCGTTTCTAACTGAGACTCCCCTGGACCACGTGTACCAATACCACCACCTAACCGTTCCAGATGACTCCACTGTCCAGGAAGTCTGGGTAATAGATATCGATGTTGGGCTAATTCCACTTGAAGCTGACCTTCACGACTCTGAGCATGACGAGCAAAAACATCCAGTATTAGAGCAGTACGATCAATTACTTTAACCCCAAGAGCGTCTTCCAGATTTCGTTGCTGACGAGGTGTTAGCTCATCATCAAAAATTACTACATTATACTGAGACCGAAGACTGATAAGTTCCTTTAACTTCCCTCGGCCCAGGTAATAAGTGGGTGAAGGTCGGCTCAGTTTCTGGACGATCTTGCCGACTACCTCAACATCAACAGTCTTTGCCAGTTGAGCCAGTTCTTCAAGAGAACTGGTGACTGACCAACCATCTCGAGAAGTTTTAGATTCAACTCCAACTAAGAAAGCCCGCTCAACCTTATTTTGCGTTAAAAAAGTTCGTCGCGTTGTTGACCTCCTTTACATTATGTCAATTATTTTTCGTTACTTGGTTATGCCAGGCTAAAAGACGCTGGATACCCTTTTTGAATTGGTCATCAGGAACAGTTAGAGAAAAACGAACATAACCATCCCCATGTCTACCATAGCCAATTCCAGGTGTCACCGCAATCCCAGCCTCTTCCAGTAATTTCAAAGTGAATTCTTTTGAAGTATACTCGCCAGGGATCCTAGCCCAGACATAAAAACTGGCTTTTGGAGGCTTAACTTTAAAGCCGATCTGGCGCAGAACAGCTATTAGTTCGTCCCGACGTCTCTGGTATATATTATTGTGCTCGGTAACACAGCTTTGGTTACCCAATAAAGCTTCAATAGCTGCCCACTGAATAGCCTGAGGTATGCCGGAATCTAAATTCGACTTAACTCGAAACAAAGCTTCTATTATAGTAGCATTGCCTACCGCCATTCCTATTCGCCAGCCCGTCATATTATACGTTTTAGAAAGAGAGTGGAATTCAATGCCTACCTCTTTTGCCCCAGGCGCCTGAAGAAAACTTATTGGTTGATATCCATCGAAGGCAATTTCCGTATAAGGGGCATCATGACAAACTACCAAATTATGCTCCCGGGCAAAAGCCACTACCTGGGTAAAGAAATCCAAATCAGCTACAGCTCCAGTGGGATTATTAGGATAATTAAGCCATAGTAATTTAGCTCGGTTTAATATTTCTTTCGGTATAGCTGTCAAATCGGGTAGAAAATCTTTGTCTTCCGTTAAAGGCATAAAATAAGGTTCACCTCCAGCCAATATAGTACCCATGGCATAAACTGGATATCCTGGATCCGGCACTAAAGCTATATCACCAGAGTCAATAAAACAAAAAGCTACATGCCCGATACCCTCTTTAGAGCCAATAAGGGGCAATACTTCCTTATCTGGATCTAAATAAATATTGAACCGCCTTTTATACCAAGTAGCGATAGCTTGGCGAAGTTGAGGTAAGCCATCAGTTTCGGGATAGCGATGATTGGCGGGATCCTTAGCAGCAAGACATAGTCTTTCTACAATATGAGCTGGCGTCGGTATGTCAGGATCTCCAATAGCAAAACTTATTACTTCTTCCCCTTTTGCTCGCTTTTCAGCAATTTTACGGTTGATCTCGACAAAGAGATATGAAGGAATCTTACTAAGACGCTCTGATAATTTCATTTCAGCCACTCTCCAGTGAAAACTTCCTCTACAGGTCCACGAAGCCAGACTTCCCCTACCCCATCCCAACTCACCGTCAAGGTACCACCTGGTAATATTATGTCAACTATATTCCCAACATAACCTTTAAGCTGAGCTATCACAGCCACAGCACACGCACCACTACCGCAGGAAAGGGTTTCACCTACTCCCCGCTCCCAGACCCTGGTTTCTACCTTTTTCCGGCTAATTACCTTAGCTATTTCAAAATTTGTCCGCTTTGGGAAAAGGGAATGATTTTCAATCTGAGAACCAATCTCAGCCAAAGGAAAATCTGCCAACAAGTCTGTGGTAAAAGCTACAGCGTGAGGATTCCCCATAGAAATGAAGGACAAAGCTAATTCCCTATCCATTATCTTTAAAGGATAATCTAATATAGGTAAACTAATTTTCTTTTCTAATAAATCAAGGCTGAGGGGTATATTTTTCGGTTCAAAGTGCGGTATTCCCATACCTACTTGAACTTGCATAACTTTACCCTCTTCAATAAAGACTTCAACTTTCCTTATCCCGGCAAGGGTCTCTACAGCAAAATTTTGTTTAGTCACTATTTTCCGGTCTACTACATATTTAGCTAAACACCGTAGACCATTACCTGAGACTTCTGCTTCAGAGCCATCAGGGTTAAAAATTCGCATCCCGACATCCGTCTTTACTGAATTTATTAGCACAATTAAACCATCACCACCAATACCTAAGCGACGATGGCACATAGCTTGGGCCAATTTTCCCCACTCCCCCCTCTTACCCCGAGCATCTATCAGAATAAAATCATTCCCTGTAGCTTGAAACTTGGTGAAAGTCAATTTGGCAATCGTCCTTAAACTTGTCTAAAAAATTGGCTATTGTCTTAGCTACTTCGTTTACTAACTTATCTGTTAGCTCAAACCAGCGAATTCTCTCATCAGAAAGCCTAAACCAAGTATATTGGCGCCGGACAAAAGAATGAGTTTTATATTTTATTTCTTGAATAGCTGATGGTAAACTCAGCTTACCTTGAAGAAACATCCCTATCTGTTTATAACCTATGCCTGACATAGCTGGCAAATCTAAGCTATATCCCATTGCCAATAAATTTTGAGTTTCAGTTATTAATCCCTCTTTTATCATTTTATCAACCCTTAAATCAACCCGCCGATATAAATTATCCCGGTCAGTAGTCAGACCTATTATTAGGATAGGAAAGGATGGTTTTTGCTTATGCCATAATTGAGATGGAGGATACCCAGTTATTTTATAAATCTCCAGAGCTCGGATAACCCGTCGCAAATTATTCGGAATAATCCTTTGTGCTGCCACAGGGTCTATTCTTTGCAATTCTTGATATAAAACGTACCCCCCTTCTTTTTTAGCTTTGTCCTCAAGATAGCGCCTAAACTCCGGATCAGGAGGAGCTTGGGGAATTTGCCATCCTTCCACTACTGACCAGATATAAAGACCAGTCCCACCGACTAACAGGGGAAGCTTGCCCCGTTTTTGAATATCCTTAATTGCCGCATAAGCTAATTTTTGATATAAAGCCAAGCTAAAAATTTCATCAGGGTCAACAATATCAATTAAATGATGGGGAACTACGGCTCTTTGAGCTAAAGTTGGTTTGGCGGTACCTATATTTAAATAGCGATAAACCTGGCGACTATCAGCGCTAACAATTTCCCCATCAAATTGTTGAGCAATCTCAAAAGCCAGTTCACTTTTGCCCACAGCGGTCGGCCCGACAATAGTAACTAATCCCCCCATTGCCCCCTAAATTTTAGCTTTAATCATGGCTGTCTCTTTAACAATACTTAAGAACTCTTCAACTTTAAGACTGGCACCCCCAACTAAGGCACCGTCAATTTCTTTTTCCTTTACAAATTCAGCAATATTAGCTTTGGTGACACTCCCTCCATATAAAATGCGCACTTTCTGAGCTATTTCCCTCCCCCAAAGTTCAGCAATAATGTCTCTAATGAGCAAAATAGTGTTACTGGCTTGCTGAGCAGTAGCTGCTTTCCCAGTACCAATTGCCCATACTGGTTCATAAGCCACTATCAGCTGAACGGAAGGTGCTACCTCTTGGAGTGCCGTCTTTACTTGATAAGTTATTACTGCTTCCGTCATCCCAGCTTCATTTTCTTCAAGCCGTTCCCCAACACAAAGAATCGGAGAAATCCCAAAACGGAAAGCTGCTTTTACTTTGCGGTTAATCAAAGTATCTTCCTCATGGAAATATTGTCGCCGTTCCGAATGACCTAAAATAACAAATTGACACAATTCCGCCAGCATAATTGGTGAAATTTCCCCAGTGAAAGCCCCTTTATCCTCAAAGTACATATTTTGAGCACCTAATTTCACTGATGAGTCTTTAAGCAACTCCTTTATCGGAACTAAAGAAACAAAAGGTGGACACAAGACTTTTTCCACTTCATCCACCTGGTTAAGCTCGGCTAACATTGCCGTGACTAAGCTTATGGCTTCCTTAACTGTAGTATTCATTTTCCAGTTACCGACAATTAAAGGTATCCGCATTTTAGGCACCAAATTTGGTTAATTTGAGGGCATTTGCCAAAGCTAAAGGCATAACCTCTACTGCCGGAAACCTACCCAATCCACCAAAAGTGCAAGCTGATTCGGTAAATTCCCTTACTCCATCAGGACGACACCAGCGGGAATACAACAAAAATGGAACCGGATGCCAGCTATGTCCCTTAAGCACCGCCGGAGTAGAGTGATCGCCAGTAACTATTATCACATCCGGTTTCAAATCAAGCATGATAGGAAGAGCTTCATCTATCTCTTCAATAAGCTTGACTTTCCGTTTGAAATCACCGTCTTCCCCAGCACTATCTGTCTTTTTAAGGTGAATGTAGAAAAAGTCATACTTGGCAAAATACTCAGCTAAAGTTTTTAAAGCATCTTTAATATTGTTACCAAAAGGTAAAATTTCCATTCCTATCAGCTTAGCTAAACCTTTATACATAGGATAATCCACAATAGCCGCTGGAGTTAATTTAAAAACTTCCTTCATAGAAGGTAATTGAGGCAGTTTGGAAAAGCCCCGGAGAAGGATCATATTGGCTGGATAATGTCTTTTCAAAATTTGTGCTGCCAGGTCAATAAACTCATTCACCATACGCGCCATATGTTCTGCCTGGGGAGAAAGCGGTAAAGCAAAAGAAGGAGCAATTCCAGTTCGATTAGGATCAGTATCGCTAACTTCAGCAGTTAAACCGTCACCGCGGAAAACAACTACGAATCGATGTTCTCTAACCGGAAGCACGAAAAGATCAATCCCCTTTAGTTTAATCTCAGCTAAAAGATAACATAGTTGTGTACAGATTTCAGTTGAAATACGACCAGCCCTCCGGTCGATAATTATTCCATCTTCGTTGACAGTACAAAAATTACCTCGGACAGCAACATCGGTATCTTTAAGTTCAAAATCTATACCCAAGGTTTCCAAAACCCCCCTACCAATAGTAAAGACTAAAGGATCATAGCCAAAAAGAGCTAAATGTCCCGGACCGCTCCCTGGAGTAATCCCTGGACTTATTGGATCTATAAGCCCACAAAGACTATCTTTGGCTAACTTATCTAAATTAGGCTTGACTGCTTGCTCAAGTTCTGTCTTTCCCGATTCAGGATGAGGAAGTCCCCCCAATCCATCAATAACAAGCATTACTATTTTAGATGGGGAAGAGATGGTTATATTCTTTATCAGATTGAGATCAATCATAACCAAACTAATTTAAATTGTGGCTAATTTTTGTCTAAGAGAACTGCTACCCCAGGCAATATCTTGCCCTCCAAGAATTTTAAAGTTGCCCCACCCCCGGTAGAAACGTGAGTCATTTTTCCTGCCAGACCCATTTCAGTGACAACTTCAGCAGTGGAGCCTCCACCAACTATGGTAGTTGCCTTTAACTCGGCTAAAAAATTGGCTATAGTCTTTGTCCCCGAGGCGAACGGAGTTATTTCATAAATCCCTAATGGTCCATTCCATAAAATTGTTCGACACTTTCTCAATTCAGTAAAGAAAAGCTTAATAGTTTGAGGTCCAATGTCTACAATATAGTAATCTAAGGCTATTTTAGCCACAGAAACGGTTTTAGTAATTGCCCCAGCTTCAATCTTATCAGCTATTATTACATCTTCCGGTAATAAAAAGATAATCCCTTTTTTAGCCGCTTTTTCCATAAGACTACGAGCTTTATCCAATCTATCTTCTTCTACCACAGAGCGTCCCACTTTATAACCCTTAGCTTTAAGAAAAGTTGCCGCCATACCACCGCCGATAAGTAAAGAATCAACTTTATCTATAATATTTTCTAAAAGTCCTATTTTATCACTCACTTTAGCCCCACCAATAAGACTACAAAAGGGACGCTCTGGGTTGCTTAAAATCTTCTCCATAACTGTTAGCTCTTTTTCCATAAGAAAACCTGCCACGGCAGGCAAAAATTTGGCGATACCAACAGTAGAAGCATGAGCTCGATGAGCTGTGCCAAAAGCATCATTAACATAAATATCAGCCAAACGAGCCAATCCTTGAGCAAAGGCAGGATCGTTTTTTTCTTCTTCGGCATGGAAGCGTAAATTCTCCAGAAGAAGAATGTCCCCTTCTTTCATTTGACCGACCAGGGTCTCCACTTCACTGCCAATAGAATTGGGAGCAGTCAATACTGGCAAATTCAAAAGCTGAGATAAGCGTTGGGCAATTGGAGCCATTCTTAATTCTTCTATTACTTTACCCTCAGGACGCCCCAGATGAGAACAGAGAATGACTTTGGCTTTATTCTCCACTAGATATTTAATAGTTGGTAAGGCTGCCCTAATACGACTGTCGTCAGCAATAGCACCTGTTTTCGGGTCAAGGGGTACATTAAAGTCAACCCTTACCAAGACTCTTTTCCCTTCAACATTTACGTCTCGAATAGTTCTCTTTGCCAATATCTACCTTCCTTAATCAAATATTTCTCCAGTTTTTCTTTTATTTCTTTAGCTTCCTTTACAGCTTCAGGGGAAGCTTCATAAACACTTATTCCTTTTAAATCAGCTTCGGCAATTTCTGGATGATAATTAATAAAGCCTATAACTTCAAAGGTAGACAAATTATCTTTAATAAATTGGCGTTCCCTGTCACTTTTAGTCTTGGAGCCAACAACATAGCAGTTAGTAATACCCAAGTCTTTAGCTAAGCGCCTGATGGCGGCTGCAGTCTGGAGACTTCGCTGTCCAGGTTCCACGACGATAATAAAAGCATTTACCGCTTTTGCTGTACCACGACCTAAATGCTCCACACCTGCATCCATATCCATAATTACAAGCTCGTCTTTACCCAAAAGAAGATGACTAACCAGATTACGAATAAGAGCACTTTCAGGACAAACACATCCGGAACCACCCTTCTTTACTGTGCCCATGACTAAAAGCTGAATATTATCTATCTTTACTGAAAATCGCTCCACAATATCGTCTACCTTTGGGTTAAGGCGAAACAAACTGCCAAAACTACCAGACTTAGCTCCAGTTCGCTCTTCAATCAGCTCTTTAAGCTCAGCAATGGGGGTAATGCTTTGAGCGTTACCTAAAGAAAGCCCTAAAGCCATTGCCAAATTAGCATCTGGATTAGCATCAATGGCTATGACCCTTTTACCTTCCCGGGCATATATCCAAGCTAAAAGACTGGCTAAAGTTGTCTTACCAACACCACCTTTACCGGTAATGGCTAATTTCAAGGCTGAACCTTGCTAAGCTATTTTCTCTTAGAGACTTAGTTCCATTTTAATTTAGGGAATGAACAGCTATTATATCAGCACCTCAGATACGCTCATATTAATAGCCCTATAATAGCTTGTCAAGCCAACCTAAAATATCAAACGTGACTTGACGAGTTTAGAGCTTTAGCTAAAATTAAAAATTAGATATTTCCATATTGGCTAAATGAAGGTGAAGAAAGTATATTGTCCTTTTTGTCGTCGGCTAATAAAGCCTAAAGAGACTAAGAGTGATGAATCTAGTATCATTATTTCTTGCCCTCGGTGTCAAACAGAACTTTATAATTGGAATGGACTTAGATGGCGATGGAAACGTCACGAAGCATCTGATCAAAGTGAAAGGATGAATTAAAAATGAAGTGTCCAGTATGTAAGAAGGAAGCAAGGGTTAGACTTTATTATTGTGCTCGGTGTGCTGTTTATGTTCATACTGCTTGCTGGCAAAAGCACGCCGCCACACATAAAAAGAGATAATCATTGTAGCCCTTTCCCCGTCTTATATGGTATCCTTTAATTAAGTCCCTGTAGCTCAGCAGGACAGAGCGGCTGCCTTCTAAGCAGCGGGTCGTGGGTTCGAATCCCTCCAGGGACGCTAAAGATTTAAAGTAAAAAGGTCAATTTCGTGGTATCTTTAGTGACTCCGAAAGGTTAAATTAGTCATGAATACGGCTGAGGTACCAGGAACTAGTTAAGGTATCTCGATAAATATCATAAACAAGACCCCGGCTTGTTTTTACAGTAAAGTATTCCTTGGGAATCTCTTCTTCCCACCATTGTTCCACTACCCGCCAATGATGATATATTTTAGTTATCCGCTCTGGATTACCATTTCGGAACAGGATTAAGGGTATACCATTTATATTTACAGTCACCTTCACTTCTTGTGGTTTTTCTATTAACTTAGCCATCTTAAACCCCCATAAACCTGCCTTTTTGAAATTCAAAGTTTTCGAATGACTCCGATTACCTTACCTTGAATTTCCACGTTTTCTGGCTTGTGATAGGTTGGTTTCATTAGCGGATTTGCCGGCTGAAGCCGGATTCGTCCTGGCTCCCGATATATCCGTTTTAAAGTTACCTCTTGTTCTTCTTTAAGCCAGATAACAACCATGTCTCCATCTTCAGCACTACTTGTTGGCTGAATGAGAACAATATCCCCATCATCAACCAAGGCATCAATCATGGAAACTCCTTTTACCCTTAAAGCATAAACTTCTTTCCCTTCTGTTATTTCCTCGGTTAAGTCTAAAGTTTCTAAGACTTCACTCCTCCACGTTTCTGAGCTTGGTATTGAGATTGGTTCACCCGCCGCGATATTACCAAGCAAAGGCACTGGAACAACATTCCTTTTCCCCGCAAGTTGGATGCTTCTAAAAACTTTGGGGTCACGACGAAGATAGCCTTGTTTTTCCAAAATCTTGAGATGATGTTGGACAACCGCCGTAGAACTAAGACGGCAACCTTTGACAATGTCCCTAACTGTCGGGGCATAACCCCGGTCAGCAATGAAATCACCAATAAACTGCAAAATTCGTTTTCTGGTTTCACTTTCACCCGGTTTTCGCATCACTTGCTCCTAACGTTTGTTTTATAAACAATCGTTTTATAAACAAATATACTATTAAATTTGAAATTTGTCAAGTCCCTGTTTTGCCTCAATTACCTATTCTAATTAGTGTTTGCCCTAATCTTACCTCCGTGTTAAACTAAAAAGTGTTACCTATTCCCAACTATAGTTACCACCGGAGGGGAAATGATGACTTCACTTACACCACAAGCAATTGTTCAAGAGCTAAACAAATACATTATTGGACAAGAAGAAGCTAAAAGAGCTGTCGCGATAGCTTTATGTAATAGAGAAAGACGAAAAAGGCTACCACCAGAACTGCGCCAAGAGGTTACCCCTAAAAATATACTTTTGATAGGTCCTACTGGAGTAGGTAAAACGGAGATAGCTCGTCGAGTATCGAATATGATAAAGGCTCCTTTTATAAAGGTAGAAGCAACTAAATTTACTGAAGTCGGTTATGTAGGCAGGGACGTTGATTCTATAATTTCTGAATTAGTGGAAAGTAGTATTAACAAAGTGTATGAGGAAAGGCTTAAGGAAGTAGAAAGCAAAGCCGAAGAAATAGCTACTAAGAAATTAGTTAGTTACTTATGCCATCAATTAAGCAAAAGAAACCAGAAGCAGCTATTAAAAAAACAATCAGCAATGGGTGGCTTACACCAAGCTAAGAAAGTTAACAAACGTACTTCTTTGTCTCACAAATTAGTGGCTAATTTACTCCAGAGCCATCAGCTTGATGATGAGATTGTGGAAATTGAAATTGAAGGTCCTGAAAATACAAGCTACCAGGGAGAAACTTTTTATGAAGAGAGTAATGGAACTATAGACAATCTCAATGAATTTATAGATGACTTAAGAAGTTATGGAAAAAGTCACCGGAAGCGACGGGTTTCCGTTAAAGAAGCTCGACGACTTTTAATTCGTGCTGAGGCAAGTAAACTACTTGATTACAGCCAAATAGTAGAAGAAGCCATTATTCAAGCGGAAGAAAACGGGGTCGTTTTTATTGATGAAATAGACAAGCTAATCAGTCCTAAAATTGAAGTTGGTAGAGATATTTCGGGTGAAGGGGTCCAGAGGGATCTTTTGCCCCTTCTCGAAGGTACTACAGTAATGACTCGCCACGGACCAGTAAGAACTGAACACATTCTTTTTATTGCTGCTGGAGCTTTTTACCAAAATAAGCCTTCTGATCTTATCCCCGAACTTCAGGGGCGTTTTCCCCTCAGAGTTGAACTTAAGCCTCTTAGTCAAAAGGACTTAGAAAGGATATTAGTAGAACCACAAAATGCTTTAACTAAACAGTATCAAGCTTTACTGGCTACAGAAGGGGTGGAGCTTATTTTTACTGAAGATGGCATCGCTGAAATTAGTCGATTGGCAAAATTAATGAACGAGCGTAGTGAAAATATCGGCGCTCGCCGTCTGAATACGATAATGGAAAAAGTACTTGAGGAAATTAACTTTCTAGCTCCAGAAAAAGCTAATGAAAAAATAATCGTTGATGCTAATTATGTGCTACAACATATAGGTAATCTCATTCAAGATGAGGATCTAAGCCGATATATTCTGTAAATATTAACGAAGTATTGTCCATCGAAAACGAGACATGTTATACTTAAGGATAATTTTCAACTTTAAATTGAGACTCGAATTCAGGAGGTAAATTTGGTATCTACTTCAGTGAAACAACTTTTAGAAGTCGGTGCTCATTTTGGGCATCAGACTAGCCGTTGGCACCCTAAGATGAAGAAATATATATTTACCCAGCGTAATGGTATTCACATTATTGACCTAGAACAGACTGTAGTTATGTTAGACAAAGCTTGTGCTTTCATCAGAGATATTTCCGCAAATGGTCAAACTGTTTTGTTCGTCGGGACAAAAAAGCAAGCTCAAGAGGCGGTGGAGGAAGAAGCCAAAAGATGTGGTGCCTTTTATGTTAATTTAAGATGGTTAGGGGGAATGCTAACTAACTTTACTACAATACAAGCCCGAATTGATTATTTAGTCCGCCTCGAGGACAGAAAAGCCAAAGGAGAACTGGATTATTTACCTAAGAAGGAGAGATTAAAACTCGAAGAAGAAATCAAGCGCCTCAATCGCCAGATGGGTGGTTTCAAGGAAATGACTTCCCTTCCCGGAGCCCTTTTCATCATTGACCCGGTGAAAGAAAAAATTGCCTTAGCTGAAGCAAAGAAAATGGGAATACCAGTAGTAGCTATCGTTGATACTAACTGCGATCCAAGTGAAATTGACTACCCTATCCCGGCAAATGATGATGCCATCAAAGCCATCAAGCTTATTTGTAGCAAAATTGCTGACGCTATCCTTGAAGGAAAGAGAATAAAAGAAGGTATAGAAACCGCCGAATTGCCCGCCGAAGTTAAAGCTACTAAATCAGAAGAATCCTATACTTTCATGCCTGAGGAAATTTAATTAAATTTTATGTCAATACGTTCCTAAAAGAAGGAGGCTAAATTGCAAATTCCAGTGGCATTGGTAAAAGAACTCAGGGAAAGGACTGGTATTAGTATTATAGAATGTAAAAAGGCATTAGAAGAAACAAATGGAGATTTAGAGAAAGCCCTTCAGATTTTGAGACAGCAAGGAATAGCATTAGCTGAAAAAAAAGCTGATAAAATCGTTACTGAGGGAGCCATCGAGGCTTATGTTCACCCTGGAGGGCGAATCGGTGTGATAATAGAAGTTAATTGTGAGACTGATTTTGTTGCCCGCACTGATGAGTTTAAAAAACTTATCCACGATTTAGCCTTACAAGTAGCTGCTATGGCACCCAAATTTATTTCCCCGGCGGAGCTCCCCAAGGAGTCCAATATAGACCCCCAAGAAGCCTGTCTTCTCCTTCAACCTTTCATTAAAGACAATAACAAAACGGTTCAAGATATTATTAATGAAGTTATAGCTAAAGTTGGTGAAAATATTAAAGTGCGCCGATTTGCCCGTTTTGAATTAGGTTGTTACTAAGAAATCAATAATTACAATGGCACAACCTAAATATAAGCGGATTTTACTTAAACTTAGTGGTGAAGCCTTAATGGGGAACAAGGAATTTGGTATTGACCCCCAAACAGTAAAACAGATTGCTCAACAGATTAAGCAGGTAGTCGACAAAGGTATTGAAGTTGCCATAGTAGTTGGTGGTGGTAATTTCTGGCGTGGCACCGATAGTCAAGCTAAAGACATGGATAGAGCTACTGCCGATTACGCTGGGATGTTAGCCACAGTAATTAATGCCTTGGCTATTCAAGACGCCTTAGAAAGACTGGGGGTAGTGACCAGAACTCAGTCAGCAATTACCATCCAGGCTGTAGCTGAACCTTATATCCGTCGCCGAGCTATACGCCATCTGGAAAAAGGGAGAGTAGTTATTTTCGCCGGAGGAACTGGAAGCCCTTATATGACTACCGATACCGCTGCCGCTTTAAGGGCTATAGAAATCGGAGCTGAGATTCTTTTAGTTGGGAAGAATAAGGTCGACGGTATTTACACCACTGACCCAACCATTGATCCAAAAGCTAAAAAATTAAGCTATCTCACCCATGATGAAGCTTTAAACTTGAATCTCGGAGTCATGGATGCAACAGCTTTTGCCTTATGTCGGGAAAACAAATTGCCCCTTGTAATTTTCAACCTCCTTGTCCCAGGAGCTATAGAGAAAGTAGCCTTGGGAGAGCCTATCGGTACTCTCGTTTCTAGCGAAAAAAGCCAATGATTACTGAAACGCTTCAAGAGATAGATATTAAAATGAAAAAAGCTATAGAGGTTTTATCCCGAGAGTTAGCCTCTTTGCGTACAGGAAGAGCTACACCAGCTTTGGTTGACTATATCAAGGTTGACTATCACGGTATTCCTACTCCCCTTGGTCAACTTGCCTCAATTACAGTACCTGAAGCCAGACTAATTGTCATCCAACCCTGGGATCGTAGTTCAATTCAAAATATTGAAAAAGCTATACTCAAATCAGACCTTAGCCTTAATCCAACCAGTGACGGTAATGTAATTCGTATTACTATTCCACCTCTCAGTGAAGAACGACGACAAGAACTGGTTAGAGTAGTTCGTAAAAGAGCTGAGGAGGGGCGAGTCGCTTTGCGCAATCTAAGACGAGAGGGTCTGGAACGACTAAGGCAGTTAGAGAAAAACAAGCAAATATCCAAAGATGAATATACTCGGGCTTGCGAACAGCTACAAAAACTCACTGATATTTTCATTGAAAAAGTAAACGAAATGAGTCGCCATAAGGAAGCCGAAATAATGGAGTCATAAAGAAGCTATGGACTTAACTAATTTCCACCTCTGCCCTCTGGATAAACTTTGAAAAATCTCCGGCTACTTATAATCAGTAAGCTATTTTAGCTATCTAAGGATTAACCAATAAAGTGTTGAAACGTAGAATTATTACTGCCATTATCGGTCTACCTCTTATAGTTATTATTGTATGGGCAGGAGAACCTTGGTTTACTTTACTAATAGCCTTAGGAACAATATTAGGTAACATTGAATTCTACAAGATGGTAATTCCAAGTAAAGCTCGGAATTTTGCTTATTTTGGCTTGCCTTGCTCACTTTTATTTGTGGTTAGTCCCCATTTTAAAGATCCAACTATAATACCGATATTAATAACCTTGACCGTTGGACTATCCTCTATCTGGTTCTTATTCTTGCGGCAAGAAGCTGTCTTAAATAGCTGGGCATGGACAGTAACTGGTGTTTTTTATCTGGGCTGGCTACTCAGCTATTTAGTAGCACTTCGCAATTTGCCCAACGGTAGTTATTGGGTATTATTAGCCTTTTTTACTACCTTTGCCAATGATACCAGTGCCTTTTTTGTCGGTAAAACTTGGGGAAAGCATTTTTTAGCCCCCAAAATAAGCCCGGGTAAAACGTGGGAAGGTACTATCGGTGGAGGTTTGGGGACAATTGTTACCTCCCTAATCCTTGGGAATGTTTTTCCTTTAGGTATCAAAATCTGGCAATTACTTTTATTGGGTCTTCTGGTTAGTGTTTTAGCTCAACTAGGAGATTTAGTTGAGTCCCTTTTAAAAAGGCATGCTGGAGTCAAGGATTCCGGGAAACTATTACCCGGGCATGGTGGAGTTCTTGATCGGATTGACAGCCTTATTTTTACGGGGGTAGTGGTATATTATTACGCAAAATGGACAACCCTGTGAAAAAAGTAGCTATTTTAGGTTCAACAGGCTCCATCGGGAGGCAAACCTTAGAGATAATCCGTGCCTTCCCCGATAAATTCAAAGTTATTGCTTTAGCCGCCGGGAAAAATATTGATTTGTTAGTTGCTCAAATTCGTGAGTTTAAACCCGAACTTATTTATGCCTCTACTAAACTCCCCCCGTTAGAAAATGGAAAATTCCTAACTATGGAAGAAATTGCCAAATATCCTGAGGTAGACATTGTAGTCGTGGCTACCTCAGGAAAAGTTGGGCTCCTTCCCACTCTGGCAGCTTTAAAAGCTGGTAAAAGAGTCGCCTTGGCTAATAAAGAGGTTCTGGTAATGGCGGGGGAAATTGTGATCAAAGCTAAGCAGTACAAAAATCAGATCCTACCCATTGACAGTGAACATAGTGCCATATGGCAATGCCTTCAAGGTGAGGAAAACAAAATAAACCGACTTTTTCTGACAGCTTCAGGAGGACCATTTTATAAATATCCCTTATCCCGTCTATACAAAGTAACCGTGGCTGAAGCTCTTCATCACCCCACCTGGAAAATGGGGAAAAAGGTAACTATAGACTCAGCAACTCTTATGAACAAAGGTCTTGAAATAATTGAAGCCCACTGGCTTTTTAATGTTCCTTTTAATAAAATTGAAGTAATAATCCATCCCCAAAGTATTGTTCACTCTATAGTAGAATTTAGCGATAAATCTTTGAAAGCTCAGCTTAGTTTTCCTGATATGCGTTTACCTATCCAATACGCTTTATCTTATCCTGAGCGACTACCAAATTTGGCATTGCCTCATCTCGATTTATGTCAAGTATCTCCCTTGAACTTTGAACCAGTAGATTACAATCGTTTCCCTTGCCTTCGCTTAGCCAGAGAGGCTGGGGAAAAGGGAGGGACTTATCCAGCAGTGCTTTGTGCTGCTGACGAAGTAGCAGTAGAACTTTTCCTTAACAATCAAATTAGCTTCATGACAATCCCCAAAATAATAGACAAAACTTTAGCGCTTCATCAGGGTATTAATCAACCATCCTTAGACGAAATCTTCTCCGCTGATATCTGGGCAAGAGAAACAGCACTCAACATCGCCCAGGGAGGATAAATAATGATAACTATATTAGCCTTTATTGCTCTTTTGGCAATCCTTATCCTCAGTCACGAATTAGGACATTTTATTACGGCAAAGCTTTTCGGGATAAAGGTCTTGGAATTTGGTTTTGGTTTTCCACCTCGACTATTTGGTATTAAGCGAGGGGAAACAACTTATTCCATAAATGCTTTACCTTTTGGTGGTTTTGTCAAACTATTAGGTGAAGAAGACCCAAATCTACCTGGGAGCCTGGCAAGTAAGAGCATTGCTACCAGAATAATAGTCCTAAGTTCTGGCTCAGTAATGAATATCTTACTTCCCATAATTCTCTTTTCACTCAGTTTTGCTATTCCTTATAATACGGTCACTGAAAAGGTTATAGTAGATAAAGTAGCTCCACATTCACCAGCCCATATAATTGGGATAGAAGCCGGAGACACAATCTTGGCAATAAATAACCGCCCAGTAAGAAACCGCAGCGAAGCTATCTACCTAATTCGGCTTAATCTTGGCTCAGAGATAACAGTATTGCTCCAGAAAAGTGACCTCAGCCAAAAAGAAGTGAAAGTAGTTCCCCGTTGGAAGCCCCCACCAGGGCAAGGATCAATTGGTATTGTTATTACCGGAGTTGATAGCATGATAACCCGGGAGTCATATCCTGTCTGGAAAGCAATTCCTTTAGGCATTCGCCGCTGCTGGGAGATCCTCATTCTCTTCCGGAATGAGATAATGAGCTGGTTTATTCAAGGGAATTTGCCTCAACTCACTGGTCCAATAGGTATTGCCCAAATGACTGGTGAAATGGCGAAAGCCGGAGTTAGTCCGTTAATGGAATTTGCCGCCCTTATAAGTCTTAACTTAGCCATAATTAACCTCTTTCCTTTTCCCAGTTTAGATGGAGGTAGACTCATTTTTGTTATTCTTGAATGGCTCCGCCGCGGCAAAAAAATCCCACCTCAGAAAGAAGGATTAATTCATCTTATTGGCTTCATCATATTAATATTAATTATTCTTGCCGTAACTTACCAAGATATTATCCGTATTATCCGTGGAGAGAGATTGCTCCCATGATACGCCGCAGGTTCTCGAAAACTATTAGAATCGGTGATGTAACTATTGGTGGTGAGGCTCCCATCCGAGTTCAGTCAATGACCAAAACTGATACCCGCAATACCCAAGCTACCATAAAGCAAATAAAGGAACTAAAAGAATCGGGCTGTGAATTAGTTCGCATCGCTATACCAGATAGTGAAGCTATTGAAGCAATACCAATTATCAAAAAGAACAGCCCACTTCCCCTTATTGGTGACATTCACTTTGATTATCGCTTGGCTCTGGCAGCCCTCCACGCTGGAATTGACGGGCTTCGGTTAAATCCCGGTAATATTTCTGAGCCAGAGCAGATAACTAAAATAGTTCGTTTAGCTAAAGAGAGGCAGGTCCCTATTCGCATAGGCATCAATGCTGGAAGTCTTCCTCCTATCTCTGAGCCTAATATCTCTGTAGCCGAGCACATGGTCAAAGTAGCCTTATCTCAAATTGAGCTTTTAGAGAAACTTGACTTTGACTTGATTAAAATTTCCCTCAAAGCTTTTGATGTGCCAACTACTATTACTGCCTATCAAATGATCGCCGAGAAGGTACCCTACCCTCTTCACTTAGGAATTACCGAAGCTGGTCTTCCCAGGCAAGGCTCAGTCCGGAGCGCGGTGGGCATAGGTATCCTTCTTTACCAAGGTATTGGAGATACTATTCGCGTCTCCTTAAGCGCCCATCCTTGCCAGGAAGTAGCTGTTGCCTATGAAATTCTTAAAAGCCTAAACCTTAGGGAGCATGGTCCTATTCTGGTAAGTTGCCCTTCCTGTGGGCGGGCTGAAGTTGATATAATTACTTTAGCCGAAGCTGTAGATAAGCAACTTGGTCAAATTAAAAAACCAATTAAGGTAGCTGTCATGGGATGTGTTGTCAATGGTCCAGGTGAAGCTAAGGATGCTGATGTCGGTATTGCTTGTGGCAAAGGTAGAGGAGCTATTTTTAAGAAGGGCAAGGTGGTACGAACTGTAAGTGAAAAGGATTTCCTATGGGCTTTGATGAAGGAAGTATTTGAAATAGCCGGTTAAAATAACAGTTAAAATAAAAGGAAAGGAGGTTTTTGAAAATGGAGTATCCAATAACTATTAATGTAGCTTTTCCAGAAAAACTTTCCCGGCTGACTACTTTCTTCAGGCTCTTTATGATTATACCCCAAGCGATAGTCCTCTCTTTTGTTAGTATAGCTGCCGAAGTCCTGGTCTTTCTTTCTTGGTGGGCTATCCTGTTTACAGGCAAATATCCCAAAGCCTTCTTTGATTTTGTTGCTGGTTACCTTCGGTGGAATACCAGAGTAATTGGCTATTCTTATTTGTTGACTGACAAATACCCACCCTTTAGTCTTTCTTAGAATTATAGGGTTGTGTTTCTGGCGGGAGTTCAGAGATTGCTTTAGGGAATACAATTTGTAAGCTGTGCGTTTTTCCAAACTTTTTGGCAAAACATTAAAAGAAGCCCCAGCTGAAGCTGAAAGCATAAGTCATCAATTATTACTTCGGGCAGGAATGATTCAACAACTCGCCACAGGCATATATTCTTATTTACCTTTAGGTTGGCGAGTGCTTAAGAAAATAGAACAGATAATCCGAAAAGAAATGGATAAGGCGGGTGGACAAGAACTCATGTTACCAGCTCTTCAGCCCCTGGAACTGTGGCAAAAATCAGGGCGGTATGCTTCTTTTGGTAAAACTCTCTTTACCCTAACGGACCGCAAAGAGAGAAAATTAGCTCTCGGTCCAACTCACGAAGAAGTGATTACAGAACTTGTTCATCGTTATGTAAAGAGCTATCGTGACTTACCTCTTCTCCTTTACCAAATACAAACAAAATTCCGGGACGAGCCCCGACCACGAGGTGGACTGCTTCGAGTCCGAGAGTTTATCATGAAGGACCTTTACAGCTTTGATTTAGACGAGGCAGGGCTTAATGAAAGCTATCAAAAAATGATTGAGGCTTACCGAAATATTTACCGCCATTGTGGTTTATCCACAGTGTTAGTGGAAGCAGATAGCGGAGCTATTGGTGGTAAAGAATCTCACGAATTTATGGTCACTACTCGAGCCGGTGAAGACGAAATAGTTCATTGTTCTAAATGCGATTACGCCGCCAATTTAGAAAAAGCTTATAGCATTAAATCAAAACTAAAAGAGGAACCACCTTTACCTTTAGAAGAGATAGCTACACCCGGAATTGAAACAATTGACCAGGTAGCTAACTTTGTTGGCGTTCCTAAAAGTCAGACTCTTAAAGCCGTCTTTTATCAGGCTGATAATGAAATTGTTTTTGTCATTATCAGAGGAGATTTTGAAGTTAACGAAACTAAATTAAGAAACCTGCTTAAGTGCACTGAGCTCCGTCTGGCTACTGAGGCTGAAGTAAAAGCAGCTGGTCTAATAGCTGGGGCTGCTTCCCCAATAGGTCTAAAGGGAGTAAAAATTGTGGCAGATGATTCCATAACCTTGGGCTCTAATTTTGTTGCTGGAGCTAATAAACCGGGTACCCATTTCAAAAATGTTAATTACCCCCGCGATTTCAAGGTTGACCTTATCGGTGACATTGCTAAGGTCCGTTCTGGCGACCCCTGCCCTAAATGTGGTAATCCCCTTTCCCTCACCTTCGGGATTGAGGTCGGTCATGTCTTTAAATTAGGCACTTTTATTAGTGAAAAAATGTCAGCTTTCTTTCTTGACCAAAAAGGTACTCCTCATCCTATTGTTATGGGCTGCTATGGCATAGGTTTGGGGCGATTATTAGCCGCAGCCGTAGAACAAAATCATGATGAAAAAGGTATTATCTGGCCCATATCTATCGCTCCTTATCACGTTTACCTTTGCCCCCTTTATATTGAAAATCAAAATGTAGCCAAAATGGCTGAGAAGCTCTATATAGATTTAACGGATGAAGGCATAGAAGTGCTTTACGATGACCGGAACGAATCCCCTGGAGTTAAATTCAATGATGCCGACCTACTGGGTATCCCCCTCCGCCTCACCCTAAGCCCCCGAACTCTGGAAAAAGAAAGTGTAGAAATAAAATGGCGCCACGAAAGTCAGACTCAACTTTTACCTTTAGCCGGGATAGCTTATAAAGTTAAGGAACTTTTAAAAGCCAAAGTAAACTCTGATCTTTAAAGTAAAAAGATTAAGTCCGCAACGTAGCCCCTAATTCCCGATATAAGGTATCAAGGATCTGTTGTTGCACTTCAGAAACCTGCTCATCGGTCAATGTTTGTGTTGGTGCCTGATATACAATTCTGAAAGCCAAGGACTTCTTCCCGCTAGGAACTGGTTCACCCTGGTAAAGATCAAAAAGAGTCACATGAGCGACTAAGGGGAAACTTTGGATAATAGTTTTAACTCGTTCGTAAGGAATATTTTCGTCTAATACTACGGCAATATCTCGAATTGCTCCTGGAAATCGAGGTAAAGAAGTATACTTTTTTAAGCGAGCTAAAGGTAATAACTCAGCCAAATCTAGTTCTATAAGATAAGTAGTGCCAGAAAGCTTAAAAGCTTCTGCTACCTTTGGATGCAATTCTCCAAAAACACCGACTTTAACCTCGTCAACAAGGACATCGGCTCTTCTTCCGGGATGAAGACTTTTATCTTCAGAAGCAACAAATCTTATTGTGCCACCCAGCCAGGAAAGAAGACATTCCACAATTCCTTTAGTATCAAAGAAATCAAATTCCCCTTCTATCTGACGCCAAGATAATTCTGAGCGCCGACCATTAATTACAGCACAAAGTTTTTCCTTTTCTTCAGGTAAATCTTTTCCCCGAGGTAAGAATACTTTACCAATTTCAAAAAGCTTTAAGCCTGCTGATTCATGCCTTTGATTTTGACTAAGAGTAGACAATAAATTAGCCCTTAAGCTGGTTCGCAAATATTCTTGTTCTTTAGTAACTGGGTTAGCGACTTTTAAAGGTAAAGGAGGAAGCAGCTCCAAATCTGAATAGATTTTCCTTAGCATATCAAAACTAACTAATGAATAAGTCAGCACTTCCTGAAAACCACAGCTAATCATGATATTTCGCAACTTTTCTCTAATAACAAGTTCAGGTGTTGATTGTCGAGAAGGAATTGGAGAACTCAACATAGTTGCCGGAATTTTGTCATAACCAATAATGCGAGCCACCTCTTCAACTAAATCAGCAGAGTTAGAAATATCAGTCCGCCAATAAGGAACTGTAACCGAAATTTGTCCTGACTCCTTTACCACGCATTGAAAACCCAAAAGTGTTAACGTTTTAATGGTTTCATCAACTCCCACTTCCATGCCTAAAAGTCGCTGAATTTGAGCTATGGAAAGTAATAAGGATTGCCTTTCCTGTCTTCCGGGATAAACGTCAAGGATACCTTTAGCCGCTTTTCCTCCAGCCAGTTCTAATATCAGCTGAGTAGCTCGTCGTAATGCCGGTAAAGTTAATTCAGGGCTAAGTCCCTTCTCAAAGCGCAATGAAGCTTCAGTTCTCAAGCCAAGATTAGCGCAAGTTCGTCTAATAGTAGTCCGATTAAAATTGGCTGACTCTAATAAAACAGTAGTCGTTTCCTCAGTTACCTCAGTGTCAAAACCACCCATGATACCGGCAATAGCTATGGCACGTTCGGCATCAGCAATAACTAACACGTCAGAAGCTAAAGCCCGTTCCATTTTATCTAAGGTAGTTATCATTTCCCCAATTTTAGCTTTACGGACTATAATTTGCCTTCCGACTATCCTATGATAATCAAAGGCGTGGAGAGGTTGACCATATTCCAACATTACATAGTTGGTGACATCAACAATATTATTTATAGGACGCATACCACAGGCTAATAGACGCTGCTTAAGCCAGCGAGGAGATGGGCTAACCTTAACTCCAATAATCAAGCTGGCACAGTACCTGGGGCATAAAACGGGTTCAGCAATAGTCACAGTTATCAAAGAGTCAATTAAATGGGCTGATTCTTCGTAAAAAACCTGAGGTATGTAAATAGTTTGCTGGGTAAGAGCTGCCACTTCTCTAGCAATTCCAATTACTGACAAGCAGTCAGGACGATTAGGAGTTACATCTAAATCAAAAATAACATCCCCCAGATACTCCGCCAGAGAGATACCTACTGGGGCTTCTGAAGGCAAGACCATAATACCTTCATGATTATCAGAAATTCCCAGTTCTTTTTCTGAACAAACCATACCTTCAGAAAGGACACCACGGATTTTCGCCGGTCTTACTGAAATAATCTCCCCGGTATGAGCATCTCTGAGTTGAGCACCAACGTGGGCAAAGGGCACTTTATCGCCAGTCTTAAGATTCGGAGCACCACTAACTACAGTTAATTCTTGCTGCCCTAAGTTGACCGTAACCAGTTTCAAACGGTCAGCATTTGGATGGGGTGACACAGCCACTATCTCCCCAACCACCACCTTTTCCCAAGCCTCCCCAATAACTTCTATTTTTTTAACCTCAATTCCAGCCATAGTTAATTTTTCAGCTAACTCTTTAGCTGGAAGAGTAATCTTAATATAATCCTGTAACCATTTAAGAGAAACCCTCATTTAAACCCTCAAAATTGCTTCAAAAATCTAATGTCATTACTATAAAAAAGGCGAATGTCATCAATGCCATAGCGAAGCATAGGAATTCGTTCAACACCCAGACCGAAGGCAAAGCCAGTATATACTTCAGGATCAATATCAACACGCCTTAAAACCTCTGGATGCACCATCCCCGCCCCCAGAATTTCAATCCAGCCACTACCGCTACATAAGCGACAACCAGTGCCTTTACACACTAAACAATCAATAGCCATCTCTACTCCAGGTTCCACAAAAGGAAAGTAATCGCAACGAAAACGAACTTTCCGTTCAGCACCGAAAAGACAGCGAGCAAATTCAAAAAGAGTTCCTTTTAAGTCAGCTAAGGTAATATTTCTATCAACGGCTAAGCCTTCAACTTGGTAAAACATCGATTCGTGAGTAGCATCTGTGGCTTCATGCCTATAAACACGTCCCGGTACTACCACCCGAATGGGGGGACGCATCTTTTCCATCACCCTGATCTGCATTGGAGAGGTATGAGTGCGCAGCAACATTTCTTTTTCACCAGTCTCCGATTCAAAATCAATCCACAATGTTGCCATCATATCTCGAGCAGGATGATCTTTAGGAATATTAAGGGCTTCAAAATTATAATAGTCCCATTCTACTTCTGGTCCCTCAACAACCTGAAAACCCATCCCTATAAAAATATCACAAATTTCCTTTAATACTTGAGTAATGGGGTGAAGCCGCCCGATAGATACAGGCACTCCAGGTAAAGTAATGTCTAAGCTTTCTTTAAGTAAGAGAGCTATTTGAGCTTCTGTTAAAGCCTTTTTCTTTTCTTCTAACGCTGTTTCAAAGGCTCTCTTAATTTCATTGGCTCTTTCCCCTATAATACGTCTCTCCTCTAAAGGTAATGAGGCTAAAGAGCGTAGAAGCTGTGTTAATTTACTCTTTTTACCTAAATAACAAACTCGCCAAGTCTCAAGTTCTTTAAGATTATTGATCTTATTTAATGTCTCAAAAGCTTGACTGGCAAGAATTTCTAATTCTTCTTGCATCACCTTTTAAGTTACTTTTTAGACGGGAAAATTTATCGATTAAGCTGTGCTAAGACAGAAGCCGATAATTTGGAGAAAGTAGCCGGATCTGTTACAGCCATGTCAGACAAAAGTTTGCGATTAATCTTTACGCCAAGTTTCTTTAAGCCAGTTATAAATTGACTATATGAAAGTCCATTAGCCCGAGCGGCAGCATTGATGCGGTTAATCCACAAACGTCTCATGTCCCCTTTGCGCTCACGACGATGCCTATAAGCATAGCTTAAAGCATGAAGCATAGATTCATGAGCCCGACGATATAAGCTATGCCTTGTTGCTCTATGACCTTTAGTTAACTTTAATACTTTTTTGTGGCGCCGATGAGTGATTAAACCGCTTCTAGCTCGAGGCAACGATAACCTCCTTTTTATTCAACTCCATAAGGTAAAAGTCTTCTAATTCGCCCCGTGTCGGAAGAATGTAATGGGATCATTTCATCATATAAACGTTTAGCTCGGGCAGCTTTTTTCCGTCTCAAATGACTTTTACCCCCTTTAGTCCGCATCAACTTCCCCCTTCCAGTAATATGGAAACGCTTCTGAGTTCCTTTATGAGTTTTCAACTTTGGCATCTTAACTACCTTTGGCTGCTTTTGCTTCTTTGGTCAACGAAACTGGTGATAAAGTTAGGAACATACTACTTTCCTCAATAGTTGGAGAGCCCTCTAATACACCCACTCCTTTTAAGTCCTCGGCTACTTTTTTAAGAATCTTCCAACCCCTTTCTGGGTGAATAACCTCTCGTCCTTTGAAAATTAAAGATACTTTTACCTTATCCCCATCCTCTAACAACTTCTTTATTATTCTCACTTTTGCCTCAAGATCGTGCTCTTTGATCCTGGGTCTTAGACGAATTTCCTTTAACAACCCGACTTTTTGCCCCTTGCGAAGTTTACGTTCCTTTTTAGCTTGCTCATATTTATACTTACCATAATTAAGAAGCCGGCATACCGGAGGTACTGAAACTGGTCCCACCTCTACTAAATCAAGTCCACGTTCTCGGGCAATCTGTAATGCCTTAACTAAAGGCATTACTCCCAACTGTACGCCAGTTTCTCCTATAAGCCGAACTTCCTTCGCTGTTATTTGTTCGTTTATTCTAAATTCCTTAACTATTTTTCGGCTTTCCCTCCTTTAAAGCAAACTATACCATTTCTCTACCAGAAAATCAAAGCTTATTATTAATCACAGCCCTAACTTTTTCCTTAAATTCCGATAAAGACATAGGACCTAAATCCTCCCCATTCCTTAACCGAACTGAGATAGTCTCAGTTTCTAATTCTTTATCTCCGACTATAAGCATAAACGGTATTTTATTCAGCTGAGCTTCCCTTATTTTCAGGTTCATCCTTTCCGAACGACTATCAACTTCTACCCTAATATTTTCTTTTCTAAGCTCTGTGGCGACAGCCTCCGCGTAGTTAAGATGGCGATCAGCTATAGGAATAATCGTTACCTGAATCGGAGACAGCCATACTGGTAAAGCACCCCCATAATGCTCCAAAAGACAAGCCAAAAAACGCTCCATACTCCCCAATACAGTTCGATGTATCATTACCACTAAACGCTCGGAGCCATCCTTATCCACATACGTGACGTTAAAACGCTGTGGCAGATTAAAATCTACTTGAATAGTGGGACCTTGCCACGACCATCTCCCCAAAGCATCTTTAAGTTTAATGTCAATTTTAGGCCCGTAGAAAACTCCCTCCCCAGGGTCTATCTGATAAATAAGGTGGTAAGCCTCCAGAACTTTTCTTAAACATTGAGTAGCTTCATCCCAAATTTCAATAGTCCCAGCATATTTCTCGGGACGAGTCGATAGGAAAAGTTGATATTCATGAAAACCAAAAGTATTCATCATAAACTGAGCCAGTTCAAGAACTGCCCCTATCTCAGCTTCAAGCTGGTCAGGACGACAAAAAATGTGAGCATCATCTTGGGTAAAACCTCTAACCCGAGCTAAACCATGTAATACCCCAGAACGTTCATATCGGTATACTGTACCTAACTCCGCATAGCGCAAAGGCAAACTTCTATAGCTCCGCAATTGAGTTTTATAAATGAGAATGTGTCCTAAACAATTCATAGGTTTAATAATATATTCTTGCCCATCTACATCCATTGGAGAGTATAAATTTTCTCGATAAAAGTCCCAGTGTCCGCTCGTCTTCCATAAATTCAATTTAGCAATATGGGGAGTATAAACAATTTCATAACCGCGTTTTATATGTTCATCTTTCCAAAAATCTTCAATTAGCCTTCGTATTGTTGCCCCTTTGGGATGCCAATACACCAACCCCGAACCAGCAACCTCATGAATACTAAAGAGATCCAGCTCTTTACCTAATTTTCTATGGTCCCGTTTAGCTGCTTCAGACAATCGAGATAAATAATCCTGAAGCTCAGCTTCCGATTCAAAAGCAACCCCATACACTCGTTGAAGCATTGGGCGTTTCTCATCCCCCCGCCAGTAAGCACCAGCAATATGAGTTAATTTGAAAGCTTTCAGCTCAGCGGTAGAATTTAGGTGAGGACCACGACAAAGGTCGACAAAGCTACCTTGCCTATAAATACTTACTTTGCTATCAGGAATTTCTTCAAGCAACTCTAACTTATAGGGTTGGTCAGCAAAAAGGCGCCTGGCTTCCGTTTTATCTACTTCTTCCTTTATAAAAGGCAAATCTTGGGCGATAATTTCCCTCATTTTCCTTTCAATGATTGGTAAGTCATCGGGAGTAAGACCTCGGGGTAGATCAAAATCATAGTAAAAGCCGTCTTCAATAGCAGGTCCGATACCAAATTTAACTTCAGAAAAAAGAGATTGGACTGCTTGTGCCATAATATGAGCTGCTGAGTGACGCAGTCTTTCTAATTTACCTTCTCTTTCCTTATTTGTTTCTAAAACCATTTTACCCCTACTTAAACAAAAACCCCCCGCTTCTATGAGCGGAGGTTCCTTTAGCGCTCATTAAAAAGTTAAATTTTTAAATGGTGGAGCTGATGGGATTCGAACCCACTACCTATTGACTGCCAGTCAAACGCTCTCCCAATTGAGCTACAGCCCCACTTAAATTTAATATAACAAAAGTCCAAGGAAAACTCAAGACCTTAATTTAATTTACCTACCGCCGAGAATCTTTGATTTTGGGTGATTTCAAAGGGGCATCCCTAACCAGCGTAAGACAGTGCGCAAACCCAAATAGCCAGCGTAAGCCACTATCATACCCTTGACAGTCTTACCTGCCCAGCAGACAAGGAAAAATTTAATTAGACCAAAGCGTAACATCCCGGCTATTGCCGTAAAGGGATAAAACAAAGGGTTAAAAATAGCCGAATTTATAAAAACCGCCACCGAACCATGACGATGTAGCCATGCTGAAAGATGAGCGTAAAGACCACGGCTAGTATTCTGGAAAACTCCCCGCCCCCCATAGCCAGTCAAATAGATCCCCATACTTCCTAAAGCTTCACCTAACCCAGCTAAAGCCCCAACTAAAGCCGGTTTTAATACTGAACCCAAAGTAAAAACAACTAAAAGACCTGGTATGGGAACAAAAACAGTCCCCCCAGCTAAAATGCTAATAACAAAAACCCCCGCATAACCATACTTACTAAGATGACTTATGTATTCCCAATAATAAATAGCAACCAAACAACCCAGAAAAGTAATTGCTAAAGCTAAACCACCAACAATATATTCCTTTTTGGCTATCCCTTTCCTCACCACCTCCGCAGTTTTAAGAGGGTTTGTCATTTTCAGACCGTAACCTTAGCCATTTCTTTCTTAGTAAAATTTAAGCCCTCCCCCTCTTTATCAACTACAATGGTATCGCCTTCTTTAAACTCGCCCTTTAATATCCGAGTTGAAAGAGGATTTTCTATATATTTCTGGATAGCCCGACGCAAAGGTCGAGCACCATAAACAGGATTATAGCCTTCTTTAAGTAACCACGACTTAGCCTCTTCTTTCAATTCTAATTTAATGTTACGTTCGCTAAGGCGCTTCTCCACTTCCCGGATCATCAAATCAATAATCTTCTTCAAATGTTCTTCAGTAAGAGGATTGAAAATAATAATTTCATCTATTCGATTAAGGAACTCTGGGCGAAAAGTTTGTTTTAAGGCACTTTCAATAGCGCTCCTTAACCGCTGTTGTTCGCTTTTTTCTTGGCGGGAAAAGCCAAGAGCCTGACGCTGGAATTCTTGAGTGCCTAAATTGCTGGTCATTATTATTACCGTATTCTTAAAGTCTACTGTTCGGCCGTGACCATCAGTAAGTCTGCCATCTTCCAGTATTTGAAGTAAGATATTAAAAACATCGGGATGAGCTTTCTCAATTTCATCAAATAGGATTACTCGATAAGGGCGACGGCGCACCGCTTCCGTTAATTGTCCACCTTCCTCATAGCCGATATAACCAGGAGGAGCACCGATAAGACGAGATACAGTATGCTTTTCCATATATTCCGACATATCCAACCGTATCATCGCTTCTTCATCATCGAAGAGAAATTGAGCTAAAGCCCGAGCTAATTCAGTTTTACCAACACCCGTAGGACCAAGGAAAATAAAAGTGCCAATGGGGCGCTTTGGGTCTTTAAGACCAGCTCGCCCTCGCCGGATAGCTTCAGATACTGCAGAAACTGCCTCTTCTTGATCTACAATCCGTTCATGAAGCCTTTCCTCCATATGAAGTAACTTCTCAGCTTCACCCTCTAATATCCGAGCTACGGGAATACCCGTCCATTTAGAAACAAGCTCAGCAATATCCTCTTCATCCACTACACCATCAATTTTCTTTTCTTGAAGCCATCGAGCTTTCGCTTTATTATATTCGGCTTCTAAACGTAATCTCTCGGCTTTCAACTCAGCCGCCTTTTGGTAATCCCGCCGCTGGGAGGCTGCTTCTTCTTCATTAAGTAAATGCTGTATCCTCTGTTCTAAACTTTTAACTTCCGTAGGAGCACTCTCCATATCAATACGCAGTTTACTGGCAGCTTCATCAATAAGGTCAATAGCTTTGTCAGGTAAGAATCTGCCTGAAATATAACGCTGACTTAGCTTAGCTGCAGCAAGTAAAGCTGAGTCATCAATCCTAATCTTATGGTGAGCTTCGTAACGAGGGCGAAGTCCCCGAAGCATTTCTACAGTGGCTTCAATACTGGGCTCACTTAGGAAAACGGGTTGAAGCCGACGTTCTAAGGCTTTATCTTTTTCTATATGCTCTCGATACTCATCCAGAGTAGTAGCTCCAATACACTGGAGTTCACCTCGAGCTAATGCTGGTTTAAGCATATTACTCGCATCGATAGCACCTTCAGCAGCACCAGCTCCCACCACAGTATGGATCTCATCAATAAACAGGATTATCTCTCCTTGTGCTTGACGGACTTCGTCCATTACTGCTTTTAACCTTTCTTCAAACTCGCCCCGGAATTTACTTCCAGCTACTAATGCTCCCATGTCTAAAGCGATTATTCTTTTATTTTTAAGAGAATCGGGAACATCACCGCTAACAATCTTCTGGGCTAACCCTTCAGCAATAGCAGTCTTGCCAACGCCAGCTTCACCGATAATTACTGGATTATTTTTGGTACGGCGGGTCAGAATTTGCATAACCCGCTTTATCTCCTCATCACGCCCGATTACAGGGTCAAGCTTACCCTGACGAGCTAATTCAGTAAGATCACGACCATACTTTTCTAAGGAACGATATTTGCTTTCTGCCCTTGGGTCGGTAATCCGGCGCTTCCCCCGAATACTCTGCAAAGCCTGATAAATCTTTTCTTGATTAATGCCAAATTCAGCCAGGATCTTAGCCGCTTCTCCTTTACTTTCCCCAGCAATAGCAATTAAAAGGTGCTCCACTCCAATAAACTCATCTTTAAGCCGGTCAGCTTCATGCGCCGCATTTTCTAAAAGCCGGGCAACCCGTGGCGTGGCATAAATTTGAATTGCTTCGTAAGCTGCTTTAGGAGCAGCCTCAAGAACCAATTCCACACGCCTTCTTATCGCTGCCTCGTCTACCCCCAACCTTCTCATTATCTCCAAAGCTAAACCCCTTTCTTGTTCCAATAAGGCTAATAAAACATGCTCCACATCCCACTGGGTATGACGAAAACGCCGAACTATGTTCTGGGAAGAAACTAAAACTTCTTGAGCTTGTTCTGTAAATCGCTCAGGTCTCATTTTTTGGCTCGTCACACAAAATTTTTTATAAAGAGCTAAGTAAAGGGGGTTGTTATAAAACTATTATTTCGTAGTTAACTCTTCTTGGATAAGTTTGTCCCGGTAGTTAGTAACGTGCTGGCAAGTTGGACCAGGACACTCTTTCAACATTTTTTTCCTTTTCGCCTCATTTTTATGCGAGGCATTTCTTTCATAGTAAATACACCGAGCACGCCAATCACCATACACCAGAACAGTCACTAAATTTTTGACAGTGTCACACCAAAAGCAATAACTGGTGACCTGCCATTTAGCTGGTGGAACTTCTGCTTTTGGTGGCAATATTGTTGGTTGAGCCATTTATCCGCCTCCTTCCTTTTCAGTAGATTTCCTTAAGCGACTAATTTCTTCTTCCAGAAGTTGAATTTGACGCTGCAATTGAGCTATTTTTTGGGTCAAATATAACACCACCTCCACCCCAGCCAAATTAATCCCTAAGTCATCCACTAAAGTTTTAATATGTCGTAAATGTTCGATATCATTTTCAGAGTAATAACGTATATTTCCTTTTGACCGATATGGCTGTATAAGACCCAGTCTCTCATAATACCGCAAAGTATGGGTTTCAATCCCCACCATTTTAGCAGCTACACTTATCACATATTTTGGCTCAGACTCTGGTGAAATCATCTTATATTATCACCTCACTTTAGAAACATCAATACTTTCTATTCCTATTTTGGGCGAAGTGTTCGTAACTGTTCAAAAAGTCTCCGCTCTGTCTCAGTCAAATTTGTCGGCAACACTACTTTTACCTTGGCAAAGAGGTCACCCCGAGCCGAATCACCTAAATGAGGCATTCCTTGACCAGCTAGACGAAACACTCTTCCATTTTGAGTTTCGGGTGGTATCTTTAAAGCTAGTTTACCTCCCAAAGTCGGCACCTCCACTTCACCACCGAGAACAGCTACAACTAAAGGCACAGGTACTTCCACATAAAGGTCATCCCCTTTACGCTCGAAGCGCTCGTGAGGTAAAACTTTGACTAAAAGGTAGAGATCGCCTTTGGTATTCCCATAGCCCACTTCCCCCTCCCCAGCAATTCTAATACGGGAACCATCTCTAACACCAGGAGGTATTTTAACCTCAAGACGTTTTGGTTTTATTACCTTCCCTGAACCACCACAATTAATGCAAGTTCGATTCCCCAAAATACCACTCCCATGGCAAACTGGACAAAACTCCTGGGTTTGAAGTTCAATAATGCGCTTGGTACCTCGATAAGCCTCCTCTAAAGTGACTTCAACTGGATAAGAAATATCTTTGCCCCGAGTTGATCGACCCGATGCCCGAAAGCGAGAGCTAAAATCTTTGAACAGACTATCAAAAATATCGTTCAAGTTACCAAACTCAAAAGTAACCTGGGGGCCTTCCCGACTGAAATCCCAACCTTCTTGAGTAAACTGGTCGGCATAGCGCCATTGATCCCCAAAACGGTCATATTTCCGCCGTTTCTCCGGGTCAGAAAGAACTTCATAAGCCTCGTTTATTTCCTTAAATTTCGCTTCAGCTGACTTATCCCCCGGGTTGACATCAGGATGAAACTTACGAGCTAAACGCCGGTAAGCTTGCTTTATCTCTTTTTCAGTAGCATTCCGGCTTACCCCTAAAATCTCATAATAATCTTTTCCAGGCATCCCTCAACTCCTTTAATAACAATCATAACCTATTTCAGATAAATTTTTCAACAATTTGTTTAATTTCTTAATAAAAAATTATTAAAAAAATTAAAAAATTTTAAGCAATAAAAGCATTCTTTTTAAAAAGAAAAGTAAACCCACCTCATAAGGGAG
>JBHOQK010000027.1:0-8495 GCA_042408205.1 Dehalococcoidia bacterium | reverse complement strand
CTTTTGTTGGAACTTCCACTGGGTCATAAATGCGATAAACATTTTCAATAACAAATACTGCTCCCAGACTTTCAAAGTAATTGAAAATCCACATGGTATGCCACGGAGGTAAACCTCCACCAAAAAGAAGGCGATACTTTTCGTCCTCAATTACCCCAATCTTGTTTTCAACTCTATTTCTTACTTCGTCATAAAGTTCTTGAAAAAAAGCCACCGCTTCAAGGGTACCACATAAAAAGTGAGCTGGAACCATCACATTAAAATGGTCTTGAGATGGCATAGGCGCTGGGAGAGCTCGACGCAATCGGTCTACTTCATACCATAATCTCCAAACCTCATCTCCAAGTTTAATGGTCTCCCATAGACGGTCTCTATCTAAAGTTTTCCCTGTTTGTCTTTCTAGAAAATCCACCAAGCCCTTTAGCTGTTCAAATTGGTATTTTACATAATAATCAGCTACTTCGGTTAAGTCCGCATCTATAGGAGGTGTTACCACATCAATGTTATAGATAGGAACATTCATATAACGTCCTAAAGCCTGGTACCATTTATAACGGGGATCACACATTGCGCTACTACCTAAAAGCATATCTGGCATTACCATACCACCATCAGGGGAGTTTGGAGGTATCCCCCCCAATTCCTTACGAAGGCTATCAAAACCGATACCAGTTCGGGCATAACTACAAAGGACATTAGAATAGCCTTCAGCTTCAGCCTTCACCAAGAAACGCTCAGCATCTCGTTTAGCTGCGCACAGTCCGGCATAATTTTCAGTCCAAATTGGGATTATATCCATAGCTCGGATAATTTCATCATACTGGGAATCAATCATAGTATAAGCTACAGGCTGACCTTTAGCTTTGGCTTCTACTGCCTGAGCGTACATAGACTTAACTATACCCCGTACTTTCATGGCTGCCTGGGTGGCTTTTACTGCCGTAGTCTTTTTTGACTCTCTCACTTCAGTCATTTTGCTCTATCTCCTACCCAATTATTTCCAAAAAAGCTTGAATTCGGGTCCGTAATTGCCCAATACTAACCATAGTATACTCATCTTCCAAAACCAAAACTGGGATCCCTTGCTCTTTCAAATAATCTCGAACATCAGGAGCTTCGAGGTCATAAGTATCACAATACCTAATAATATAAAATATGGCTCCTTTCACTTTAAATTCTGTGATGAAATTACGCAAATAGCCAAAACGGTTGTCCAAGTCTTTTTGCCTTGTTTCCATTTTAGGAATATAAGTCCGAGGGCAAGAAATATCTCGTAAATAATGCTCCGCAATACCATCTAAAGGGTCAGGAGTAAGTTTTACATCTTTCCAAAAAGTTCTGGAGCCAGTGCATAAATCGTCCATAACTACATAAGCTCCACTATCTTCAATTAATTTAATGAAGGCAATATCGTCTATCTCATTCCCATAAACCAGTATCCTCGGGAATTGCTTATTACCATCCAAGGGATATTCCTGGACTTCCTTTATCAGTCTTTTCACTAAAGTGTTATATTCTTCTACCGGTATGCCCATGCCAATGATCAAAATCTTGGTCACATTAGTTCCAGAAACTAATGGTGGCTGGGGCTTCCTCAGTTCGTAAAGTTGCCGGAGGAGTGAGCGATTTTCATTGTGGAGTTGGATTGCCTCCTCTAAACGTTCTGATGTTAGTGTTTGACCGGTGAATTTCTCTAAGCTCTTAATAAAAATCTTTAATTCATTTTTAAAAAATTCATAAGAAGAAGGCGCTATCATGTGGGGGACATTAATGAAGTGAAAGTAAGGAAAGGAGCGATAGTATTTCCAGATATCATAAATTCTTTGAATGGTATCGCAGGTATGAGGCACTACTAAGCCATCCAAAAAATCATATTCGCCTTTAAGGGCTAAATCAAAACAACTTCGGACATAAGGACACAGGGTTGTCTCAAGACAAGTATCAGCTTGCTCAATAGGCTTGGTAACGTTTCCGTGAATGCGGTAAGGCACTAAATCAAAAGCACTCAGGATTTCCAGTGGGACAAAACAGCAAAAATAACCTATTATTTTCTTCCCTGACTTTTTAAGCTCAATAGCTCGCTGTTTTCGCTCTTTATAATATATATCAACTTGGTTAAGAACTTCTGCCATAATATTTTCTTTATTTCTTTATAGCCCAATAGTTTAACTTCAGCTTTAAGCAAAGTCAAATAGGGCTCACTACAGCTAAAAATACTTGATGCCAGCAACCCTTGACTAAAAAGGAAGGCAAGCTATAATAAGTAAAATATTAAGCCAAGGTAAGAAAACTTCTAAAGAATGCGAATAACTGGTGGTATAGCCAAAGGACATCGTCTCAAAGTTCCTAAAGGTGGTTTAGTCCGTCCAACTACAGATATAGTGAGGAAAGCCCTTTTTTCTATATTAGAAACCACAACTTCTCACTGGTCCCGAACTCTCGACCTTTATTCAGGTAGTGGTGCTTTGGGAATTGAAGCTTTAAGTCGAGGAGCAGACTGGAGCGATTTTGTTGACCAAGAACCAAAATGTTGTGCTATTATAAAGGATAATTTAATCAAAACCGGCTTTATAGAAAAAGCCCATGTTTATTGTTGTAGTGTGAACAAGGCACTAACTTTTCTTAACACTAAATATGACATTATTTTTATTGATCCTCCCTATTCAGATACAGGAACAGATAATTTGTTACAACAATTAGCTACATCTAACCTTATTGGCATTAACTCTCTGATTGCTGTCTGCCATTCCCATCGGCTCTCTCTAAAAAATAATTATGATAGTCTTAAGTTAATTAAGGAACGTCGATATGGTGACACTTGCATTTCAATATATAAAAAGGGAGAATGACTATGACTATCGCTATTTATCCTGGTAGTTTTGACCCAATTACCTACGGACATCTGGATATTATCAGGCGAGCTGCACCTCTTTTTGATGAATTAATTATTGGTGTTTATGACCGACCCGAGAAGCAACTTCTATTTTCTACCTCAGAGCGGGTAGAACTCGTAAAACAAGCAGTAGCTGATTTACCGAATGTTCGAGTAGAAGCTTATTCTGGTCTTACGGTAGATTTTGCCCGCAGAGTATCTGCCAAAGTGATGGTGAGAGGGCTAAGAATGAGCTCAGATTTTGAAAGAGAATTTGAAATGGCAATGATGAACAAAAAATTAGCTCCAGAATTGGAGTTAATCTGTCTCATGGCAAGCTTACAATATCAATTTCTCAGCTCAAGCCTTCTTAAAGAAGTAGCTAAATTAGGCGGTTGCCTTGAGGATTTTGTCCCTGCCCATGTCGCTCGGGCTTTAAAAGACAAATTTGCTCAAGAATTGGCTGAATTACAAAGAAAGGGGGTGTGATTCCAGATTAAATCTCAGATTACTAAGCGCGATAAAAATTTTAATTAGAAGGAGGTAAGTTCAAAAGTGGCATATAAAATTACTGAAGATTGCATTAGCTGTGGTGCTTGCGAAGCTGAGTGTAAAAACGAAGCTATAAAAGAAGGGGAAACAATTTATGTTATTGACCCTGATAAATGCACTGAATGCATCGGTTGGTTTGAATCACCCCGATGTGCCGAAGTTTGTCCAGTAGATTGTTGCGTTCCCGACCCAGCCCATAAAGAAACTCGAGAACAATTGCTGGAGAAGTGGAAAAAACTTCACCCAGGTAAAACCCCGACTGTTACTTAGTCCCTCCTACTATATTTAGAATTTTCGCTTTTTCATAAGCAGCAATAACAGCCTGAAGAAGGAGGGAGCGAAGTCCACCTTTTTCTAATTGGAATAATCCTTCAACAGTAGTCCCGCCCGGGGAAGCGACTAAATTTTTAAGTTCAGCGGGATGTTTAGCTGTTATCTGGATAGCTCGAACTGAACCGAGAATTGTTTCCAAAACTAGTGTCGTGGCTATTTCCCGAGGTAAACCAATATGAACCCCCGCATCAATTAAAGCTTCAATAATAACAAAAATATAAGCTGGACCACTCCCACTCACTGCCGTTGCCATATCTATATACTTTTCGTTATCAACATAAATTTCTTTACCTAAAGTCCCTAATAAGGATCGAGCCGTTCTTTTTTGCCCCTGAGTTACTTGGGGAGTAGCTGTCCAAATAGTTATTCCCTCACCAACTTGTGCTGGCATGTTAGGCATGGCTCGGATTACACTGAAATGGTTTAAGTTTTGGCAAAGAGTATTTAAAGTAGCACCAGCAACAATAGACAGAACCAGTTGCCTTTGTTCTAAGCCCTGTAACTCAGTAAGTACCCCAGCTAAATCTTGAGGCTTTACGGCTAAAACAATTATTTCAGTTTCCTTGGCTACCTCTAAGTTATTGGGCGTAACTTTAATCTGATATCTTTCGGTTAACCAATCTCGTCGCTTTGGACTAACATCGCTCACAATAATTTCTTCCCTATTAGCCACACCTTTAGCTAAAACATTCTTAAGCATAGCTTCCCCCATTACCCCCCCACCAATAAAACCAATTCGCATTTTTTACCCTACCTCTTTCAATTCTCCAAAAATAGCTCGACCAAGCCGTATTATGGTAGCTCCCTCTTCAATCGCCACCTCAAAATCATCACTCATCCCCATGGATAAATGCTCCAGACCTAACTGATCCCGGAGCTCTCGCAGCTTTCGAAAAACAGGGCGAACTTCTTCTGGATTTTTCGTCAACGGAGCAATAGTCATCAAACCTTTGACTTGTAAATTTGGTAGCTTAAATATTTGTTGCGCCGCCGGAATTACCTCATCAATACTAAACCCCTTTTTAGTGGCTTCTCCAGACACATTGACTTGAAGCAAAATAGGCAATGGTTTTGGAGTGCATCTATTTAGAATTTCAGCTAATCTTATTGAATCAACACTATGAATTAAGTCAAAAAGTTCTACAGCTATCTTAGCTTTGTTACTCTGAAGATGACCAACCATATGCCAAGTTATACTCGACCTAAGATCAGAAAGCTGCTCAATCTTCTCCCTGGCTTCCTGAACCCGATTTTCACCAAAATCCCTTATTCCGCAAGCAAAAGCTTCTTTTATGGCAGAAGCACTAACCCCTTTGGTTACAGCAACTACCGTTACTTCAATCGGTAACCTACTAACTCTTTTACATGCCATCCAAATACGGGCATCTACCATTCGTAGATTTTCTTTTATCCCATCCCCGTCCTCACCTCACCACTATATTCACTAACCTCCTTGGAACATAAATTATCTTGACAATTTCTTTTCCTTCAATATAAGGTTTAATTCGTTTTCGGGACAAGGATAGCTGCCTAACTTCTTCTTCAGTAATTGAAATTGGGACTATTACTCTATCCCGCAATTTGCCGTTTACCTGGATAACTAAAGTGAATTCCTCCTCCTTAACCAATTCTTCATCCCATTTTGGCCAAGATTGATTGTGAATACTATAGGCATGTCCGGTTCTCACCCATAATTCTTCAGCAAGGTGAGGAGCTGTAGGAGCTAAAAGAAGCAGAAAATTAGTAATTGCCTCATGCCAAAGGTCAGTAGAAACAGACTTATCTTCCTGTACCTTAATCAAATAATTGGTAAATTCCATAAGAGTTGCCAGCATAGTATTAAAATGGAAACCTTCTAAATCTTCAGTTACTTTCTTTATCGTTTTATGGATTTCTCGGCGAAGTTTCTTTTCCGCTTCAGGTTCTACCCGTTCAGATAAATAACCAGTATTTATAAGTCGCCATACTCGGTTAAACCAACGACTTATACCTATAATACCGGAATCATTCCATTCGCCTCCTTGCTCCCAGGGACCGATAAACATTAAATAAGCCCGGACAGCATCAGCCCCCAACTCAGTCACATATACATCAGGAGTAACCACGTTACCCCGTGACTTACTCATTTTCTCTCCCCGATAGATAATGGTACCTTGGTTAAATAAACGCTTAAAAGGTTCGCTAAAATCTATTAACCCTATATCTCTGAGAGCTTTAGTAAAAAAGCGGGAATAAAGAAGATGCATAACAGCATGCTCAGCACCACCAGTATACAAGTCTACCGGCAACCAGTATTTTACTTTTTCGGCATCAAAGGCAGCATTATTAACCTTGGGGCTGGTATAACGAAGGAAGTACCAGGAGGAACATATGAAAGTATCCATAGTATCAGTTTCTCGTTGAGCCGGACCAAAACATCGAGGGCAAGTAGTATTAACAAAAGAGGGACAATACTTTAAGGGAGATTCACCGGTAGGCTTGAACTCAGCATCAGGGGGAAGTAGCACTGGTAAATCTTTTTCGGGTACCGGAACAATCCCGCATTTTTCACAATAAATAATAGGAATTGGTGCTCCCCAATAGCGCTGCCTAGAAATTAACCAGTCCCGGAGACGATAGATAGTGGCTCGTTTCCCCCAGCCTTTCTGCTCCAAAAAGTCACAAATTGCTTCACTACCCTGCTCGCTCCATAAACCATTAAACTGACCTGAATTCACCATGATTCCCGGTCCAGTATAAGCCGAAGTTAACTCCTCCCCGGACCAATCAGGGGGTGCAACAACCACCCGGATCGGTAAACCAAATTTTTTAGCAAAGTCAAAATCCCTTTGATCGTGAGCCGGCACACCCATGACCGCCCCAGTACCATAACTCGGCAGTACATAATCGGCAATCCATATAGGTACCCTTTCCCCATTTAATTTATTAATAACATAACTTCCCAGGAAAACCCCAGTCTTTTCCCTTTCTTCCGCTGTCCGCTCAAACTCTGCTTGACGCCGCGCCCATTCTATATATTCTTCAACTTCAGCCCGACGTTCCGGAGTAGTTAGCTGAGGAACTAAAGGATGTTCTGGAGCTAAAACAAAGAAGGTAACACCAAAAATAGTATCTGGACGGGTTGTAAACACTCTTATTTCCTTTTCCACCAAATCTTTATGTTCTAAATCAAAGGCAATTTCAGCTCCGGTACTTTTACCAATCCAATTTTTCTGCATTACCTTTATCCGCTCAGGCCAATCTATCTGACTGTGGTCAAGAAGCTCCTCAGCATATTTGGTAATTCTAAAAAACCATTGCTCCAGTTCTTTTTTGGTCACAGTTGTATCACAGCGTTCACAGCACCCATTAATTACCTGTTCATTAGCCAAAACTGTTTGACAACTAGGGCACCAATTTACCGGAGCCTTAGCTCGATAGGCTAAACCTGCCTCGTAAAGCTTAAGGAAAAACCATTGGGTCCATTTATAATATTCTGGTTCCGAAGTAATTACTTCCCGGCTCCAATCGTAAATAGCCCCCATACTTTTAAGCTGGTGTCGCATATTTTCTATGTTTTTCATAGTCCAAGTCCGGGGATGAATACCATGATTTATGGCGGCATTTTCTGCCGGCAGTCCGAAAGCATCAAAACCCATGGGATGAAGAACATTATAACCCTGCATTCGCTTAAACCGAGCCCGCACATCAGAGGGTGCCATAGCATACCAGTGCCCAATATGAAGGTCTCCTGAAGTATAGGGGAACATAGTCAAGGCGTAAAATTTGGGACGACTATTATCTTCAGTAACAGAATAAATCCCATCAGCTGCCCATTTTTCTTGCCATTTCTTTTCAATTTCTTGAGGATTATAAAGAAGAGTCATATTTAAAACATTGTATCAAAGGGCAAAAAACACAGCAATTGTTTGACGAAACCTACTTAATGAAGGAGACGAACTAAAACTAATTTTAGCTACTTAAAGATAATCAGATAAGATAATTTTTAGCTGGCTATTTCTTCCTTAACCGAAACAGCTATTTTGTATAAAATTGTGAGTATCAAAAATCCAATCGCCCAAACGCCTAAGGTAATCATTGTCTCAGGCATTGTAGGCCAATATTCAAATATTTCACCTGTTGGTGACGGAATAAACCCAGGTACAATTAGACCAAGTCCTTTATCTATCCATATAGAAGCGATTATTAACGCCAGAGCTAAAATTAAAGTGTTCTCCTTCCGTCGTGTTGCTGGGTTAATTAATAAAGCCAGAGACAGACAGGCAAATATTATAGAAATCCACATCCAAGGTACAAGTTTGGCTTTTCCTTCTAAACCGAAAAGAAGATACCAAAAATGGATCATGTGCTCCGGCAACTTACTATAAAAGACAGTAAAGAATTCCAATAATAAGAAAAATACATTAGCAATCATGGCATAAGTAATAATTTGTACCAGTTTTTCAATGGCTTCTTTCCCTGGGTCAAATTTAGTGAATTTTCTAACAATAAAACAAATTAATATCAGCAGAGAGGGTCCGGAGGCGAAAGCTGAAGCCAAAAAGCGAGGGGCTAAGAGAGCAGTAAGCCAAAAGGGTCTGGCAGCAAGGCCACAATAAATCATAGCTGTAATAATATGAATACTAAAAGCCCAGGGAATAGAAAGTAAAATAAGAGGTTTAAGCCAAGGGAGTGGCGGCTCTGATTTACGCTCAGCATCCAATGTGGACCAACCAATTATTATATTAAGTAAGAGGTA
>JBHOQK010000031.1:0-7647 GCA_042408205.1 Dehalococcoidia bacterium | reverse complement strand
ATCTATTTGATATCCATACATAGGTGTTTGATTAATTAAAGCCAGAAGTAATATTTCAGTATTACCTTTAAGTAACTCCCGTCCATAATTCATTGGTGATACCTCACTTTTTGTTACTTTACCATAACATATAGAGCTTGGCTTTGTCAATTTTTTCTTTTGACACTTTTATTAGAAATAGTTAAACTCACTCCCGAAAGGTGTAGCTATAATGAGCCGTCACTACCAGATGAAGCATTTTATGGAGCCAAAGTCTGTAGCCATTATTGGTGCTTCTAGGCACACGGGCGAGGATGCCTTTAACATTTTAGAAAACCTCCTCAGCTACGGATATAAAGGTAAAATCTATCCAGTAAACCCTAATGCCAGCGATATCTTGGGAATAAGATGCTACCCCAATGTCACTCAAATAACTGAAGATATTGACTTAGCTGTTGTTGTTACTCCCAGGGAATTGGTTTTGCCGCTAATTGAAGGATGTATTCACAAGAATATTGATTCGATTGTGGTAGTTCCCCAAGGCTTTGCTGATGCTGCTGATGCTGAAGGTAAGCAACTCCAAAAAGCCATAGTCACTGTGGCTAAACAAGGGGGAGCTAAAATTCTTGGTCCCAATACTTTTGGGACAGCTAACGCTTTTATCAATTTTAGTTCTGCCTTTGTCAAACATGAAATGGAAAAGGTACCTATTGGTCTTATTTGTCAAAGTGGCGTCTTCTTTTTCGGTTTTCCGGAGTTAAAATTGATTGGTAAAGGTATTGATTTAGGCAATGCCTGTGATATTGACTTCATTGATGCTTTGGAATATTTTGAATCAGATACGGAAATAAATGTCATTGTTCTTCATATTGAAGGTACCAAAGCTGGAAAAAGATTCCTTGAAACAGCTAAGCGACTGGCTCAAAAGAAACCTGTTTTAGCCTTCAAAACTGGAATAAGTGATAAGGCAGCCAAAGCAGCTCAATCTCATACAGGCTCTCTTACCGGAAGAGACGAGGTCTGGGAAACCGCCTTAAAGCAAGCCGGTATAATCAGGGTGGCTGATTTAGAGGAGCTTCAGGATTTAGTAACTGCTTTTTCTTTACTACCACCCATGAGAGGAAAAAGGATTGGTGTCATTACTTTTACTGGTGGTTTAGGCATTGTTACTATAGATGCTTGTCACAAGTTCAACATTGAGGTAGCTGAACTATCCTTAGAGACCAAAAAGCTCCTTAAGGATATATCCCCCCCTTGGTTATCTATAACTAATCCGGTAGATATTTGGCCAATAGCTATGATTTCTGAATCTTTCCTTAAAGGATTAAAAAATGGCTTCAAAATTTTACTTGCCGATCCACAAGTAGATGGTTTCCTTTTTATTGGAGGGGTTTTTTCCAAAAGATTTTGTGACGAATTATGCCAATTGATAGGAGAACAAGCGGAGGCTCAGCCTGATAAACCAATAGTTTGCTATTTGTATGGACCTTATGCCCTTGAGGCTAAAGGCAAGTTAAAGGAGTCAGGTAAATCCATAGCTTTACCATCTCCAGAGAGAGCTATCCGGGTTCTGGCACGACTAGCGCAGTATTCAGAATTCCGTCGTCGGTTCTAAAATTATTCGGGCATCCACAACTAAAGCGCCATCTTTATAGGCAAATATGGGATTAAGGTCAAGTTCTTTTATTTGAGGATTTTTTTCAATAAATGTTGAAACTTTAACTATCAACTCCTCCAGAAAGGGAATATCGGCTGGTTCTTGACCCCGATAACCCTCAAGCAAAGGATAACCCTTTATCTCCTTAATCATCTCCTTAGCATCTCTTTTAGTTACTGGGACCAAACGGAAAGAAACGTCTTTGAGTATTTCTACCAAGATACCTCCGAGACCAAACATTAGAACTGGTCCAAACTGGGGGTCTTTATTCATACCAATAATCACTTCTATTCCCGGTCGTGCCATTTTCTGCACTGAAACTCCATCAATTTTTGCCTGAGGATGTTTTTGTTTTACAGCTGACAAAATTTCACGATAAGCTCTTTTTACCTGAGTAATATTTTTTAAGTCCAGTTTAACTCCTCCAGCATCACTTTTATGAATAATGTCAGGAGAAACTATTTTCAGTACCACAGGGAAACCTATTTGTCGGCTTAAAGCAATTGCCTCCTTCTGGTTCCGGGCAAGCTTAGTTTCAACAACAGGAATTCCAGCTTGTTTAAGCATCTCTTTGGCTTCTACTTCCGTAAGTTGGTTCCTTGGCGCTTTTTTAATAAGATTAACTTTTTGGCTTACTACCATTTCTAAACCTCATTCTTAAGTTTTTTGATTAATTTGGGCGAAACTTTGTTATTTAATTTTAATTGATTTTACTGAAAGGGGAAAGTATCATATCAAACGTGAAAAAACCTTTTTGTATCTGCAAAGATATATACATTGTAGGTAGTGCCGAGATATCCCACCCTTATGATTGCTGTGTTTACTTAATTGATGCTGGTGAATTGATTTTAATTGATGCCGGTGCTGGAGAAAGTTTTGATAAGTTAATAAGTAATATTAGTGAATTAGGTTTTATTCCAGAGAAGCTTCATTCTATAATCGCTACCCATGCTCATATTGACCATATTGGTGGTCTGGCTTATTTAAAGCAAAAATATGGGGTTAAAATAATTGCTCATACTCTGGATGCTCCAGCTATTGAGTCAGGATTGGGAATTGGTACTGAGTTCTATGGAATTTCTTATTCCCCTTGTTCAGTGGACTTTAAACTTGAGGCTGACAGTAATCTTAAATTTAGCAAATATGAAATTAAAGTTGTTTCTATTCCAGGACATACCCCAGGTAGTATTGCAGTATATTTAGATACAGAAAAGAGGGTTCTCTTTGGGCAAGATATTCATGGTCCTTATTATGCGGTTTGGGGAGCTGACCCAAAACAAGCCATTATTTCTTTGGAAAAGCTTATTAATCTAAACGCTGATATCTTGTGTGAAGGGCATTTCGGTATTTATCAACCGGCCAGCGAGGTTAAAAAATATATAGAGAGTTACCTTTTCCAACTGAGGGCAATAACTAAAAGACGATAACTAAGTTTGGCTACTTTCGCCTTACACGGCATTTCTCAGCAGTGATAATAGCTTCAATTTGGGCGACAGTTTCGTCAAGTTTGTTTTTCCGATTAATAACAACGTAATCAAAAAGAGGTAGGTTTTTTATTTCTTCAGCGGCTGTTTTTAGCCGTTGCTTAAAGTCTGCCTTGGATTGGCTATGTCTTAGTTTTAGGCGCCGAACCAGCTCCGCTTTAGAAGGGGGCATGAGAAAAATAGCTATAGCTTCAGGGTAAAGATGTTTTAAAGTAGCTGCTCCTTGGACATCAACTTTAATAATGACATCCTTTCCTTTGTTAAGGACTGGTTCTATTTCTTCTTTGGGAACGCCATAATAATTTCCGTAAACTTCTGCCCATTCCACAAGTTCTTTTTGGTCAATCTTTTTCTGAAATTCTTGGTTGGTAAGGAAATAATAGTCAATACCATTTTTCTCCTTGGGTCGAGGTGGGCGAGTAGTAGCTGTAATAGCATAATGGAAGGAACGATGTAATTGCTTCATTCGGGAAAAAACGGCATCTTTGCCAACTCCGGAAGGTCCGGACAATATAATTAGGAGGGGTTTAGCCGGATTCCCTTTAGATAATAGCTTGCCTTGGGTCATTTCATAAATCGGGAAAAGGAATTAAAGTCTTGGCTATTATAACATCATTTAGGTAAAAGGGGGAGTAAACTTATTTTAATCGAGGGAATAGAAGGCTAAAGCCAATGTACCCCAACCAGTAGCATAGCCCATAACAGGGCTAAAGTCAGCAATGAAAAGCTCAGCACAATTAAACTCCGCGGCAACCCTTTCTTTAAGCTTTTCCGCTTCTTCTAAAGCCGCAGCATGCATTATAGCGACATGAAGAGACTTTGAAGTGCTTTGATATTCTCTCATTATATGAAGCATTTTCTCTATGCCTTTGTCTTTAGTTCTGGTAGCAGTAACAAAGTGAATTAGCCCATCTTTAGCTGTTAAAATTGGTTTAATGGAGAGTATTGAACCAATTTGAGAAGCAATCTTAGGTATGCGCCCCGTTCTATAGGCATACCGGATTGTTTCCAAAAGAGCCACAAATTTCACTTTTTCTTTAACCTGTTTAGCTATGGCAATGACTTCGTCAAAAGTTTTTCCTTTAGCGGCGGCTCGAGCCGCTGCTAAAGCAATAAAACCTTCAGCTGCGGTACAAGTTTCACTGTCAAGAACTTCTATAATAGCTTTAGGTAATTCTTCTTTGGCTCTTTCTTTAGCAGTCACGGCACTGTTATAGCACATACTGAGTTTAGAGGAGATAGTCACCACGAGGATATTTTGGGCATGCTTACTTATTTCTTGGTAAGCTTCCCAATAATCCTCTGGGGCAGGAGCTGAGCTTTTCCAAAATTCTGGAGCTTTTTCTAAGAACTCATAAGCTTGGGAAGGGGTTAAGTCAACCCAATCCCGATAAACTTTTCCATTAAAAAAGATGTTTACTGGTACTACCTTTATGTTATACTGCTGGATATGTTCTGGGGTAAGACAAGCAATACTATCAGTAACTATAGCTACCGTCACCAATTTACTCCAAGGATATATCGGATAGCGATGTTATAGTATTACAAAGTTCTTTTTTGTGTCAATTTTGGCTTTTATTGTTATTTTTTAGTTTTTAAGCCAGAGAAGCTTGACCCAGAACAAAGTTGCTTGGTAAACTATGGCTTCGGTTAATCTAAGGGAGGAAATGCTCGTGCCTCAAGAGTTAGCTGAAATATTTAAATCTTACCAAGGTGAAAAAGGGGCAGTAATCCCTCTGTTACAAAAGGCTCAGGAAAAGTTAGGTTACCTTTCAAAAGAAGTGATTTCGGAAATAGCTAAACTGTGTAAAATGTCTGAAAGTGAGATTTTTGGAGTGGCTTCTTTTTATGCTCAATTTCGGTTTACTCCTTATGGGAAACATAGTATAAAGGTATGTTTAGGTACAGCTTGTCACGTGCGAGGTGGTGAATACATTTTGGAGAGATTGGAGCAGCAATTAGGTATTAAACAAGGGGAAACTACCCCGGATTATAAATTCAGCTTGGAAAGGGTAGCTTGTTTTGGTTGTTGTGCTTTAGCCCCAGTAATTGTAGTTGATAACGATGTTTATGGTCGGATGACTCCCACTAAGGTTAAAGATATATTGGACAAGTATCAATAAGATAAGGTAATGACTTTCGAAGAAATTGAAAAAAGAGCTATTTTAGAGTGGCAAGCTTTAGAGCAGAGTGATAAACCGAGGCTTTTAATTGGGGCAGCTACTTGTGGTCGGTCAGCCGGTGCTTTAACTATTATTGATGCTGTTAATAAAGCATTAAATCAGTTAAATATTGAAGCTAAGGTTATTCAGGTGGGCTGTATTGGTTTATGTTATGCTGAACCATTGTTAGACATTATAAAACCTGGAAGACCCCGCATTTCTTATCGTAATTTAACCCCTGAGATTGTTCCTGAACTAATCGAAGATTACTTAATTAAAGATAATCCTCGTCCTGATTTAGCCTTAGGATATTTTGGTGATGGAAAAATTGAAGGTATCCCAAACTTTTTTACGTTACCAGTGCTTAAACCCCAAGTGCGAGTGATTCTGCGCAATTGTGGTTTCATTGATCCTGAGAATATTAATCATTATATTGCTCGGGGGGGTTATAAGGGATTAGTCAAAGCCTTAAGCCTGGAACCAGATGCTATTATTGAAGAAATTAAGAAATCTGGTTTGCGAGGGCGGGGTGGGGCTGGTTTTCCTACCTGGATGAAATGGAATTTTTGTCGTAGGGCACCAGGAAAAGAGAAATATATTATTTGTAATGCTGACGAGGGTGACCCTGGGGCTTTTATGAATCGGTCTTTGTTAGAAGGCGATCCTCACTCGGTTTTAGAAGGTATGGTTATTGGAGCTTACGCTATTGGAGCTAACCAAGGTTATATTTATTGCCGAGCTGAATACCCATTAGCTTTAGAGAGATTGAATATTGCCTTACGCCAAATGGAAGAGTACGGGCTGATTGGAGATAACATTTTAGGTTCTGGGTTTAATTTCCATATTAAGATTAAAGAAGGGGCGGGAGCTTTTGTCTGTGGAGAAGAAACAGCTTTAATGGCATCCATTGAAGGCAAGAGGGGAATGCCTCGGTCTCGACCTCCCTTTCCCGCTATTTCGGGTCTCTGGGGAAAACCAACAAATATAAACAATGTGGAAACTTGGGCGAGTGTAGCTATTATTTTGCAGCAGGGGGGAGAATGGTATGCCCAATATGGCACTGAAAAAAGCAAGGGGACGAAAACTTTCTCTCTGGTGGGTAAGGTAGAAAGGACAGGGCTTATTGAGGTACCTTTAGGTATTACGCTAAGGGAAATTATTTATGATATCGGTGGTGGAATTTTACGAGGCAAACAATTCAAAGGCGTTCAAACTGGTGGACCTTCAGGAGGTTGTTTACCAGCGGCTATGCTTGATTTACCTGTAGATTATGAATCCCTCACTGCGGCCGGCTCTATTATGGGTTCTGGGGGCATGATTGTAATGGATGAGGATACCTGTGTAGTTGACATAGCTAAATATTTTCTATCTTTTACTCAAGCTGAATCTTGTGGTAAGTGTGTGCCGTGTCGTGTCGGTACCAGACAAATGCTGAATATTTTGGAGCGGATAAGTAAAGGAGAAGGAAAACCTGGTGATATAGAACAATTAGAAAGATTAGCCAATACCGTCAAAATGGGCTCTTTGTGTGGCTTAGGACAAACAGCCCCTAATCCAGTGTTAACTACTATCCGCTATTTCCTTGATGAGTATAAAGCTCATATTTATGAAAAAAAATGCCCAGCGAGAGTTTGTCGCGAGCTTGTTTCTTATTACATTTTGCCGGATAAATGCCAGGGCTGCCTAATTTGTCTCCGGAATTGTCCAGTTGAAGCCATTATTGGTGGTAAAAGACTTATTCATATTATTGACCAAAATAAATGCATTAAGTGTGGAACTTGTCTGGATGTGTGTCCGCCTCGTTTTAATGCTATAGTTAAAGTATCAGGAGAAAAGATAGAAGTTCCTGAGAAACTAATACCTGTCGGGACAGTAAGGTAGAACAGTGAGGTAGAAATGATTACTGTGACTATTGATGGTAATGAAATCAAAGTAAAGAAAGGTATTACAGTTCTAGAAGCCATCCAAGAAGCTGGAATTTATATCCCTACCTTAATGTCATCACCCCAGTTTATCCCCTTATGGCAGTTGTCAGTATTGTGGAGATTGACGGGATGAGGGGTTTTCCTACAGCTTGTACTACTCCCGTCGAAGATAAGATGGTAGTTCGGACCAACACACCTCAACTTCAAGAATTGAGACGTAATATTTTGGAACTAATTCTTACAGAGCATCCTCATGCTTGTCTTCTTTGTGACCGAAAAGAGCGGTGTGCTCCCTTTGATATTTGTCTACGTAATGTAGCAGTAGCAGAGCGTTGTATGCTTTGCCCAAAGAATAAGCGCTGTGAGTTGCAAAAAGTGGTTGATTACGTGGGAATAAAAGAGATTAAACTTCCTTATACCTATAGAGGTTTAGCTATTCT
>JBHOQK010000023.1:0-40274 GCA_042408205.1 Dehalococcoidia bacterium | reverse complement strand
GGAGTTATTAACTCCCTAGAAAGGAGGTGATCCAGCCACACGTTCCCGTACGGCTACCTTGTTACGACTTCGTCCCAGTCACCGACCCCACTCTCGGCGGCTGCCTCCCACCTGAGGTGGGTTAGCCCACCGACTTCAAGTGTTGCCGGCTCCCATGACGTGACGGGCGGTGTGTACAAGGCCCGAGAACGTATTCACCGCAGTATGCTGACCTGCGGTTACTAGCAACTCCGCCTTCATGCAGGCAGTTTCAGCCTGCAATCCGAACTGAGGATAGTTTTTTGGGATTAGCTCCGGATCGCTCCTTGGCAACCCTTTGTACTATCCATTGTAGCGTGTGTGTCGCCCAGGGCATAAAGGCCATGCTGACTTGACGTCGTCCCCACCTTCCTCCCCGTTTTGCGGGGCAGTCTGACTAGAGAAATTAACTAGTCACGAGGGTTGCGCTCGTTGCGGGACTTAACCCAACACCTCACGGCACGAGCTGACGACAGCCATGCAGCACCTGTGCCAGTTCCTGACTGGATACAGGTCGTCCCTCTTTCGAGTTCCTACTCCTGGCATGTCAAGCCCTGGTAAGGTTCTTCGTGTTGCATCGAATTAAACCACACGCTCCGCTGCTTGTGCGGGCCCCCGTCAATTCCTTTGAGTTTTAGCCTTGCGGCCGTAGTCCCCAGGCGGGACACTTAAAGCGTTAGCTTCGGCACAGAGAGGGTCGATACCCCCTATACCTAGTGTCCACCGTTTAGGGCGTGGACTACGCGGGTATCTAATCCGCTTCGCTCCCCACGCTTTCGGGCCTCAACGTCAGGAGCAGCCCAGGAAGCCGCCTTCGCCACTGGTGTTCCTCCCGATATCTACGCATTTCACCGCTACACCGGGAATTCCACTTCCCTCTGCTGCCCTCAAGTCCTTTAGTATCAGACGACCCCTCTTGATTGAGTCAAGAGATTTCACGCCTGACTTAAAGAACCGTCCGCGCCCTCTTTACGCCCAGTAAATCCGGATAACGTTCGCCTCCTACGTATTACCGCGGCTGCTGGCACGTAGTTAGCCGAGACTTATTCCCCGAGTACCGTCAGTATTCTTCCTCGGGAAAAGGGGTTTACAATTCGAAAACTGTCTTCCCCCACGCGGCGTCGCTGCGTCAGGCTTTCGCCCATTGCGCAAGATTCCTTGCTGCTGCCTCCCGTAGGAGTCAGGGCCGTGTCTCAGTCCCTGTCTGGCTGGCCGTCCTCTCAGACCAGCTACCGATCATCGCCTTGGTGAGCCATTACCCCACCAACTAGCTAATCGGACGCAAGCCCATCTTCAAGCGCCTTTAGGCTTTAGTAACTAAGCCTAAGCTTAGCTACCACATGCGGTATTAGCCCGCCTTTCGACGGGTTATCCCCCACTTGAAGGTAGGTTACTTACGCGTTACTCAGCCGTTCGCCACTCCCTAATAGCCTTTAGAGCTATTAGAGCGTTCGACTTGCATGCATTAGGCACGCCGCCAACGTTCATCCTGAGCCAGGATCAAACCCTCTGATTTAAAACTTTCCTTCCACTATCCAGTTGTTAAGGTGCACAAAATTTTATATTAATTTTACATTGCTCAAGCCTACGTGTCAAGTCCCTAATTTAAATCATCTAACATGTATCCAAAAGAAAATTTGTTAAATCACAAAAATTATTGACCGAAATTAGTTAAAAGATCAAAAATTTATGAAAAAGGGTTACCCTGGAAAGGGAAAGTAAAGTAGTCTCATATCAGAAAACAGGCAAAAACTGATAAAAGCTTAGAGCCTTGATTGGCAAAGTCTTTTTAATATGCTAATATTTACTAATTTTAAATTTTAAATTTAATTTTTAAATAATGTTTCCAACTCGAGAGATTTTTTGGAATATCCCTTTTGGTCCAGTTATTCTTTATCCCTTATCTGCCCTTGTCATTAGCCTTCTTGCCTATTCTTTCTATAAGCGTTACCGATTATGGCGTATCGGTAAAGGTAAAGTAAGCCCCGTTAGCTTAAGACGAAGATTGTCTAATTTTATCCTGCTGGGTTTAATTGATGGCTTAGGTCATAGACGTCTTCTTAAAGATCCTTACCCCGGACTAATGCATCTATTTCTTTTCTGGGGCTGTCTTATACTCTTTATCGCCACTTTCCTTGACGCCCTCAGTCATTATTGGCTTCACTTTATGCATGGCACTTTCTACCTCGTCTCCTCTTTAGTTTTTGATATTTTTGGGATTATGGTTCTTATTGGTATTGTTATTGCTACTTACCGAAGATATATTCAAAAACCAAAAAGGCTGAATAATACTTTTGATGATGCTATTACTTTAGCGCTAATATTTGTGGTAGTCATAACAGGTTTCCTTGTTGAAGGTCTACGACTATTGGCTACCGAATTGAGACAAAATCCGGAGTGGGCAATCTGGTCACCTGGTGGATTTATTTTAGCCAAACTTTTCTTGGGGATGGCTGAAGAAAAAATCCTCTTTTGGCATCGTTTTTGGTGGTACTTCCACACCTTTTTGGCTTTGGGAGCCATAGCTTACGTAGCTATTTTCTTTTCTAAACTGAGCCATATTTTGGTAGCTCCGATAAATGCCTTTTTTGTTCCGATAAAACCTAAAGGTGAGTTAGAGCCTATCGATTTAGAAAAAGAGACATTAGGAGTAACTAAAATTGAAGAATTTAGCTGGAAGCACCTCCTTGATCTGGATGCCTGTACTCGGTGTGGTCGATGTCAGGATAATTGCCCAGCTTCTCTTTCGGGTAAAGCTCTTTCCCCAAAAAGGGTAATCCAAAATCTTAAAAGTGAACTGGAAAAGAAAAGCACCACTTTTATAGCTGGCAAAGCAGTGACTGAAGCAGAAATCTGGGATTGTACTACTTGTGGAGCTTGCCTTATCCACTGTCCTGTCTATATTAATCCCGTAGCCAAAATCATTGAAATACGGCGTAATTTGACCCTTATGCAGAGCAAAATGCCTGAAACTATTCAACTCAGCCTCAGCTCCCTCCAAAAAAGGGGGCACCCTTGGGCAGGTAGCCAATATTTGAGATTGAGAGATGACTGGACAAGCGGTTTGGAAGTAAAAAGGTTAGCTCAAGACAAAAATATAGATGTCCTTTTTTGGGTGGGTTGCACTGCCGCCTTAGACGAACGGGTAGTAAAAGTAACTTTATCTTTAGTAAACATTCTGAAAAAAGCAGAAGTAAACTTTGGTATTCTCGGGGGAGAAGAAACTTGTTGTGGTGATCCAGCTCGAAGAATAGGTTATGAATTGCTATATTTGGAATTAGCTCAAAAAAATATCAGTCTTTTTAAGACTTACCAGGTTAAAAAGATAGTCACTTTGTGTCCTCATTGCTTTAACACTATTAAGCACGAATATCCCCAATTAGACCCTGAGTTAGGCAAGAAAGAGTCAAAAATTGAAATTCTACACCATACTCAACTTATTGCCCAACTAATAAAGGAGGGCAAACTTAAATTAACTAAGCCGATAAACAAGCTTATCACTTACCACGACCCCTGTTATTTAGGGCGCTATAATGATATTTACCAGATCCCCCGGCAGATTTTAGATGCTATTCCTGGCATTAAGAGACTGGAAATGAAACGGTCTAAGGAAAGAAGCCTTTGTTGTGGTGGCGGTGGCGGGCACTTATGGATAGAAGAAGAAAAAGGTAAACGCGTCAACGAATTACGCATTGATGATATAGCTAAAACCAAAGCCGAAACAGGAATTACGGCTTGTCCTTACTGCTTACACATGCTACAAAATGCTCTGGAGGAAAAAAAGCTAAAGGAGCAGCTCCAACTCCTGGATATTGCCGAACTAATTAACCAAGTCGCATAAGGGAGGTAGCTAAAATTATGAATATGATCGTCTGTATCAAACAAATCCAAGACCCGGAGATACCCCCGGCAAAGTTCAAAATTGACCCAGAAAAAAATCAAGTTATCCCCCCTGAAGGTATACCACCGGTTATAAACCCTTTTGATGAACAAGCTATTGAAGCCGCTTTGCGAATTAAAGACATCCATGGCGGCAAGATAATCGCTATTACTTTGGGTCGAAGCCAGGCTAAGGACATTTTAAGACACGCCTTAGCCATGGGAGCTGATGAAGCTATTCTCCTTGAAGACGAAACCTTTGAAGGTTCTGATAGTTCTGGCATTGCCCTTATTTTAAGCCAAGCTATTAAAAAAATTGGGCAGTACGATCTTATTTTATGTGGCAGACAAGCCGCGGATTGGGATGAAGGACAAACTGGCTTTTTTATCGCTGAAAATTTAAAAATACCAATTATCAGCCTGGCACGAAAAGTAGAGGTCATAAATAAAAAAATTAGAGTTGAAAGAGTATTGCTTGACGGCTATGAAGTAGTTGAAGCTGCTTTACCCGCCTTGGTTACCATTAGTAATGAATTAGGATTACCCCGCCTACCTACCGGTTTTGGTATTATCACCGCTGCTCGAAAGAAAATTGAAACTTGGACAGCTCAAGACATTGGTGTTAATACAACTATGGTTGGGGCAGCAGCTTCTCACCTAAAATTAACCAAACTATTCATACCCGTCCGCCAAGTAAAATGCGAATTTATCGAAGGTAAGGACGTGGCTGAAGCTGCCACTAATCTGGCTTTAAAATTAAGGGAAGCCAAGCTAATTTAGGAGGGATCAAGCATGGCAGAATATAAAGGAGTATTAGTTTGTGGTGAGTTAATCTCTGGGGAATTAGCCGCCATTACCAAAGAACTCCTCACTTTAGGCAGAAAGCTGGCTGACGACTTAGGTGAGGATTTATCCCTGTTAATTATGGGAGAAAAGTTGGGAGATTTAGGGAAAAAAGCTTTTTTCTTTGGCGCTGACAAGGTTTACCTGGCTCAGCACCCTCTCCTGTCTCAGTATCATCCTGATTTTTATTTAGAGGTAGTAAGTAAATTATGCCAAGAAATAAAGCCCTCTATTTTACTTTTGGGGCAAACCGACTTAGGTCGTGATTTAGCGCCTCGCCTAGCTGCCCGATTAGGCTCAGGGGCTTGCCTTGACTGTATTGAGCTTAACATTGACCCAGAAAAGAAATTGCTTCTGGCAACTCGCCCTGTTTTTGGAGGAAATGCTTTAGCAATAAAGACCTGGGAAAAGCCCCAGATCCAGATAGTTACTGTTAGACCAAAGTCCATTTCGCCTAAAGAAATAGATAGCTCAAAACAAGGGGAGATTGTAAATATAGATGTAAAACTTGACGAGACAATGGCTAAAATCCAAATCATTGACCGGATTAAAGAAGAGGTAGAAGGTATAAAGCTGGAAGACGCTGAAGTAGTAGTTACTGGAGGCAGGGGTATCGGTGGTGTAGACGGTTTTGAACTTCTAAAAGAGTTAGCTCGGCTTCTTCGGGGGGCTGTTGGTGGCACCCGGGCTGCTTGTGAGGAAGGTTGGCTACCCACTAGTCTTCAGGTTGGTCAAACAGGTAAAATTGTCAGCCCTAACCTTTATATTGCCGTAGCCCTGTCTGGAGCTATGCAACACTTAGCTGGCTGTTCCGGCTCAAAAAATATTGTGGCTATAAACAAAGATCCAGAGGCTAATATATTTAGAGTAGCTCGCTTTGGCGTCGTGGGGGATTATCGGCAAGCTATTCCTGCCTTAATAGCCAAAATTAAAGAGCTTATGGCAAAATAAAACATTCTTAAAAATGGCTTAACAACCCTAAAAAACCTCCTGACAGGGCAACACCACCTGGCAAGCTCTGGTCTTACGCCGATGCTTTTAACCCTTCTAAGGTTGAAATTTAGTGGTGAGGCTTCTTTATATAGGAGAAGCTCCTTAAACAAAGGCACTAATGCCCAGGGCATGCCGACCAATAATTAGTCTATGGATTTGGGAAGTACCTTCAACAATAGTCTGAGCTCGAGCATCCCGGTAAATCCGCTCCAAAGGATAATCATCAAAGTAGCCAGAAGCGCCATGAATTTGGATAGCATTATAAGCTACTTTTTGAGCCACTTCCGAGGCATATAATTTGCAATAAGAAGTTTCAGGTAACCCTCTCCTTCCTTTATCCATGAGTGCCGCGGCTTTATAAGTTAACAATCGAGCTGCTTCCGTTTCCACTATCATATCAGCAATCATAGCTTGAATTAACTGAAAGCTACCGATAACTTTGCCAAATTGCTGACGTTGCTGGGCATAATTAATGCAAGCCTCTATAGCCGCTTGAGATAGTCCAACTGATGTGGCAGCTACAGCTACCCGGCAATCATCCATAGCACTCATTAAAACTTTAAAGCCATCGCCAACTTTACCCAGAACATTTTCGTCAGGAATCCTTAAGTTTTCAAATATAAGTTCAGCTAAAGCGGTGCCCCGAAGCCCAAGCTTACCATGAAGAGGCCGACTTCGGAAACCAGGCATACCTCGCTCGACAATAAAAGCTATTATGCCGGCATGACGACTACCTTTTTGAGTCTGAGCCCCAGTAGTAACTACATCGGCAATATCCCCTTGGCTAATAAACATCTTAGAACCGTTAATTATCCAAGAATTACCCTCCCTTACAGCTGCTGTCTCCATACTCGCCGGGTCACTACCATGGTTTGGCTCAGTAACTCCAAGACAGCCAATTATTTCCCCCTTAATCATCCTGGGTAGGTATTTCTTCTTCTGTTCTTCATTCCCCCATTCCAGAATAGGTACCTCGGCAAAAGAATTTTGTATTACCACCAGAGTACACACTGCAGCACTACCTTGGGCAAGTTCTTCCAAAACCACACAATAGCAAATGCGGTCAGCCCCTAAACCACCATATTCCCGAGGACTTATAATGCCAAGAAGTCCCAAAGGCACTAATTCCTTCACTAACTCTTTGGGAAAACGGTCTTCCCGGTCAATTTCCTTGGCAATGGGTATCACATGGCGCTGGCAAAATTCTCGAGCCATTTTACGAAATAAATTCTGCTCCTCAGTATATTCAAAGTCCATCTCTTCCCTCCTGAGTTTTTTTATTTCCGTTCACCTTCCTAAAAGGATCACTGAGCAGCTAAAACTACCCGGAATCCCCCCAATATTATGGGTTAAACCTAACGAGGCATTAGGGCGCTGGCGAGGTCCAGCTTTACCCTGAAGCTGTTTATACACTTCGTAAAGCATCCGTAAACCACTGGCACCTACTGGATGACCAAAACATTTTAGACCACCATCGGGGTTAACCGCTAATTTACCCCCAAGCTCAAAAATTCCAGCGTCAACAAAATCTTTAGCTTTACCCCTGGGCGCAAAACCTAAATCTTCGTAAATCACTAACTCCGTAATAGTAAAACAATCATGAACCTCGGCATGATCTATTTGCTCTAAGGGATTGGTTATACCAGCTTGTTGGTAAGCCATCTTAGAAGCGCGAATATTTTCCTCAAAATGAACAAAGTCAAAATCGTCCAGAAGTTGCCCCTGTCTGCCCCCAACAGCAAAACCTAACCCCTTGACTAAAATATAATCATCTCGGAAGTGCTTAGCTAAGTCAGACCGGGTAATAATAGCACAGGCAGCCCCATCACTCACAGGACAACAATCAAAAAGTCCTAAGGGCCAAGCGATCATAGGAGCATTAAGCACTTGCTCAATGGTAATCTCCCGCTGAAAGTGAGCCTTAGGGTTTAGAGCCCCATTATGGTGATTCTTTACCGCAATCTTAGCCAGAATTCTCTTTAATTCTTCTATAGATATGCCATAGTGGTAAGCATACCTGGTAGCAACTAAAGCAAACTGAACTGGTGGTGGCGTAATAGGCTCGACACCACTGGTCAAGTTTATAGTGGCACTCGTCGTCAAGCCAGTATATGGGTTATCTTTAAATTTTTCGACACCGGCAACCATAATTATGTCATACATACCACTACTAACCGCAAAACAAGCATTCATAAAAGCGTCTGAAGCTGTAGCACAAAAATTCTCTACCCTGCTCACAGGAATATAGTCCAATTTCAAAGCTTGAGCCAAACTTTGACCGGAAAAGGATGATTGCATAGTTCCTAACCAAGCCGCCTGGATATCTCCGGTTGTGATACCAGCGTCAGCAAAGGCTTCATAAGCAGCCTCAACTAAAAGACTCTCCACATCAGCATCCCACCGCTCCCCAAATTTAGTGCACCCCATACCAATAATAGCTACTTTATCCTTAATGCTGCCCATTCTTTAACTCCTCAACGGAATAAGAGACATAAATCCCTTAAAGAGACTACGCCAGCTAATTTTCTATTCCCACTTCCTTTGATCTAATATAATTTTTGCCTCGGCTGGTATTGTCCCCGGGCTTACATATTCAACTTTATCTAACTTCACCGTGCAGATTTCAGAAAAACTTTTTTCAATACCTTGAGAAAGTGCCTCTTTGTCAGCGCCTTCAGTTACCTCTACTCTAAGGACAGCCGTATCTCGTTGCTGAACTCGGTCAACAACAAGTTGATACTTAGTCACTTGAGGAAAGCCAGATAAACACCGTTCTACTTGTCTTGGGTGGACAAACATTCCCCGAATTTTTACAGCTTCACCGACCCTGCCAACAATGCGCATTAGCCGTGGTGAAACCCGACCACAGGCACAAGGCTCATCACTATAATAAGAAAGGTCTCCAGTACCATAACGAATTAAGGCATAAGCCTCATCAAAAGAAGTGACCACTACCTCACCTACCTCACCAGGACCTAACTGTTTACCCGTTGCTGGATCGACTATTTCTAATATAACCTCGTCAACAATATGCATTCCTTCCTTTCGCTCACAATTGTAAGCTAAAAGTCCCAGCTCAGCCGTACCATAAGTCTCCACTACCTGAATCCCGTAATCCTCCTCAAAGCTCTTTCTTAAAGATGGAGGTAACATTTCTGCCCCCACTAAGGCAAATCTCAACTTAAAATCACGCCGAAAGTTATAGCCTAATTCTTCTGCCTTTTTGATAAGGATATTCAAAAAGCTGGGAGTCCCAGCGTATCCAGTAACTCCTAAATCGTGCATTATTTTAACCTGAAGTTCAGTATTGCCAACACCTGTCGGTATTACTGTCGCCCCCATCATCTTGACTGCTTCATCTATCCAATGAGCCGGCGGCACCAGATGATAAGAAAAGGTGTTTAATACCCGGTCACCCTTGCCTAACTTCATTACAGAAAAAATGTCAGCTGCCATAGCTGCCTTAACTTTGAGAGACTGAGGATCATAAAGGGGACCAGGGGAAAGAAAAACTTTTTCCAGTTTCTCTAAAGGTACAGCCAAAAAGCCACCAAAAGGCGGATTTTCATTCTGTAACCTGACCATCTCATCTTTACTAGTTATGGGAATTTTTTCTAAGTCTTTGATAGTTTGGATATCTTCTGGTTTTATCCCCACCGCATCAAATTTCCTTTTTATAGCTGGTGCATTCTCATAAGCATGCTTAATAATATACCTTAGCTTTTCCTTCAAATACTTTTCCCTTTCTTCCCGTGTTCTCTGCTTCATATCTCACCTCCATAACTTTACTTCATAAAAGAAAGAGGGAGCCCCACAAGTTTAATTTTTAGCCAGGGCTCCCTCTTTCATAGCTACTTCACTTCGGTGGCGATAGCTCCAGCTCTATAATAGTTCGATCAACAGTGCCTGGATCTAAACCCACTGCTTTTATGATATAAACACCATTAGGCAGGGGGTTGATCTTAGTCCAATCTGGGCTGAGAATGGGTGTCCAGGCACCCCGGAGAAAGAAGTTAATTTTGGCTGAAGATTCCATAGTCACTTCAAATTTGCCGGCGGCATCAGCCGTAGCTGCCCCAATGCCGACGGGCTCACCTGGCTTTACCCCAGGTATTTCTACCGTTGGTGGTACTATTAACTCGATAGTTACTACTTCTCCCGGGGGCCACCCTGTACCAATAAATTTGATTGGTATACCTAAAATACCCATGGCAGGAATAGGAAACTTAGCTGCAGCAGCTACTTTTGACACAGTATCATAGTCAATTTTGGCGGGAACTACAGTAATAAAACCCCCTGGGGGAGGTGGTGGCGGTGGGGGAGGGGGAGAAGGTGGCTTTGGAGCGCAAGCCAAAACCGGTAACAACATAACGGATATTACTAAAAAAGTGATGGCTAATTTCAAGCTGAGAAATTTCATTTTATTTTCCTCCTTTTTGTTTCTTTACCCCATTACCATTTAACTAAACCCACCACATCCGGGGCTTTCCGCCAATCAGTTATAGCCACAATTTTCCCAGCTTTGACCTGATAAAACTTTATCAAGTCAGCGCCGCGGCGAGTTTTAGCATCATAGGTACACGGACCAGTCATGCCTTGTCGGTGCCCGCCACCAGTAAGCTTTTGATAAGCTCGATACATTGCTTCACTATCCAGTTTTTCATAACCTACTTCCTTAAGGGCAATCTTTAAAGCCGCTTCATAGTCTAAAGCCCAGCTCATCCCTACTACATAGACCTCATTTAATTCAGATAGGGGTTTACCACGATACTTCTTAGCCAGCTCTCCTAAGGGATGTTTAAAAGCCTCTTCGCCACGGATAAAGTAACTGGTGATGACCGTGCCTTCTAAAGCTTCCGCATGGGTGCTAACACCAAGGGCTGTCGGACCCCAATAGTCAGTGACAAATTGAATAGTTTTAGTCAAACCTAAGGCATAAGCATCCCTAACAATGTTAGTCGGAGTAGGATCGACACCACCAATATAAATGTAATTAGCCCCAGCTTCAGCTAATCTCTTCAGCCACACATCATGCTTTAAAGTCCCGGGTGGGAAATATTCACCAGGTAACAGAGAATAGCCCATCTTTTCCGCATACTGCATACCGCCCAATTTATAAGCTTCCCAGCCATAAGCTGTATCCCAGCTCAAATAACCTATTTTTGGCGTGCCCGGTTTCCCTTTAGCCTTCCAATCGGCTACCATCCAGTCCAAAGCACCAGCAAAGGCATTTTGATAGCATTCACCCCAGATAAAGGTTCTACCAATTTTAGCCTGAAACTCACCAGCCCCGGCGGCTAAAGACACCATTTTGTCTTTTTCAAAAATGGGAGCTAAAGCTTTAGCCACATCAGTTTTGATAGCATTGGTTACTAGAAGCTTAGGTTCTGTCCGATATCGCTTGTAAGCAGATATAGCTCGAGACGTATCATACCGGGTGTCAACGGGAATAAATTTAACCTTGACCCCATCAACACCTCCTTTGGCGTTAAGCTCTTTAAAATAATCCTCACAACCCATATCCGCCGGAACATTAAGCCCAGCAATAGGTCCAGTATAGTCAGCCAAGCTCAGATAAGCAACAACTTTTTCCGGAGCTGGTGGCTTTGGAGCACAAGCAAAAGTTACAATTAAAAACACTGAAGCTATTATTAACCACAAACTCCTCATCTCGACCTTTTACCTCCTTTTCCTTAGTTTATGAGACAGTTTTACCTTTTTTCATTACTTTTTTCTAATTTCCACCTCCTTTCTTCTTTAATAAGCAAAGGGATAAAGCCGGTAAGAGGCTTTAAAGATTTCCCAGCGATGAGCTAGCCCCCTCGGCTCAAAAATCAAGAATAAGATAATTACTATGCCAAAAACGGTGACACTAAGGGAGGCTGCAGGATGTGTCCCTAAGGCTGGGAAAACCGCTGCCAGAGATGGTGCCGCTAACATAACTAATTCGTCCAAAAGACGAAGGAAAAGGACTCCAAAAAAGACCCCAGCAATGCTCCCTAAGCCGCCTACAATCACCATCCCGACATAAATTACAGCATTAAGAATAGGAAAATGTTCCACATCCACTATCAAAACCCAGTGTGCCATTAAGGAGCCAGCAATCCCGGCATAAAAGCAAGCAATGAAGAAAGCCAACAATTTATAGTAAAAAAGGTTGACCCCCATAACTTCAGCAGCTAAGTCATTATCCCGGATTGCCACAAAAGCTCTACCCAATTTAGTTCGGGTTAAATTTTTAGCAAAAAAGGTCATTAGTAACATTACTGGGACAATTATGTAATACATTTTAAATTCAGTGTCAAAGACAAAACCAGCCAAAGCTGGAGGAGGTGGATGTAAGCCTAGAACGCCACCAGTTATCTTAAGATGCAATACCAGCCAAATAATAATAAAGTGAGTGGCTAAAGTAGCCAAGGCTAAATAAAAACCTTTAATACGTAATGATGGTGCCCCAGCAATTACCCCAACTAAACCAGCCACAATGCCTGAAATAGGTAAGGCTACCCAAAAGGGCAAACCTCGAATAGTCAAGATAGCTGAAGTGTAAGCACCAACTGCCATAAAAGCCGCTTGTCCGAAGGAAATTTGACCACAATAACCCATAACTAACTGGAGTCCAAGAACAACAATAATGATAATGCTAATATGGTTTATCAAACTTGTAAAATAATAACCACCAAAAAGGGGGAAAACAAAAAGAAGACAAAGAGCCGTTATTAAAATTCCCCATTGCAGCTTGGTCCTAATAATAGCCCTATCCTGCTGGTAAGTTTCATTAAAAATCCCACAGGGCTGCATTTTTATATCCTCTCTATCCTAACCAAGCCAAAAAGCCCGTAAGGTTTGACCAAAAGAATAAACAGAAGTAAGACGTAAGCCGCTACATCTTTGATGCCGCCACCAACTATAGGGTCTAAATAGCCCGCAGCTACATTTTCCAAAAAACCAAGGAGCAAACCAGCCAAAAAGGCTCCAAGGATAGAATCTAAACCACCAACAATAGCTACTATTAAGCCTTTAACCGCTATCCAAGGTAAAGGATAAAAAATGTCCATCACCCGAGCTAAAGCAATTCCAGCAAAGGCAGAAGCTATTGCTGACAAAAGCCATACCATGGAAAAAATGGTCCTTACATTTATACCCACACTCTGAGCTAATTGATGCTCCTCAGCAGTTGCCCTCATCCCCAAACCAATTTTGGTATAGCGAAAGATTATCATAATGAGTAAAAACACAACCAAAGCTATAACAAAGCTGACCAAATCAGCTACAGATAGCTTAATTCCACCAATAACCATTGTTCCTTTTGGTAAAAAGGCTGGTAACGACCAGGCTTGCCCCTTCAAAATCAATTGAAAAATACCATCAAGGACAAAGAAAACAGCAAAAGTCATAAGAAAAGCTGAAAATAGCGGCTGTCCAATCAACGGTCGTAGAGTAAAGCGCTCTACTGCTAACCCAAGGAGGCCACTTAAAATTAAACACAACAGTAAACTTAGTCCCAGAGGAAGCCCTAACCCAACAAAAGCAATCCAGAAGAAAAGAGCGCCAAAGGCTAATAGTTGACCATGAGCCAGGCTAACCACATGGGTAGCTTTAAATACCAGAACAATGCTTACTGCCACCAGGGCATAAAGACCACCCAGTAAAATACCACTAACCGCTAAATCAATAAAATAAGTCACCTTATCCTTAACTTACCTCAGTTAATCAACTTCAGTTATTTTTACCGCGGTTTGGATTACCCCTGTTCTCCCATCCCGATAGGTAATAGGAGCCTCCACCACCAGTTCCTTTCTATCCCCATACAAAGCGTTTATTAAATATTGATAGCGGTCTTCGACAAAAGCCCGGCGCATTTTCCTGGTCCGGGTCAGCTCCGCCTCATCAGGATCAAACTCTTTATGTAAATTGACGAACTTTCTAATTCTTGTCCATTCCGGAAGACTTTGGTTTACCTTTTGTATTTCGGATTTAATTAACTCGATAACCTCTGGCTTCTGAGATAAATCAGTAAAAGTGGTATAAGGAATGCGCTTAGCTTCAGCCCAACGCCCCACATTACCTAAGTCAATGTTTATTATCGCCGAAACGTAATCTTTGTCCTCACCACCTATGACCAAGGCATCTTTAATGTAGGGACTAAACCGTAACCGAATTTCAGTATACTGGGGTGAAAATTTACGACCACCCTTTAGTCCTTTTAAATCTTCCATTCGGTCAATAACCACCAGGTGAGTATCCTCATCCAGATAACCGAAATCCCCAGTATAATACCAGCCATTTCGGATTTTCTCCCGAGTAGCTTCCGGATTTTTGTAATAGCCCGCAAACATGTTTTCGCCCCGGACGATTATCTCTCCTTCTTCAGAAAGCCTTATCTCCATCCCAGGCATACTCGGACCGGATGTTTCCCATTTTATCTCCCCATCCCGATGGAGGGTAACCAAGCCTTGTTCTGAGCCACCATAAAGTTGCTTAATATTAACTCCAATAGCCTGAAAATAGTGAAGAATGTCTGGACTAACCGCGGCTCCAGCAGTATAGGCACACCGAATTTTTAATAGCCCGACTTTATCTTTAAGAGGTCGAAAAACAATTAAATTAGCTAAAAAATAAAGAATTTGCCACAGGAGATTTGGCTTTTTCCTCTGTAACTTAATTTCAGCTACTTTATAACCTACCGGTAAGAAAAGATAATAGAAAAATCGCCGCAACGGCGAGGTATCAATGATTTTTGCCTGCACCAAACGGATAATACTCTCCCATTGCCGTGGACCAAAGAAAAGAACACTGGCACCAATTTCCCGAATATTTTCTTGGACTGTCTCCGGTTCTTCAGGAAAGTTCACCTCCATCCCTGAGGCCAACCCACCAGCAATGCCTATAGCCTGTTCTGTAATCCAGGCTGGGGGTAAGAAAGACACATACCGGTCAGTATCATTCCATTTGTCTACTCCTATCCAAGAGTCAACAACAGCTCTCAAGGAACTTTGCCTCAGCATAGCTGCTTTAGGCAATCCGGTAGTTCCCGAGGTATAGCAAAAGACACCTATATCATCAGGTCTACCTTCCTCAATATTTTTCTCAAAAAGACCGGGGTGAAACTTCTCATATTCCTTACCTAATTCTATTACCCTGTCAAAACTCATCAATATCGGGTCATCGTAGTTCCATAAACCTTTGGGATCCCAATAAATTATCCTTTTAAGAAGTGGTAGCTCATCTTTAAGAGGTGGGTGTTCATTACCTTCCCTATCTTTATAGGGAAGTAAAAACTTGTCCACCTGTTCCTGGTCATGAGCTATTACAAATTTGGAATCGGAATGTTTAACAAAATAGCCGATTTCAACTGGTAAAGAATCGGTATAAATACCAACTACTGTGCCTCGAGCCGCTTGAACTGCCAACTCCGCCCAAAACCATTCCGGTTTATTTTCACCTAAAATAGATACCTTATCTCCCGGCTCTAAACCAAGACTAACCAGACCTAAGGAGAAATATTTCACCTTCTCATAATAGTCTTTCCAAGTATACCGCTGCCAAATACCCCGGTCTTTAACTCTAAGGGCTACTTTTTTATCACCATATTTTTCATAATTTCTTTTTAAAAGCTTAGGCAATGTATCTAAAGCTTCCATTTTTCACCTCAATTAATTATCCCTCACCTAAATAAGCTTTAATAACTTTAGGGTTAGTCTTTATCTCCTGAGGAGTGCCTTCGGCAATCTTAGTCCCAAAATCAAGGACGACTACCCTATCGGCAATATCCATAACTACCTCCATATCATGCTCGACCAACACTATGGGAATACGCTTCAGCTCAAAAACATCTATAATAAAACGGGCCATATCCTCTTTTTCGTCCACATTCATTCCCGCCATTGGTTCATCAAGGAGAAGAAGTTTCGGTTCCAAAGCTAAGGCTCTACCTAATTCCACTCGCTTCCGCAGTCCATAAGGTAAAGTAGCCACTACTTTTTTCCTTATTGGCTCTATCTCCAAAAGATCAATAATATCTTCGACTATTTCTCGATGTTTTATTTCTTCCTTTTCAGCCCCGCCAAAATAAATAGCACTACTCAGCAAACCTTGTCTCATATGAATATGCCGGGCCGCCATAAGGTTATCAAGGGTAGATAGTCCGGTAAAAAGTTCAATATTCTGGAATGTCCGGGCAATGCCCAATTCGGCAATCTTATGAGGGGCTAACTTAGTTATCCTTTTCCCTTCAAAATAAATATCGCCCTTTTGAGGGCGATAAAATCCATTTATACAGTTAAGAAGACAAGTCTTCCCCGCCCCATTAGGCCCAATAATAGCTAAAATTTCCCCTTCCCTAACCTCAAGGCTAACTCCAGCTAAAGCCTGAAGTCCACCAAAGCTAAGATGAATATCCTCAACCTTTAACTTAACTTTGTCCTTTTCCACCGCCAAAGAAATAATCCCGCGAAATAAATTGTCTTCATACTAACTTAAAAATCAGTTTGTGTCAATACGAAGCCCGATTATTTAAATTTTTCACCAATTCCGAGGCTAGTGGCGATAATTTCTTTCATAATTTCGGAGGTTCCCCCACCAATAGTGCCAATTCGGGCATCCCGCCAGTAACGCTGTACTGGATATTCCATCATATAACCGTAACCACCATGAATTTGCAAGGCTTCATCAGTTACCCGGCAACAAACTTCGGTAGCCAAAAGTTTAGCCATAGCACTTTGTTTAGTCACATCTTCTCCCTTTATGTAAAGAGATAGAGCATAATAAGTTAAAGCTCGAGCTAATTCAATTTCCGTTGCCATATCAGCAAACTTATGTTGGGTTACTTGGAATTTAGCAATGGGTTGACCAAACTGGACTCTTTCCTGGGCATATTTTAGGGCTGTTTCCAAAGCCAGCTGAGCTTGCGCTACTGCTCCTATAGCCATAACTAATCGCTCCCAGACAAAATTTTGCATAATGTAATAAAAACCCCGGTTTTCCTCCCCCAAAAGATTAGTTAATGGAACACGACAATCAGAAAAGGTTAATTCACCTGTATCCGAGGCATGCCAGCCTAATTTTTCCAGCTTTTTAGATGAAAAACCAGGGGTCCCTCTTTCTACCACTATAAGACTAATACCCCTATGCCCAGCCCTTCGGTCTGTCTTAGCTGCGACCACCACAAAATCAGCTCGGGGACCATTGGTAATGAAAATTTTACTCCCCCTTATAACATAATAATCGCCATCCCGCTCAGCACTTGTGTCTATAGCTGAAACATCTGAGCCCGCGTTAGGTTCCGTAATGGCTAAGGCGCTAATTTTTTCCCCCTTAATAGCTGGCACCAGCCACTTTTGCCTTTGTTCCTCATTACCATTCTTATAAACATAAAAGGTGCCTAAATTAGAATGACCTAAAAGGGCGGCAACTACCCCCCCGGAACCACACCGATGGAATTCTTCAATAATAACTGCTTCAGCCAAATAGTCTTCCCCTAAGCCACCATATTTTTCGGGAAATTTCCAACCAAAAAAGCCTAATTCACCGCACCTCTGGAAAATTTGTCGCGGGACTTCTCCTGTCTTTTCCCAATCCTCAACAAAAGGAATAATCTCCCGAGTAACAAAATTTTTTACTGTGTTCCGGAGCAAGGGGTAAATTTTCTCAGTAAATAGCCAATGTCCAGTTTTCTCAGAAATAGACATTAGAGACCCATCTCCTTAGCTATAATCTCTTTCATTATTTCATCAGTACCACCACCAATACGATAGAGGCGATAATCTCTAAAGGCTCGCTGTACTTGATACTCCATCATCAAGCCATAACCTCCATGAATTTGTACCGCCAAATCAGCTACCTGACACGCTATTTGTGCCGAGGCTAATTTAGCCATAGAAATCTCTTTTACCGGATATTCTCCGTTAGCAAATCTCCACACGGTTTCATAAGTTAACTGCCGGACAGCCTCAACTAAGGTTGCCATTTCAGCTATCTTATGGGCAATAGCTTGAAAACTGGCAATAGGGCGCCCAAATTGCACCCTTTCTTTAGCATAAGCGATAGCCTCGTCCAAAGTATGCTGGGCAGCGGCAATTATCCCCACAGCCCCCATTAACCGCTCCCCTTGAAGTTCCCACATAATCTGTTGAAAACCTTTACCTTCTTCCCCTAAAAGATTCTCTTTAGGGACATAACAATCAGAGAAGACTAATTCAGCGGTGTCAGAAGCCCTCATGCCCACTTTATCCAGTTTACGTTTTACTAAAAAACCAGGAGTGCCTTTTTCAACTATAAACAAAGAAAAACCGCTATAGCCCTTGGGTGGAGCTGTTTTAGCTATCAAAACAATGAAGTCAGCCCGAACTCCATTGGTAATGAATATTTTACTGCCATTAATTAGCCAACCTTCGCCGTAACGGACTGCTTTAGTTTCCAGGGAAGCCACGTCAGAACCAGCATTAGGTTCTGTAATCCCAAGGCAGGCAATTTTTTCGCCTTTTAAGGCTGGGACTAAAAAGCGCTGCTTTTGTTCTTCAGTGCCAAAGCGTAAAATAGGCGGTAGAGCCATCTCGGTATGGACAGCTATAGCCATAGGTAAACTACCAGCACCGCATTTAGCCAGTTCCTCAGCTAAAACTACCGCCATAAAGAAGTCTCCCCCCGCCCCCCCATATTCCTTGGGATAACGAATTCCTAAATAACCAAGCTCCCCTAAACGACGGAAAATAGTTGACGGAAACTCCCCAGCCTCTTCCCACTCGTTAATATAGGGTTTGACTTCTTCCTCTACAAAACGCCGTACCGCTCGGCGAAAAACATTGTGAGCTTCAGTGAAAAATTCCATTTTGCCCCTTTAATCAATGATAGCCACTATATCATCTTCAAGAACAGTATCTCCTTCCTTTACCCTAAGCTCGACTATTCTACCACCACACGGAGCCTTTACCCGAATTTCCATTTTCATGGATTCAAGAATAACTATAGAATCCCCCTCCTTAACTTCTGTACCTGGCTCAACCAATACTTTCCAAACACTGCCAGTAATAGGTGAAGGTACTTCAGTCATATTTTATTGTTTAATTAATATAAGATTAAGCCTCACTCCCCTCTTGTGTCTCCCCAAGCTTTAGAATTATTTTAGCCTCCGCTACTGTCGCCGGTTCTCGACCAATATCCCTTGCCATCCTCACTGCCTTTTCGACCAAGGGACCGTTTCCTTGAGCCATTACTCCTGGTGAGAGGTAAAAATTGTCTTCAAGTCCAACCCTGATATTTCCACCAAGGGTCAAAGCTGTTGCCGCCAAAAGCCATTGCTCTTCACTAATACCTATGACTTGCCAGGCTACCCCTGGGGGAATTAAGCTAGACACGTAAGCCAAATTTCTGGCAGTGGCTGCCATACCACCAACTACACCCATAATTAAACTAACTTGAAAGTTCTTCAGGAGTCCCATATCCATTAGTGGAAATATGCTTTCTACGTGCCCTAAGTCAAAACACTCACATTCAGGCTTAACATTACATTCATTCATGGTTTTCAGGAAAAAAATTATTTCGTCAAAAGGATTTTGGAAAACGTGGGAAAAGACAAAACTTTTCCGTTTCGGGCTATATTTAGCGTAATTCATTGTCCCCATATTAAGAGCAGCAATTTCTGGCTTTAGTTCTTTAACATGGGCAATCCTCATTTCCTTTGGCACACCTATAGCCCCAGTAGAAAAATTGATTATTATAGGACACCTTTTTCTTACTTCCTCTTGGATCTCCCGGAAAATTTCTACCCTTAACGAGGGGCGACCATCATATTCCCGACCATGAATATGCACCACTGAAGCACCAGCATTGTAAGCCCTTAGGGCTTCATCAGCAATTTCTTGAGGTGTATAGGGAATCCAAGGGCATTGATCTCTATTAGCTAAAACTCCAGTTAAAGCAGCGGTTATAACTACTTTATCTTCCAAGCTCATGGTACTTTTTTATTTTCCTTTCCATATTGGTTCTCTTTTTTCCATAAAAGCAGCTATACCCTCGGCTACATCTTCAGCCATTAGGTTAATAGCTAACATGGAGTTTAAATATTCTAAAGCTTTTTCATACTCCATGTCTCGCATGGTATAAAAAGCCCTCCTACCTAATCGCAAAACTGCCGAACTCTTCTTTAATAGCTTTTCTCCAATTTCATTAACTTTTATATCCAGTTGCTCTTTAGGGACAACATAATTAACCAAACCCAGCTGTTGAGCTTCTTTAGCACTAATCCTTTCCCCAGTTAACATCATTTCCAAAAGCCGTTTAGGTGCTGAGGTGAACCGGAGTAGCGTCGCCATAATAACATACGGGAACAATCCGACGTTTATTTCTGGCGTACCAAACTGGGCATCCTCAGAAGCCACAACTATGTCACAAGCAACAGCTAAACCAAAACCACCGCCAAAGGCATGACCATTTATTCGTCCAATTAATGGCTTCTTCAAATCCTTTATCACCTTAAACAGCTCAGCAAATTTTCTTTGTTCTTCTTGACGCTCCAAAAAACTGGTTGACGAAGAAACAAACTCTCCCAGATCAGCTCCAGCGCAAAAAGCTTTATCACCAGCCCCAGTTAGGATTATAACCGCAACACCAACATCTTCATCATATTTTTTAAACGCATCCAGAAGTTCGGTTACCATTCCTGGAGAAAGAGCGTTTCTTTTTTCTTCTCGGGAAAGGGTAATCCGGGCTAACTTGTTTTTTACCGCAACAGATATAGTTTGGTACATTGAAAACCTCCTACACAGGATAAACTCCATGCTTTCGGGGATGGCGAAATATTTTCTTGTCTTTGGTGAAGTCTAAAGCAGCAATAAGGACTTTTCTTGTCTCCCGGGGGTCAATAACATCGTCTACAAAACCTAAATTAGCTGGTTTATAAATACTAATTTGCGGTCGCAACTCTTCAGCTAACTGCTCAACTACTTCACTTGGTTTTTCTGCGGTTTCCAAAGTTTTTCGAGCAAATATGCTTACCATTCCTTCCGGACCCATGACAGATATTTCTGCTCCAGGAAAACCCACCAGTAAGTCAGGGTCAAAAGACCTACCGCACATGGCATAATATCCAGCGCCATAGGCTTTTCTAACAATCACTGTAAATTTAGGCACTGTGGCTTCTGCCACAGCATGAATCATCTTGGCGCCATGTCGGATAATTCCGGCTTTTTCAGCTTTTGAACCAACCATAAAACCAGGAACATCGGCAAGAAATAAAAGAGGGATGTTAAAGCAATCACACAGCCAGATAAATCGAGCCGCTTTATCTGCGGCATCTATATCTATAACACCCCCGTAAAATAGAGGATTATTAGCTACAATTCCTACCGAATAACCAGCTATCCGCCCGAAGCCAACAATAATATTTCTTGCCCACTTTGGCTTAATCTCAAAAAAGTAGCCATCATCCACTATATATTTTATAAGCTCATGCATATCGTAAGCTTCCCGAGGATTATCAGGAAGAACCTCAAGAATGCTATCATCAATAAGGGCATTAGGATCTCCCTTCCATTCTTTTCTTACTGGTTTTTGGTCACAGTTCTGGGGAAAGAAAGACAGGTATTCCTTTATTACTTTAATACACTCTTTATCCGATTCAACCTCCAGGTCACCACAGCCACTAATTTCACAATGGATCTTAGCTCCGCCTAACTCCTCCTCAGTCAATTTTTCTCGAATCACCATTCCAACCAGAGACGGACCCCCAAGACCCATAAAACTACTTCCTTTAACCATAGGCACAAAATCGGACAACCCAGGAATATAAGCAGTACCAGCATAACCTGGTCCCATCATAGCTGCTATCAAAGGAATTACGCCAGACATTAAAGACTCTTCTTTAAACAAATAACCGGAATCAGCAAAATAGGGAATCCTTTCAGCACCAAAACCACCCCCGGTTACTCTGGCACCCCCAGAGTCTATTAGCCATATCATCGGAATCCGGTGCTTCAGGGCAATTTCCCTTATTCTGGTTACTTTAGTTTCACTGACCATTGCCATGGAACCACCTTTTACTGTGAAATCATAAGCAGCCACAGCCACATCCCTGATGATAACACCGTCATTTAGTTTTCCATACCCAGTAATAACCCCATCAGCCGGAACCAGTTCCTTACTACCCAATTCAGTACCCAGAATGCCAACTTCAACAAAAGTCCCTTTTTCTAATAAAAGATCGAGTCTTTCTCGGGCGGTAAGCTTACCTCGCTCATGCTGTTGTTTGACCTTTTCCTCCCCGCCCATTTTTTTAATTTCTTCCCTAAGGCTCCAAAGCTTTTCCACCTCTTGTTTCATCTTGTCACCCATATGCCACCTCCTTCAATTTTAATATAAAATGGGTATCGTAATTACCCGAGGTAAACATGTCTGAGTTAAAAGCTTGCCTCAAAAAGGGAAGATTATTTTTTATACCACTGATTTCATAATTTGACAATGCCTCAAGCATTCTGGCTATAGCTTCTTTCCGACTCTTCCCCCAAACAATAAGCTTAGCTATGAGAGGGTCGTAGAAGGGAGTGATAACATCCCCAGCCTGATATCCGGAATCAACCCTTATACCATCCCCACACGGTTCTTTATAAGATACTATCTTTCCCGGAGAAGGATAAAAAGTCTGAGGGTCCTCAGCATAAATCCGGGCTTCAAGAGCCCACCCATCCCATTTCAGATCATCCTCTTTAATAGAAATAAATCCCCCGGCAGCAATTTTAAGTTGCTCCTCCACCAAATCAAGACCGGTTATCATTTCTGTAATTGGGTGCTCAACTTGAAGTCTGGTATTTATTTCCAGAAAATAAAAATTCCGATCCTTATCCACCACAAATTCTACTGTCCCGGCATTGGTATAGTTTAATTCCTTAGCTATTTGCTTGGCAGCTTTCCTTAAAGCTTGTCTCAGTTCAGAGGTAGCAAAAGGAGATGGGGATTCTTCAATTACTTTCTGATGCCGCCTTTGTACTGAGCATTCTCTTTCTGGAAAAGTAATTATATTTCCCGCCTTATCGCCAAGAATTTGGATTTCAATATGATGGGGTGATTCAAGATATTTTTCCACATAAACCCTTTCATCGCCAAAGGCTAACTTGGCTCGATTTGAAGCCTCAGCAAAAGCTTCCTCAACTTCCTCAATCTTATCTACCTTTCTCATCCCTATGCCCCCACCCCCAGCTGAAGCTTTAAACAATACTGGAACAGAAAGCCTTTTGACCCACTCCTTAGCTTCATTGACGTCCCTCAAAATATTACTTCCAGGTGGAATTGGAATACCAAGACCTTTAGCGATTTCCCTGGAGCGAGCTTTATCACCCATTTTTTTGATTACTTCTGAGTTGGGACCGACAAATATAATGCCCTCCTTTTCACACCTTTCGGCAAACTCCCACCTTTCGGATAAGAAACCATATCCAGGGTGAATAGCACTAACCTTTAAGTCTTTAGCTATTTTAATAATATTATCAATATTAAGATAGCTATCTTTAGGTTTAACCCCACCAAGCCTTATTGCTTCATCAGCTTCCTGAACAAATAAAGCCTTCTCATCAATATCTGAATATATAGCTATAGTCTTAACCCCCAATCTCTTGGCGGTTCGGATTATCCTCCGAGCAATTTCACCCCGATTAGCGACCAATAAAGAAGAAATCACGGAAGACTTCCTTAAGTTATGATTAAAAATATAGAATATTAAAATAATAAAGTAAAGCCATTAATTAGAAAATTTGGAGGGAGTAATGTTAGCTTTAGAAGATATTAAAGTCCTTGATTTAGCTCCTTTAGCCCCGGGAGCTCTGTGCACCATGTTTTTAGGTGATTTAGGGGCGGAAGTAATCAAAATTGAAGCACCCCCAGATGCTCGCCGCCCCGGAGCTTTGGGAATCTCGCCAAAAGATGAACAAGCACGACGCGAAGCTGCCTACAATCCCCTTAATCGCAATAAGAAAAGTCTTGGGTTAAACCTTCGCACCGAAGCTGGGCGCCAAATATTTTACCGCCTTATAGAAAAAGCTGATATTATTGTGGAAGGTTATAGACCTGGGGTAGTTAAACGATTGGGGATAGATTACGATACAGTAAAAAATTTAAATCCAAAAATTATTTATTGTTCTTTGAGCGGTTACGGTCAAGACGGTCCTTACTCTAATTTACCGGGGCACGATATTAACTATATATCGTTTGGAGGTGCCTTAGCCTTAATTGGTAACCAAGATGGTCCTCCGGTTATCCCGCTAAATCTAATTGCTGACTTTGCCGGAGCCTCCTTACACGGGGTTATTGGAATCCTGTCAGCTTTAATTGCCAGGGAGAAAATCGGTACCGGACAATACATAGATATAGCCTATATGGATACGGTTATCTCCCTCCTCGCCTTTTTTACTCCAAATTACTTTCTTAGAGGTATTATGCCAAAAAGAGGCGAAACAGCTCTTCACGGAGCTTACCCTTATTATGCAATATATGAAACTAAAGATGGCAAGTATATTAGTCTTGGTTGTCTTGAACCCTACTTCTGGGAAAATTTATGCCGAGCTTTGGGCAAAGAAGAACTTATTCCTTATCACTTTGAGCCAGACCACTTATGGAAAAAGCCCGAGGCAGATTGGGCAAAAATTACTCTATCTTTAAAGCAACTTTTCCGTACCAAAACCAGAGATGAGTGGTTTGACTTTTTAGCTAAAAACGATGTGCCAATAGCTAAAGTCTATACTCTTGATGAGGTCTTTTCTGATCCTCAGGTCACACACCGAGAGATGGTAATAGAAATAAACCACCCGAGCTTCGGTAAAGTAAGTCAAGTTGGCATTGCTATTAAAATGTCTAAGACACCAGGCAAAGTAAGAAGCCTGGCACCCCTTTTAGGAGAGCACACCGAAGAAATACTCCTGAATTTAGGATATTCCAAGCCAGAGATCGAAAATTTGCGGCAAACGGGAGTCATAGTTTAAAATTTAATCAGTTAAACTGAAAGGGGGTTAAATTTATGGCTAAAGCTTTTGTTCTTATTGAGACAGCAGTAGGTAAGACTAAAGATGTCTACGCCGCCTTAGACAAGGTTGAAGGAATAAAGTCTGTAGATATAGTTACCGGACCTTACGACATTATTGCTGTGGTGGAAGGGGAAGATTTAAACAATATAGGTAACTTAGTTACTAACAAAATCCACCCTGTCCCCGGGATTACCCGGACAGTAACTTGTTTATCGGTTCGAGTCTCCTAAACCATTAAGGCAAAGAAAAGGTTAAAACTCCGTTTTTAATAGCCCTTAGTTAAGGGGGGCTCAGATTTTTTAAGGTTAATATCACCTCCTCTATAATCCAATTAGGAGTGGAGGTACCAGTAGTAATTCCAATTCGTTTTTTCCCAGCAAGCCAACTTGTTTTTATTTCTGCGGCTGATTCCACTAAGTAAGTTTCAACTACTGCCGAACAGGCTTCAGCTAAACTCTTGGTATTAGCACTATTACGGCCACCAATCACTATCATTAGTTGACTTCTTTTGGCTAATTCCAAAGCCATTTCTTGTCGCCTCCGAGTAGCCTGACAAAGGGTATTAATAACACGTAATTCTTGAATTTGGGGCAAAATTAAGTTAATAACTTCTGTGACAAAACGGTTGAAACTAAGCCAACTTCGGGTGGTCTGGGAGACAATTCCAAGACGAGAAGGCAACGGATTAATGTCTCTTATTCTACAAGCCTCTAAAGTAACTATAGCCGTGTTACCTGCCCAACCTAACAGTCCTTTTACTTCAGGATGATCTGCCTCACCAAAAATGACAACCCAAAAACCAGCCCCAGCCAGTTTTTTGGCTGCTCTTTGGGCTTTCCGAACTGTAGGGCAAGTGGCATCAATTAAAGAAAGTTGACGCCGTTGAATCTCCTCGATTACTTCTGGACTAACTCCATGGGTAGTAATAGCTAAAATATCACCTTCAAATTGGTCAAGCTTATCAATTACAGTTATCCCTTGTTTAGTTAAACTTTCTATCACTTGCTGATTATGGACTATCGGTCCTAAAGTTTGTATTTTGCCCGATTTCTGATTAGTTTCTTCAAGCAATTTTATTGCCCGACGCACCCCAAAGCAAAAACCTAACTCACGAGTGGTTTCAATCTCCATTTTTTACCATTTCCCTATATTTTCCCCGATATTCAACGGGGAGCAGAATAGCGATTTCCTTCATTATCAAGTCAGTTAGCATTTTTAACTTAGGTTGAGCTGACTCCCCTTTAATCTTTGGCAGTAAAAAAGGACGCCCAAAGGTTATCGTGACTTTCGGGCGTTTCAGCCAACCTATCCCTTTCAATTTCTCAGTTCCGATAATAGCCGCCGGAACAATTGGCGCACCACTGCGTAAGGCAATCACAGCTGCCCCAGGATAACCTTGAGAAAGCTGACCATTACGACTCCGAGAACCTTCAGGAAACATTCCTAAAATAAGCCCATTTTTTAATACTTCCATCGCCTGCTTTAAAGCTAATTGCTTATCTTTATAGCTTCCATTGCGGCGCACCGGAAAAGCTTCAGCTAAGTGCATCAACGGGCTATAAAACCAAGACCGAAATAGCTCTTCCTTAGCCATAAACCGACTTCTTCTCGGAAGAAGACTTAGTATTAATAAAGGGGGGTCTATTAGATGGATATGATTAGAAACAAGAATGAAAGAACCTGTCGAAGGGAGATTTTCTTTCCCTTTTATTTCCAGCCTAATAAAAAGCTTTACCAAGACCCTGAATATTAATTCAGCCATCCGGAAAGATAATTTTCTCATTTCTCTCCTATAAAAGCCCATATTTTGTCAACAACTTGTTCTGGAGTTAAACCTTCCGTATTGATAATTTTAGCGTCAGCTGCCGGTTGTAACGGAGAGGTAGTTCGTTTGCTATCTATTTCGTCTCGCCTTTTTAAATCGGCTAAAATGGTATCATAGTTTACTTCATTTCTCTGGAGAAGTAATTCCTGATAACGCCGACGAGCCCTTTCCTCAGGAGACGCAGTCAAAAATATTTTCAGTTCAGCTTCGGGTAAAACCACAGTGCCAATGTCTCTTCCTGCCATTACTATTTTTCCTTTCTGCGCCATCTTCCGTTGTTTTGTCACCATCACCTGGCGCACCCGCGGTATTTTTGATACCAATGAAACCCCTCGTTCTACTTCAGAATAGCGTATTTTGTCAGAAACCTCTTCCCCGTCAACAAAAACACGACGACTTTCTTTACCCTCAAATTCAATTTTTGTCGTCAAGGCTAATTGGTGCAATTTATCTTCATCTTCTAAGTTAATCCCCAACTTTATGGCTTTCCAAGTTAAAGCCCGATACATAATCCCTGTGTCAACAAAGGCATAGCCAAGCTTTTGGGCTAATAACTGACCAACAGTACTTTTGCCAACAGCTACCGGTCCGTCAATAGCAATTAATCGAGGTCTCAATTTGACTTTTTAGCCCTATCTTACTCGGCTGAAAAAAGATGTCAAGATTTATAGAATAAGGTTCTGAAGACTACCTACAATCAGAGCCACAAAGAGCATTATGCCAGTGGCTTTGAGGGTATCTTTAACCCCAAATTCTCGAAGGAAAATAACATAACTAGCCAAACAAGGGAAAAACATAGCTAATACACTACTGCTAATTATTAATTGCTTGGCTGTTAGCTCAAGGGGAACTAACATTCCTATAGCCACATCCTTTCGTAATAAACCGAGAAGTAGAGCAACCACAGTTTCTTTAGGTAAACCTAATAATCCGGTCACAATTGGAGTAGTTAAAACAGCCAGATAATCAAATAGATGGAAAGTATAAAAAATGTTAGCCAGTAAGACACCAAGAAGAACTATAGGCAATGCTTCTTTAATAAACCAGTAAACTCGCATCGATAGTTTTTCTAAGATAACCCGTCCTGAGGGAAGACGATAAGGTGGAATTTCCATCATAAGTTCCGGGCTAAAGCCTTTGACGATTAAATTGAGGACAATTCCCAAGAAAATCCACACTAAAAAGAGGGTGCCGTAAACTATGGCTACATATATCCCCCCTTCCTTCCCCACCAGACCTAAAATCATAGCCTGAGAAGAAGCACAGGGGATGCCAATAGAAATTAGAATAGCCACGATAAACCTTTCGCGACGACTTTCTAAAATTCGGGTGGCCATAATTCCAGGTACATTGCAGCCTAAGCCAAGAACAGTGGGAATAATGGCATACCCGTGGACCCCCAAGCGATGTAATAATGTATCTATTAAAACTGCCAACCGAGCCAGGTAGCCGATATCTTCTAAGATTCCTAAAGCTAAATAAAAGGCAAAGACATAAGGCACTACTACACCAAATTCAATATAAAATCCAGTGGTAAGTAAACCTAAAGACATTAGAAAGTCAATTTGCCCTTCTATTAGCCTTCCGATCAACACATTATGCAATAATCCGCCTGAACCTAAAACTTGACTTAATCTCATTAATAATGGCGCCCAAAAGCGTTCAAAAAAGGGGGTGGTTACATAGAAAATAAGGCTTTCACCAACAAAACGGACTACCCAAAAGGTACCCAAAATAATTATTACAGTGATAAAAAGCCCACCTATGGGATGGACAGTGGCATCCGATATCCTCTCCAACCAGGTGTGATGACGATGAGTTAAAGATTGGACTTGACTTACTATGTTACCAATATGTCCCCAGCGGTCTTGGTAAGTCACTGAAGGCATTTCTTTAATAGTCACTTCTTGAAGACGCTGGATTAATTCTTTCACACCTTGCCCTGTTACCCCCACTGTAGGTACAACGGGTACGCCAAGGAGTTCCTCTAATTTTTTGACATCAATGCTTATACCTCTATGTTGAGCGTCATCCCACATATTGAGGGCAATCACTGTGGGTTTTCTTTTTTCCAATAATTGCAAAGTAAGATAAAGATTTCTCTCCAAGTTAGTAGCATCAACCACATTAATGATTAAATCTCCTTCTTTAAGCATCGCCACAGCTACTTCTTCGGCTTTAGTAGTTGGTTCCAATGTATAGGTGCCGGGGACATCAATTACCTCAGCCCGGTCGTTTCCAAGTTTTAAGTGACCCTTAGTAAACTCAACGGTAGTCCCTGGATAATTAGACACAGTAACTTTGACACCGGTAATTCGGGAAAAGAGAGCGCTTTTACCCACATTAGGATTGCCCATAAGGAGGATCTTCATCAGCTTTCTACTTCTACGATTATCTTATTAGCCATACCAAAACCAATAGCTACCTGGGTATTGTCCACTTGAATAGTTACCGGTCCGCGGAGGAGCATAGAGCTTATTTTAGTTATCTTCTTTCCAGGTCTAACACCTAAAGCTTCAAGCCGTCTCACGAAGCCATGACCACCCAGAATTTGAATTATTATTCCAGATTGACCTGTCTCCATCTGTGCCAGGGTTAGTTGAACCTTATTCATCTTTTCACCTGACACTCGGGGCAAAGACCAGTAATACGAATTTCTACCCCACAAACTTCAAAGTTATACTGCTGACCAATATCCTGCCTCAATTGATGACTTAATGGGTAATCAAATTCAACGACTTTGCCACACTCAAGACACAATAAGTGATGATGTTCATCTCCTGACTTTACTTCATAATGAAAATGCTCTTCGGTAAAATGATGTTCGTCAACCAGACCCAATTTCTTAAACAATCGTAAATTACGGTAGACAGTAGCTAAACTGAGGCGCGGCTGCTTTTGGCGAGCTCGTTCATATAATTCATTGGCATCTAAATGCCTATTTTCTTGATGAAGAATGTCCAAAAGCACCAGCCGCTGATTGGTTACCCGTCGCTTCGAACTACCTAAAATTTGCCGACTAATTTTTTTCATAAAGACTTAAATTAATGCAAATGATTTTCTTTTGCAATTAAATTATAAAATAAAAATAAAAAATTTCAAATCAAGCCTAATCTGGGATAAAGAAAATTAAGATAAATAAGAGAAGTATTTAATCGCTGAGTAAGTTAAAAATAAGGGCCAAGCCAAAAACAATTCCAGAAGCGCAAACAATAAACATAGTCTCAAAATTGCTCATCTCGGCAATAGTACCCATGGCAGTAGCTCCTACAGCTATCCCTGCCTGAAAAAAACTACTACTTATACCCATGGCAATTCCCCTCCTGCCCGGTGATGCCATATCAGCTACCAAAGCCAACCCGGGCGGCATAGCTAATCCCATGCCACTGCCAAAGACAAATGCCACCACCATTAATCCGATGAAACTGTGAAATTGGGAAATTAATCCTATTGAAACGGCGCTTAGAGCTAAGCCTAAGGAAATTACTGGTTTACACCCAACCTTGTCCGAGAGTTTTCCCGCTGGAGTCCGGAGCAAGGAAGAAGCTGTATAAAGGGCAGTAAAAATAAAACCAATTTCAGCCCCACTAAGACCAAAACTTTTCCCGTAAAGAGGTGTATAGGAAATAATTGTGCCTGAGCCTAAAGTAACAAAAAAAGGAGTCAATAAACCACCCAAGACTCGCCGATTCTTTAGCCAACTTAATGACTTATCTGAAGCTAGACTCTGGGATAATCTTTGAGGAATGGTCATTAGGCGGAAAAAGATGAAGGCTAAACCAATTAAAGAGATAGCACTACAACCGTAAAAGGTAGCATTAAAACCATAATTTTGCAAAAGTAAGCCACCGAGGGCTGGTCCAGCCAGGAAACCAAGTTGGGCTGACATAGTATACCAGCCAAAGGCTTCGCCCCGGCGGGATGGGGAGGCTAAATCAATTACTAAAGCCAGAACTGCTGGAACAAAAGCAGCCATCCCCAAACCATGTATAGCCCGATGTAAAAGAAGTTGTTCTACATTGGTAGCCAGGGGATAAAGTAACGGAGCTAAAGTAAAAACACTAAAACCAGAAACTAAGAGAGTCCGGCGTCCGACTCGGTCAGCGAAGATACCAAAGGGAATTAAAAGAGAAGCGACGACATAAGAGGTGAGAGCTACCACCAGCCCCACTTCAGACACTGACGCCCCAAGCTGCTGAGCATAGGGAGGGATAGCCGGGAATAAGACACTAAATCCAGTAAAGCCAATAAAGCCAATTACACAAACGGTAAAGAGGGTTAGCTGGTTATTCAATCTCTTCCTTTTTAGGCTCCCTCTAATACCTTTTTAGCCGTTAGACCAATTTCGGCGGGGTTGGGAGCAATAATAGCACCAGCAGCTTTTAAAGCCGATATTTTGTCTTGAGCCGTGCCAGAGCTGCCACTAATGATAGCCCCAGCATGCCCCATCCGTCTCCCCGGGGGTGCTGTAGCACCAGCAACAAAAGCAATTACTGGTTTAGTCATATTCTTTTTTATAAATTCAGCAGCTTCTTGCTCAAAAGTACCGCCAATTTCCCCAATAAGGATTACTGCTTTAGTTTCTTCATCTTGCTCAAATAACTTTAATATATCGACAAAAGTACTTCCTGGGAGGGGGTCACCGCCAATACCAACACAAGTGGATTGACCTAGGCCTAAACTGGTAAGCTGAGAGACAACTTCGTAGGTTAAAGTTCCACTTCGGGAGACAACGCCTATATTTCCTGGTATATGGATTTCACCTACCATGAGCCCGGCTTTACACTTCCCTGGTGAAATAACCCCAGGGCAATTGGGACCAATAAGAATGGTTGATTTTCCTTTCAGATAACGGTGAACCATAACCATATCCAGCACTGGAATTCCTTCGGTAATACAGACAATTAAAGGAATGCCAGCCTCTGCCGCCTCTAAAATAGCATCAGGGGCAAAGGGGGCTGGAACAAAAATCATACTGGCATTAGCCCCAGTTTCCTTGACCGCTTCTTCTACCGTATTAAATACTGGGACACCCAGAAACTGAATACCACCTTTCCCTGGGGTCACCCCAGCAACTACTTTAGTACCATATTCTTGACATTTTTGGGTATGAAAGCTGCCCTCACTACCAGTAATTCCCTGGACTAGTAACCGGGTATTTTCATCGACAAGTATGCTCATTTTGCCTCCTCAAGTCCATGGTTAAGTTCTTGCCGCTTCGGTGGCTTTACGAGCTGCATCCATAAAATCTACCGCTTCAATGAAACTTATTCCCGATTCCTTAAGGATACGCTTACCTTCTTCTACATTAGTCCCCGCCAACCTTATAACTACAGGAAAAGGAATGTTCATCTTTTGGTAAGCCTCAACAATTCCCTGGGCAATCACATCTACCCTTGCTATCCCTCCAAAAATGTTCACCAATACCGCTTTAACCCTGGGGTCAGAAGTAAAAATCTTGAAAGCATTAACTACCCGTTCAGTAGTATTCACAGTGCCAATATCCAAAAAATTGGCTGGTTTACCGCCAACTCGAGTCAGAAGATCTAAGACTGCCATGGCTAAACCAGCCCCATTGACCATACAACCAATATTACCATCAAGCTTAATATAATTTCTGACCCCTAAAGAAAGGGCAGTGACTTCCAGAGGATCTTCTTGCTCTGGGTCATAAAATTCCTGAATCTCTTTGTGCCGGAACAAAGCATTATCGTCAAAATTTAACTTAGCATCCAAAGCTAAAAGCTTACCTTCAGTAGTGATTACTAAAGGGTTAATTTCAGCTAATGAGCAATCTTTTTCCTGAAATAGGCGGTAAAGGCTGGTCATTATTTGCGTAGCCTGACGGACTTGTTCTGAGGGAAGATTCATTTTATAAGCCAACTTTCGACCTTGGAAAGGCTGAAAGCCAATAACCGGGTCGATGACAACTTTATGGATTTTTTCTGGACTTATGCGGGCAACTTCCTCAATTTCCATTCCACCGGCATCACTAGCGATCATTACTGGTAACTGAAGGGTACTATCCACAATAACGCTTAAGTAAAGTTCTTTACTTATATTTACTACCTCCTCTACCAGAACTTTGCTTACGGGCACCCCCTCAGAAGTGGTTTGATGAGTGACTAGCCTTGTGCCCAATATTTGCTCGGTTAGCCTTGCCGCTTCTTCTGCCGAGTTAGCTATCTTTATTCCCCCAGCTTTGCCTCTCCCCCCAGCATGAACCTGAGCCTTAATTACTACTTTACCCCCAAGTCCAGTAGCGACCTCTCTGGCTATCTCCGGAGTAGTGGCAATGCCTCCTTTCGGCACTGGAATACCATACTGGGCTAAAAGAGCTTTCGCCTGATATTCGTGGATTTTCATATCAACTTTCTCCTTTCCCCCGTTGAACAAAAAATAATTAACTTACCAAATAATTACCACAGATACAATACTATCATCGGTGTCCGAGTATCCCCCATTATCCCGCCAGTATCTTATACCTTTTTCCACTTTCATTTTCCAGTCAAACTGGGGCTCAATAAATATAAGCCCTTGGTCAGTAGTTTGAAAAGCAACCAAAACATGCCCAATGCCATCTGGGAATTTAATAAGCACGGTGGCACAGCGTAGTCCCTCTTTTTCAGCAGCATTATTTACATCTCGGCTAAAATGTTTGCAATCGTATAAATGTTTAATGTATCGATTCAAGTTTGTCCTGTCAGCAGACAAAAAATCCATCATTTCTTTATAAGTAGGATCACGAAGGGCATAACGGGGAGCCGCCTGAAGCCTCTCATTTTCAGATTTGACTGTAGTTAACTCCACTTTTGTGGAATGTAACTTTGATTTAACCTCAGACAGCTCAGATTTAGTAGAAGATAATTTTTGCTCCAGTAGCGGAACCTGAGCCCGGGCATTGTCTAACTCTTTACCTATCACACCAAGACTGCCTAAGAGAACAACTATAATTAGACTAAGTACACCTATGATAATCCATCTTTTCATATTATAGACCCCTTTTTATTTACAGCACCACAAAATTAGTTACCAGTAAATGAGTATCTCAACTATAGTGTCATCAAAGTTCACAGTATAACCACTGTCCCGAAACAACTTCCCTCCCTTAACCACTTTCATTACTTTGTCATCAATAGGGTTAACGTATACCAGTCCGGTATCATTAGTTTGAAAGCCTACCAACCAGGTATTGCTACCGGTTGAAATAATAACTGCCACTAAGGCACAACGCAGTCCCTTTTCTTTAGCTGAATGGATTACATCTCGGGCAAAATGCGTCACTTCATATTCTCCTTTAATATACTGCTTAGTAGTGGTTAAATCAGCAGCCAAAAAATCCATCACTTCCTTATAGTAGGGGTCACGAAGACGATATTTATCTCCTGACCGCAGCTTCTCATTCTCTAATTTGGCTAAGGATAGTTCCTGTGTTACTGTGGCTAACTCGGATTTCGTTGATGTCAATTCACTGGCTATACTGGCAATATCCTTTTCCAGGGTTATAATCTGAGTTTGCAGCTTCTGCAATTTATCATTAGTTACCCCAAGACTACCGAAGAGGAAAAGAATGAGGACGCTTAGGAAACCGATAACAATCCATCTTATCACATTAACCTCTCTTTGGCGGAGGGGGTGGGATTCGAACCCACGTTCGCTGTAAAGCGAAAGCGGTTTTCAAGACCGCCACCATAAGCCGCTCGGTCACCCCTCCAAAATCAAATTTAGTATAGGAGATTATTTTCAGGAGCGTCAACAAACAAAACAAGTACCTACCAAAAATCAAGAGAAATGGTATTATTGTATACCGAGCAACAGATACAAAATAAGGAGGTAATTCAGTGGAAATTGGAATCTTAGGTGTATGTGGTAGTCCAATTAAAGGGGGTAACACCGAAGTCTTCCTCAAAGAAGCCTTAAAGGCAGCCGAAGAAACTGGCGATGTGACGACTAATCTTATATCTTTAGCTGGTAAGGAAATTAGAAGCTGTCGCCATTGCAACTGGTGTTTGAGAAAACAAGAAGAAGGTAAACCGTGCGTTCAGGAAGACGGTATGGTAGAAATATTTCCTGAAATTGTTAAGGCCGATGCTTTGTTGCTGGCGACTCCAGTCTATATTAATCGCCTTTCTGGTTATTTAGCCTGTTTTCTGGACCGGTTTCGGGCGTTTGCCTGGGGAAATGTTTATCATGGGAAATTAAGAAATAAAGTTGGGGGAGCCTTAGCTGTAGCTTGGTTTAGAAATAGGGGTGCCGAAAGTGCCCTTCTCAGTATTATTTCTGCTTTTTTAGCCTTCGAGATGATAGTGGTAGCACCCCCTGAAGGTTTAGGCTCTCCCTTCGGCGCAGCGGGTATGTCCAGTGAAGGTGGAACAGGCAAGTTTAGTTACAAAGAAAAATTGGGGGTACTTAAAGACGAATATGGTCTTAAAGGAGCTCAAGCTTTAGGCAGACGAGTGGCTGAAATTACTAAGTTGATTAAAGCCGGGAGCCAGAGGTAATCACTGCCACCCCCATATACGGTCTAAGCACCTCAGGCACAATTACACTACCATCAGCTTGCTGGTAATTCTCCAGAATAGAAATAACTAACCGAGGCAAAGCTACTCCCGAGCCATTAAGAGTATGGACAAAACGAGGTTTAGCATTTGGTTCAGGTCGGTAGCGAATATTAGCCCGCCGAGCTTGGAAATCACCACAGTTACTACAAGAACTTACCTCAAGCCATTCCCCACATCCCGGAGCCCAAACTTCAATATCAAAAGCTTTTGTGGCAGCAAATCCTAACTCCCCACTACACAACTGCACTACCCGATAAGGAAGACATAGTTTACGACAAACATCTTCTGCATCAGCTACCATTTTCTCTAACTCTATATTAGAAGTTTCGGGTTCAGTAAATTTATATAATTCTACTTTATCAAACTGGTGTCCCCGCTTAATGCCCCGAGTATCCTTACCAGCTGCCATTTTCTCCCGACGAAAACAAGGAGTATAAGCGACATAATATAAAGGTAATGTTCCTGGGGGTAATATCTCATCCCGATGCAAGTTAGTTAATGGAACTTCAGCCGTGGGGACAAACCAAAAATCGTCCTCTTGGTCATGATAAAGATTATCGGCAAATTTGGGCAAATTGCCCGAACCGACCATACATTCCCGCTTTACCATAAAGGGGGGATAAATTTCAGTATAACCATGTTCTCGGACATGGAGGTCAAGCATAAAGGTAATAAGCGCCCGCTGAAGACGAGCTCCCAGCCCTTTAAGAACATAAAAACGAGTGCCAGAGAGCTTCACCCCCCTCTCAAAATCAATAATGCCCAGTTTTTCCCCTAACTCCCAGTGAGGTAAAGGAGGAAAAGAAAACTCTTTAGGTTCACCCCAAGTACGAATTATTACATTATCCTTTGCATCCTTTCCGGTAGGTGTCTCGGGATGAGGTAGATTGGGCAAATACAAAAGAATATTTCGTAGCTTATTGGCAATTTGGTTAATTTCATCTTCTAGGGAAGTAATTTCATCACCCAAACGACGCATTTCAGCAATGAGTTGTGGCGGCTTTTCTTTAAGCTTACCCAGCTCCTTACTGACTTCATTGCGTTGCGCCCGAAGCGATTCTACTTTATGGAGCAAAGAGCGGTGCTTCTGGTCAAGGCTTATAATTTCATCTATGGGAACTGATTCACCCCGCCGTGCCAATTCTTTTACCAACAATTCCGGTTGGTCACGGATAAGCTTTATATCAAGCATCTTATTCCTTGGTTTTGAGCTGGGGGAAAAAGATAACTTCCCGGATAGAGTGGCAGTCAGTAAAAAGCATTACCAAACGGTCTATTCCCACTCCCAAACCACCACAGGGAGGCATACCATATTCCAGAGCTAACAGAAAATCTTCATCTACTACTTCCATATCTTCGCTACTGCCACGATCCTCTAACTGTTGCCGAAAACGTTGTCTTTGCTCCAAGGGGTCATTAAGTTCAGTAAACGCATTGGCAATTTCCATGCCACCAATAAAAGCTTCAAAGCGTTCCACAAGCCGTTCATTATCTCGTTTTCTTTTAGCTAAAGGTGACGTCTCTACAGGATAATCATAAAGGAAAGTAGGTTGAATAAGATGAGGTTCAACAAAGGTAGTGATTAGTTCATCAATAAGTCTGCCCCTTCCTTTGGTGGGATCCACCTCCAGTCCCAATTCCTCCATCCGCCTCCTTAAAGAAACAGCATCTGGGTAATCCTCAAAGTCAATCCCAGAATATTCTTTGATCGCCGTTCTCAGAGAAATTCTTTGCCAGGGGGGTGTCACATTAATAAGATTACCACTATAGGTAAATTTGGTATCTCCAATAACTTCTTTAGCAATATAACAGACCATCTCTTCAAAGAGAGACATAATATCCTGATAATCAGCATATGCCTGGTAACTTTCCAACATAGTAAATTCAGGGTTATGTCGTGTTGAAATACCCTCATTACGGAAGACGCGACCAATTTCGTAAACCTTATCAAAACCACCTACAATTAATTTCTTTAGATGCAATTCCAGAGCAATTCGGAGATATAAATCCTGGTCAAGAGCTTGATGATAGGTAACAAAGGGGCGAGCCAAAGCACCGCCAGCCACAGCCTGCAACACCGGTGTTTCCACTTCCAAAAATCCCCGTTCATCTAAAAAACGGCGCAACAGGGTAATAATTTGACTGCGCCTGACAAAAATAGGCTTAACTTCCTCATTAGAGATAAGATCGAGATAACGCTGCCGGTAACGTTTTTCCACATCAACTAAGCCATGCCATTTCTCAGGAAGAGGTTGGAGAGACTTAGCCAAAATAGTAAAATCAGAAACTTCAAGGGTAGGTTCACCAGTTTTAGTCCGAAACATTTTACCCTTTACCCCAATAATATCACCAATGTCCAGATAGCGAAAAAGTTCATATTTTCTTTCTCCCAAGAGCTCAAAGCTAAAATAGAGCTGAATTTTACCTGAACTGTCTTTAATATCAAGGAAAGCTATTTTCCCCATAGACCTTATTGCTCCAATCCGCCCAGCTAAGCTTAATTGGGGAAAAGAAAATTTTTCAGCTTTCTCCTGCTGCTCCAGAAGAGTTATGGCTTCCTGAGCCGTATGAGTCCGTTGGTAGGAATAAGGATAAGGGTTTACCCCTAAGTTTCTAATTTTTTCTAATTTTTCTAAGCGCTTCTGAGTAAGGCGTTCCAGTCTGGTAGTCATTAAATTTAACTTATTTCCATAACCACTAATTTGAGAACCCCAGCTCGGGTGGGAACTTCTACTTCATCTCCTACCGCCCGCCCCAAAAGAGCTCGCCCCACCGGAGATTCATTAGAAATTTTACCCTTAGTAGGGTCAGCCTCAGCACTACCGACAATAACAAATTGCTCTATTTTTCCATCCTGATTCCGAAGTAATACCTTTGAGCCAAGAGTAACTCTATTGGAAGGGGTTTCTTGATTAATAATCACCGCTTTTTTAATCATGTTTTCCAAAGTTAGAATCCTGCCCTCCACAAAAGCTTGCTCATTCTTAGCATCCTCATACTCAGCATTATTTTCCGTCCCCCCAACCTCTATAGCTCTCTTAATCTTCTCCGCCACCTCCTGTCTCTTTACTGAACGTAAGTATTCTAATTCAGCTTCTAACTTGCTTAGACCTTCCTTGGTAATAAAAAGTTCTTTATGCGCCACAATAACCCTCCTCCCAAAACTTAATCAAGATATTAAAAAACTGAGAGGAATAAACTCTCAGTTCCTCTATAGCGATGTTTAATTTTTTCCCTGTCTAATTATAAACTACTCTTCATCTTATTGTAAAGGATTGATATAATTAGCCAAGGGAGGGAGCTATGATAAGTTTATATTTCACCTCTCAAGGAGCCGACGGTAAAACTGCCTTATGTGCTACCTTGGGAAGGAAATTAATAGCTGAAGGCAAGAAAGTGGGCTTCTTTAGACCGGTGTTTCTGGTTGAACCTGAAGTTACCAATGGGGATAAAGACGCCCTCTTCCTAAAGACCACTTTGGGACTATCAGAATCTGTAGACATCTTATCACCTATCCGTCTTTCTCGCCAGAACCTATGGCACAATCTATCAGCTAAGGCAGATAATTTCCGTACCCAACTTAAACAAGCCTACACCACCTTGGCTCATGGTAAAGATGTGCTCTTCATGGAAGGATTAAAGGAGATAGAAACAGATGTAGTAGCCAAAGAGACTTGTTACCAGATTAGTGACATTCTTAATACTAAAGTTATAATTGTGCTTCGCTATTCCCAAAATTTAACCCCAACAGCCATGTCCCACATTACCCAGTCCTTAGGACAAAAATTGATTGGAGCTGTTGTTAATTATGTGCCTAAGGCTAAGATAGAAACTATAACCGAGCAAATAAAAACTTCGTTCCAAAAAGAAGGCATAAAAGTATTAGGCTGTCTTCCTGAAGACCGGACTCTCCTTGGTATTAGTGTGGCTGAACTAGCTAAAAGCTTAGGTGGTGAGATTATAACTTGTCCGGAAGGAGACAATAAAATCATTGAAAACATAATGTTAGGGGCAATGACCCCTGACTCAGGCATTGACTATTTCAGCCGAAAGGCTAATAAAGCAGTAATAACTCGGGGAGACAGAGCTGATATGCAATTAGCCGCTTTACAAACTTCTACTAATTGTCTTGTCCTCACTGGAAATACCCCTCCCTCCACCATCATTATCAGCGAAGCCAAAAGGAAAGGCATACCCATAATTTTAGTAAAACAAGATACTAAAAGTACTGTCGCCAATGTAGAAACAGCCTTAAACCAAGGGAAATTCCATAGTTTGATCAAATTGGAAAAATTCAGTCAAATTCTTGAGAAGTATTTTGATTTTCAGCTTTTCTTCACTGAACTGGGGTTGAAACTTAGATAAATTTTGGCTTCTTCAACTCTCCCTAATTTAATCAGGGCTAAGCCTTTGTTATAGGAAGCTTTGGCGTATTTCGGATTCAACTTTAAGGCTTTGTCATAACTTTCAATAGCTTTAACTAAGTCTCCCCGTTCAAAAAGATCATTGCCAATACTTAAATAAATATCAGCTATCAGCTCTCGATCTCCCCATTCCTGTCTTCCCGGGTTGTTAATATGTCCTGGATAATCAAAGCCATAAGGAAGTATGTTTTCGACATCAATAATCTTGGGTTTCGTTATCAAAATAGAAAAAACATGGGGTCCGAGACCAAAAGCCTCATCTACATAGCCAGCCTTAACCTTTAAACCAAACCTCTGACACAAAACATTGTAGAGCAAAGTCAAACCAAGGCAGTTACCAACAGCTTCCTCTTCTCCTAATTGAGCCTTAAGGACTTCAGTCAATTTGAAATTACCTTGGTATTTGTAACGCCTTGGTTTTTTTGTCCAGAGCCAATCAAAAATAGCTTTGGCTCTGTCAATAGGGTTTGAGCTGACTATTTTTGGAAAAATTTGCTGGCATAAATAATTAATTTGACGTAAATAATTCTCAACCTCTTCTTCCCTCTGAACCCCACAAGCTACTATAGCTGCCCAACCTAAATCAAAGGTAACCCGAGAAAACAATTGGTCTTCTAAGTTTATTAGTAAAGACATTTTAATATTTTTTAATAAAAAATCTTAAAATGTCTTTACTAATAAACTTAGAAGACCAATTGTTTTCTCGGGTTACCTTTGATTTAGG
>JBHOQK010000022.1:0-47424 GCA_042408205.1 Dehalococcoidia bacterium | reverse complement strand
CAAGAGCATGCAAATGGGTATAAGCGGCAAAAACATTTTTATAAATAATACCGTCTACCTTGCCATTTATTCCATAGCCTCGTTTTATTCTATAGGCAAATTTAACCTCTTCCTTCAAATGAAGTTTTGAATAATGAAATTCATGACCTCGAAGGGTCAAGCCTTTAGGAAATAACGGATTATTCTTAGCTACTTCAACTATTACATAACCATGACCTTGAGGTCGTTGACACAGCTCCACTTCAGCCGGGATTATACCAACCATTTCATACTGCCGATTATGCCAGTTGATGCTCTGACACAAATACATAAGACCGGCACATTCGGCATAAACAGGAAGACCATTTTCTATAGCTTGGCTAATATCGTAACGTAGTCCCGAATTAGCTTCTAATTCCTCTAAAAACAATTCAGGAAAACCACCACCAATGTAAAGTCCGTCAATATTAGGTAAATGCTGGTCTGTTATAGAGTCGATGAAAATAAGTTCAGCTCCTCTTTGCTGTAAAGCTTCCAAATTTTCTGGGTAATAAAAATTAAAGACGCGGTCTTTTATTATCCCTATTTTAAGCAGAGATGTTTTTGGCTTCAAATTTGTAACCTCGGTTACCAAGACAGATTCAGCCTTTTTAGCCAGATATAAAATGTTATCCAGGTCGAGATAATTTTTAAGGCAACAACCAATCTGGTCAAGGATAGATGCAGCTTCTTCGGCTTCAGGATAAGGGATTAAACCGAGATGCCTTTCCATAATAGATAGACCAGAGTCTCCGGGTATACTACCGACAACCGGAATGCCACAATATTGCTCTATTGCTGTCCTTAATTTAGTTTCGTGTCGGTTACCTGAGACGTTATTCAGGATTATACCAGCAATATTGGTTCCTGATTCAAAACATTGGTATCCAGTGACCAAAGCCGCTATACTGCGAGTCATCCGAGCTGTATTGACGATGAGGATAATAGGGCTATGGAGTATCCGAGCTAAGTGAGCAGTGCTACCTTTGCCATCAGCTTCAAAGCCATCATACAAACCCATAGCTCCTTCAATAAGGGCTAAGTCAGCATCGCTACAAGCCTGCTGAAAAGAGCTCAATAATGTTTCTTCAGGCATTAGGAAAATATCCAAATTACGGCAATTTCTGTTAGCCGCAGCCGAAAGCCAAGAGGGGTCAATATAATCAGGACCTTTCTTGAACGGTTGAACTACCAGACCGCGTTGCCTGAAAGCAAAACACAAACCAATACTAACAATAGTCTTACCGGAGCGACCCTGGGGAGAAGCAATGATTAATCGGGAAGGTAAAGCATTAGTTCGACAGTGAGACTGACGGCTCACCATTTTTAATCTTCATATTTACCTTTAAGGCAGACAAAGGTAACACCACCAAAATTACGGTATTCAATTTTGCCCTCTTTCGCCAGCTCACCGATAGCCTTGTCAGTTATATCCTTTTCCAAACCAATGGCTCGAGCTACATCCCGATTCTTAGCTTTACCTACACTTCCCAGGTACTTTAATATTTTTTCTTTGATTTCTTCACTTATTACTCCGCTCACTATTCACCACCTAAACTGGGTTGTTGTTCTATAAGTTTCTGGCACACTGCTTCGCACCGTATAATCATCAATATGTTGTTCGGTGAAAGGTATCTCAGTAAGTCGGAAGAAAGTCTCCCAGCCGACTCTTTCTATCCATTCACCAACTCTTTCCCCCCAACGAGCATTTTTGGCATAGATATCAACAATTTTCTTTATAACAGCTACTGTCTCAGGCCAACGAGGGGGATTATTGGGAAGATATGGGACAACTAATCTTGAGAACATAGGTGGTTTTCTGGCATTAGCTACCTTGCCACCAACATAAATAGCTACCCCATCTCCTTCCGGGTCAGCTATAGGCAGTGCTGGACAAACCGTAAAGCAGTTAGCACAATACATACATTTCTCTTCTTCAATAATGACGCTCTTTACCTGAGGCCACTCAGGATGTCGCTTGATAGCTCCAGTAGGACAGCTTGCCATAGTAGTAGGAATCTCACACAGGGCACCTAATTTAGTATGATCGGGTTTTGGTGGTTTGGTATGAACCCCCACCACAGCTATATCTGAACAATGAACTGCCCCACACATGTTGATACAGCAAGCTACAGCAATCCTTAGTCTAGCCGGGAGTTTTATGTTGATGAAGTGGTCATAGAGCTCATCCATTATCGCTTTTACCAATGGTGAGGCATCAGTAGCAGCACTGTGGCAATGCAACCAGCCTTGAGTATGGACAATATTAGAAATGCAATTTCCAATACCACCTATTGGAAGACCCAATTTAGTTACAGCTTCAATTATAGGCTCCACCTTGTTTTTATCTGGGGTTATAAACTCAATATTATAACGACTGGTAAATCTAAGATACCCATCGCAATATTTATCAGCTATATCGCAGATATCTCGGATGAAATCTACACTCACCACTTTTGGGGAGCCAGCTCTAACAGTGTAAACTTCGTCTCCGGTCTCTGATACGTGTTTCATAACCCCAGGACGCAATATTTCATGGTACTTCCATTTTCCATAGTTTTTCTTAATTACTTCTGGAAGCATTAGTCTATAATCTGGGGGACCAATATCTGTTTTAGCCATTTTTATACCCTCCTTTTTCCATAATTAATCGAAGAAGACAAAGGGATTTGCCCTGGGTGCTTTTACCATTTGTGGGACTGGTTTTAGTCCTATGGCTCTAAGGAAATGCCTAAAGCCAATTCTCTCAATAAGTTCGGCTACCCTTTCTCTAACCCGACCATTCTCATCCCACCAGTCTAAGATTTTTCGGAGAAGTTCTTTGACTTCAGTGTATGGTGGCTCCATTTTCATAAAGGGAACCAGAACCCAAGAAAGATAAGCACCCTTAATTACTGGGGCTTTGCCACCGATGAGAATAGTAGCTCCCCCTTCAACACCCGGTCTTAAAGCCTTAGGCATTTTATTTATGCAATGCATGCATCGGACACAATCCTCAGCTTTTAACTTAAGTTCTTGACCATCCCATTCTAAAGCCTCAGTAGGACATCTATCAGTAACCAATTTTTTAATGTCGAATCCACCCTTGGCATATTCCATGACTGCCTTTTGGTCAATTCTGAGATGATCCCGCCAGGTACCAATTATAGAAAAATCAGCTCTGGCAATAGCGGCAACACAATCATTAGGGCAGCCAGAAGCTTTTATTTTAAATTTATAGGGAAACCTGGGTCGGTGAATCTCATCTTGAAATTCCATGGTAATACTATAAATGATATCAAGGGTATCTATACAAGCTGTCTCGCATCGAGCCGGTCCAACACATGCAGTGGGGGTTCTTACATCACTGCCAGAACCACCCAAATCAAAACCAATTTCAGTCAGAGCGTCAAAGCAAGGTTGTAAATTTTCAGTAGTTGTGCCGAGGAGAATGATATCACCAGTAGAACCATGAAAGTTAGTCAAACCACTGCCATATTTTTCCCAAACGTCACAAAGTTGCCTTAAAGCCTTTGTAGTGTAAAACCAACCAGCTGGTTGATTTACTCTTAAGGTATGGAAAGAAGCTATGTGGGGAAACTTCTCTGGAATATCACAGTACCTGCCAATGACACCACCCCCATATCCCGTGACGCCAACTATACCTCCATGTTTCCAATGAGTTATTTTATCTTTAAAGGTAAGTTCTTGAAGATAGAGAAGGTCTTTAGCTGCTGGTTTTTTTTGGGCCATTCTTTTAATTTCTTTAACATAACTGGGCCATGGTCCTTTTTCCAGCTCATCAAGTAAAGGAGTCTCCTCTTTTGTCATCTGATCAACCTCCTTTTCTGAATTAAGCAATAAGATTCTGGCTTTGATTATCTATCTCTTTAGTTACCTCCTTATCATTAAAAAATTTAACATAAGCCGAATCAGAGCCAACTATAACACCTCTATTACAGCTTTGTCAAGATAAGTGAGGCTCTTTGACCACCTTAACTTAAAGTTAATCCATAAAAAAGGTTGAGCCGGCAGGGGTTTTGATGACATTGATCCGCACGGGAAAGGCATCCTTTATTTCTTCAAGATGGGTGATAACTAATATTTTCTCAAAATCATCTTGGATAGAATTTATAGCCTCAACTAATTTCTCTCGACCGGAACCATCCTGGGTGCCAAAGCCTTCGTCGATAATTAAAATTGGTAATGAGGCACCTGCCCGTCTTACTAATAATTTAGAAAGGGCAATCCGCAAAGCCAAATTAATTCGGAAAGACTCACCACCACTATACATTTCATAATTTCGAGTTCCAAGCTCATCAGCAATTTTGATGTCTAAGGCTTCAATAACCCCTCCCTTCTTGGTCTCCCTTTGAGTCTCTAATCTTACTGACATTCTATTATCAGTCATTTTTCCTAACAGTCTATTGGCTTCAACTTCAATTTCTGGTAAAGCTCTTTCAATCAGTAAAGCTTGAATGCCGTTCTTGCCAAAAGCTTTAGCCAATTCTGTGTAAATTTCAGCTTCATTTAAGCTTTTACGCAAACGATTCTCTTCTTTCCTTTTACTTTCTTCTAATTGACTACAATAATCCAATCTTTCCTTTAGGCGGCTTACATTATCCCGGACCTCTTGCTCCGTCTTCTTCAATTCTTGATAAGTTTCCTCGACTTCATTTAATCTATTGACTATTTCAGGTAAACTTGCCACTTCCATAATTAACTCTTCTTTCTCTTGCTGAGTTTTCTTAATTTTCTGCTCCAGATAACTAACCCGTTTCTCCGCTGAGACTAAATCTGCCCTTTCATCCCCAATTAAGCGCTTAGCCTCTTCCAGTCTTTGTTTCTGCTCATCATATTTTTGAAATTTTAAAAGTCTTTCTTTGACGTCTTGGTGCTCCTCTTTGTCATAGCCTAATCTATCTCGCTCCTTTTTCAGTTCTAAAAGTTTCTGCTGAGCTTCAGAAGCATAATCCCTTTCCCTGAGACGCCGTTCAATCTCCTTCAGCCTGGCTCTCCTCTCGGATAATTCCATACCAGCTTGCTTAGCCTCAGCAATCTCCTTCTCAACAACCCTAAGACAACCTTCTTCTTTCAGTCGCTCCTTCTTTAACCAGGTCTCTCTTTCCCCTAACATTTTTTCCAGCTCCTGATGTTCTAACTTTCTTTTTTCAATTTGTTCTCGGTTATTTTTATAAATCTCCTTTTTGGTGACTATTTCAGTTTCTAACTTAGCCTTCAGTTTGGCTTGTTTCTCCATTCCTAGCTCAGTTTCACACAAAGGACATCGGACATCACTTTTGAGCAAAAGTCCAATTTTCTCCTCCAGTTCCTTTAATTCTATTTCTAAATTATGATTATTGGTCTCAAGACGCTGGATTTCCGCTATAAGCTCTTGGGCGTGATGTTTCATGTTAGCTATCTCTTTGTCTACTCCTTCCAATTCAGCTAACCTGCTTTGAATACGGTTGTATTCAGCTTCGGTTTGAGATAGCTTCTCAAACTTAGATTCTCGGTCAACAATCTGATTCTGAACTACCCCTTGTTCTAAAATCAAAGCATTGTAAGCTTCGTCAATGATTTTCTCCAGCTTTCGTATTTCCTCATTTAAGTTAAGAAGTTCACTTAACTGGAAATTGAGCTCATCATCCCTTTTTTTAGCTGCGACAAACTGACTATAGCCTTCTTCTATTTCAGATTGCTTAGATATTATTTGCTCATACTCACTAACTTTGTTCCGGTGTCTATTAACTTCTTCTTGATAAGATTTAAGCTCTTTTTCTAAATCTTTAAGACTTTTCTCAACCTCCTTTAGCTGCTGTTCTTTGTAATCTAAAAATTCTTTTTGTCTTCGTAATTCAGTGAGGGAAACTTCATAATTCTTTATCTTTTCTTCCAGTTCAGTTAATTTTTGCTTTTCTTGATTTAATTCAGTTTCATAATCTTTTTTGTGTGCTAACTGGGCTTCTAGCGTACTAATAATACTCCTGATCGCTTCTGCTTCCCCTTCTTTCTCTCGGGCAAGTTTTTTAGCTTTTTCTTCAAGTTCATCATAAACCCCGAGCCCCAAAATATTGGCAAGGATCTCTTTACGCTCCGACGGCCGCTTACGAGTAAATTCATCAGCACGACCTTGTACCAAAAAAGCACTGTTGATAAAAGTGTCATAATCCATATGTAAAATATCAATAATTTTCTTTTCCGTTTCTGGAATAGTATTACCAGTCAGAGGCTGAAAGCCAGTCTTAGTAGCTATTTGCAATTGTAAGTCACTTTGTCCGGCTCGAGATGAGGTTGTCTTGGAATACTTACGAATAACCCGATAACGTTGCCCCCGGGTGATAAACTCAAGTTCCACTTCCATTTCAGTTTGACCTAAATGAACCAGGTCGTCCTGACTTCTGGCTCTGGATTCACCCCAAAGTGCCCAGGTCATGGCATCAAAAAGTGCCGATTTTCCATTGCCATTATCACCACAAAGGCAAGCGACATGAATACCTTCGAAGGACAGGGGAGGAACATTATCTCGATAACACATAAAATTCTTTAGGCGGAGTTTAACCGGAATCATTTATTTACCCTATATCAATCCTTTGGGTAGGGATTGGAATTAGGACTTCAATCGGGGTCTGGGCGAAATTAGTACTAAAAAAGCTTGGATTTTTAGTATGAGCTGGAATCAAAATTTTGGGGGAAATATTTGTAATAAGTTTAACCAGCTCTGAAGCTGACGCATGACCTGAAGCATGAAGCCCTTGTTCAGTTTCAGGTATCTCCCATTTATATGGTTTGACCTCTTGGGGTAATCCAAATCCAATCATTCCAAAGTGCTTAATCCAGTTGTGAAGACGACGCATATCTAAAGCACCTTCTTCATCTATTACTTCGCTAGATGAATAAATATAAACGCTGCCAACTTCGGGAACAATGCTGGGAAGTTCATTTAAATCAAAAAAACTAAAACAAAGGATATACGAACTTTGTTTAGCTCGAATTTGGTGGGGGGAGACTAATTTAGATTGATACTGAGCTCGAACATCCTTTTCCCAGTTGTCGTAATTAGCTTTAACTTCATCGTAAATAAGCAAAGCAGCCTCTAAACCAATTTCCGGAACTTGGTTACTGAGGCAACGCATTGCCTGCAAAAGATAGGCATCACGGGGGAGGATAACTAGGTAACGACCAACTTCATGAGCAATCTGTAAAAAGGTCAAAAGTCTTTCTATATTCCGAGGTCCAAAATCAGCAATAACTAATCCTTTCGTTTCTTTAACTATCTTTAAAGCATTATAATAAACTTCTTCTTCCGTCACTAAGGTAACCTTGTCCACATTAGTTCCTTCACAAATAAGAACTATTGGTTTTAATGCTGCTGCTTGCTTCACAAACTCTTCAGTTAGCTTTCCCATTCTTAAATCACCAGTATAGATTACCCAACCCAAGCTTGTTTCCACACCAAAAGCAGTAGCACCAAAAATGGAATGATTTACTGGAAAAAACTGGACACAAAGCCCGCCTACTTTATCTGCTTTTTGAATGGGGATAGAGTTAAGCTCTCGAGTACCTGGCTTGCTTCGCCAAAAAGCCTCAACTCTCCCATTTAAACTGGAAAAATCAAAAACTCTAAAATTTCTCTGCTTGGCTGCTACCTGGTGACGGGACGAACTCAAGACATTGGGAGTTAAACATTCTTTAGGGATTAAATAGCAGACTTCTTTTTCAAAATCGGACTTACTACTATCTTGTATAGCTTTAGAAATAAAGGCAGTCATTGCTGTAGTATAAATGGGTATAGATTCTTTCAGGAAAGAAATATAGCCACTATGGTCAAAATGAGCATGGGATAAAAGGACACCATCAATGTTAAATTGATAATAAATAGAAGGAGGTTCAAAACGAGACCGGATTTCCTCTGTAACTAAATCATCCCGATAAATAGATAATAGAGGTGGTAAGAGCCCCATTTCCAGAAGATCAAGAAGCCCAACACTACTTCTTGGTTTCAGATACTCTTCGAAATATTGGCTTCGAGTTGTAAAAGATATACCAAAATCAAAGAAAAAACGAGCTGATGCATCTTCAACGAGGATTTTGTTACCACCAATTTCATTCGCCCCGCCAAAGAAAGTTATCGATAGCACAAAACTATTTTACCACAAGAACTTTCTTTTCCTGATTTGAGATATCGACACTTTTCATGAAGCTTTGCAAGCCAAGGAGTTAAACTAAAAGTAGCAAAGGAACTACAAAAATCTCACTATCCTTTTTTGGTCATTCCAGTAATTATGAGATTGTTCTCTGTAATTTGAATTTTTGTTATTTGCCAAGGAAGTTCACGGGTAGGGTCAATTAGAGATGCCAAAGGTTTTGAAGCTATGTTTCTTAATTTTTGGGGTAAAGGCAATTTGCCACAATAAAATTTATCAATTGTTACCTTTAGCTTTCCATCTTTGATCTCAGCATGAGTCTCAGCCCCTATCTTTACACTTAGCCCTGGGGTTTTTAGTGCCCCATAAACTAAACAATTATTTTTCTGAAAGTTAATCAAGATGTCTGTGAAAGGTAACTTTCCCTCACCGATTACTTCGGCAAGTTTAGAATTAATTTCTTCTTCAGTAATAATTAGGCTTACTTCTTTTTCCTGCCCGGTAGCTGCAGCATTCTTAATTTCGGTTTTAAACCTTTCTAATTTTTGATCTAAACTTTGCGCCGCTTCTGGTGTCAATACTACCGGAACCATTTGATTTTTTATTGGCGGAGGAAGAGAAAGGAGATAATAGCCGAAACAGAGGGAAATTATAAAGAGAAGAGTAATAACACCAATAAAAATAAGGCAGCCTTTGATTAGCTTCAGCATATTGTTTGTAATAAGTTTATTCGAGATAGTCTTTTAACTTCCGACTCCGGCTGGGATGGCGTAATTTCCTTAATGCTTTAGCTTCAATCTGTCGAATTCTTTCCCGAGTGACACCAAATTCTTTACCTACTTCTTCCAAAGTCCTGGCGCGTCCATCTTCAAGCCCAAATCTAAGTATTAAAACCCTCCGCTCCCGGTCACTAAGTTCAGAAAGTACATTCCTAATTTGTTCTTTAAGAAGCTGAAGTGAGGCTTCTTCGGCAGGTTGTAACGCACTACGGTCTTCAATAAAATCACCTAAATGACTATCTTCCTCTTCACCAATAGGCATCTCTAAAGATACTGGTTCTTGGGATAGTTTTAGAATCTCCCTCACCTTCTCCGGAGGGATTTGCATATCTTTACCGATTTCTTCATAACTGGGTTCACGACCGTATTCTTGAACTAAACGACGGTTTATTCGAAACAGTCTATTAATTGTTTCTACCATATGCACTGGAATACGAATGGTCCGAGATTGGTCAGCTATAGCTCGAGTGATAGCTTGTCGGATCCACCAAGTAGCATAGGTACTGAATTTATAACCTTTACGATATTCAAATTTTTCCACCGCCCGAATTAAGCCCACATTCCCTTCCTGAATTAGATCCAGAAGAGGCATCCCGTGACCAACATATTTTTTAGCCACACTAACAACCAGTCGTAAGTTTGCTTCAATCAAATTTTTCTCGGCTCTTCTAGCTTCTCGCTGGACTTTTTGAAAATAATTCCGGAATTGTTTGTTGTAAGCCTTTAATTGGGACAGGAAATCAGAGTTGGTTATTAAAGACTTTATCTCCGAAAAAGAAACTTGGTCTCCGATTATAGTTAAAACTTCTGGGGGTAGAAGGCGACTATCTAAAGAGAAGTTTATTAAAGCTTTCTCAATCTCGGAAACCTTTTCTCCAGTCTTTTGGCTGAGCTTTTCTAATAACTCTGAGTTTATCTCCCCATCAATAGCGTTCCGCAATTTGGGGTTGGAAATTAGCTGGGTAAAGCTAATTCCGTCAGATAGCTGGAGTTCCTGGGCCAAAGCTGCTACCAAGGGATAAGCCTGGGATAATCGATTAAGTAAAAAAACTACTATATTTACCCATGATGGAAGTTTACCATATTTATGGGAATAATCGTCTACAATTTTTTGTAAGTATTTGCCTTTTTCCATCTTGCTGGCTAAGTTTTTCTCATCAGCAGCGGTAAGAAGAGACACTTTTCCAATTTCGCGAAGGTACATCCGAACTGGGTCATCAATAACTTCCTGTTCGCCAAGTTCAGCTTCTAAAGTTACCTCAGGAACCCATTCTTCAACTTCCAAGGGTTCCTTTTCTTCAGCTAAAGCAGCTACTTTAAAGATTTCCTCTGGAAGTTCCAGAGAATCTATGTCAAATTCATCAACCAAATTTTCTTCTCTCGACTCTAAGATTTCGTCATCGTCTTCCGAAAATTGAGGCAAGAATTCTTCGTCTTTATATGAACTCATCCTCTTCTCCCTCCTTGCTTAATACGACGATTTCTTTTATCAAATATTTCTTTTAGACCCAAACTCACTTTTATTCCTTCTTCTAACTTAGCTAATTGAGCTATTATATCATTCTCTGTCTGCAAAGCTTCTTTCCTCTCAGCTTCTAAATTTCTTAACCACCTCTCCTGCAAACGGAGAATGCAGTCATTAAGAGCATGCCAACGCTCCTCCTCGTTTTGGGTCAAAATTGGCGGTAAAACCTTTTTTAATAAATAGTCAGCATATTCTCGAAGAGAGGTGTCCAAATTGTTTTGAAAAGTAGTCAATTCTGGACTTTGCTGCCATTTAAGAAAAAGTTCACGGTTTTCAGTATGTTGAAAATACTCGGGGCGAAGTTCACCAGTCATTGCTTTAAGCTCAGGATACCTTAATAGTAAAGTCAGGCAATATTCTTCAAGGGGATCCGATGAAAGGGGTAACGGGGTAACTGGTAAAACCTCCCCAGCTGTCTTTGAATATCCTTTTTTAGACAAAAAACGTCTTAAATCACGGGCTAAAATTTGCTCATCAATTTTTAGGAAATAGGCTATTTTTTGTAAATAGTGGGATTGGCGAATCGGGTCTTTTATTTCAGAAATTAATGGCTTTAATCTTGCCCAAGCTAAAGACTTGTCGCGGGGTTGTTCTAAATTCACTCGGCTAATTATAGTGGATAAGACAAAGTCAACCACTGGTATAGCTTTGTCCACCAAATTCTGCCACAGGGAAGGATCTTCTTTAATCACTTCATCGGGGTCTTTGCCAGGGGGTAATGTTATAACCTTTATGTCTGCATCTAATACATTTTCATATCTTATTAGTCCCGACCATATTGGCACAGGCACCACCTTTTTGTCTAAAGTTTGCTCCGCTAATTCTAAGCTACGTAACACAGCTGCCTCACCAGCGGAATCAGCATCCAAAGCCAAAAAGAGATTTTTAGTCAACCTTTTAAGAATGCCAAATTGTTTTTCGGTAAGGGAAGTTCCCATGGAGGCAACCACATTTTCCCATCCATACTGATGGGCAATAATTACATCTAAATAGCCTTCTACAATCACCACTGAATTCTTTTGCTGAATAGCCGTCTTAGCCCGATCAATCCCATAAAGGATATTCCCTTTATCGAAAATAGGTGTTTGGGGGGAATTAAGATACTTGGGTATGGCTTCATCAAGAGCTCTGGCACCAAAACCTACTAAACGTCCTTTAATATCCCTTATAGGGAACATTAACCGGTTACGAAAGCGGTCATATCCGTTCCCTCCCCCTTTATCTATAATTAATCCAGCTACAACTAATTCTTCAAAATTATAACCTCTACCGGTTAAATACTTTAGTAAGGCTTGCCAATCATCAAGACTAAAGCCAAGCTGAAAATTTTTAACAGTTTCGGATAGTAGACCTCTTTGGGTTATATATTTTCTGGCTAAATCAGCCTCAGGAGAAGTCAAAAGTAAATGATGGAAGTATTCAGCAGCAACCTCATTAATTTCAAACAGCCTTAGTTCTTTGGCTCGTTCAAGCTCATCTTTTTCTTTCTGAAACGCCAAAGATACTCCAGCTCTTTCAGCTAATAGACGAAGAGCCTGTCCAAAATCAATACCTTCTCTCTTCATAAGGAAAGAAAAAATATCACCACCGGTATTACAAGCTCCAAAACAGCGCCACCTCTGTTGGTGAGGAAAAACAAAGAAAGAAGGATGTTTTTCAACATGAAATGGACATAAGGCTCTAAAATTACGACCAGTTTTCTGAAGAGGAACATAATTAGAGACAAGATCTACAATATCTATTTTTTCCTTTATTTCAGCAATAACTGTATTCATACCCACCAAGCTCTTTAGCCATTCTCAAAGCATATTGGTCAGTCATACCAGCAATATAATCGATTATCTTCCGTTCAATGTTATTCGTATCCCGAGTATACTCCTCGGGTAATTTTTCCGTATGATTTAAAAAATAAAAATAGAGAAATTTTATTATTTTCCTTGCCCGTCTCGCTTCCTCACTGGCTAAACTTGGAGTATATACTTTATCAAAAAGAAACTGGCGGAGAACATTAGCCTCATAAATAATTTCGGGACTCATACTTATAGTTGGTTTTTCCCAAGAAGACTCTATAATGTCCCGAACGAGAGTGTCAATCCGTTGGGAAGGAGAACGGCCAAGTACCGTCAAAACAGAAACAGGCAAGTCAGTCTCGCTAATAATACCAGCTCTAATCGCATCGGTAGTATCATGATTGATATAGGCGATAAAATCGGCGATTTTGCAAACCTGACCTTCAAGGGTACCCACCTCTCCCCAGTCTTTACCGAAAATATCGGCTTGACTTTTAGAATGATTAAGAATACCGTCACGGACCTCCCAAGTAAGATTTAATCCAGCACCATCCCTCTCCAGAAAGTCTACTACCCGCAAGCTTTGTTCGTTGTGTCTGAAACCCTCTGGACAAAGTTCATTCAAAACTTGTTCCCCGATATGCCCAAAAGGGGTATGACCTAAATCGTGGCCAAGGGCAATAGCTTCAGTTAAATCCTCATTAAGACCAAGAGCTCGAGCAATAGTACGAGCGATCTGAGAAACCTCCAGAGTATGCGTTAGCCTAGTTACATAATGGTCCCCCAAGGGAGCGATAAATACCTGAGTCTTGTGTTTAAGACGCCGAAAAGCCTTAGAATGAATAATACGGTCACGGTCCTGTTGAAAAGCAGTTCGTATAGGGCAAGGTTCTTCCCACTTTAACCTTCCTCGGCTAAACTTGCTTCGGGTGGCAAAGGGAGACAATCTCTCTTCCGCCTCTTCAATCCGCTCTCGAATGTTGATTTTGGATTTCACGATAATAACACCCCTCCAGCTCAATAAGAACGATAATTCGGAATTGAGTATCCTAATTTAGCTTCAGCGGCAGCAATTACCTGTCTTGTCTCGTCAATCATGTCAGGGCTCACAGATACTGAAGTAATCCCCCATTCAACAAGCTTTTCAGTAAGTTCTGGATATACTGAAGGAGCTTGTCCACAAATAGAAGAAGTAATACCCCGGCTTTTAGAAATCTTTATCGCTCTTTCTAAGGCTAAAAGTACTGCTTCATCTCTTTCGTCAAATTGATCAGCTAACTTGGAGTTATCCCGGTCTATCCCTAAAATAAGCTGAGTCAAATCGTTAGACCCTATAGAGATACCATCGATACCTACATCTATAAATTTCTCCATAAGAAAAATATTGGATGGGACTTCGACCATCATCCACAATTTAAAATCAGCGCTCTGGTAAAGTCCTTCTCTTTCAAAAACTTTCTTCACTTCTGCCAATTCTCTAACAAAGCGCACAAAGGGAATCATAACCCATAAGTTACTATACTTTTCCCGTACCTTTTTAATAGCGTCTATCTCCAACTTAAGAATATCTAATTCTCGAATATACCGAGAACAGCCACGATAGCCCAGCATTGGATTTTCTTCCAATTCTTCATATTTCTCACCGCCAATCAAGTTTCTATATTCGTTGGTTTTAAAATCAGTAGTCCGATAAACCACTGGTCTTGGATAAAAAGCTTTAGCAAAGATAGTAATGTTTTTAGCCAACTTATTCACAAACTCACTGCCTTTATTCTGACTTAATATAAAGCGGGGGTGTTCACCAATCTGTGCAATCATAAACTCAGCTCTGAGCAAACCAACGCCATCGACATCTTTGGCAGCTACAACTTCAGCTAATTCCGGCTCAGCCAAGTTTACATATACTTTAGTTATTGTTTTTACCCGTTCCCGACGAACAACCTTTGGCAATATAACTGTCTCGGTAATTACTTTGCCTTGGTATATTCGCCCTCTAAAACCATCCACAGTAATCTCTTGACCATCCCTTAGAATCTTTGTTGCTATTTCAGTACCAACGACACAAGGAATCCCTAACTCTCGACTAACAATAGCAGCATGAGCAGTTCTACCACCTCGGTCAGTAACAATGGCTATAGCTCGTTTCATAGCTGGTACAAAATCAGGGGTAGTCATTTCCGTTACCAGAATATCCCCATTTACTACTTTGTCTAATTCTGAGGTATTGGCAATAAGCTTCACCAAACCAGTAGCAATCCCCGGGCTGGCAGCTACTCCAGTCAAAATAGGTTTGACGTTAATTTCAGGAGGAACTGCAACTCGTTCGACTTTTAAAGTGGTTACTGGACGGGTCTGAACGATAAATATCTCATCATTTTGTTTTGCCCATTCTATATCTTGAGGGAATTGGTATAAGTCTTCAATTCTTCTACCTAAAGCAGCTAAAGCAATAATTTCTTCATCCTTTATTTTCTGCTCCCTCTGCTTTTCTAAGGAGATAGGCACTTTGATATTTGTCTTTTCACCGATTATTTCCGGATTTTTTAGTATCTGCCATTCCTGTTTACCTATTCGTTTATCGATAATTTTTAACGTTTTCTTGTCTACTATGTATAGGTCCGGAGTTACTTCGCCAGAAACAACAGCTTCTCCTAATCCAAAAATTGCCTCAATAACAATTTTTGTTTTATCGTTAGTTAAAGGTTCTACTGTAAATAAGACTCCTGAAGCCTCAGCCTGTACCATCCTCTGAACCGGGACAGCAATGCTCACCTTAAAATGGTCAAAACCATGTTGATATCGGTAAAAAATAGCCCTCGGTTCAAATAAGGAAGCCCAGCACCCTTGCACCGCTTTTACCACCTCAGCCTCACCAATAATATTTAGAAAAGTACGCTGTTGCCCAGCAAAAGAAGCTTCAGGTAAGTCTTCAGCAGTAGCTGAAGACCGGACAGCAACTAAACCATTTCCCAAACGTCGATAAGCCTCTTTTATTTGCCTTACTATTCTTAATGGTATTGGTGCTTCATAAATCTTTTGCTTAATTTTATTAGCTACTTCTTGGAGAGCCTTAGTGTCTTCAGGATTGAGATGTTCTAAAAGATGTCGAATTTCTCCTTCCAACTTTGTTTCTTTAAGAAATTCGGAAAAAGCCATAGCAGTAACAATAAAACCAGCTGGAACCGGTAGCTGAGCCTGAACTAATTCGCCTAAATTTGCCCCTTTACCACCCACTAAAGGCACATCTTTTTTTGTTACTTCGTTAAACCATAAAATGACTTTGTCCTTTTTATCCATAATTCCCCTTTTCAAACTTCGAGTTTACTAATAACAATTATATCACCCACCTATAAGCTATTAAACCTTTTTCTCCCTTAAGAACAATTTCCGAAGCAAAATTAATCCAATTTCGAAAAGAAAGACAAACCAGGTCTGCAGACAGTTCGGAGTCTCATGCCGGAGCTCCTATTTTTAAGGCTGACGAGATAAATAAAATAACTATAATGGTAAAAAGACGGAATTAGAATCCATGATAAACTAAAAAGAAATCCAAGAAAGCAATTAAAGGAAGCTAAGTCATCTAACGAAAATATGAATTAAGGAGGCGTTATTGAGGCTATCTTATTGTTGACACCTTAGCTCAATTGGAGTACAATCCAAATTTGCAAAAGGGAGGGAACTAAGATGGTAGAGATGATTATTGATAGTATCCGAGTGAGTTTGATGAATTATCAGCGAGTAGTAATTTTAAAGGAGAAAACGACTGAATTTAAAGATGAGGTTCGCTATCTACCAATATGGATCGGTCCAGCGGAAGCCGATGCTATTGCTGTAAAACTCCAGAATGTTCCTTTATCTCGACCTTTGACTCATGACTTACTCCAGTCAGTAATTAAGACTTTAGGAGCCTCAATAGACTTTATTGTAATCAACGAACTCCGGGAAGACACTTTTTACGCTAAAATTATTCTTACTTTTGATAACAAACAAGTAGAAATTGATTCTCGTCCGAGTGATGCTTTAGCCCTTGCTGTAAGAACAAAGCCTTTAATACCTATATATGTGGAAGAATCAGTTTTAGACAAAGCTGGCTTTGTCCTTGATCAAGAAACTGGTAAACCAGTTCCTCCCGAGAAGTCTAAAAAGAGTAAACTTGATGAAGAGGAGTTAAAAAAACTGTCAGCTTTTTACGATTTTATTAATACCCTTGATTTAGATGATTTTGGCAAGCGCAAATCGTAAATAACTGTACAGCATTATGGACGAACAGTTTATTAAGAAGCTAATGTCTACCCTAAATTGTGGTGTATGTGGACAAAATTACCAAACTAATGACGTGATTATTCTCGGTCATAAAGACAAAATGTGGTTCTTAAGCCTTAGTTGCTCCACCTGCCGTGCTCAAGCTTTAGTTGCTGCTGTAATAAAGGAAAGTAGACAAGGGAAGATAGTTACTGACCTTACCGAAACTGAATTAGTTAAATTTGCTAACGAAAACTCAATCAGCACAGATGATGTCTTAGATATTCATAATTTTCTTAAGGATTTTAAAGGAGATTTTTCTAAGCTCTTTAACAAAGACTAATTATAGGGGACCCTTAAAATTGTGACTCCTGTTATTTAGTTACAGTAAAAAAATTTTAATGAGTTTTTCTCCGATTAGAAGGGAAGAATTATTTTATAAGGAATAAAAATAATTGATAAGAAGATGGGTTATAGCCTTACAATTAATTGCTGTTGGTTGGTATATTGCTTTAAGTCTTCTTATACCTTTTGGGATTGGTTTATGGATTGACAAAAAAATATTGAATTCTTTCCCTTGGTTTACTTTTATTGGACTCGGACTTGGTACCCTAATTATGGTTTATGGAGTTTATCGTATGCTCCGGCAATTTCAAGCTGCTGAAGAAAAACAAAATAGAGACAAGAAACTGAACTAATGGGTAAACAATTAGGTGGTTTTTCCCTTAAATTTGTAGCTATTATTTTCGTAATTTTGTTAGCCCTTTTCTTTATCGGCTTTTTAAGCGGGGCTTTGGGGACTGCCTTATTAGGTAAAGAAATTCTCCCCAGTTTTCTTACTGTACCTAAACCCCACCCTAAGCTTCCAGCTGAAGAAGTTTTTCATATTGCTGGTTTTCCTATAACCAATAGTATAATAGCGGCTTGGATTACTATAGCTTTTTTAGTCGGTTTAGCTTTTGCTGCCACTCGTAATATGAAGTTTATCCCAGGCAGACTACAAAATGTAATGGAAGCTATAGTTGAAATGTTACTTAATTTTGTCGAGAGTGTTGCTGGTAGAGAAAATGGACGGCGATTTTTTCCGATAATAGCCACTATCTTTCTTTTTGTTATTATGAATGCTTGGCTTAGTCTTTTACCTGGATTTGGTAGTATTATAGTCCACGGTCCTAAAGGTGAAGCCCATTTATTGCGGGGTGCTAACACGGATATTAATGTACCTTTAGCCTTAGCTTTGATATCTTTTGTCTTTGTTGAATACTGGGGGATAACTAGCCGTGGCTTCTTTCACTATATGAGTAAGTTTGTAAATATTAGTAGATTTCTGCGAGGCTTAGGGCAAGTTTTTAAGGGGAAATTGAAAGCTGCCTTTAATGATTTGTTTACGGGTATTATCGATGGTTTCGTAGGCATGTTGGAAGCGATGAGTGAGTTAGTCCGCTTAGTTAGCTTTACCTTCCGTCTCTTTGGCAATATGACAGCGGGGGAAATCTTACTTTTAGTAGCTATCTTCCTTATTCCCTGGGTAATGCCAATTCCCTTTTATGGTTTAGAATTACTGGTTGGCTTTGTGCAAGCTCTTATTTTTGGTGGTTTAACTTTAGTCTTTGCTACTATTGCTGTGACTCCTCCCCACGAGGAGCACGGATAAATACAAATTAACAGGAAGGAGGTTTCAAAAAAATGGAGCCAGCAGTAATGAAAATGCTCGCTGTTGGGTTAACAATGGGTTTAGGTCTTTTAGGCCCCGGTTTGGCTATTGGTATGCTCGGATTTGGAGCAATGCAAGCCTTGGGACGAAATCCCGAAGCCCGAGGTGCCATAATGACTAACATGATTTTAGCTATTGCCTTTGCTGAAGCCTTAGGAATTTATGCTCTAATTGTAGCTATTATTTTAGCCATGGTAGTTTAATATAAAAGGAAGAAAAATGGACATTGGAATAGCAATTTTAGTCGGATTTATTGTCCTCGGAGTTATTCTGGGGGCTATTATTATAGTCCATGCCTTTCTCACTAGTCGGCGGGAGTAAATCAAAAACTAAAGGAGATTAAATTGGAAGGCCTGGGGATCAATTTGCCAACTCTGTTGGCACAAATTGTAAATTTTGTTATTTTGCTTGTCCTACTTTACTTCGCTGCCTATAAGCCTATTATCAGAATGCTTGACCAAAGAGCAGCCAAAATTAAAGAAAGCATGGAACAAGCCGAAGCTATTCGACAGCAAGCAGCCCAGACTGAAGCAGAAATAAAAACTCGGTTAGAGACAGCCCGGAAAGAAGGACAAGCCATAATCACTCAAGCAACACAAATTGGAGAGCGTCTAAAAGAAGAAGCCAGAAAGGAAGCCAGAAAAGAAGCAGAAGCCCTCATTACTAAAGCCCGCATTGAAATCCAGCGGGAGCGCGATGAAGCTATTAATGAACTGCGGCGTGAATTCGTTGATATAGCTATAACTGCCGCAGAAAAAGTAATTAAGGAAACGTTAGATAAAGAAAAACACCGTCGCCTTATTGAAGAAGTCTTAAACGAAAGTACTATCTTGAAAAATAAGTAATGAGAGCTACAATTTCAGCTAAAAGATACGCTCAGGCTATTTTTGAAATTGCCCAAGAGGAAAAACAGCTTGAGGAATGGCGATTTAGCTTAAGAAAAATTGCTGAAGTAATGCAAGACTCCGAGACGGTAACATTATTAGAGAATCCAAAGCTTCCCTTTAGCTTGAAAAAAAAGCTCCTTGAAGAAAGGTTAACCGGGGTTAACCCTTTGTCATTAAATTTGGCGTGCTTGTTAGTGATGAAAGGTAAATTTAAAATTGCCGATAGCATTGCTACCGAATATGAACGTCTTGTGGATGCTTATTATGGCATAGAACAGGTTAAAGTAACCACTGCTATCATCTTGGATGATAAAAGTAAAGAAGAACTCCAACGTAATTTAGAATCCCTTATTGGCAAAAAGGTTAAGGCAGAACTTTGTTTTGACCCAGCAATTATTGGGGGAATTACCATTAAAATTGGAGATAAACTCATTGATGGGAGTATTAAAAGTAGACTAATGACCTTAAAGAAAAATTTAATCGAAGCCGAAATATAAAGGAGAGCCATGGCAACTCGTGGTCATGAAATTGTTTCAGTAATCAAAGAGCAAATAAAGCAATTTGGCACCACGGTAACTATGGTAGATGTGGGAACAGTAATAGAAGTAGGAGATGGTATTGCTCACATTTATGGTCTTAGTGGTGCCAAATACAATGAACTTTTACAATTTTCAAATGGGGTTATGGGGCTTGTTCTTAATTTAGAGGTGGATAGTGTGGCTGCGATCATCCTTGGTGATCATACTCAGATTAAAGAAGGCGATGAAGTGCGTTGCACGGGCAAGGTGATTGAAGTACCAGTTGGCGATACTCTTATTGGTCGAGTGATTAATCCCTTAGGTGAGCCTTTAGATGATAAAGGACCGATAAAAGCCACTAAAACTCGACCTATAGAACGAGTTGCCCCAAACGTAGTTTTAAGAAAACCTGTAGACACCCCTGTTCATACTGGCATTAAAGCTATAGACAGCATGATTCCTATTGGACGAGGTCAAAGAGAGCTTATTATTGGCGATAGGTCTACAGGCAAATCAGCTATTGCTATTGATACCATTATCAGCCAAAAAGGTGGCGACCTTATTTGTATTTACGTGGCTATAGGACAGAAAACTTCTAAAGTAGCTCAGGTAATAGCTACTTTAGAACATTATGGTGCTATGGAACATACCATTGTGGTTGCTGCTAATGCTTCAGACCCCGCACCATTACAATATTTAGCTCCTTACTCTGGCTGTGCTATTGGCGAGGAATTTATGGAACAAGGTAGACATGCTTTAATTGTTTACGATGACCTAACTAAACATGCCTGGGCTTATCGTCAACTTTCTCTTTTACTTCGGCGTCCTCCTGGTAGGGAAGCTTACCCAGGAGATATCTTTTATCTCCATAGTCGACTTTTGGAAAGGGCTGCTAAGTTAGCTCCTGAATATGGCGGGGGCTCTCTTACCGCTTTACCTATAATTGAAACTCAAGCTGGGGATGTTTCTGCTTATATACCAACCAATGTAATTTCCATTACCGATGGTCAAATCTATTTGGAAACCGATCTCTTCAATGCTGGTATCCGTCCGGCACTGAATGTTGGACTTTCTGTTTCCCGGGTTGGTGGTGCTGCTCAGACAAAGGCTATGAGACAAGTAGCTGGCAGGTTAAGATTAGAATTGGCGCAGTATCGAGAATTAGCTGCCTTTGCTCAATTTGGAACGGCTGACCTAGATAAAGCCACTCGAGCTCAACTTGAACGAGGTCAACGGATCACTGAGGTATTAAAACAACCGCAATATTCCCCCATGCCCTTAGAAAAAGAAGTTACTATCCTTTATGCCGTAATTAATGGCTATCTTGATGACGTACCGATAGAAAAAATTGCCTCTTTTGAGCAGAATTTTCACCGATTTATGGAGACTAACCATCCGGAAATAGGACAAAGTATTGCTAAAGAAAAAGAAATCAAACCAGAAATAGAAGAAGCTCTAAAAAAGGCTATTTTGGAATTTAAACAAAGTATAACTTACTAAAGTAAAATGATAAGCCCTAGACTGCTTCGTCGGCGAATAAGAAGTATCCAGAATACAGCTAAGATTACAAAAGCCATGGAAATGATTGCCCTGGCTAAAATGCGCCGAGCCCAAGAACAAGCTTTAGCGGGGCGCCCTTATGCTGAAAAAATAAGTCGGGTTATCGCTGATTTAGCTGCTGAACCCCGGTTCGATGGTGCCCTCCATCCGCTTTTGGAAAGGCGAGAGGTGAAAAGAATTGCCATAGTACATATTACTGCGGACAGAGGGTTGTGTGGAGGGCTTAATGCCAACATGAACCGTCTCACTGCCAGTTTTATTTTAGAGCAAACCGTTCCTGTTACTCTTATCACCGTGGGACGAAAAGGACGAGATTTCATGATACGTCATGGTTGTGATGTCAGAGCCGAATTTACTGGGCTTGGCGATAGACCGACTTTGTTTGATACCCTTCCTATCTCCCGAATAGTTATAGATGATTATACTACCGGGTATGTGGATCTTGTTTATTTAGCCTACCCTCGCTTTGTTACTACTATGGTGCAACGCCCCACGTTAGAAGTCCTACTTCCTATAGAGCCCACCATTTTCCCAAAAAGAGAAAGTATAGAATACATTTACGAGCCTGACCCTCACTTCGTTTTGGCTCAACTCCTACCTCGATATGTTCAAATGGAAGTATACCATGCTATTCTTGAAGCTATTGCCAGTGAGCAATCAGCTCGAATGGTAGCTATGCGCAACGCTACTGAAAATGCTAATGAACTAATTAAAGATTTGACTATTGCTTTAAATAAAGCTCGGCAGGAAATGATAACCAAAGAACTCCTTGACATTACTGGCGGTGCTGAAGCTTTAACTCGGACTTAAAAGAGTTAAATTAAAATAGTGGGGTGAAATTTATGAGAAAAGGTAAAGTAGTCCAGGTAATAGGTACAGTAGTTGATATTGAATTTCCACCTGAAGAGTTACCAGCAATTTATAATGGCATTGAGATTCATCAAGGTAATAATAAAATAGTCCTTGAAGTTCAACAACATATTGGTAATAACTGGGTACGGTGCTTAGCTTTATGTCCTACCGATGGACTGGAAAGAGGAGTTGAAGCTATTGACACTGGCGCACCAATAGCTGTACCAGTAGGTAAAGCCACTTTAGGGCGTTTATTTAATGTTTTTGGTGAACCTTTAGATAATTTAGGACCAGTAGCAGCAGAAGAATTTTGGCCTATTCACCGGCCACCACCCCCTTTAGAAGAACAAGAAACAGTACCCCAAATGTTAGAGACAGGGTTGAAAGTAATTGACCTTATTACTCCCTTCACTAAAGGTGGTAAAGTAGGTGCTTATGGTGGCGCTGGAGTTGGAAAGACAGTGATTATCATGGAACTTATACGCAATATTGCTACTGAACATGGTGGTGTTTCAGTATTTGCTGGTGTTGGTGAGAGATCCCGCGAGGGTAATGACCTCTGGCTGGAAATGAAAAGGTCAGGGGTTATTGATAAAACAGTTCTTGTCTTTGGGCAAATGAATGAACCCCCCGGAGTTCGGGCTCGCGTCGGTTTGACCGGTGTAACTATGGCAGAATATTTCCGAGAGGTATTAGGGCAAGATGTACTCCTTTTCATTGACAACATTTATCGCTATGTTTTAGCTAACATGGAAGTATCAGCTTTATTGGGACGAATGCCTTCAGCTGTTGGCTACCAGCCAACCCTGGCTACCGATATTGGTGAATTAGAGGAAAGAATTACTTCTACCAAACGCGGCTCTATCACCTCCTTCCAAGCCATTTATGTTCCTGCCGATGATTATACTGACCCTGGGATTGTAGCTACCTTCGGACACCTGGATGCCGTGATTGCTTTGGAACGCTCTATTGCTGAGCTAGGTATCTATCCAGCAGTTGATCCCTTAGCTTCAACTTCTCGTATTCTTGACCCCCGGATCGTTGGTGAAGAGCACTATCAAGTAGCCAGAGGGGTTCAGAAGGTGCTCCAACGCTATAAAGAGCTTCAAGATATTATCGCTATTTTAGGAATGGAGGAACTTACGGAAGAGGATAAATTAATTGTAGCTCGGGCTCGTCGTATCCAAAGGTTCCTTTCCCAACCTATGTTCGTTGCTGAAGCCTTCACTGGTGTCCCCGGTAGATATGTTCCAGTTAAGGAAACAATTCGGGGCTTTAAAGAAATCTTGGAAGGTAAGCACGACCATCTTCCAGAAGCTGCTTTTTATATGGTAGGCACCATAGATGAGGCTGTAGAGAAAGCCAAAAAATTAGGTGTGACTTAATGGCAACTTTTAGACTTGAAATTGTTACCGCCGAGCGGGTCGTTTTTGCCGATGAGGTAAATGTCTTGGTTGCCCCTGGAATTGAAGGACAGTTAGGCATTTTGCCTCATCATGCTCCCTTAATGACCATGTTAGAGCCTGGTGAATTATTAATAAGAAAAAATGATGAAGAAATATACTGGGCAATTAGTGGTGGTTTCCTTGAGGTACGCCCAGACAAGGTGATAATTTTAGCTGATGCTTGCGAGCAAGCTGATGAAATTGATATAGCTCGAGCTGAAGCGGCTAAACGCCGAGCCGAGGAGAGATTAAAAGAGAAAGCACCCCATATTGACTATGCCCGTGCTGAAGCCGCCCTTCGTCGCTCCCTTGCCCGACTAAAAGTAGCCGAGAGAAGACGCCGCAAAACAAGAACTTTACCCTGAATCTCTTTGAAAGTCAAAAAATAATCAAGAGTCTTTACTTTATCCTTTACCAGCTACCCTCTTCCTTTACATTATTTGTAGCCGGACCCGAGTCTTTTCCTTAGTAGCGGCAACCCGAAGCAATGTCCGCATTGCTTCGGCAACTCGACCTTGTCTACCAATAATTCTTCCCTTATCCTCAGGAGCTACTTCTAATTTTAGCACTACCACTCCCTTGTCACTGGTTTCTTCTGTAACCTTAACCCCTTCTGGTGCTGTAACAATAGATTTGGCGATATATTCAACTAATTCCTTCATGTAATTCTCTCCTTCGCAGTTAATTTGATTTTGATGCTTTGGCTGAACTAAATTTGCTCATAATACCTAATTTGGTGAGTAAGCTTAATACCGTATCTGAAGGCTGAGCCCCACATTTTAGCCATTTTAAAGCTTTTTCCTCATCAATAAAGACAGTTTCGGGGTTAGTCAGAGGATTATAATACCCAATTACCTCAATAAAAGCCCCATCCCTTGGTGCTCGAGCATCAGCCACAACTACTCGATAAATTGGTTTATTTTTGGCTCCAACCCTTCTTAATCTAATTCTAACCATATGCTTTAGTGGGTAAAATTATCTCTTAACCTATTACGCCTGTCAATAGTTTTTGCCCAAGAGATAGCTAAGCAAACCTGCAAAAACTTCCATTCTTGCTTCTTAAGCACATATTTGGAGGAACCCAATTATTGTTATAATGTAATAGGCCATTATGAAGCAACTATTATTAATATTAATAATATCTGCTGGATTATGTCTTCAACTGAGCTTAGCTTCAACCCTATCAGCAGCTGAAACTGTCCAGGTTAAAGAGTTAAATTTTGTTTTTCTGCACGGTGGTGGTGGCACTGGCTGCGATTTACAGCTCTTAGTTGACCACCTCCTGGAGCGAATACCTGCGTATATTGTTCCTTATGAACGAATTAATCCCGGCATCAAGGTTCAAGTCAATATCCTGAAAAGATGTTATCCCAATAATGTGGATATAGCCACTTGGTCTCTTAACATTAGTGATAGTATTAACAAACATTTTTCTAATAAGGAAAATTTGATTTTGATTGGGCATAGTATGGGTGGTAAGGCTGCCCTCCATGCAGTGGCTAAAAATATAGGTGGTCTGGCAGATAAAGTGGTGTTGGTAGTTACAATTAATACTCCAGTAAAGAGCCTAGATAAATATTATATTACTGGAGGAGGAACTTTATATGAATATTACCGGGCTGCCCAAATAATATTTAGAGATGCTGGATTGATTAACTCCGTGACTCACTATGATAGTTCCGAGGACGGAGCCTGGGTAAGTCAAAATAAACACTGGTTAGCTTTTATATCTAGTGAAAATGCCCCACTAAGCTATCAGTTTGACATAGGTGGATTTGATCTCTATCCCAGGAATATGGACGACGGAGCTATACCCATATCTGCTCAATACGTGGAAGGAGTTGATGTGATTTATTATGGAGAATATGGTCATAGTGATTTCAAAGTAATACCCCAGGTAGCCAGTTTCATAGCCGAAAAAATTTTAAGATATATTTTTGGTATTCCACTAGAATACTCTGTCTTAGTTAAAAGTGGTGTCTTTGAGCATAAAGCTGACTGGATGCTCGGAACAGATTACTGGTACGATTTGTTCGGTGAAGTTCTTATCAGTAGTGGCAAACTATGGCACATGAACGAGTCTTATACTAAATGGAAGGAATGGGAAGATGTGGTTGGTGGTTTTCTTCCCAATGATGAGCGTAGTCGCTATGAAATTAAACGAGTTAGGTCTTCAGTGCTCTTTACCACTATTAAAGAGGTGCGCTGGTTGAACCCTAATGATACTGAAGACTTTAGGCTCTATTTTAAAACTCGGGCTGCACCTCGGAATTATCTCCAGGTAGACTGGAATATTTATGGAAGAGGGCTGCTACCTGAAGGAACTCAACGTAGTCATTATGAAGTTGAAATAACAACAGGAACTGCCTTGACCAGGATTACCGATGCATCCTGGTTAACCACTGATCTCCGTGACCTGAGGCTGCAAGTATGGTCCCAAGCAGAGAGCCCCCTCCAATGGTTTAAAGCCCAGTGGCGAGTTTATGCCCTTGAATCCCGCCACAGAGACATCATTAGTAAAATTCCAGTAAAGTCCTTATCACAAACTGTTGCTGGGAAATATTAACTTCGAAGGAATATTACAAATGTTTAGAAAATTAGTTGTCTTCAAAAGGTATACTGCTTATAATTCCCAAATATGAAGATAAATTACCTTCATAGCTGGCAAGTTAGTCCTAAACAGGCAGAAGAAATCCAAAGAAAATTGGCAGTCCAACTTTCCTTCAAAAATGAAGTGCTTAATCCGAGGTTTATTGCCGGTGTTGATATTTCCCGCCAGAACTCTAAAGGAATGGCTCGTAGTGCTATAGTTATTCTCAATTTTCCCGAGCTTATAGTAGTTGAAATTCAAACTGCTGAAGGTCAAATGTCTTTCCCTTATATACCTGGCCTACTTTCTTTCCGAGAATCCCCCTTAATTTTAGCTGCCTGTGAAAAGGTGTCCACCATTCCGGACCTTATTTTAGTAGATGGTCAAGGGATTGCCCATCCTCGAGGGTTCGGGATAGCCTCCCACTTAGGTCTGCTTCTTGATATTCCAACCATAGGCTGCGCTAAATCTCTCCTTTGGGGTAAACATGAGCCAGTGGATGCTCAAGTTGGCTCTTATAAAGAGATTGTTGACCAAGACAAAATTATCGGAGCTGCCTTAAGAACCAAAGAGGGAATGGCTCCGATTTATGTCTCTATTGGTCATAAAGTTGATTTGCCAGCTGCTTTACATTGGGTGATGGCATGCTGTCGAGGTTACCGAATTCCCGAGCCAATACGCTTGGCGCATTTAGTCGCTGGTGGTAAAGTCTTATCAACTCCACCAAATAAGCAACCAAGGCTTTTCAATCAGTGAAAATCCCACCAGAAAGGGCTAATGCTTCTATCTTGAGCCTTTTTAAGCTTATTATAAAGCACACAATGAGAAAGGGAGTTGTGCAACAACTCTTTAGTCTTGCTGGTATAGTAATATTCAATTAGCGGAAAAGAAGTGACATGTAAGAAGAAGTAATAGACCTGATAGATTTTCCCACCAAAGCCTTTTTCACCAAAGCCATTTTAAAGGAGCAAAAAAGGATACTTTATTTGAGAAGCATTGAAAACTTTGGCAAACAAGTGCCTATCCCCCTTGACAATTTTTTTTGATGTGTTATAAAGGGCGAAACGATAATTGTTCGGGGGTTAGAAAATGGTCGTACGGGAGAAACCCATATACAAAATTTTGTCAATAGCCATACTGGTACTAATATGTAGTGCTCTTTTGTTTAGTGGATGTGAGAAGACACCGCCAGTAACTCAACCTCCTGCTCCGCCGACACAGCCAGAGACAAAGCCAGATACTCCAGAGAAACGGAAAGTAGTGCAGTTACGTCTCGGTTCTGAGCTTGCAGACGCAGTAAAGGTGGCTCATAGTGACTTTTACAGAACTGTGGGAGAGGCGATGAGAGAAACAGCAAGCACAGTGAAAATGGCTGTTAGTGATGAGCCAGTTGAAGCTATAGAAGTCTACGTCAAGGAGCCGAAAACAAGATTGATGATTGTAAACTGTCCAATCAAAGGAGTAGATTCCTTGCCTATGCAACAATTAGAAAGGGGAGCGGATTTGCTCTTCATTTTTGTGCAGCTTCCCGAAGATTCCGAACTTGCCTCTGGGTTCTATACTGTCAGATTCCTTAAAGACCCTAAAGGGCGTGATGCCTGGCTTGCCCAGTTTAGAGACCCAAATGGGAGAGTCATTTTACAAAAACCAGCAATATTAAAACAGACTACAAATAGTGGCGATCCAAAAAGGGTCAGGGTTGAAGTTAGTATTAAAATTCATCCTAAGCCACTATCAATTGAAGTAGACATTAGAATCGTACCGCAAGATCCAAAAACACCAGCTATAACTCATATAATGACCTCCTTTGGGATAGGTGAGAGCGATATCAAGCCGGTATCAAAGCCGGAGACTGCAGTAAGAATAGGGCAGGCTTTAGAAAAATACAGCACCACAGTTAGCAGTCTTTTGAGGGAAGCTTCGGAAATATACGGTAAAGCTATTCTTGACGAGTGGATATCACTTAGTATGAGCAAAATAGAGTTCACCATTTATACAGTGTTCAAAGGTGTAGATAGCTTCACCCTTGATGATTTAGCCAAAGGGCAAGACTTTTTCTTCGGATATTTCCCTTCAATAATTATAAAAGGTGTCAGGCTTAAGGACGGTTTTTACAAGGTTCGCCTAGTGAAGGAAGCCGGGCTGTGGAAGGCGTGTTTCTATGAAAAGGAATCCGTCGCTAAAGCGGAAGAGCTGAAAGTAAAGCTGGAAAGGAGAACGATTGTTGAGACTCTGCCGGCTGAGACAAGGCTTCGCTACTCTAAACTTTCCGGCGGTGTAATTATTGACGAAACCCTCGGACCAGCCTTCAGGATTGATTTCGACTGGAGTGATCCGACCCCCGGACAACTTAAAAGTAAAAAGGGTGCTTTCATAGTCAGCCCGCGAATGGATAGTGGTTGATCGGATAAAAACGCAAGATCATCCTGAGTTATCAAAATATGTAACACCGTTTATAAAGGTATATGAGCTCCATAGTTGGCAAATAAACATCAGAGAAGCTAAAGAAATTCAAAAAATCTGGCAGCCCAGATATCCTTAAAAAACGAAGTAGTTAACCCTCGTCTGATTGCTGGTGTTAACATTTCTCTCTTGCTGATGTGGTTGCTGGTTTTCTGAGCCACTAAGATTAGCTCATTTAGCTACCAGTGGTAAACTGGTATCACAACTCCATCAAAAATCAACAACAGAGGCTTTTTATTTAGTAAAAATTTTATTAACTATTTTGAGGTATGTGCCGAGCCAAAAGCCAAGGAACTCGAAGGAAATTGATGGCGATTACTTGGTATAATATTAAACAGGTGTCACCATGCGAGAAGCAAGAGAAAAATTGGAAGCTTTACATCACCGAATTTCTGAAATAATGGTGCATCTTTGACATACCCAGTAAAGAAGAGGAAATTGCCAAGCTGGAAGCAGAAACAACCAGTCCTGATTTTTGGCTTGACCCTCAAAGAGCTAAGACAGTTATGCAAAAATTAGAATCCCAAAAAGAATTTGTCTCTACTTGGCGCTCCTTGGAAGAAAAAATTAGGGAGCTTTCCCTTTTAGTCACCTTGGGCATTGAGAGCCAAGACTATAGCTTAGGAGAAGAAGTTGAGCTTGAAATCCAAAAGTTGACCTCCCAGCTTGATGAATTAGAAATTCGTTTAATGCTTAATGGTGAATATGACCGCCGTAATGCTCTCCTTTCCATTCATGCTGGTGCTGGTGGCACTGAGTCTCAGGACTGGGCACAAATGCTGCTAAGGATGTATCTCAGATGGGCAGAACGGCACGGTTATGAGAGCCAAATTTTAGATCTATCCTTAGGAGAGGAAGCAGGGATTAAAAGCGCCACTGTGGAGGTCAAAGGCAATTATGCTTATGGGTATCTCAAATCAGAGCATGGTGTTCACCGATTAGTTCGTCTTTCTCCTTTTGATGCCGACCGGGCTCGCCATACCTCTTTTGTTCTGGTTGAAGTTTTACCTGAGGCGGAAAAAGATATAGATATCAAGATAAATCCAGAAGATCTTAAAATTGAAACCTTCAGGTCCAGTGGTCCCGGCGGACAACATATGCAGAAAACAAGCACTGCCGTTAGAATAACCCATATCCCTACCGGGATAACTGCCACTTGCCAAAGTCAGCGTTCCCAGCATCAAAATAAAGAAAGTGCCTTGAAGGTACTCTATGCCCGCTTACTTCAACGAGAAAAAGCTAAAAGGGAAGAGGAAATAGCCAGACTAAAAGGAAAGCGTATTGAAGCCGGTTGGGGTAACCAAATTAGAAGCTATATTTTACATCCTTACAAAATGGTAAAAGACCACCGCACTGAATATGAAACCAGTGACACGACCAGCGTCTTAGATGGGGAAATAGATGAATTTATTAAAGCCTTCCTCCGTTCCAAAATTGGTAAAGAAAAAGATTAAGAAGACCGGTTCTCCTGAAAAACTTTGTTTTTTTGGGGTGCTTAAGTATACTTTATTAGTCACTCTTCTGTTTTTATCACTTATTCTAACTCCTGCCTCCGCTCAGGAAACAATCCTTGTCACAGACAGCACTGTTGATATTCGTTTTCCCCATGCCCTCATCTTTAATATCCAGGCTGAAAGCACTACCAACATTACAAAGCTCAGGCTCCATTATCAAGTAGACCGGATGAATTATGCTGAAGTTATTAGTGAAGCCTGGGCTAAATTCACCCCATCTCCAAAAGTAACCACAAAATGGGTTTGGGATACAAGAAAAGCTCCGCTACCCCCAGGAGTTAACATAAAATATTGGTGGACTATTGAAGACGCTGCTGGAAAAAGCGTTAAAACTCCAGTAAAGACAGTTCAGTTCACTGACCACCGTTACAAATGGCAGAAATTAGATACGGAACAGATAAGTCTTCTCTGGTATGAGGGTAGTCATTCTTTTGCTCAAGATTTATTAACCACCTCCCAACAAGCCTTAAACCGATTGGCTAAAGACGTTGGTATTAACCCCCAAAGACATATCTGGATATATATTTACGCTAGTACCCAAGATCTCCAAGGAGCTATGGTTTTCCCTCGAGAATGGACAGGAGGTGCTGCTTATCCTGAATATGGAATCATTATCTTAGGAATCTCTCCAAGACAAATAGATTGGGGTAAGAAAGCTTTAGCCCATGAATTGGCTCACTTAATAGTCCATCAAGCTACCTTCAGTCCTTATGGAGATATTCTTCCCACTTGGCTTGATGAAGGTTTAGCCATGTATGCCGAAGGTGAGCCTGACCCGTCTCTCCAGTCATGGCTTAAGAAAGCTATTGCCGAACAAAAACTTATTACCCTCCAAAGTCTGTCAAGTCCCTTTTCAGCTAAAACAGAACAAGCCTTTATTTCCTATGCTCAAAGTGATAGTGTAGTTCGCTTCCTCATTCAGACCTATGGTAGAGATAAAATGTTCCAACTTTTAGACCTCCTTAAACAAGGTAACACCTATGATGAAGCTTTGACTAAAACCTATGGTTTTACCATGGAAGAGCTGGATACCAAATGGCGCACCTATATAACAGGTAAAACTAAACTACCTTCGGGCTCTTTAAGCCTTTCTTGGCTCAGACAAGTTTTTTTACCTTTAATACTGGAGCCTGTACCATGAAAAAATCTTTTACTGTCCACGACTTACCATTATCAGAACGTCCCCGAGAAAGACTTCTAAAACTGGGCGTTGAAGCTCTGTCTACCCAAGAAATCTTATCGTTGATCTTAGGGCGAGGTATTAAAGGAGAGTCAGTGATAGTCACGGCTCAAAATCTCCTAAAAGAGTTTGGTAATCTTAAGGGAATTGCAAATGCTTCCATTGAAGAGCTAATCCAAATAAAAGGCATTGGTCAAGCTAAAGCTGCCCAACTCAAAGCTGCGTTTGAATTGGCAAAACGCCTGGAAAACTTCCCTGAGGAAACTCTAAAACCGGTTATTAAATCTCCAGAAGATGTGATCAAAGTAATGAAAAAACATTTTAAAGGTAAGAAAAAAGAACATTTTTGGATACTTTCCCTTGATACACGGAACCGCCTTATAAACAGTAAAGAAGTTTCAGTAGGTAGCCTTGATAGTACTATTGTCCACCCCAGAGAAGTCTTTAAAGAAGCTATCTCAGCCTCGGCTGCCTCTGTTATTTTTGTCCATAACCACCCTTCCGGTGATCCAGAACCTTCTGAAGAGGACATTAAGTTAACTAAAAGATTGGTTCAAGCTGGTGATATTATTGGTATTGATGTTCTTGACCATATTATTCTTGGCGACAGAAAGTACTTGAGCCTTAAAGCCAGAAATCTTTTCTAAAAGTTAACAACAGGGAATAATGGGAAAGTTAATTTTAATAGCAAACTTCAGAAGAGATTATGACTAAGAAAAGTTTTCGATTAACGTTAATAGCTTTCTTTCTCTGCACTCTCCTTGTTTTCTTTGTTAGTGCTTGTCAGCCAAAGATAGTATCACCTCCCCAACCATCTCACCCTACCCAAGGAGTTCTTAATCTATGGGATATCGGACCCATCACTTTAGACCCAGCAGTATCAAGTGAGATGACCTCTCACAGCTATATCCTGCAAATATTTAGCGGTTTAGTTAAACTTGACCCTGAGCTAAAACCAGTTCCAGACATTGCCGAAAGGTGGCAAAAAAGTCCTGACGGCAAAACTTATACTTTCTTTCTACGCCGTAATGTCAAATTTCACAGTGGTAGGAGTGTCACAGCTTCTGATTTTAAATATTCTTGGGAACGAGCTTGTGATCCTAAAACAGGGTCCTTGACAGCAGCCACTTACTTAGGTGACATTGTTGGGGTGAAAGATGTCTTAGAAGGCAAAGCAAAGGAGATTAAGGGAGTTAAAGTCATTGACGATTACACTCTGGAAGTGACCATTGATGCTCCTAAAGCTTATTTCCTCCTCAAGTTAACTTATCCCACGTCTTTTGTCGTAAATAAAGCTAACGTGGAATCAGGAACAGAGTGGTGGCGAAAACCTGACGGTACTGGTGCTTTCAAGTTAAAAGAATGGCAGCCTGATAATCTATTAGTTTTAGAAGCCAATGAATTTTATTACGACAAACCAGCCAGAGTTAAACAAGTCAATTTTTATCTCTGGGGTGGCCGACCTATAGATATGTATGAGATGGGCAAAATCGATGTCTCTCCCGTCTACCAAGATTATATTGACCGAGTTCGGGATAAATTTAGCCCCTTTTATCAGGAATTAATAGCTATGCCTGAGTTGAGTTTATATTATATTGGTTTCAATACTAAAAAACCACCCTTTGATGACATTAATATCCGTCGTGCCTTCTCCATGGCAATAGACAAGCAACGAATTATTGATGTTACCCTTAAAGGCATGGTAGTCAAAGCCAGTGGTATCTTGCCCCCAGGAATGCCAGGCTACAATAAAAACCTTCAGGGACTTGAATATAATATTATTGAAGCCCAAAGACTCATTGCCACTTCCAAATACGGTGACCCAAGTAGACTACCACCAATTACTCTGACTATATCTGGATGGGGAGGTAATATTCCTGATCATGTTAGAGCTTTAGTTTATCAATGGCAGCAAAATTTAGGTGTAAAGATAACTATAAGACAATTAGAGCCGGAAAACTTCTTCTATAATCTAAAGCAAGAGAAAGATGACCTATTTCTACTAGGCTGGGTTGCTGACTATCCTGATCCCCAGAATTTTCTGGATAATCTTTTTTATACTGGTAGTGAGCACAACTATGGTGAATACAGCAATCCTGAGCTGGATAGCCTTCTCAACCGTGCTGCCATAGAACCCGATGAAGCTGTCCGCCTTAAAATGTATCAGGAAGCTGAACTAAAATTGGTTGCGGAAGCCCCTATCCTTCCACTATGGTTTAATGTAAATTATGTCTTAGTTAAACCTTATGTTAAAGGTTATAAACTTACCCCTCTGGGTATCCCTGATTTAAGTCAAGTTTACATACAACACTAAAGACGAGGAGGTAAAAATGGGGGAGACAGAATCTAAAGCTTATTTAGTAAAGCGTAATCTTTTCCCCGGTATTTTTAGTTTTGTTTTTGGTCTCTTAGTTTATCTGGCTACATATTCAGGAGTAGGCGGCTTTGCTGAAGAAGGACGCCAGACTTTTTACCGCTTCTTAGGCATGGTTTTAGCTGGTGGTGGGCTTTATATTATGAAAATCTGGCCGTGGTCTCTTAAAGAAATTGCCCTTGAGCCAGGGAAGGTGATTTACCGGCGTCGAGATGGTAGAGAAGAAGTCTACAAACAAATCTCCAAAATCGTTTATTATCGTCGGCGTTTGGGGAAACGCCGTATTGAAATGGTTGCCTTCCGGGGTCTTGACCCTAACAAAGGAATACCTGTTATTCGGCGCATTTCAGCCGGAGAAATCCAGGGCGATTTTTCCTCCTTTGTTAGTCACTTTCACCGGCTTTTCGGTGGTGACTTAGGGGAGTAAAGACTTACTCCTCCCACAGGTCATCTTCCAACTTCCGCCCGGTTAACCGGGAGGAAGTGAATTCTCGATAAGATTCAGCTGAGCCATATTCCCGAGTTTTGATTACCACTGGCATTGGCACAGCATGACCGAAGATGAGAGCTTGTTGTTTTGTCTCTAACTTAGACAGAACTGCTTTGAGCTCACTTTTCCCAGGTACCCCAGTAAGCACATTATCAATATCTCGTTCATTATCTAATAAACAGGTTATTTTTGTCCCCAACTGAGACATTACTTCCTCATCAATAGCACTCGGGCGTTGATCAACAACAAGCAAAGTAACATTGTATTTCCTCATCTCTCGAGCAATAAGACCAAAAATAGTTTGATTAGCTAACTCCGGATTTAAAAAACGGTGAGCTTCTTCAATAGTAATAACTAATGGGCGAGGTGGGGCTATATTCTCACCCATAGCCCTCTCCATCTTCTCCCGATATTGAGCATGAATGCGACGGGTAAGAAGATTTGCCACTAATATATAAGCGGCATAATCCTCATATCTACCAAACTCCAGGATAACATTTATTCCTTGGTCTAAATATTCTAAGATGCGCTGTACCGAATTATCTGGAGCCTCAGGCACTAAAAAAGGAAACCGCCTTAGGGTCTCTATTCCTCGTCGCAAATTACGATAAGTACTTTCATGAATATGAAGTTTAGAAATAATTTGTCTTGTTTCTTCCTCATCTTTTAGTTCAAGGAACCTCTCCAGCCATCTTCTTTCACCAAATTCCTGAGCCAATTGGTATACAGCCTGAACCGAGGCATCAGTTAAATTTAAAGTCTGACGTAATAGTTCTATGTCTTCTGGTTCAATTTCACTATAAGCAATCCTGACTATGAAATCCGTATTTACTTTCCGTCTTCGGGAGCCTTCTTCATCAAGGGAGAAAATAGCCACTCGGGATGGAAATAATTGTTTTAGACCTTTTACTTTATGTCCCCTTTCATCTCGCCCCTCCCAACCATATTCACTATGCATATCAAAGACAAGACTAACGGCAGCTTGCTTTTGTAAAATACCAATAAGAAGGAGTCGAGTAAGGAAAGTTTTTCCGGTACCACTCTTCCCAAAAACTCCATTTGACCGCTTGACAAACTCATGGACATTTAGGCAAACTTTGGTCTCCATATCTAAAGGAGTGCCAATATAAAATTGACGTTCATCTTCAGAACCAAAAACTAATTCCACATCCCTCTGGGAAGCTAACTTCACCACTGAAAAATGAGCCGGCACTGTCTTTACTGGTTGGGGACCTTCCAAAATACTTACTGCATCACTACCCAAAGTTAAGTGAGGCAATACCCGAAGTTTACCATAAGTAGTAGTGCCTGAAATTACCTCAGTAATGAAAGGATCAGAAGTATCCGGTGGTGTCACAGTAATTTTAGGGTCCATGACTTCCAGACTAACTTCGGTGATCATGCCAAAGAAACGCTTCTTCTCCCCTTCAATAGTAACATAACGCCCTACTGCTATATCTTCAACCGAAATACCCGCATCCAGTTTCACCTCCACCCCTTTAGTCACAGACCCCGAAACCACTATCCCAAGACGCTTTTCGTTTCCAAAATTCGTATCATTCATCTTTTTAGCCTCTTTAATATATAGTTAAGCCTCTTGAGTTCACCACCCAATAATACTGCTAACTCCCTACCCGCCCTGACTAAAAAAGCTCGCCCATCAACATAAGCCTGGCTAAAATACCGAAGACTTGCCGCGATAACTTCATCTACCGGTATAGCTATGTTCATTTCTACCAGTAGAGAAAGGAAGTCAAAAGACTGACTAAACTCTCTGACTTCCTCCAGGGGACAAAGATAAACAAAGCTGTGAATACAAGCTGGTCTTGGTGGCAAATGATGGAAAAGCTTTTCACCCTCTCTGTAACCAACGACTAAAGCTCCAAAATCAGTAGTCAACAATTTAGCTAATTGAGGATTGGCCTGGAAAACATCCTCCTCCCTAATCCCTTCACCTCTGGCAATAGGACGACGACCTGGCTCTAAACTATGAGTTGCGGCATTATAAACTATTCCATAAATTTCCCTTAACCCTTCCGGCGTTTTCACTAAGCTTCCAAGGGGGGGTGGCTGGTGAAGTTGATAACATTGAGCGACAAACTGGTTGCTACTGGCTTCGATTACTTCACCAATCTTGGTTAAAGTTTCCATCTTGCCAAAACTTAAACCCACCGCGTTCTCTTACTCCAACTTTTAGCTGAAGTTCTTATCAACCTTTTTTCTTTATTTAAACTTTTGTCCACCAGTTCCCAGAATAGTTCCTTATCAGCTGCAGTTATTACTGCTTTTTCATGAGCTTCACTTATCGCTACTGGATATCCTCTCCCACGCTGGCATTGGTCTAAAACTATACTATGAAGCAGTTCTACCAGTTTTTTATTTTTAGCTACCCACCCCGGCATCTCTAACCGGGCTACCTCCTCATCCGTCTTTAAGTAAAAGAAATAAACTTGATGCTCTCTATAATATTCTCTCACTATAGAAGAGCGACTGCTAAAGATAGCTGACCTTCCGCCAACGTCTAGCAATTGGTCAAAAAGCTCCCTATCTAAAATCCCAGCCACTTTATCGCAATCTTTTCTTTCAAACTTACCAGCACAGTATCGGTCACAGTCCACCGATTCATAAGGACATATAGCCAATCTCAATACATTTACCACTTCAGTATTTCGGGGAAAACTAATATAACTGGCTAAAGCTAATGGCTTGCTTTGAGATAATTGTTTTAGTTTATCTAAATTTGGAAGTAACCCTTTCCCCAAAAGAGTATCAATAACAAAATTAGGATAGGTTTTTCCGACTAAACCCCATAAAATAAGAGAACCATCAAGGAGAGCCACTATAGGCAAATTATCTTCTACATCTTCAGCCAATTTAGCTAAGATGCGACATTCTTCAATACTTCGCTTTACCCCTAATAAAGTCCCTTCTATCACTTCTTGTTGCATTCCGTCGGGAGAGTTTAGAACTACTTCAGTTTCGTCGAAATATAAAAGAGGGGAACTATGGAGAAAAGCGGCTGGTTTTTTCCCATAGTCAAGGCGCACCATGCCAATGTTAATGACAAAACAATATGTGGAGCGGTGACGGTCAACATCAATATGGGAACCATCTACAGCTAAAACAACAAAGTTATCCGGACAAGGCGGTGCTGAAGCCCGAAGGTCAAGCTCCTCTTCTAAGCCAGCTGTAAGCCAAGTAGTCTTGCTCGTTTCAATCCTTCGCTTAAGAAAATCAAACTTTTTTCCCGCAAAAGTAAAAGTATCCAAAGCCAATTGGAGCCTGTGCTGCTTTTCCTCTTGCCCAGCCTGCAGTTTAGCTGCCATTCTTTCAATCTGTTCAGCAACTTGCATTAAGTCTAAAGACACTTTTCCTCCTTTTAGTGGAGTATAACATGTAAGAAATACTCGGACAATGCTCTCTATTGCTCCCTAAGCTTATCTTTGGTATTATGAACTGGCACAAATAAGGATTTCGATGAAAGTAGCTCTTATTTATGATCCGATTTATCTGGAGCACCAAACAGGAGCCCATGTAGAAAATCCTCAGAGACTCATTACTACGATGTCTCTTCTTGAACAAACTGGGCTCAAAGATAAACTTTTGTTATTGCCACCACGACCCGCTTCGATTGAAGAACTATCTTTAGTTCATGCCAAAGAATATATATCCTACGTTCAAAATTGCGCTCAAAAAGGGGGTGGTTGGCTTGACCCAGATACAGTAATCTCTCCCGCTTCTTACGAAGTAGCTCTTTATGCCGCAGGGGGAGTTTTGCAAGCAGTTGAAGTGGTTATGACTAATCAGGCTGATAGTGCCTTTGCTTTAATCAGACCCCCAGGGCATCACGCCACTTGCTGGCAAGCTATGGGTTTTTGCCTGTTTAACAATGTAGCAGTTGCTGCTAAATTTGCCCTGGCTAACTTTGATAATATAAAGCGAATTCTCATTGTTGACTTTGACGTCCATCATGGCAATGGAACCCAGGACACTTTCTATGCCGACCCCAGTGTTCTCTACTTTTCAACTCATCAGTATCCTCTTTATCCTGGTACAGGGAGAATAGACGAAATAGGAAGTGGTGACGGAGAAGGAACCACCGTAAATGTGCCGCTTTTAGCTGGCTGGGGTGATGATGAATACCTACAAGTATTTCAGGAGGTTTTAGTACCAGTAGCTGAACGCTATGAGCCTCAGCTTATTTTGGTATCTGCTGGTTACGATGCCCACTGGGCTGATACTATTTCCCTAATGCAGGTAAGTGTTACTGGTTTTGCCGGAATGGTGCGAGTGTTAAAAAAATTAGCCACGAAATTATGCTTAGGTCGCCTCGTTTTTGCCTTAGAAGGTGGCTATCATCACCAAGCCTTAGCTTCATCTATAATGGCTACTTTAGAAGTTCTCTTAAACAACAAAGAGATTACTGACCCCTTGGGATATCAACAGAAATTAAGAAAGCCCCTTGGTTTTGATAACTTCCTCAAAGTAGTAAAGAACACCCATAGGCTACAAAACAAATCTAACTTATTTCCCTTTTTCCCAAACTACTAATAACTGACCAGCAATGCATAGGGAAGAATAGATTCCTGTAGCAATTCCAATGAGGAGTGTTAAGACTAAATTATAAGTAGTTACCCCGCCAAATAAGTAAAGTGCCACAATGACAAAAAGAGTAGCTAAACCAGTATTTAGGGAGCGACCGAGAGATTCATTGATGCCACAATTTACGATTACTCCAAAATTTTTGCTTACCCCTCGCCTAAGGTTATCACGAATACGATCAAACACAACAACAATGTTATTAACGCTGACACCGACAACCGCGAGTACTCCAGTAACAAACAAGGCATCAATCTCTAAACCAACCAACCAGCCCAAAACGGAAAAGATCCCAATAACTATAACCAAATCGTGAATAATAGCACCGATAGCACAAATACCCCAGCGAGCAGGCTTAGGCATCTTACGGAATGCCCAAGAGATATAAAGCAAGATACCTATTGCCGCAGCAACCAGAGCAATAGCCGTATTACGAACTGTCCCTTTAGCAATAATAGGTGAAACACTATATAAACTACTAATTGTAATTGAACTACCTAAGACTGTTCCTAAAGCATTTTTTAACCTCTCGATCTCTTCCGAGGGTACTTCTGGAAGACGAACAAAAAATTCTTGCTTTCCTACAGATTGTACAATAGCTCTATCATAACCAAGATTAACCAATTCTTGGCGCAGCTGACCGAGTTCTAATTCTTTTCCAAAATGTAAGGTCATTGCTGTACCACTACTAAAATCGACTCCGGGCTTGAGTCCAAAAATAGCTAAAGAGACTAAGCTTGGAATAATTATTAAAGCTGAAATAAGGAAAAACCAGTTTCTTTTGCCCACAAAATCAATCATTTCCTACACTCCGTAAGCACTTGAGCTAGTGGCTATCCCACTACTCACAACGGTTCGGAGAAAAGTTCTGGTGACTACAACTTGAGTAAACATGCTCAGGGCAGTACCGATAAATAGGGTTGTAGCAAAACCCATGACCATAAAATTACCAAATTGACTGCCTAACCAATAAAGAACAGCACAAGCGATAAAAACAGTTATATTAGCATCCCAAATAGCTGTCCAAGAGCGGCGAAAACTCTCTTCAACAGCTGTTACTAAACTCCGTCCAGTTCGTAATTCTTCTTTCAAACGCTCGCAAACAAGAACATTACCATCTACTCCCATACCTATCGATACAATAAAACCAGCAATACCAGGAAGGGTTAAAACTACGGGAATTAATTTGAAAACAGCTAAGTTTAAAACCCCAAAAACTGCCAAAGCCAAGCAAGCAACAAAGCCAGAAATGCGATAGTAAATGACCATAAACAAAATGACCGCAATTGTTCCAATAATACCAGCATACAGACTTTTTCTTAAAGAATCTTCCCCTAAAGTAGCTCCTACATCTCGCCGTTCCACTTCCTTCAAGGGCACATCCAAAGCACCAGAATTGAGCTGAATGGCTAATCTTCTGGCTTCGTCAATAGTTAATCCTTCAATAACTCCCCTCTCCTTAATCACGGCTTTTACTATAGGTGCTGAAATAAGCTCATTGTCCAAAAAAATTCCCAGAGGTTTGTTTAGGTTCCTCGTGGTAACCTGTTCAAAAATAATTGCCCCTTCTGGCTTCCATTCAAAAGCTACCCGTGGTTCATTAGTGACAGGATGGAAGTCTACATGGGCATTAGGTTTGAAGTATTTGCCTGTTAATTCCTTCTCTTTCCCATCCTCCCCTACACCTTTTGCAATAACCCACTCCGTTTCACCCTTTTCATTCACTATCTGCTCTCTGAAATCCAGTTGAGCTGTTTGTCCGATAAGTTTAATAGCTTCATTAATATCCTTTACTCCCGGAAGCTGAACTAAAATAAAGTTACCTTGCTCATTACGAATTATCTGAATTATAGGCTCAGTAACACCATAGGCATTAACCCGACGCTCAATTTTATTTCTCACACCTTCCATAACTTCAGCATCTGTTTGATTCGGGTCTTTTTTGGACAGGTCAGCTTGGTAAATCAAATGACTACCACCCTTGAGGTCAAGCCCTAATTTGAAGCCTTTTCTACCCATTACTTCTTTATCCAAAGGCAGTATTACCCACAAGGCAAAACCAAAAAGGAGCAAAATAAAAATTAATAATAATGTGTTCCGCATGGTTAGATTTTTAATAGCAACCCTTTTTTGAATTAAACATCTTTTACTCTCTGATTTCCTATTAATCTCTCCACTAAAGCCAAGGCTTCTTCCCGATTAGTTATCTCCCCAGCCGCTTGAGCTTCTTTCACCGCCGCTAAAAGTCTACCAATCTCTTTTCCTGGGGTTAAACCAAAAAGATCTATTAAGTCATGTCCAGTAATGAGTCGAGGAGGTGGAACTTGTCTTTCTTTAAAATATTCCCCCAGGATATAGTTAATCAAATAACAATGCTGATCCCACTCTTCTAAGACCACGTTAGGTCCATGAGTAGCTAAGTAATCGGCTAAAGCCAGGAATAAAATATCGATACCATTACCTGCCGTATCTCGGAAGTAACGATAAATAGCTCGGTGGGTAGGTAATTCTTTATTTGCCATTTGAGCCGGGCGGAGATGATGGTAAATAAGACTCTCAACCAATTTAATTTCTTTACTGCTAAAACGGAGTTTTTCCAGAATGTTTATAGCTATAATTGCTCCTTCTTTAGCATGTCCTAAAAAATGCATTTTACCGTTACTAGCCACTGTTTTTGTTTTTGGCTTAGCTATATCATGAAGCAATCCTGCCAGCTTGAGCATTATTTTTCGGTTGCTCCCCTTAGAGACCTCTTGAGCTAAGTGGGCTTCGATTTCCTCTGACCAAGGAGCTACTGAGAGTAACTCCTTTCTTCCATAGCGCCAATCCCTTTCCCGAAGTAAATATTCTATAGTAGTCACCGTTTCTATGGAATGGTCAAAGACATCCCAAAAGTGTTCTTTTGGTTGCGCCACACCCTTAGCTTCAGCTAATTCTGGAATCAGGAACAAAAGTAAATTCAGTTTATCTAAATAGCGAATATACTCCCCAGCTACCGGCAAAGCTAATAGCCTCACTAACTCCTCTCGTATCCTCTCCCCAGGCACTCTAGTCACACGCCAAGAGTAAGACCGGATTAAATCCTCGGTTTTCTCTTCAATTTTAAAATCGTACTCTCCGGCTAGGCGTATTGCTCGCAGTAGCCTAACTGGATCAGCTTCAAATATTTGCTCGCTAATAGCTCGCACTAACCCAGATTTTAAATCAAGTTCACCTCCAAAGGGGTCAATAAGCTTAAATTCTCCACTCCTATTAACAAATTCTTCTAAGCTAATAGCCATAGCATTTATGGTAAAGTCCCGCCGTGAGAGGTCTTCTTTGATATTAACCGTGATGGGTGAGAAATCCAATTGCCATTGTTTCCCATTCAAATGTAATATCACCCTGACTACTTGATTTGTCTCATCTAAAACCACATATTTGCCCCCCATCATAGCGGCTACTTTTTGACTTATCTCTATCACATTACCAAAGACAGCAATGTCTATATCTGCAGTATCCCTACTCAAAAGCCAATCCCGGACAAAACCACCAACCAAATAAGCTTTACAATTTTGCCCCTGTAGAAATGAAGCTAACGGATCTAAAATACTTTCTATAGACTGCTTATAAATAATATTTTTACTCCAAGCCACTCTAAATATCCTTATCTAAGAATTCTGAAGTTGCCATTATAGATAAGAGATAGAAAGTTGTAAAGGTTAACAATCGAAACCAAATAACATGAAGGAAATTTTTAAATACTTCTGCTTTCTATAAGACTTTCTCCATACTGTAACAAAATTTGCTGGCGTTCCGGTGATAATCTTTTAGTCCGCAAGTAAATTTTTAATGCCTCAATAGGGGTTAACTCCTCAGCTACCCAGTCACCTAAACGATAACTAGATTCAGCTTTTGTTTCTTTGACAATAACTACATAATGAGCTTCTTTAAGCATTTTCCGCAGGTCAGCTTCATGAATCAGGGTTTCCTTAGTTTTTGGCATTGAAATCTGGACTTTAACTATAGAATCTTTGATTTCGGTTTGACGCTGAGAAATAGTTTTGAAAATGGTAGTAGTTGGCTCAAGGTCTTCATCATTAATATCAACTTTTATAGTAACGAAGCGACGGGCGTCTATTGGATGAAAGCCATAAGTAACCTGTTTTTTATCATTTTCCCATTGGATATTAACAATATAAAATCCTTTTTCTTCATTCTCGTCACTAAAATCAAGGCGCTCTAAACTACCTGCATAAATAACCGGTGGCTGAGTTAAGACTTCTTGCTTTTTATGAATATGACCCAAAGCTATGTAGTCAAAAATAGGATGAGCCACATTGCTTGGGAGTAAAACTGGTTCTCGGCCTAAAGCCATACTCTTTTCCGAGCCGGGTTTAGCCCCAGCTACCCAAACATGAGCTGCTAATATACAAGGTAATCTGGAATCAAGGTGAGGAATAAGTTCTAAGATTTTATTAGTCATTATTTCTTGTAGCCGTATATTTATCTCCTCAAGAGTCAAGTTCTTAGCTGCTTCTTTGCTTAGGAGAACACTTCGCTTAGGCCAGGGAAGAGCCACTATTTGGAGATAACCTTCTTGAGTAGGGATATTATAAATATCAGGACGGTTAGCCACATAAATATTGTTTATAGCTAAAGTATCGAAAATCTCTACGGTAGTGGCTTTACCGACAGCATGAGGCAGGTCATGATTGCCGACTAAAAGAAAAACTGGAATATGGCGTTCAGAGAGATATTTCAGGCGTCGGGCAAATTCCCGTTGCTGAGTTTGAGAGGGGTCTCGACTCTTATAGGCATCGCCACAGAAAAGAACCAAATCAACGTGATTTTCTATAGCATAATTGACTACCTGGTCAAGGGCTTTAAGGATATCAGAGAAGCGAGTAGATAATCCTGTATCTGGGTCAAGGCAACCATAACTTTCTACACCTAAGTGGAGGTCAGCAAAGTGAAGGATTTTCATTTTTGCCTCACTGCCCACAAGGGATGAGTATCAAAAGCTTCGCCTTTTAGTTTAGCTTGAAGAATCTCCTCTAGTTCATTTATGGGCACTCTTATTTGTGCCATACTATCTCTCTCTCGGATAGTAACTTGATTGTCTTCCAAAGATTGGAAGTCTATAGTAACGCAGAAAGGAGTACCAATCTCGTCTTGGCGACGGTAGCGACGTCCAATACTTTGAGCGTCATCATATTGAGTCATGAAACAACGACGAAGCCGAGCATAAATTTCTTTAGCCAAAGGCACCAATTTTTCATTTCGACTTAGAGGTAGGACAGCAACTTTAATTGGGGCTAAAGCTGGGTGAAGGTGCAGGACTGTCCTTACTTCTCCTTCGGCTATCTCCTCATCATAAGCATCAATCAAGAAAGCAAGAGCAGCACGGTCAACTCCAGCAGAAGGCTCAATAACATAAGGAACAAATCGGTCACCGGTTTCATCATCAAAGTAAACCAGACTTTTGCCACTATGTTTGGTGTGCTGGATAAGGTCAAAGTCACCTCGATTGGCAATTCCTTCCAATTCTGCCCAACCCATAGGAAATAGATACTCAATGTCGTAACAGGCTTTGGCATAATGAGCTAGTTCATCCTTAGTATGTTGGCGGAGACGAAGGTTCTCTTTCTTAATACCCAAGTTAATATACCAGTTGTATCGTTCCTTTACCCAGTACTCAAACCAGTAATCATCAGTCCCCGGTTTAACAAAATATTCAATCTCCATTTGTTCAAATTCCCGGGTACGGAAAATAAAATTACCAGGAGTAATTTCATTGCGAAAGGATTTACCAATCTGAGCAATACCAAAAGGTAGTTTCTTTCGCGAGGAATTAAGTACATTGTCAAAATTAACAAACATTCCTTGAGCTGTTTCCGGACGAAGATAAGTCACACTGCTTTCCTCTTCAACTGGACCTATGAAAGTCTTAAACATCAAATTAAAGAGACGAGGTTCAGTGAGTTCGCCCGAACAATCAGGACACCGATTATTAGTTAATTCGGTTGCCCGCCATCTCAAATGGCAAACTTTACATTCCACAAGAGGATCAGTAAAGCTATCCACATGACCACTGGCAATCCAAACTTTTGGGTTCATCAAAATACTGGTCTCTATTCCAACTATATCATCCCGTTCTTGGACAATAGTTCGCCACCAGTTATCTTTAATATTCCGTTTTAATTCAACCCCCAAGGGTCCGTAATCCCAGCAACTGGATAATCCTCCATAAATTTCACTACTGGGAAAAATAAAACCCCGACGCTTGCACAAGGAGACTATTTTCTCCATGGTTACTCTCCTGGTTTCTCCAGGCATTAGTCCTCCTCTTTGGGAACCTTTTTAACCAAGATTAACAACTTTATTTTGAAGTGTCAAAAGTAGCATCCCGGGCAAAGCAGGCTGCCCCTAAAGCAGCCGTTATTTGTGGTTCTTCAGGGATAAATACCCTCATTTCCAATGCTTCAGTTATAGCTTTAACCAATCCTACATCTTTAGCACCACCACCAGTAAGCAAGCAATCAGGAGACAAACCAACTCTTTTTACTAAACTGACTATTTTAGTAGCTATAGCTTTATGAACACCGGCTATAATATCTTCTTTGGTTGTTCCCTCAGCAATTCGAGATATAGCCTCCGATTCGGCAAAAACAGCACAACTTGTGCTGAATTCCACAGGTTGCTTTGATTTCAAGGAAAGATAACCTAATTCTTCTAATTCAATGCCGAATATTCGAGCCACCATCTGTAAAAACCGCCCACTCCCAGCAGCACACTTCTCACTTATAACAAAGTCCACCACACCTCCATAAGCATCCACCTTTATTACCTTGCTCGTCTGTCCCCCAATATCGATTACCGTTCTCACTGTCGGAAAAAGGTAATTTGCCCCACGAGCCTGACAAGAAATGTCACTTATCTGACGGAAAGCAAAAGAAACTCTGCCAGAACCCACGCCTGTAGCTATTATTCTGGTATCTTGGAAAGAAGCACCCCCTTTAGCGAAAAGTCGCTCTATAACCGTCTCCGCTGCTTTTTTGTAATCCCCTCCAGAGGTAATAATTTCAAAAGCAATAGTTTCAGTATCTCGTAATAAAACAGCCTTGGTAAAAGCACTTCCAACATCAATGCCAGCAAAAAAATGAGCTTCGCTCATTTTTAAGCTAACCCCCAGTCTTTATAGCCTTGTCTAATTGTAGCTAAATACTCCGGCGAAGGTGGCGTCTCTTCTGATTGTTCTACCTTAATATAAGTTACGGCTTCTATAGGTTCACCAGCGTCTGTAAACACAACTACCTTAATGCGATTATATACAGTAGGATAACCTTCATACTTATCTAATACCTTTAAATCTTTCTCGGAAATTTCGTAGATAGCACCAATAACTTTGTCACCCTTACTTGGCTTAATACTGGCAACTCCACCATGCCACTTCCTTGACCATCCGGTAAAAATCAACTTCCAATTAGGTAAAGTGGCAGTAAACTTTGGTTTAGCTTCGGGGCAACATTCCATCATTTGCTTTCGGCTCAGATTAGAGCCATAGGCAAAGTAGTACATTTTCCTTCGCTATCGGAAGAAAGTAACTTCCTCAAGAAGACGGTTTTGTTTTCGTTCTATCCCCAGTGCCACTAACTCTTTACCAAGTAAAGCTGCCCCAAAAGCTCCAGTGAGTAAAGGTTCAGGAGGAACAATTAAAGGCTTTTCCAATTTTTCTTCTAAAGCTTTAATGAGACCTATATTCTTAGCGCCACCCCCTGTGGCTACCACTTCCCTTTCTACCCCCAGCCCAATTACCATATTGACTATCCGGCTGGCAATAGCCTCATGAAGACCAGCAATTATATTCTGAACTGGAACACCCTCAGCAAGATGAGAGACTACTTCTTGTTCGGCAAACACAGTACAAGTATTGCTGATTTTCACCTTGTCTTTAGCTTTAAGAGATAACACTCCCATTTCTTCAAGTCTTACCCCTAAAGCTTGAGCAATCACTTCTAAAAACCTGCCAGTACCGGCAGCACATTTGTCATTCATGACAAAACTTGTTACCTTCCCTTCAGGAGTAAGTTTTATTCCTTTACAATCTTGACCGCCAATATCAATAATTGTCCTTGCCAAAGGTATTAAGGTCTTTGCCCCTTTGGCATGGCAAGATATTTCTGTTATCTGGCGGTCAGCAAAGGGAACATTTATTCTGCCATAGCCGGTAGCCACCACAAAATCTATTTGGTCGAAAGAAAGGCAAGCTTGAGACAAAGCTTTGTGCATAACCTGGTTCGCCAGCCGACGATGTTCGGCACCAGTAGGACCAATAACCATAGTGAGAATACTTTCACTGTCATCAATAATGACTACTTTAGTCATAGTTGAGCCAACATCAACGCCAGCAAAATACATTCTCACCTCTTTTGGCGTGCTTTATGGGTAGCCACAGTTTCAATAAAAGCATTTATTTGGGCTTTCCATTGAGCCTCCGAGTAATCCCGAAGGTCAACCATATCACTGACGAGTTGCATGCAAGGTATAGTAGTATATTTTTGTAATAAATTTTTAGCGTGAATTTGCCCTAAGCTGGTGGCACGGCATGACCGGCAAGCATGAAAAACAACACCATCAATCTGGTATTCGTCAATAAACTCCAAAAGCCGTTCTACAAGGGGGCTACCACTTCTTTGTTTAGCTTTATCAAACCTCTGGGTCCGTCTCAAGAAGCTCCGCCAGGCAATATATTCTATTGGGTCTTTTACAGATCGGA
>JBHOQK010000019.1:0-10199 GCA_042408205.1 Dehalococcoidia bacterium | reverse complement strand
ACTAATTCCTGATAAGTGGCAAAGGGTAAATAATCAGCTTCAAAACCTATTTGTTTAATATTTAAATCAGAAACTATCCCAGGTAACCAAACTGGTATATCACCTTTAATGTGAACAATTTCCAAATCAGCTGTTTCCCGTTTTGCCTGTTCCAGGTAACGAAAGTCAACAGCTAAAACAGCCCGGTTAAGGGTCACCACAAGCCAGCCTGTAGAACCGGTAAAACCCGATAAATAATAGACATTTTCCAACCGGCTTACCAAGAGAGCATCTAATTCTTTTTCCTCCAGTTTGGGACGCAATTTTTGTAAGCGTTTTATTGTCGTTTTTTGTATTTGCACTCCAGACATTTTACCCAGTTCTTTCGATAATATACCAAAAGCTTACCACATTGGGGGCAAGGCTGAGGAAAAGGTTTTTGACTTATAGCAAAGCGACACTTAGGGAAAGCACTACAGCCATAAAAAGTTCGCTTTTTCCGAGTTAATCTTTCAACAAGTTCTTTGCCGCATTTTGGACAAGAAATGCCGGTCTTCAGCACAAAGGGCATTCTTCGCTTACATTCTGGATAATTGCTACAAGCCAAGAATTTACCGTAACGACCTGATTTTATTATCATCGGTTTATGACAATCCGGGCAAACTTCAGTAGTTGGCTGGTCTAGAGAGACTTTAGCCATTTCAACAAAGGCTTTACGCAAACTTTTTTCAAAGGAAGCATAAAAGTGCTTTAGCACAGTTACCCATTGCTTATTGCCCCGAGCTATCTCATCTAACTCTGCTTCCATTTGCGCTGTAAAGCCCAGGTCAATAATTTTGGGGAAATATTGAGCGAGGAGCTTGGTCACAATGAAACCTAATTCAGTAGCATAAAACCGACCATTCTCTTTATACACATAACCTCTTTCTTGAATAGTAGCCAGAATGGGCGCATACGTACTGGGGCGACCAATACCCTTTTGTTCCAAAGCCTTTATTAAAGTTGCTTCTGTATACCGAGGAGGAGGCTGAGTAAAATGCTGTTCTGGGAAAACATCCAAAAGCTTTAAACTGTCCCCCTCCTCTAATTCAGGTAGTGACCTCACCACTTTTTCCATTTCATCATCATCCTTACTTTCACTATAAAGAATGGTAAAACCAGGGAACTTAAGGACAGAACTACTGGCTCGGAGTAAATAAGTTTTCTCAACGGTGGAACATTTTGCCTCTATAGTAATAGTTTTGACATCAAAAGTAGCTGGTGACATTTGGCTGGCTACAGCTCGCTTCCAGATAAGTTCATAAAGTTGAAGTTGTTCAAGAGTTAAGTAAGGGGCAATTTGGGAAGGGGTTCGAAAAACTTTAGTAGGACGGATTGCTTCATGAGCTTCCTGAGTCCATCTTCCTTTCTTAACTGGGGAACGTGGCTTTAAAGGTAAGAAGTCAGTCCCATATTGTTGGCGGATAAAATCCCTTATTTCAGCAACAGCACTGGCTGCCATATGGGGAGAATCAGTACGCATGTAAGTAATAAGTCCAACCAGACCTTCACCACCAATAGGTAAACCTTCATAAAGTTGTTGCGCAATTGCCATGGTTTTTTCAGCGCTGAAATGTAATTTTCTCCAAGCTTCTTGCTGTAAGGTGCTGGTAATAAAAGGTAGCGCTGGTTGCCGAATTATTTCCTTGGCTTCTATACCTTTAACAGTATACTCAGCAATTTTTAGCTCAGAAACAATCCTTTCAGCTTCCTCCCCATTGGAAAGATCTATTTTGGTACCATCAATCAAACTAATTAAGAGTGCTTTAAAGCTAAATTCTGGATGTTCTTTAGTTAGCTCAACTTCGATAGTCCAGTACTCTACAGGAACAAAGTTTTTAATCTCTTGCTCCCGGTCAACAATCATTCTCACTGCAGCTGATTGGACTCTACCAGCTGAAAGTCCCTGCTGTACCTTCCGCCATAGTAACGGACTCAACTTGTAACCAACCAGACGATCAAGGAGACGGCGAGCTTGCTGGGCGTTAACCAGATCCATATCAATGCCTCGTGGGTTTAAAAAAGCTTGCTTAACTGCCTCTTCAGTTACTTCGTGGAAAACAACCCGACGGATAGGTATATTGTCTTTGCTCAGCTTAGCCGCTTCAACTAAATGCCAGGAAATGGCTTCGCCTTCCCGATCTGGGTCAGTCGCCAAGTAAATAGCAACCGCAGTGTTGGCTGCTTCCTTGATTTCCCGAATTATTTTCTTTTTTTGAGGTAGAACAATATATTTGGGAGTGAAATTTTTTAAATCTATTCCTAAACTCTTTTCGGGTAAATCACGGATATGTCCCAAAGAAGCTTTGACTAAATAACCAGCACCTAAAATCCCTTGTAGCGTCCTTGCTTTAGCCGGAGATTCGACAATAACTAGCTTGTTTGCCATGTTTTCTAAACTTAAGACTAATCTTTTCTTAATTAGCGCGTTAACACGTAGTTCATACCACCAACCTGCTTCACCATCCCCTTTAGCTCCATCATAGCCAAGGTACTGCTTACTATAGCTATAGGTAGACCACTGCGACGACAGACTTCGTCTATGTGTATTGGCTCAGAGGCTAATTCCTTTAATAAGCGAGATTCAATTTCATTCGCCGGAGTCAGTTCCTTCATTTCCAGTTGGTGAGACACTACTCGTAAATTGAGTTCCTCGAGAATATCAGAACAACTCATCACTAATTTAGCCCCCTCTTGAATAAGACGGTTAGTGCCACGACTATTTGGAGATAATATACTCCCTGGAATAGCAAAAACTTCTCGGTTTTGTTCTAAAGCATGATTGGCTGTTATCAAAGCTCCACTACTCTCGCCGGCTTCTATTACTAATACTCCCAAGCTTAAGCCACTCATAATCCGATTGCGTCGCGGAAAGTTGTCAGCTTTAGGTTTAGTCCCCAAAGGGTACTCGCTAATTAAAGCTCCATGCTCTATAATTTCTCGGGCTAATTTAACATTTTCGGCTGGATAAACAATATCAAGACCACAAGCAAAAACAGCTATTGTCCTCCCCTGAGCCTGAAGAGCTGCCCGATGAGCTATAGAATCAATGCCTCTGGCTAAGCCACTGACAATAGTAACCCCATTCCGGGCTAAATCAGTTACAATCTCCTCAGTTACTTGACGACCATAAACAGTGGCACGCCGAGTACCAACTACAGCCAGGCAACATTCGTCGGGTAAAAGTTCCCCCCGAACATAGAGTACCGGGGGATAGTCATAAATTTCCTTTAATCTTTGAGGATAAGCAGAGGCAGTATAAGGGATTACTTTTACTTGAAAGCGGTCTAATTTTTCCATTTCAGCCTCAGGGGAAATTCGGGATCGCAAATTCACAATAGCTTGAGCGATTTTTGAGTCAAGTCCAGCTCGTCTAAGCTCCCCAATTGAAGCTTTCCAAGCAGACTCTAAGTCACCAAAATGTTCTTTAAGCTGAGATAATTTTACTCGACCAATACCAGGTATTCGAGAAAAACTTACCCAATATTTTAATTCCCTCATGTCAATCATAGGAGCTGAGCCATTTTAGCATAGCTAATACAGGAGGATAAAGACTAAAGTTTAAAAATTATGGCGGAGAGGGTGGGATTCGAACCCACGGTCGGAAAACCCGACACGCGCTCTCCAGGCGCGCCTGATAAACCACTCCAGCACCTCTCCTTTTTAGCCCACTATTAAATCTTGACCTGGCGGAGAGGGTGGGATTCGAACCCACGCTCGCCAAAGGCGAGACCGCTTTTCGAGAGCGGCACCATCAACCACTCGGTCACCTCTCCAATTATTTATTATAGCAACATCGCTTTTTCCCTAAAAATTTAGCTCACTTTTCTGTGCTAAATATAAAATGATATTGACAATAATGATAAAATACAGTTACTCGGTTCTTAATTGGTCTTGATTAAAGTCTAAAGGGGGTGGAAAAAGGATAAGTCAAAAAGAGCGTAATATAAGGTTAAATTTTAGTAAGTAATGAGGAGGTGACCAAGAGTTGGCAAAAGAACCCAAAAGAGAGGCAGTCCCAGTTATTGAAAGAATGGGACATACTATTTCCCGAAATGTGGAGCGTTGGTTCCCTGACCCATTCTTGTTTGCTATCATCCTTATTTTCATTACTTTCATAATGGCCTGGATTATCCAGGCAAGAAACCCATATCTTCTGATGCAGGATATGTATAAGGGTTTCTGGGCTTTCCTTGCCTTTGCCATGCAGATGTGTTTAATATTAGTTACTGGCTACGCCTTAGCCTACCACCCGAGAGTCCGCCAAGGTATTGCTTGGCTGTGCACTCTACCCAAAACAGGAAAGCAAGCAGCAGCTTTAATTGCCTTAATTTCCAACATCTTTTCCTGGGTAAATTGGGGGTTGGGTTTAATTATTGGTGCCTATTTTGCCCGGGAAATGGGGCGACAAGCTTATTTCCGTAAGTTGCCGGTCCATTATCCCATGCTTTGTACCGCTGGCTATACCGGATTGGGGCTAATTTGGCACTGGGGTCTTTCAGCTTCAGCTCCACTTCTGTCCACAGTAAAGGGACACTTCTTAGAGAAGATAATTGGGGTAGTCACAGTAGATAAGACCATCCTCCATCCTTATACCTTAATTAACAGCCTTATCATTCTCGTTTTTGCTGTCGTTGTTTGTTATTTGCTCCATCCTGGTCCAGAAAGATGCCGGGGTATAGAGCATTATGCCCCAAGGCTAATAGAGAAGGTAGAAGAAGAGAAGGCAGAAAAGCCAGCTGTAGTAACTATTGCCGACAAGATAGAGAACAACCGCTGGATTGCCTTAGTGATGTTAATCCTGATGATTGGCTCTATGGTTTGGTGGTTTAGAAGTAAAGGCTTTATGGCAGGTTTGGACTTAAATGCCGTAAACTTTTGCTTTATCATTCTTGGGCTTCTTTTATACTTCAATCCAATAGCTTACATGAGAGCTATTTACACAGCTGCGGCAGCCGTTGGCGGCATCATCCTCCAGTTCCCCTTCTATGCTGGTATCCAAGGAGTAATGATGTACTCTGGACTTGGTGCTACATTGGCTGGTTGGTTAGCTAAAGTCGCCACTCCCTTTACTTATCCTGTTATTGCCTGGTTTATCGCTGGTGTAGTCAATGTATTTATCCCCTCTGGTGGTGGGGAATGGATGACCATTGGCGAGACCTTAAGCCGGGCTGGTGTCGCTCTAGGTGTACCACCAGGTAAATTTATCATTGCCTATGCTGCTGGTGATGCCTGGACTAATATGTTCAATCCCTTCTGGGCAATTGCCTTGCTGGCTATTACCCAGGTTAGAGCCAGGGATATGTTTGGCTACTGCATCGCCATAATGCTCTTAGCCATAATTCCTTATGCTTTAGGGTTGACCTTTGTACCTTATTGATTTATACCTTTCTAACCACACAAGAGAAAACGGGCTCAAAAAGCCCGTTTTCTTATTCAAATCGCAAGGGTCAGCATATTGCCTAACCTTCAATAACTAATTTATAATTAAGTCACTTCAGAAACCTTGGAGGAACTGAAATACTCTGGCTGATAGTTAGTCTCCTTGTTGGGCTTTTTTCTCTTAGTTTTGTTGGTTATTTAGCCTTCTTCATCCTTAGACAGGATGAAGGGAATGAAAGGGTGAAAGAACTTTCCCAGGCTATCCGTAGCGGAGCTATGGCTTTTCTGCGCCGTGAGTTTATTACGCTGATTGCTGTTACAGTAATTATGGCAATAGCTCTTTTCTTTGCCCTGAAAAGTCTCGCCAGTGCTACCGCTTATATTATTGGCACAATTGTATCGTCATTAGCTGGATATATTGGTATGAATATTGCTACCCGAGCTAACGGAAGAACAGCTCAGGCTGCCGTTAGCAGTTACGCTAAAGCACTAAAGATTTCTTTCTCAGCCGGGGCAGTAATGGGACTATCAGTTGTCAGCTTAGGAATAATTGGAGTTATTATTACGGCTATACTGTTTCCTGATCAGCCTAAAGTATGGTTAGCCTATGCCTTTGGCTCTTCCTTAGTGGCTCTTTTCTTAAGAGTTGGCGGTGGTATTTATACTAAGAGTGCTGATGTCGGGGCTGATTTGGTAGGGAAAGTAGAAGCCGGAATTCCGGAAGACGACCCAAGAAACCCAGCTGTAATTGCTGATCAAGTCGGTGATAACGTGGGTGATATTGCTGGCATGGGCTCTGATCTTTTTGAGTCCTATGTTTCAGCTATTGTCGCGGCTATGGTTTTGGGCTTTGTCGCCTATAAGGAACAAGGTTTTATTTTACCATTACTTATTGGGGCTGCAGGCATCATTGCTTCCATAATTGGCATTATTTCAGTGAGACCCCGGGAAATTAAAGGTAGCTTTGAAGAGCAGACATCCCATGCTCGGGCAGTTATGAATCGTGGCTCATATATAAGCTGCCTGGCTATAGTAGCTTTTGGCTATTTTCTCATCGTTCGATTCTTGCCTAATGGAGTTGGAGTTTTTATAGCTATGGTCGCTGGTTTGGGCTGTGGCTTTGTAGTTAGCTGGGTTAGCGAATATTTCACCGCTTCAGAGCGAAGACCTGCTTTAGGCATAGCTAAAGCTGCCCAGAGTGGTACCGGTATCACCATTATTGAGGGTATCTCGGTAGGCATGCTCAGTACGGTAGCTCCCATATTAGCTATCTGCGCTGCCACTCTAATTTCTTACTATTTTGCTGGGCTTTTTGGAATAGCTATTGCTTCAGTAGGAATGTTAGTAATTTTGGGTATGACCTTAGCTTCTGACTGCTACGGTCCTATAGCCGATAATTCAGCAGGCATAGCTGAGATGGCTGGACTGGGGAAAGAAGTCAGAGAACGAACCGAAGCTTTAGACGCCGTAGGCAACACCACAGCAGCTATTGGTAAGGGTTTTGCTATATCTTCAGCTGCTTTAGCTGCTTTAGCTTGGTTAGCTACCTATTTTGAAGTAGCTAAAATTGAAATAGCTAATCTTATGGACGTAGAAGTGATTGTCGGTCTAATGATTGGAGCTATGCTTACCTTCCTATTCTGCGCTCTGGCTTTAAGAGCCGTAAGTAATGGTGCTTTTACCGTCGTTGAAGAAGTCAGGAGACAATGGCGTGAGCTCCCTGGACTAAGAGAGGGTAAAGCTTTACCGGATTATGTTGCCTGTGTTGATCTAACTACCCGAAGTGCTCTCTCCAGAATGCTCCTTCCTGGAGCATTGGTAATTATTGTACCCCTTATTACCGGGCTGCTGTTAGGTCCAGAAGCAGTCGCTGGTATACTGGCTGGGGCTTTATTTACTGGATTTCTGGTAGCGATAATGATGGCAAATGCTGGTGGTGCTTGGGACAACGCTAAAAAATATATTGAAGCTGGTAATTTTGGCGGTAAAGGTAGTGATGCCCATAAATCAGCTGTTATTGGAGATACCGTGGGTGACCCGTTCAAGGATACCGCAGGTCCTTCTCTCAATATATTAATAAAAGTAGTTGGTAAAATGGGGGTAATTTTTGCTCCATTGTTTTTGGCAATAGCTACTTGAAAGTGAGGGATAGTTTATAAATATGTTAAAAGCCCTTTATATTGTTTTTGGTGGAATGGCTATCATTTTTGTCTGTATGTTTGCAGTATTAATAGCAATGATGATTATGGCTAAATTATTCCGGACAAAAGGAAGCGAGGTTAAGAAAGACTAAAGGAAAAGGCAATAATGTTTTTACAGGAATTTTTTGGCTTTTTTCATGTTACTTGGCAAACTGGGGTAATGCTCGCTTGCGGTGGCCTCCTCATTTATTTAGCCATTTACAAAGATGTTGAACCAGTACTACTGATACCCATTGGTATTGGCATGATTTTGACTAACATACCTCTTTCTGGTTTTATGGGAGAGGGAGGCCTTTTCGCCTGGCTTAAAAAAGCGGGTATTGATACAGAAATCTTCCCTTTGCTTATCTTCATTGGTATTGGGGCAATGATTGATTTTAGCTCCCTTTTAGCCAGACCTTATACTATTCTCCTTGGAGCAGCGGCTCAATTTGGCATTTTTGGCACTTTTTTGCTGGCTTACCTATTAGGGGAAGGTTGGTTACACCTCTTACCTTATAATTTGAGCCAAGCCGCCGCTATTGGTATTATTGGTTCAGCTGATGGACCAACTACTATATACGTGGCAAGCAAAATTGCTCCAGAACTCCTGGCTCCTTTGGCTTTAGCTGCTTATTCTTACCTCTCTTTAGTACCAATCATCCAACCACCGATAATGAGACTGCTCACGACTAAGGCTGAAAGACGGATACGAATGCCAATAAAAGAGCCAGAAATTTCCCGAAAGTTGAGAATTTTATTCCCTATAGTAACTACAATTGTAATTGGCTTGATCGTCCCCGAAGCTACCCCCCTTATCGGCTGCTTAATGTTTGGTAATTTACTTCGGGAAAGTGGTGTGGTAGATAGGCTATCTGCAGCAGCCCAAAATGAGCTTACCAACATTGTCACCATTCTGCTTGGTCTTGTTGTTGGTGGTATGATGGTGGGTGAACAATTCCTTAAACCAGAAACCATTTTTGTCTTTATTTTGGGGGTGTTCGCCTTTGCCTTGGGCACTGCTGCGGGGGTTGTTTTTGGGAAGATAATGTGTTTTGTCACTGGAGGGAAAATAAACCCATTAATCGGTGCTGCTGGTATTTCCGCTTTTCCTATGTCAGCCAGAGTTGTTCAAAGAGTCGGACTTAAGGAGGACCCTTATAACCATCTACTAATGCATGCCGCTGGAGCTAATACTGCGGGACAAATTGCTTCAGCTACTGCCGGCGGTGCTATGTTAGTCTGGTTTCTGTAAATAGAAGATTTACTAAGTTGGGTCCATTATTGACAAAGACAAAATAAAAGTGAGATATTATCTATGCAATTATTTAAATAACGAAGATATCTTCAACAAAGCATAAAAAGCTGAATGGGGGTGTGCTATGAAGATGTTATGAGACAAGCCAAAAGATTAATAAAGGCTTAATAATAATTTAGGGGGGAGGTAAATTGATGAAAAAGAAAATAGGGTTAATTTCATTGGCAGTGTTATTAGTAGGGAGTTTGGTTGTTGCTTGTGCTCCAAAGCCTGCAGCACCCCCACCACCAGCAAAAATAACCTGGAGATGGGGAACCGCTGATCCCTTAAGCTATGGTTATAAAGTATCAGCTTTCATGGCAGACTATTTGCGACGGGGTATGCCAGATTATGATGTAACTGTCTACCCATTTGTTTCAACCACAGCTAATGTAAAAGAATTTTGTATCGGTAAACTGGAAAGCGTTTATATAGCTGAGCCAGGATTTAGAGAACTCTACTCCTTTACTGGTCCATTTAAAGATTTTGAGCGTGAAGTAAAAAAGATGCCAGTCCAATCTTTCTGGTGTTACACCATGGAAACCCATATGTTGACCCTACCAGAGCATAAAGACAAATATCGCACTTGGGAAGATTTACACGGCAAGAAAGTTTTCATGACCCCAGCAGGATATATGAACTATATCAACATCATGAGAGCTTTCAAGATTTGTGGTGTGGATATTACCCATGTTGAAGTTGATACAGCGAAGGTTGCTGATGCTCTAAAAGCCGGCACTATAGAGGCTACAGCTAGTTACACAACAGCTTTAGTCTCGCTACCAAGCTGGGCTAAGACACTTGATATTGCTACCCCCTTACAAGGAATTAACCCAAGTCCAAAACAAATTGAGATGCTAACCAAGGCTGGTTTTACTCCGGTAGCGATTGACATAAAGAAAGCCTACACCAGACCTCTTGGAGTCACAGAACTTTATGGTGTGCCCTTTTATTTCGGCTATCACCATGGCATAGATTTTCCAGAAGATGGCGTTTATAGAGCGCTAAAAGTTTTTGAAGCTGCAGCAGCCGAACTGGCTAAATTAGAGCCTGGTTTCGGACCAATGGCTAAGGATTTCGCTAAATTCCAAGTTTTGGGAATAAGGAGTATACCTGAGGTACCAGTACATCCTGGATTAGCTAAATACCTGAAGGAGAAAGGATTATGGGATCCAACTTGGGTGATAGCCACCAAGGAGACAATTGACGCCGCCATAAAGAAGATGAAAGGCTAATATTGGTAGCTTAAAGAATATAGAGGTTTATAATAAAAAATGTATAAATGGGCTCGCCTTTTACGGTAAAAGGCGAGAGATCGGAAG
>JBHOQK010000029.1:0-139450 GCA_042408205.1 Dehalococcoidia bacterium | reverse complement strand
AGAGCTTTCTCTGCCCATTCGACAACACAGACACCATTCCCATAAAAATATTCATCCAGTCCTAAATCGGCTATTTCTGCGATACGGTCAAGGCGATAAAAATCAATATGGTATAAAGGGAGTCTTCCGGAATATTCTCGGAGAATGACAAAAGAGGGGCTAAAAGCATATTCCTTAACTTCAAGTCCCCAGGCAATGCCCTGAGTCAGGCAAGTTTTACCTGTTCCCAGGTCACCGATGAGGAGAAAAACATCTCCCGGCTTGGCTAATTTGCCTAAAAAAGTCCCTAAATGCTGAGTTTCTTCTGAACTGTTAGTGATGAGTTTTAAAGACTCCATAGTTTTATAAATTTATAAATTTAAGTAGCTGGAAGGGACTTAAAATGTTCCCAGCCACCTTGTTGCCAAGGGATCACTTTACCAGCTTCATCAATAATGGTTACTTGCCCTGGTTTGTCTTTAATTATTTCCCCAATAACTGTTACTGGGCAGCTTAAAGCTTTCTTGACTCGGTCAATAACGTTATTGGTAGCGGTAAAAAGTAATTCATATTCTTCCCCACCGGATAAAGCCAGCTCTTGCCATTGGTTACCTAAAGCAGTTTTAACTAAAGGATGGACAGGTAAGGAAGTCAGTTTTACTGTGGCACTTACTTGACTCATTTTACAAATTTGTCTTAAGTCACTGATTAGCCCATCACTAATATCTATAGCGGCTCTGGCTCCTGATTTAAGGAGTATTTGGCCTTCTCTTATTTTGGGCATGGGATAAAGGTGAGCTTGTCTTACCAAGGTGGCGGTTTCCTCTTCCCAATTTAAGCCTTCAGTGAGCATCTTCAAACCAGCGGCTGAAGTCCCTAAATACCCGGTAACAGCCACTAAATCACCCACTTTAGCTGTAGAGCGCAATAAAGGTTTTTTTCCTTTCTCGGATAAACTGCCAAAAACAGTAATCGTAATAACAACCTGTGGCGAACTAACGATATCGCCGCCGGCTATGGCGACGTCAAACTTCTGAGCTAAGTTAACCATGCTCTCATAAAACTCAGAAATTCTTTCCACTTCCAGGTCATGGGGTAAAGCTAACGAGACTAAAGCATATTTGGGAATGCCACCCATAGCGGCGACATCACTCAAATTCACAGCCAAAGCTTTCCATCCCAGTTCTTTCCAACCGATCACTTTTAAGTTAAAGTGCACATTTTGGACTAAGGTATCAGTAGTGGCTAATTGAAGGGAATTATCACCCTTCCAAACAGCGGCATCATCACCAATGCCAATGAGGAGGTTACGCCAAGAGGTATTTTTTTGGTTTTTTGATTTAGCCACAATATTAGCTAAAAGTTCAATTAAACCAAATTCCCCTATTTCTGAAATTTTCATTTGTCTGAATTATAACATAAAGGATTGAGGCTAAAAGAATACTCTCTTATTGAAAGCTTATTGTATAATGAGTTAACTCAAAAAAGATGGAGGTGAAACAAAAATGAAGTCCTTTGGTATTGGTCTGGCGTTGCTTGTTGGCGGCTTTGCTTCTTATTTTCTAACTAATGCCCTGAAAAAGACTACTGCTGTAATAGAAAAGATTGGTGAATTTCTCCAGACATTAGCTCAAGCTGGATTTCTACCGGAAGGTGTAACTCTCCCTGAAGAATTCGGACCAGAGACGGTGTCTAAAATAGTAGGCATCCCTTTAAGCCTAATAAACGTAGCTCCGTACATTTGTCTTGGTATCATGGCTTTTGGCGTTGCCTGGTTTTGGTTAATAGAGCCTCTGCTTTATCTGGCAACACCGCCTAAGCCGAAAGGAAAAGAGGAGACAGCGGTTACTCCGTCAATTTCAGTCCCGCGGGGTGTAGAAGAGGCTGTTCCCAGCGGTAAAGATTTAAAACAATTGATTAGTGAAGCTATTGAGCAGTGGGTTAGAGATGCTATTCGGGAGAAAATAGAGAGGGAAAAGGGCAAATAAGACCTCTGTTTTACTTTATATTGGCTATAAAGGTATCTAAGCGTCCCTTTTCCTGGGCTACCCGAAGATATAAATCTCTGGCACTTTTAGGTGGTTCAATACTATTAATCTTGCGGCGAAGGGTGATAGCTTCGGTAGGACAAGCGGAAGCACATAGACCACAACCAAGACAAAGGGTTGTATTCACCGCAGCTACTTCGTTGACAGTGATGGCTTTTACTGGGCATTTTTCCTCACAGATACGGCAACCAGTGCAACTGGGAGTATAGATGGAAGAATAAAAGTTAGACACGGGGTAGGAAACAGTATTTTTCAAGCGAGTAGCTGCGCCCAAAAGACCACAACAGCAGCGACAGCAATTACAAATATATTCAATTCTATCCAAAGTATTAGAGGTGCAATGAACCAGTCCAGCTTCTTCAGCTTGTTCCAATATTTTAAAGGCTTCTTCTTTAGGGATAAGGCGCGCCATTTTTCTTTGACTTAGAAAATGGGCAGTTCGATCAAACCCCAGACAGGCTTCTATAAGATTGTTACATTTTTGATGGGACAAGCGGCAAGGGCAGTCAGCAACTGAAATATACTCTGCCTTGTTAATGTAATGGGAAGCCTGTTCAAAGGGGAGAATGTTTATGATAAACGGGATAGCCTTTTTTACTGGAATGACTCGAGATAGATTAGTCTGGCTACCATGAAGTTCATGTCCCCAGCCATCTTCATAATATTGCTGCCATAATTGTCCTAACCGTTGGAAGTCAAAATTAAGATGTTTATGCTTCATTATGGGGAATTCAAATATACCTGGAGCTATGGGTAAAAGCATATAAAGTCTTTGTCCACGTGCCTCAAAGGTAAAAACTAAACCTTTGTCAGCTAATCTCTCACACATATAAGTGACTTCGTCCACCGGACGTTTCATTTTGTTGGCGATTTCTTCTACTGGCTGAGGCGCTAGAGGAAGCTGGAGAGCAAAGGCAGCTTCCTCGGGGGTAAACAGGAGGGGAAGGATTTCCATAATTTGAGGACGGTCGGGTGCTCCTGCGGGGTGAGTGTTTAGTTTTTCCCGAAGTTGATAATAAACATCCATATGGTTTCTCCTTTTGGCACTACTATAGATTGCTTCGCTCTATCTTCTCTTTTGCTTGTAATAAGTCGGGGGTCAGAATCCAATTTATAGTCCAGCCTGTGTCAGTTTTACTAAGACAGACTATGCCTCCCATTCTAAAGGTGATTATTTCTTTTTGTGGGTCGCCCAGAATAAGTAAAGATGTTAAACGACTTAAATGGGGTAGGTGGCCGACTATCATTAGGGGCTCTTGTGCCTCGTCTATTATAGACTTAGCTATCCCGGGCTCGTCTAAGGGGGCAAGCCCTTTTATTTCTTTAATTGAGCCTGATGGGGAAAGAAACTGAGCTAAAATTTCAGCGGTTTCTTTGGCTCTAAGTTTGTCTGAATGAAAAATTTCACTAACCTTTATTCCTAAAGTAGCAACTTGACGGGCGACTAATTTTACTTCTTCTTTGCCTTTGTCAGTGAGAGGTCGTTGTGGATTTTCGGTCTCAGGCTTAGCTTCTCCATGCTGAACGAGGTAAACTTTCACTTATGCCTCTTTAAATTGAAAATTAAGTTAAATCCTTGTTTGCCTATATTAAGTTTTGTTAACCAATATTAATTTTAAGCTAATTTAACAAACAAGGCAAGGAAGTGGTATAGTATGGGGAGGGATGCGTTACGCTATTTTAGGAGATATTCATAGTAATTTAGCTGCCTTTGAAGCGGTGCTTAAAGACTTGGAATTGAGAGGGGGGTGGGATCAGATATGGTGTCTTGGAGATATAGTAGGTTATGGTCCTGAACCTCGGGAGTGCATTAAATTATTACGTCAATATGACCATCTTTGTGTCGCTGGTAATCACGATTGGGCAGCTATAGGCAAAATTGATACTTCAGATTTTAATCCAGTAGCAGCCCAGGCCTGTTGTTGGACAGCACAACAGTTAACAGAAGATGACATAAAGTATTTGGAGAGTCTCCCGGTAAGTTTATGTCAGGATGATTTTACCTTGGTTCATGGAAGTCCTCGGTATCCTATTTGGGAATATCTCTTATCTACTACTGCTGCCCGGGAGAATTTTAGCTATTTTGAGACAACCTATTGCCTTATTGGTCATTCCCATATTCCATTAATTTTTGAGTATCAAGATAAAGTTGGGACTTGTCGTTTAAAGAGGTTTTTTAGTGAAGCTGAAATAAAGTTGGAAGGGATACGTTTAATTATTAATTTAGGAGGGGTGGGACAGCCTAGGGATGGTGACCCCAGAGCCAGCTATGGAATTTATGATGCTGATGCCCAAGTTATTTACCATTACCGGGTAGAATATGATGTCACAGTTACTCAGCGGAAGATGATGGATGCTGGTTTACCCTTACCTCTGATTTATCGTTTAAGCTATGGAAGGTAAAGTTATTATCTTGAAAAGCTTCTCTTTTTTAACTAATATACAATGCGGTTAAGAAGGGGAACGTTTGCTGAGGGAAAATAACCCTACAAATAAACAAGAAGGAGGGAATATCTAATGAAGGCTATTGATGTGCATGTTCATCCAAGTACTCAACCTTTTTCTTATGAGCGGCGGTGGGGGTCTGAGATAGCTCAATTTCTTCAGAAGTATTACCGAATTACCGAAAAAATTCGAACCGCCGAGGAGATGGCACAGGAGTTTAGGGACTTAGATGTGAAAGCTCTTCTGATAGGCTGGGACTGTGAGGCAGAAACTGGTCTTAATACTCGGGATACTAATGATGAGGTGGCTAAACTGATTAAGAAATTTCCTGATGTTTTCATTGGTGGCTGGGCTATGATTGATCCATGGCGGGGGAAAGCGGCTATTAAAGAGTTGGAACGGTGTGTTAAAGAGTTAGGGTTAATGGGACTTAAGTTCCAACCGGCAGCTCAAGGTTTTTTCCCCGATGATAGGCGATTCTACCCCCTTTACGAGAAGTGCGTTGAGCTTAAAATACCGGTGTCTTTTCATGTAGGCACTACTGGTTTGGGGGCAGGAATGCCTGGAGGTGCTGGATATCGCTTAAAATATACTAAACCTATTCCCCATATTGATGATGTAGCTGCTGATTTTCCTGAGCTAACTATCATTATGATTCATCCTGCCTGGCCATGGCATGAAGAACAAATTGCTGTTTTGCTTCATAAAGCTAATGTCTATGCTGACCTTTCCGGATGGGCACCGCGCTATTTTCCGGAGTCTCTTAAAAGAGAAATTAATGGTCGGCTTCAAGACAAGTTTATGTTTGGTTCCGATTACCCCGAGATTTCCCCAAAACGATGGCTGGATGAGTTTGAAGCTGGGGGGTACAAACCGGAGGTTATAGAAAAGGTTCTGTATAAGAATGCTCAAAGAATTCTTGGGTTAAAGGTTTAAGGAATAATATAACCCATAAGGTAAATAGGATAAAGGACAAGATTAACAGCAGTTATTTATCTCCTCTTCGTGCTAAAAAATTGCTCCAGCAACTCGGTGTAAAAGCTAAAAAAAGGCTGGGGCAGCATTTTCTTATTGATAAAACAGTATTAAGGCGAATAGTCTCGGCTGCTGACCTTACCCCAGAAGATATTGTCGTTGAAGTAGGTCCAGGGTTAGGCATTTTAACGCAAGAGTTGGCTAAAAGGGTAGCTAAAGTTGTTGCTGTTGAGCTGGATGTTCAACTGGTCGAAGGGTTAAGGAGAACCTTAACTTCATTCGGTAATGTGTTTATTGTTAACGCTGATATACTTGCGGTAACCCCATCTCAATTACTGGAGGAGCATTCAGGGCAAGGTAGTTATAAAGTGGTGGCTAATCTTCCCTATTATATTACCTCACCGGTACTGCGACATTTTTTGGAAGCATCTCTCAAGCCGAAACTTATGGTGGTCATGGTGCAAAAGGAAGTGGGGGAGGCAATAACTGCTTCTTCAGGTAAAATGAGTCTCCTCAGTCTTAGTGTACAATTTTACGCTAAGCCGAAGATAGTGGCTCATGTCTCGGCGCGAAGTTTTTACCCGCCACCGAAGGTAGATTCGGTTATTTTGCGGCTTGACCTCTTGCCTCAACCTGCAGTAGCTGTTGAGGATATTTCCGCTTTTTTTGAGGTCATCCGGCGGGGTTTTAGCTCTCCTCGGAAGCAATTGCGTAATTCTTTAGCCCTGGGCTTAGGATTACCAGTATCTCGGGTAGCTTCCATATTAAACTCAGTAGGAATAGACCCCCAGCGGCGCCCCGAGACGCTAACTCTTGAGGAGTGGGTTAGGGTATGGCGGGGGATAACTCCGTTAGGAGAATTGGAGCAGAAAGGATAGGTATGCTTCAAATTTTAGCCCCGGCTAAGATTAATCTGGTCCTTGAAGTTTTGGGCAAGGGCAAAGATGGCTATCATCGAATTTCCAGTATTATTCTGAGTATTAATTTGTGTGATATTCTTTCTTTTGAGTTAGACAATGACATTTCTGTTGACTGTAGTGACCCGAGCTTGCCAGTAAAAGACAATTTAGTATTCAGGGCAGCTTGGCTGATGAAGCAAATTAGTGGCTATGATAAAGGGGTGAAGATAAAACTGGTGAAGCAAATCCCTTCTGGAGTTGGTCTTGGGGGTGGTAGTAGTGATGCAGCAGCTACGCTAATGGCTCTTAACCAATTATGGGAGCTGAGATTGCCTTTATCCCAGCTGGTTAAACTGGCAGCTCGTCTTGGTTCTGATGTTCCCTTTTTTCTGTATCAAGGTCTGGCGGTAACTGGAGGGAGGGGGGAAAAGATAAAACCTTTATCGACTTTGGTTATGCCCTGGTTTGTAATTTTGGTGCCGCCTCTTCCGCGGTTATCGAGGAAGACGGAATATATGTATAGTTGTCTTCGCCCGGAGCACTATACCAAAGGTGAGTTTACTCGGAAGGCAGAAAAATTTTTATCCCGAGGCGAAACTTTTTCATCGTCTCTTTTGTTTAATGTGTTTGATAGAGTAGCTGATATGGCTTTTCCTGGTCTCTCCGAATGCCGTGAGCGCTTTATAGCGGCTGGTGCTACCAATGTTTGCCTGGCTGGCTCAGGTCCGGCTTTATTCAGTTTGATTGAGAAGAAAAATGTGGCTAAAGAATTATATGAACATCTTAGGGAACAAGGACTGGAGTGTTATTTAGTCTCGACTTTTCTCCCGAAATAAGTGAATTAGAATGGATAAAAGAAATTTAAAAGAGACTCGAAGGCGGTTCTTACTTATCGGTCTGTGGGTGGCTGGAATTGGTGTTTTTAGTGGGGGTCTGGTTTATTTATTTCATTTTCTTGAAGCTTTTCTAGAAAAGCCACTAACTGGTCTGGCTCCTCTGGCTTACGGAGTTATTTTTCTCGTTACCTTCTTGGGTGCGGCTACTATATTTTTTCCTATGCCGTCTACTGCCTTTGTAGTTGCTACTGCTGCCATCTGGAATCCGATAATAGTTGCTTTAGTAGCCAGTATTGGGGCAACCTTAGGCGAATTGCTTGGCTATTACGCTGGTTATTTGGGTAGGAAATCTATTATTGGAAAAGGTGGGGAAAGATTTCAGAAGGGAATGGAATTGATGAATCGCCATGGTCTATGGGCGATTTTCTTTATTGCTTTAATACCCATCGTTCTTTTCGACGTAGTTGGGTTAATAGCTGGAGCATTGAGGTTACCTTTATGGAAATTTTTGTTAGCCTGTTGGGGTGGGCGTTTACCTCGAGCTTTATTTGAAGCCTATCTGGCGGGGGGCTTTTTCCGAATTATTTTGTCTTCTTAAAAAGGCTATAAACCAGTTCTTCTTCGTCTTTTCGTGTCTTTACTTCCTCATTAAGCTTGGCTTCATGGAGAGCCTTTAACGCCTTCCCTATTTGAGGTCCCGGAGGAATGCCCATCCTTATTAGTTCATCACCGGTTAATAGAGGTTTAATATAACGCAATTTACTTAAGTAGAGTTCTAAGCGCTGGCGAAATAGGGAGGAAGGGGAAGCTAAGGCGTTGGCTTGAATAGCTGTCGGTGAGTAGTTATGGAGGAGATAATAAATCTCGCTGGGTTTTAGGGATGGTGTGGTTAGTTGTGCCAGGCGTTTTTTGAGGTGCAAGGTATCATAGAGTATTTGAGTCAATTTTTTAGGGGGATTGATGCGAGATAGAAATTGTTCAATTTCCGCTTCGGTTAAGGAGTAAACCAAAAGGGAAAGGTAAAGGGGTAACAGAGGACCTTTTTTAGCCTTTTGGCGAGCCTGTTCAAATTTTTGGGCTAACCAACCATTACCTTTAAGAGAGGGATGTAACTTGCGAAGGACACCTAATTGATAGGCACGGTTTAGGATTTTTTCAGGAATTTCTTCTTTTAGGATCATTTCCAGTTCATATCTTATGCGTTCACTGCTTATAGTATCTAACATATTTATATCTTGCTGAAGTAATTGGAGAGTGAATGATTCTAAGGAGAAGCCGAGTCTTTGTTCATAACGAATAGCCCGAAGAATGCGGGTAGCATCATCTTTGAAACTTTTGGGGTGAAGAACTCGGATTAAACCCAAGTCAAGATCTGCTTTCCCTTTATAGGGGTCAAGGAGTTCTCCATAACGCTCAGAAGTGAGGCAGATAGCCATAGCATTTATAGAAAAGTCGCGCCGGAAAAGGTCGTCCATAATTGTGCCTGGCTGTACCAGCGGTAAAGCTCCAGGTTTTGGGTAAGTTTCCCGGCGAGCCGAGGTTATATCCAGGCTGAAATCTTTATAATCAAGTTTAGCGGTGCCAAAATGGGGGTGAGTAGTTAGTTTAGCTTGGCTAATTTTGGCTAATTCTTGTGCTAATGGAAGAGCATTTCCTTCAATGACGAGGTCAAGGTCAAAATTGGGGCGTCCAAGCAAGAGATCTCTAACGACGCCTCCGACCAGGTATAACTTTTGTCCTGATTCATTAGCTTTTTCTATAGCAACTTTGACTACTTGCCATAGTGGTTGGGGAAGATATTGCTGAATTTGTAAGATAAGATTAATTGATTGGCTCACCGCCTTTGGGGTGGGAATTCTAATGTTTGGCTTTTGGCTTTGATTTCCATTTAGCCTTTGCCAGCTTTTAACTGCGTATTTTCCTTAAAGGAGGGTATTTGTCGTCCTGTTCATTCATAAGCAAAGGAACGAAGTAAAGCTTTAGTCGCAGTGTTTACCTCCTTTACCCAACCTGGGTAGAAAGAAACACTTGCAGTCCCATCTGCTGTATTTGGTCTTGGACTGCTTCGATGTCGTCAATATGCTTGTCCTCGTCATTAAGAATATTTTCTAAAATCTCTCGAGTTGCGTAATCTTTGGCATCACCGCATACTTGAATACCTGCATTGTAGGCTTTTATGGCATCACTTTCCAGAGCGTGGTCACTGGCAAACATTTTGGGAATGTCTGCACCAATGTGCATCTTCCTGAGTTCACTAACAATGGGAATACCTTCAAGGAATAGAATGCGTCTAATAAGCTTTTCAGCGTGTTTCATCTCTTCTATAGCACGTTTCATGATCGTCTCATGGAGCTTATTGTAGCCCCAATTCTCGCACATTTCAGCATGGACCACATATTGGTTAATTGCGGTAAGTTCATCGGCTAATAGGGAGTTGAGAGTCTCGATTACCTTCGGTTCTCCTTTCATATTTACCTCCCATTTTCTTTAGTTCAAATATTATACAACATATTTCCTATTTTCCTAATCATTGTTAACCTCGAAAGGCTAAAAATACGGTCTTTTTTGGTGCTTGGACGAAAATAATAATATTTACTGGTAGATGCTTTGAGTCATCCTTTCATGTTCTTTCTTCATACACTTATCCATGACCACTTCAAGGCCGGCTTGTTGGGCTTTAGTGGCGGCAGCTTCGTTGATTATTCCTTCTTGCATCCAGACGACCTTCGCTCCTATTTTTATGGCTTGTTCAATAATAGGCAAAACATCTTCCGGGCGCCGAAAAATATCGACCACATCTACCGGCTTAGGGATAGAGAAGAGGTCGGGGTAGCTAACTTCACCCAGGACTTCTTTAACCTGGGGATTAACCGGGATAATGTGGTAGCCATGCTCTTTTAAATATTTAGCTACTATATAGCTGGGGCGGTCTGGATTATTGGAAAGTCCTACAATAGCTATAGTGCGACTTTGTTTTAATATTTCTTCAATAGTCATTTCAGCTCTCTTAGTCTTCTATTTTGACAAAGGCTGATTTGGGTGCACCGCAGACTGGGCATTCATCAGGGGGTTCTTCTCCCACATGAATGTAGCCACACACAGAACATCTCCATTTAGCTGGCATAATTCACCTCTTTGATTTATTTTTTTAATTTAGACTACTTAACTCTTTTAGCTATAGCTTTACCCAGTTGATGGCAAAGTTTAAGAGCTTCTTCATCAGGGACAAACTGGACTGAGAGGCTGGGCTCGACCAATTCCACACCTATTTCTTTTAGAGTGCTCTCCATGTTCTTGACAGCACCGCCACCCCACCCATAGGAACCAAAAACAGCCCCGATTTTTCCTGAGGGTTTTAGTCCTTTTAAGTTAGTCAAAAAGGCAGCCATGTTAGGCAAAATATCGTTATTAAGGGTAGATGAACCAACAACCAAGGCTTTAGCGGTGAGGACCTGGGCTATAATGTCACTGCGGTCGGAAACAGTCAGATTATAAAGTTCGGCTTCAACTCCTTCATTGATGATACCGTCAATTATTGCCCGAGCCATTTTCTCGGTACTACCCAACATAGTGTCGTAGATTACCAGTACTTTCTTTTCTACTTCTCCCTTTGCCCAGGAAGTATAAGCATCAATGATTTTTTGAGGGTTGGAACGCCAGATAATACCGTGACTGGGGGCGATCATCTTTATTTTAAGTCCTTTAAGCTTATCTATAGCTTGAAGGATTAGTTTCCCAAGGGGCATAAGGATAGTAGCATAGTATTTGCTGGCTTCACTCATCACCAAGTTTAGGTCTACCTCATCATCAAATCTTTTGGCGCTGGCAAAATGCTGTCCGAAGGCATCATTAGGGAAGAGGATGGCATCCTCAACAAGGTAAGTAGCCATGGAATCAGGCCAGTGGAGCATGGGTAGGGGAAGAAATTTCAGTCTTCTTTCCCCCAAGGATATTTCACTGGTCTCGTCCACAGGCAGTATTTTCCAGTTGTGGTGAAAAATCTTGGCTAAACTCAGCTCGCCAAAGCGTTTTGAGGTAACGACTGTAGCTTTGGGGGCTTCCTTTATAATAAGAGGCAGGGCTCCAGAGTGGTCAATTTCACCGTGGTTGGCAATAATGTAGTCTATTTTGGAGGGATCGGTAATTTCTTTTATTCTACTTAGCATCTCTTGATAGAAAGGGGACTTAACCGTGTCGATCAGAGTGATTTTGCTATCAACTATTAGATAAGCATTGTAGGTAGTTCCATGGTGGAGGGTATAGCTATGAAACTCCCTTATATCCCAATCAACAGCTCCTACCCAATAGACCCCTTTTGCCAATTCTATTTTCATTGTTTTCCTCCTTATCTTGACTTTCTCACAAAGACCCGATAAATCCCTTTGTCTTCTTGAATACCCAGGAATTCGTTACCGGTTGTTTTACACCAGTTGGGCATATCTTCTTTTATACCTTCATCGTCTGAGAGGACTTCCAGCACTTGTCCTGGTTTTAACTCCTTAATTTTCTTAGCCGTGTGAACGATAGGCATTGGGCAATAGAGTCCTACACAATCTAAAGTTTCATCGGCTTTCATCTTAACTAGCTCCTAAATAAAAAGGTTTATTTTACTTTCCTTGGCGTAAGCCAGATAGGTGGCAACACCAGCAAAGCTATCTACTTCAGGGATAAAAGCGTCTTTAGAAATCCCCATCAGCCCTATAGTTGTAGTGCAAGCTACAAATTTAACCCCAAGTTCCTTTGCTAAAGCTATGAGTTCTGGTAGCTGGGGAAAGTTAATATCCTTCACTAATTTCTTCATCATCCATTTTCCTATTCCCAACATGTGGAACTTAGAAAGAGGCAATCTCTTGCTACCACCCCGGTTCATAAAGTTGAGCATTTTTCTCATGATTCCTTTGCTTTTAATGCTACCTTCATTCTTTTTGATGATATTAAGCCCCCAGAAGGTGAAGAACATGGTTACTTCCATTCCTGAAGTGGCGCCACCGATAGCCAAATTAAAAGCAGCTAAAGCTTTATCCATCTCACCGCTATAAACGATAATGGTCATCTTTTCTTTATCAGTCATTGTTTGCCTTTTTAAGTCAGTAGCTTGCCACATTTAGGACAATGGGTGGCTTCTTTATCCAGCACGGTTATTTCGCATTCAAGGCAGCGACGGAAAACTATCCCACAAGCTTGGCAGAAGGGAGCGTAAGTGATAACCAACTCTTCTTCACAGTAAGGACAGAGGCATCTCTCTTCTTTTTCAGCTTTCTCCGGTTTCATCATCTTCTCCTTGTTTCATTTCTAACCCTTTAATAGTGATACCTTGCTTTTGGGCATAATCTTGAATTGCTTTACGGAGGGCTTGAGCTCCTAAGTTAGAGCAGTGATATTTATTTTTGGGTAAACCACCCAATTCTTGGGCTACCAAACTGGGGGTGATGGTTAGGGCTTCTTCTAAGGTTTTGCCTTTTGCCATTTCACTAACTATACTAGAGACGGCGATAGCGGCACCACAGCCGAAAGTCTGAAATTTGACATCTTCAAGACGGTTATCTTTTACTTTAATGTAGAAAGTCATCATATCGCCGCAGACAGGGTTACCCACTTCCCCAACCCCGTCTGGATTTTCTATTTGCCCCACGTTACGGGGATTCATAAAATGTTCCATAACTTTCTCGCTGTATATTGGCATGCTATCTCACCCTTTTTTAGTGAATTTAGCATATAAAGGCGACATTTGCCTAAGTCTATTAACGATAGGTGGTAGCTTTTCTAAAACATAATCTATATCTTCCTCCTTATTGTCTAAACCGAGGCTAAACACTAAAGAGCCTTGGGCAACTTCATGGGGGATGCCCATAGCAATAAGCACGTGGGAGGCTTTAAGAGCGCGAGAGGTGCAAGCCGAACCACTAGAAGCGGCAATACCCTGGTAGTTAAGCCACATGAGCATAGCTTCACCTTCAATGAATTCAATACAGAAGCTGGCGTGGTGAGGGAGGCGTTGGGAGGGATGCCCGGTAAGGAAAGAGTGGTCAATCTTAGATAGAACACCGTTAATCAATTTATCTCGTAGCTGGATTAATCTTTGGTTACGAGTTTCCATATCTTTTTTAGCTAATTCAGCAGCCTTACCCAAACCAACTATAGCTGGCACATTTTCAGTACCAGGTCTCCGTCCGCCTTCTTGCACACCCCCGTCCATAATGGGGATGAGTCTAAGACCTTTTTTCACCCATAAAGCACCGGTTCCTTTTGGTCCGTAGAACTGATTTCCGGCTAAGCTTAGAGCATCTATACCCAGTTCTTTTACATTTACTGGTATGTTGCCGGTGCTGGCAACAGCATCGGTATGGAAAAGAACTCCGCTCCCTTTTATCTTTTTGGCTATTTCGGCGATAGGTTCAATAGTGCCCACCTCTCCGTTGGCATGCATAATGGAGACCAAAATAGTGTCTTTTCTAAGGTTTTTAGCTACATCGTCAGGGTCAACCAGTCCGTATTTATCCACAGGTATGACAGTCAATTCAAAGCCAGCTTTTTCCAAAGTTCGAGCTGCCTGGAGCACCGAAAAGTGTTCAATAGCTGAGATAATTATATGTTTACCCTTAGCTTTCTGAGCCTGGGCTAATCCTTTAATAGCCAGATTATTAGCTTCGCTACCACTGGAAGTAAAAATAATTTCTTCAGAATCACCGCCGATGAGGGTTGCCACCTGGGCTCGGGCTTTTTCTATTGCCTCTCTGGCTGTATCTCCCCAGGAGTGGAATGATTGGGGGTTACCGTAGGCATCCATAAAATAGGGTAGCATGACTTGCAGTACTTCGGGAAGTACTGGTGTGGTGGCTATATGATCAAGATAAACTTGCTTCTCCAAAAACTTAGCTCCTTAACTGTTACATAGCCAAAGGCTATCTTAGAAAATCCTTAGTTTTTAAATTTTAATAATGTTGACTAATTTTGTCAACATTTACAATTATTTTTAACTTCTTTTATCTGGCGTAAGCGGAAAGAAGCCGCTAATTTTGGGTCTATGTTTTGTTCGGTACCGCACTCAGGGGTATAGCAAGTTATATCTCTAAAATCGCATTTAGTCTTACAACTGGGACATTTTTCAGGAGGTGTTTCAGCTTTTAATTGATAGCCGCATTTATTGCACATCCATTGGGTCATTTTCTTGCCTCTTTTTCTTCCTCGATGCAGATACCGAAACAAATATCACCGCAACAAATACCACCGCCAGCTTTCTTAAGATTGCTTATAGTGTTATCAAATTTTTCCTTGCAAGCTTTGGAACAAAAATAATAGGTTTTATTCTTATAAACGCTGGTGAATTTTGCGGTTTTCTCGTCTACTTCCATACCACATACTGGATCTTTAACCATTGATTACCTCCTTTCTTAAATTAATTTTTTAAGTCAAGGTGGGTTTAATATTAGCCAAATAAAGTGTCAAGGAGCATCATTAGGGCAAAACCAGCAATACCACCGAAAGTAGCTTGTTTCTCATGTCCCAAGCGGTGACTTTCCGGGATTATTTCGTCAAAGATAACATAGAGCATGGCTCCAGCAGCAAAAGCTAAAGCTAAAGGCAAAATAGGATGAAATAAAGTGATCATACAGACTCCCATAAGTCCGGCTAAGGGCTCGACCAGCCCACTTAAGGTGGCATAACCCAGGGCATGTCTTCGGGCATAGCCTTCTCGCTGTAAAGGTAGGGCTATAGCTAACCCTTCGGGCATATTTTGAATACTAATAGCTAATGCCATCATTATCCCTACTTTAATATCACCACTACCAAAACTGACCCCCACTGAGAGTCCTTCGGGGAAGTTGTGGAGGGTAATGGCAAAAATAAAGAGCCAGGTTTTCTTTAACCGGGTTCGGGGACCTTCCATTCCCGATATAAAATGAAGATGGGGCAGAAGACGGTCTACAAGACTGAGAAGAATAGCTCCAATTATAAGCCCGAGAATAGCTATTCCGATCCCGCCTGTTTCCAAAGATGGCAGGAGAAGGGAAAAGACTGTGGCTGCCAACATTATCCCGGCGGCAAAGCCCAGCATGGCATCCAGCCATTTTTGAGAGGTTTGTTTGATAAACAGGCTGGGCAGGGCGCCAAAACCGGTTGCCAAGCCAGCAATTAAGCTGGCTAAAAAGCCCCATAAAATTAAGTTGGTTTCTACGACCATACTTCACTTTGGGTTTCGCCTTAAACAAGGAGAGCCGTAGCCTTTGGGTGAGGAAGTTGATTTAGGAGTACAGCCAGCGGCTATAAAGGTGACAATAATAATTGAGAGCAAGATTGCTTTTTTCATGCTTTATTTCTTTTTCTTGGCAATGATTGCCTTAAGCTCTGTTAGTTGCCTTAAGTGAGCTTTTTCTTCCTCAATAATTTTTTGGATGATTGGCTGGTCTGAGACTCGGATCAGGTTTTGCATTTCTGTGTAAAAAAGAATGGAGTCTTTTTCAGTTTGAATACCCTTATCCAGGGCATATATTTCCTCAGGCGCTTTTTTGGCTTCTGCCACGGCTTCTTCTACACTGGTAAATATATGACTGTTGACCAGAGCCTTAAGGTAATTTTGGTACTCTCCGGGATAATTTTCGGGTAGTTGATAGTCTTGGAAAGCATTTTGCATCTTTTGGAAGAGTTCTATATGCTTTCGTTCTTCACTGGCTAAGTAATCATAAATAACTTTAGCCTCTACATTTTGAGTTCTATTAGCCAGAGCTTGATAGAAAGCTAAGCCATTTCTCTCTATAGCTAGAGCTATTTCTAATAATTCATTAACAGAGAAGAATATAGCCACTTTGTTTAAATCTCCTTTCTTTTTATTCCCGGAGTCTTTGCAAGTAGCGGTGAGCCTGGAGAGCTGCCTTAGCTCCTTCTCCGGCAGCCACCACTATTTGTTTTTCTGGAACATTGGTAACATCCCCAGCGGCGAAAAGCCCGGGAACTCCGGTTTCGTTAAAGCAGTTGACTTCAATTTCTCCCCAGCGGTTTAAACTAACCAGTTCTTTAGCCAATTCGGAATTGGGAATAAGTCCAATCTCGACAAAAACCCCTCTAACTTCCAATTCTTTAATCTCGTTAGTTATCAAATTTCTTATAGTTATACCGGTAACTTGATTTTCTCCTTTAATCGCTAAAACTTCGTGCTTCAGAAACATAGTCAAATTTGGGGCATTTTTTACCCTATCAATCAAGATGGCATCTCCAGTGAGGGGAGTTATGGATACTAAATAGACATGCTTGGCGATTTTGATCATGTCATTGGTTGCTTCTAGGGCGGAATTACCACCACCGATGATAGCTACTTTTTCGTCGGCAAAAAGGGGACCATCGCAGATAGCGCAGTAAGTGACTCCTCTGCCGATAAGCCTGTTTTCTCCGGGCACATTTAATGGGCGGGGGCGTTTCCCAGTAGCGATAATTACAGCTTTAGCTTGGTATTTCTCCCCGGTCTCGGTGATAACCTCGAAACCTTTGTCTATTTTAGAAATTCGGCTAACGGTTTGCCCTATTTTTAAATCTATTGGGAACTGTTTTACCTGTTCTTCAAATTTCAGCATGAGTTCTGGACCTTCAATAAACTGATATCCCATATAATTCTCTATTCCAGATGTCAGGTTGGGTTGCCCTCCTAAGTCTTTGCTTAGGAGTAAAGTATTTAGTTTTTTCCGAGCGGCATAAACAGCAGCGGTTAAACCAGCTGGTCCACCACCTACAATAATCAACTCATACATGGTTGTTTGAATTATTTATTTTACCAGCCCCAGTTTTTGCTTTAGCCAATTTTCATCATAGCCAACAATAATTTCGCCATCAATCTCTACAACTGGGACAGCTAATTGACCCGTTTTCTTGATCATTTCCTCTCGGGCAATTCTGTCACTAGCCACATTTAGATCTTGGAAGGCAATTTTGTTTGTCAGGAGGAATTGTTTGAGTTTACGGCACCAGGGACAGGTGGGAGTAGAGTAAACTTTAACTTGTTTAGTCAAGGCACTCCTTTCTAAGGCAAATAAGAAATAGTATTAACAGTAATAAAAAAATTAATGGGGAGGGTGCAGAAATTATTTAAATTTGGCTTTTAATTGAGTTTTAGTTAGGCTTGTTTAGTTTTAATTTGAATTTTCTTTGGCTTTATTTCTTCAGCTTTAGGTAGTGTTATTTCTAAGATACCATCTTCATAGGTAGCATCTATTTTTTCAGCATTTATGGCTGCTGGTAGAGTAATGGAGCGAGAAAACTTACCGTAGCAGAATTCACAGCGCTGGTATTCTTCGTCTTTGACCTCGGTTTTTGTTTTGCGTTCCCCGCTTATAGTAAGGGTATCTCCAACCACATGGATATCAATCTCTTCCTTTTTCATTCCGGGTAATTCAGCGCGGACAACGAATTTATCTGGCTTTTCATACATTTCTATTGCTGGAGTCCAGAGGGCTTCTTCAGTGGGTACTCGCCACCAGCCGGTAGGAAAGGTGCGACGGAAAACCTCATCCATCCACCTTTCTATCTCTTCTATTTCTCGGAAAGGACGCCAAGCTCTTAATCCCCAAGGTCGCCATCTTTCTATTGCCATACCTTTATTACCTCCTTTTTTCTTTCTTTAAGAAAAAACCCTCCCCAAAACAACTTTATCTAAATACTTTGCTTCTGTCAAGTTGGCAATTGGACACAAATAAAGGATTGGGATTTAGAAAAAATTTAATTTAGCTTCTAACTAACCTCTTTATTAATTCTTTATTGCTATTATAGATATTTACTGTTAACGGCATTTGTCCGGGAAAGGTATGAGTAGCGCAGCCGAAGCAGGGGTCGTAAGGACGCCACGCCATTTCAATCCGATTTAATAGTCCTTCCGTTATCTCTTTTCCTGGTTTTATCAAAGCTTGAGCTGCTTTTTTGATAGACATGTTAATTGCTGGTGCGTTATTCACAGTCGCCACAATGAGGTTAGCCTTTTTAATTATGCCCTTCTCATCAGTGATATAATGGTGGGTCAAAGTACCCCTAGGGGCTTCAACAATACCGACCCCTTCTGTGGGTGTAGCAGTTGGAATAGTCCGGATATTCGGGCTGGTAATTTCTGGATCCCGGCTTAGTTCAAGCAGTCTCTCAGCGGCGTAGAGAAGCTCAATGAGACGTGCCCAATGAGTGGCTAAGGTCTGGTGGACTGGCTTACCCCCTAATGTGGAGTAAAATCTTTCATATTCTTCTTGGGCTAAGGGGGTTGCCATACCATCGGCAGCATTGAGTCGGGAGAGGGGAGTAGCTCGGAAAACCCCACTATCTTTCCCATCAACGAAACCCTTCCAGCCGACTTTCTTTAGGAAGGGGAACTTGATATAACTCCAGGGTTCTACATGTTCGGCTACATGATCCAAATATTCCCTGGGGGAGAATTTAGCAAATTCTTTACCTTCAGGGTCGACTACTCTAACTTTACCATCATAGAAATTGACTTTATTATTCTGATCAACAAGACCCATATAATAAGTGCGGTGAGTATAGGCATCACTTAAAATCATGTCCACATATTCTTTATTTTTAAGAACAATATCATTAAAGACCTTGAGCGATAGTTTAGCAAATTCGACGGACTCTTTAGCTATTTGTTCAATTTCTTTCCTTTCTTCTTCGTTAAGCCCTTTGCTGACACCACCGGGTAAACCAAAAACAGGATGAACGGCTCTACCACCAAGCATGTGAATAATCTTGTGATTTTGCAAGCGTGTCCTAATTACAGCTCCACCTAATTCCAGACCGACTTTGGCAATAACTCCCAAAATGTTGCGTTCAGCTACTGGTGCTTCCGGACCCATGACAAAATCAGGACCAGCCAGGATGTAAAAGTGGGTAGTATGGTCAGTAACATAAAAAGCACTGTAAAAAAGTTCTCGGAGTTTTTTAGCTGGACTTGGGGGGTCGACATGGAAGAGGTCATCAAGGCATTTAGTTGATGCCATGTGATGAGCTTCAGGACAAACACCACAAATTCTCTGGGTTATTTGGGGCATTTCTTCAGCTGGTCGTCCTTCACAGAATTTTTCAAAGCCTCTTAATTCCGGAACTTGAAAATAAGTATTCTCTACCTCGCCGGCCTCATTAAGGAAGATTTCTATTTTGGCATGTCCTTCGAGTCGAGTGAAGGGGTCTATAGTTATTCTTCTTTTCATTTTACTCTCGCCCTCCTTATTAATGAATCAGGTAGACTAAAGCGATAGAAAGTGCCAACAGGGTCGGGGATGCCATCAATTATTTTTTGGATCTCATTAGGGTCATTGGAATCAATAATTGAAGCCACAGCGCTGAGAAAATGGGCGCCTTGGTCAATAATTCCTTCTACTGGTCCATAACAGCCAGTGCAAGGCATATTTGCTTGAGGACAAGGAGCACCGCAGCCACCTCGGGTAGCAATACCGGCGCAAAGAAGACCTTGCTCTAAAAGGCATTTCTCGGGTTCGGGAACGATTTGATAAGTCCGATAAAAAGTTTTTATCTTTTTCTCTTCTTTTTTACGGGGACATTCGTCGCAGACAGCTTTAGTGGAGCTACTGATAACTGTCCCTTTTGGGGGCAGTTTGCCTTCGATCAAGGCTTCTAATGCCAGCCAAGTCGTTTTTTCTTCTGGGGGACAACCGGGAATTACATAGTCTACATCTACTGTCTGTCTTAAACTCTGGACAGTATCATAAAACTCAGGGATAGTAAGTTCACCTTCAGGCGCTTGATATTTTGGTTGAGGTGTGATGCGTTTTGGATTATCTGTGGACGGTGTTTCGAGATAAACTCGTTCGAAAATCTTGTCTCGGTTAAACAAGTTACCCAGTCCGGGGATGCCACCTTGGTAAGCACATGCCCCATAAGCAATTAATATTTTTGATTTGTCACGGAGCATCTTAGCCATATGTTCCTGCTCTGAAGTTCTGATGCCACCATTAAATAGGCAGACATCTATACTTTTACTGGGCATAGCTTCCACGTCTTTGTACTTTACATCAATAGCTACGGGCCAAAAAACAATATCGGCAACTTCGGCTAATTTGAGGATTTTTTCGCCAATCTGAAGTTGAGCAATTTCACAACCACCGCAACTAGCTCCCCAATAAAGAGCTAATTTCAATTTCGCCATAGTTTTTCTCCCTTATATTTTTAATTAACCAATAACCAGAGTTAAAAATAATACATCGATGTAATTTTGATGTCAATAACTCAAAATGAATTTAAGTTTCAGGCTCTGACTTGATATTTAGTTTTGCCCTCTTGATAAAGGTCGCCTCCATAAATATCATTGACGACGATAGCGGGAAAGTTTTCTACTTCCAAACGACGGATAGCTTCTGGCCCTAAGTCCTCATAAGCTATCGTTTCTACTTTTCGGATAGTTTTAGAGATAAGAGCTCCGGCACCACCAACAGCGGCGAAATAAATAGCCTTATGCTTTTTAATAGCTTCCTTTACTTCTGGAGAGCGAGCTCCCTTACCAATCATGCCTTTGACTCCGGCTGCCAGGAGGCGGGGGGTATAAATGTCTAGGCGACCACTGGTAGTCGGTCCAGCGGAGCCAATGACCTGACCGGGGCGAGCTGGGGTGGGTCCCATGTAATAAAGAGTCTGTCCGTTAAGGTCTAAGGGTAATTTCTCACCTTTTTCTAAGCTTGCTACCAGTCTCTTATGAGCTGCATCTCTGGCAGTATAAATAATGCCTGTAATAAGAACCTGGTCGCCAGCCTTTAGCTTTTCAATAACTTTTGGGTCTAAGGGTGAAGTTATATTTATGATTTTCATGGCATTTTTCTCTCCGGAACAACAGTAAATTCTGGGAAGGGGATTTTTGGCTTAGTCTCAGTAGGGGGTGGGACTAGTGGAGAAGGTTGTCTTGTTTTGCTTAATCGTAATGCCTGGGAGAGCAGCAGTCTTTTCAGCAACTGGATACCTAAAGCTGGGTCGAGTCCTTTGGGACAAGCTTCGGAACAAGCTCCAGCCAGATGACAATGCCATAGTCCATGGTCGGTATCTACTAAAGGGAGTCTCTCTTTTAGACCTCCGTCTCGACTATCGGCACAATACCGATAACATTGAGCTAAGGCTTGAGGACCAAGGAAAAGTTTGTCACTGGCTGAAGTGGGACAAGCTGAAAGGCATATGCCACATTTGAGACAATAACTAAATTGCAGATAACTTTCCAGCTGGCTTGGGGTCTGCATAAATTCTGCTGTTGGCTTTTCCATTTCCTCAATATCAGAACGAATGAGGTAAGGTTTTATAGACTTATGCTTAAGTAACATCGGCAAATTATCTGGTACGAGGTCTTTAATGATAGGGAAATTAGGCAATGACCTGATTTCTATGGTTTCAGATTTAAGCTCTTCTATCTGAGTGTGACAAGCTAAATGAGGGTAATTGTTAATAAACATACCGCAGGAACCACAAATTGCCATGCGACAGGAAGTGCGAAAGGATAGAGAACTATCCAGATTCTCTTTAATGTAAATAAGACCATCCAAGACTGTCATTCCTCGGCTGACAGGGATGGTAAACTCTTGGAGATAGGGTGCTTTATCTTTCTCTGGGTTATATCTCTGGACTTTAAATTTTACTTTCATGATTTCTCTTAACCTCGGAATAAGGTTATGGGAACATATGTGCCTAAGGCAAAAACAACAATTCCTATAATTATGATAATCCAGGTAATTAATCGCTCGGTTTTGGCTGATGGAGATAGTTCTAAGATTACACGGCGAAGTCCATTAAGACTATGAAATAGGGCAAAAGCCAGAAAGAGAATATAAAAAATCAACCAGAAATTTTCCCGGGCTCGCTCTAACATGGATTCCCAGGAAGTCGGCTTATAAATTTCAATGCCAAAAAATTTAAGAATATTTTCCAAGTGCATTGACACGAGATGAATGCCTAAGAAGAAAGCGATGAGAATCCCGGTGATTATTTGTAAGACCCAGAGATGAGACTGGCGCATTTATCCACCTTGCCTAACGAAAGCAAGTAAAGTAATTATAGAACAAATTATAATTAAAGCTATCATAGTTAAAACAATGGGACGTTTTTTTCGGAGTGAATCTTTATAAGGATAGATAGGAGGCTTTGGTTTTCCTAAGATAAATCCCAATTCCTGCAAAATAAGGCGTAAGCCGTTTAGTCCATGAAAGATAAAAGCAGCCAAAACGAGATACTCACCAGTTTTAAATAAAGGATGGTCGAAGAAAACCATGAGCGTTTCATAGGCCTTTTGCCCAATAAAGCCTCGGATCAAAATCATAACAAACATATGGAGGCTGCCGTAAAGAAGTAGACCTAAACCGGTAAGGCGATGGAGGAAATAGAGATAGCGTTCTATTTGGTATTTTCCTGCCCATGCCCATCCCTTTACCCCAAGATAATTTTCTTTTGGTGGTTTCATTTTTAATATTTCCTTTCTGTAGGTTGCCACAGAGTAATAGTTACTGGAATATACTCCAGGCGTGGTCCCTCAGGAGTATAATAAGCCAGGGTATGTTTAAGCCAATTTACATCGTCTCGCGCTGGGAAATCCCGACGGGCATGAGCTCCTCGAGACTCAGTTCGAGCTAAAGCCCCGGTAACAATAACTTCAGCTAAATCGAGGAGATTATTTAATTCCAGAGCATGTAAGAGGTCTGTATTATATATTCGCCCTGAGTCCTTTACCGACACTTGGGTTAAACGTTGTTTAAGTTCTTTGATCTTATTTAACGCAGACATCAATTCTGTTCCAGTGCGGAAGACGCCCACTTGGGTGTCCATAATCTTCTTCAACTCGGCACTCAGTTGATAAGGGTTTTCTTTGCCATTGTTTTTAAATTGGGTAAAGACTTTGGCTTCTTCCTCTTTTAGTCTTTGTTCTTTTGGCAGTGGTGGGAAAGCCTTTAGTTTAGCTGCGTATTTAGCTGCTTTTTCACCGGTGATTTGTCCCCAGACGAGACACTCACTGGTGGAGTTAGAACCGAGACGATTTGCTCCGTGAATGGAGACGCAAGCGGCTTCACCGGCTGCCCAAATGCCTTCTACTGGTGTGGCACCATCAATGTTGGTGTGGATGCCACCCATAAAGTAATGAGCAGCGGGGCGAACGGGAATAGGTTGATAAATAGGGTCAATAAAGTTGAACCTTAGGGCAATCTCTCGAATCATGGGTAACCGCTCATTAATTTTCGGGGCGCCTAAATGGCGTAAGTCAAGGTGGACATAATCAAGCCCTTTAGGTCCTGAAAAGCCCCTGCCTTGTTCAATCTCCGTCATTATGGAGCGGGTAACGATATCTCTGGGAGCTACTTCCATTTTGGCTGGAGCATATTTTGTCATAAATCTCTCTTCTTGATTATTTAGTAAGTAGCCACCTTCTCCCCGAGCGGCTTCAGTTATTAAAATACCTGAAGGTACCAAGCCTGTGGGATGAAATTGGACAAATTCCATATCTTTGAGGGGAAGTCCAGCCCGATAAGCCATAGCCATACCATCACCGGTAGCTGTTAGGGAATAAGTAGTAAAGCCATACATTCGGCAAGCTCCGCCCGTGGCAATTATTAAAGCTTTGCCTTGAAGGAAGAAAAATTCACCAGTGGTCAGGTTCCATACGGTAAGACCGCAGAAAATACCGTTGTTAATGAGTATAGAAGTGGCATAACATTCATGGTACTGGTTTACTTTAGTATATTTTTGGAGGGTATCGTAAAGAGTCTGCATTTCAAAGAAACCAGTTTTGTCAGCGGCAAAGCAAGCTCTATCAAAGCTATGACCACCAAAGGCGCGTTGGGCAATCCTGCCATCAGGGCGGCGAGACCAGGGAATGCCCCAATGCTCAAGGAGGAGCATTTCTCTTGGGGCTCTTTCTACAAAAAGCTTTACGGCATCTTGATCAGCCAGAAAATCACTGCCTCTTATGGTATCCCAGGCATGAAGTTCCAAGCTATCTCCAGCTTCTGGCTGTAATACAGCCGCTGTTCCACCTTCAGCGCAAACTGAATGGGAGCGCATTAGTTGGACTTTAGAAATAATAGCGATGTCAAGGTCATTAGTTCGAGCAGCTTCTATAGCTGCTCTCAATCCGGCTATGCCGGAGCCAAGAATCAAAAGGTCGTGATTTTTAACTATCATAGGATAGCTTCTTTCCAGCGAGCTGCGTTACATTGAAGATTTACTGCTACTGGTAAGCTGGCAATGTGGCAAGGGAAAGTCTCGACATGCACGGCTAAAGCCGTAACCCTGCCCCCAAAGCCTTCGGGACCAATGCCTAAAGAATTGACCTGGTTTAGGATTTCTTTTTCCAATTCAGCTACTTCTGGGTCTGAGTTAGGTTGTCCTACCTTCCGGAGCAAGGCTTTTTTAGCTAATAGCATAGCTTTTTCGGCTGTACCACCAATACCGATGCCTACAATGACTGGAGGGCAGGGGTTACTGCCAGCTTCATCCACGGCTTGGATTACTGATTTGATAATTCCTTCTCTTCCCTGGGCTGGTTCAAGCATGAAGAGGCGGCTCATGTTTTCACTACCGCCACCTTTAGGCATAACTATTATTTTAAGCTGGTCGCCGGGAACAATTTCGGTATGAATTACAGGTGGAGTATTGTCTTTAGTATTCACCCGACTTGAGAAAGGCTGACGAACTATGGACTTCCGGAGATAACCTTCTTCATAACCCCTGCGGACACCTTCTTCTACGGCTTCATATAGACTGCCACCACTAATGTGAACCTCTTGGCCTATTTCCAAAAAAACTACTGCTGTCCCTGTATCTTGACATATGGGTAACTGTTCCTTTTGGGCTAAGCGAGCATTTTCTATTAGTTGGTCAAGAACTTGCTTGCCTAAAGGGGATTCTTCTTTCTCTTTGGCTTCAGTCAAGGCTTGAAGAACATCCTCAGGAAGAAAGAAATTGGCTTCCTGACACAGACGGGCTATTGTTTCCGTTATTAAGCTTGCCTTTATATCTCGCATTATCTATTTGTAAATAGTTTTTATAGTTTTTACCGGTAGCGAGTTTGTTTGTATTTGTCTTATTCCAGCTTCATTATTTTAACCAGTTCTCTAACGGCTTCAGCTGATTTTTGGAGGCGAGCACTTTCTTCTGGAGTGAGTTTTAGTTCAATTATCTGCTCAATGCCGTTTCTACCTAATTTAACTGGGACGCCAACAACAACGCCTTTGATGCCGTATTCTCCATCTAAATAAGTAGCGCAGGGAAGGATTTCTTTGGTGTCAAAAAGAACCGCTTCAACCATTTGGGCGGTGGCGGCTGCTGGAGCGTAGTAGGCACTGCCTGTCTTAAGCAAAGCTACTATTTCGCCGCCCCCTTTAATAGTTCTATCCACAATTCGGTCAATGGTTTCTTTAGGCAAAAGTTCAGTTATGGGTATGCCCCCTACAGTAGTTAATCGGGGGATAGGTACCATAGTATCACCGTGACCACCGAGAACACAGGCATAAACATCTTTTACCGAGACATTTAGTTCTTGGGCTAAGAAGGTTCGGAAGCGAGCTGTATCTAAAATACCTGACTGTCCGAAAACACGATTTCTGGGGAATCTACTTACATGAAGGGCTAACTGGGTCATGGCATCTAAGGGATTGGTCACCATAATAATGATACAGTTTGGAGAGTATTTCACCACTTGTTCGGTAACTGATTTGACAATGTTCATGTTAGTTAATACTAAATCGTCACGGCTCATACCTGGTTTGCGAGGCACCCCTGAGGTGATGACCACAATATCGGAATTAGCTGTTTCTTCATAGGTATTGGTGCCGATAACCCGAGCATCAGAACCAACTATAGGTCCACACTGAAGTATGTCAAGACCCTTTCCTTGGGGTAAACCCTCGATAATGTCCACTAGTACTACATCTGCGTATCCCTTTTCAGCAATACGCTGAGCTAAAGTACCACCCACCATACCGGCACCGATGATAGTTATTTTATTACGCATTAGCTACCCTCCTTTAGCTTTTCAATAATGGCATCGGCTACTTGACTAGTACCGACAGCTTTACCGTTACCTGGGTTTGGTTTTAAGTCATAAGTAACATTCTTTCCTTCGGCAATGACTGTGGCTACAGCTCTCTCTACCCTGTTGGCGGCTTCTTTTTCTCCCAGGTGACGGAGCATCATTACTCCGGAGAGAATCATTGCTATTGGATTGACTTTGTTTAGGCCAGCATATTTTGGAGCACTGCCATGAGTTGGCTCAAAGACGGCTACATCGTCGCCTAAATTGGCTCCGGGGGCAACTCCTAAACCACCGACGAGACCAGCACAAAGTTCAGAAACAAAGTCTCCGTAAAGGTTAGGGAGAACGATGACATCAAATTGTTGGGGGTTGCGCACCAATCTCATACAGAGAGTATCAATGACAACGTCTTCAAATTCAATATCAGGGTAATCTTTAGCCAAGTCTCGGGCGACAGATAAAAACAAGCCGTCGGAGAATTTAAGGATATTAGCCTTATGGGCTGCGGTTACTTTTTTTCTGTTATTGGCGCGGGCGTATTCGAAGGCAAACTTAATGACTCTTCGGGCGCCAGTTTCCGAAATCATTTTTATGCTAAAACCAGTGTCTTTCCTTACTTTTTCTTCAGTGGTGTCAAAAATGAAGTCAATAAACCTGATAGCCTCGGGTGTTCCTTTAGCGAATTCAATTCCGCAGTAAAGGTCTTCAGTATTTTCCCTAACAACTACTATGTCTACGCCTTGATAGGCTGTCGGCACACCGGGATAGGTTTTGCAAGGACGAAGACAGACATAAAGGTCAAGCATTTTGCGTAAAGCTACATTAACGCTCCTAAAACCCGCGCCGACTGGGGTCGTTACCGGACCTTTTAAAGCTACTTTATTTCTCTTTATAGATTCAATGACATAATCGGGCAAAGGAGTACCGAACATATCTTGGGCGCTATCCCCGATTATGGCTAAATCCCACTGAAATTTAACTCCGGTTGCTTCTAAAACTCTTTTAGCTGCTTTGGTAACTTCTGGCCCAATACCATCACCGGGGATGAGGGTTACTTTGTAGGTTTTAGCCATGTTTTATTCCTTAAATCCTTATAATTTAAAATCACCGTACTTTTTAATATAAGGGATAAGCCCACCTTCCCTAAGGATGTTTAACATAACTGGAGGAATTTTTCCGAAGGTAAGCTGGGCACCATTAGTCAAGTCTTTAATTGTACAATTAATTAAGTTTACCTCCAATTCATCTCCATCGTCAATGAGGTCGGTATTGCAAATAAGGACAGGTAATCCCTGGTTTATGGCATTTCGGTAGAAAAGGCGAGCCACTGATTTAGCCAGGATAGCAGCTACACCGGACATTTTAATGACTAAGGGAGCATGCTCTCGGCTTGAACCAAGTCCGAAGTTAATTCCAGCTACAATAAAATCTCCGGGTCTGACTCTGGTGGCAAAGGTGGCATCGGCATCTTCCATAACATGTTTGGCTAATTCAGAAAGATTACTTCTAAGGCGAGCATATTTGCCAGGGATAATAAGGTCAGTAGAAATATTGTCGCCAAATTTAAAGACTTTACCTTTAAGAATAGTTTCAGTCATCCAGTTATTTCCCTGGGGTCAGTAATTTTACCGGTTATAGCTGTAGCTGCTGCCGTAGCTGGGCTAGCTAAATAGATAAAGGAGTTAGGATTACCCATTCGTCCCTTGAAATTACGGTTGGCTGTAGATAGGCAAGCTTCTCCATTTCCTAAGACTCCTTGGTGCAGACCAAGACAAGCAGCACAACCTGGAGGAAGGAGGACTGCCCCGGCTTCTATCAAGGTTTGGATATAACCGGCTTTTAAAGCCTGGCTTAGTACGTTTCTTGATGCTGGGGCTATAAGAAGGCGAGTTTTAGAGTTGACTTTTTTGTTTTTGAGAATTCGGGCAGCTATGGCTAAATCCTCAAGACGTCCGTTGGTACAGGTGCCTATGAAGACCTGATGGACTGGAGTGTTATTTAACTGGCGAATCGGTACCACTTTATCTACGGAGTGAGGGAGAGCTACCATTGGCTCAAGTTGGTCAACGCTTATAGGGATGACTGTTTCATAATTAGCTTCAGCATCAGGCTGAAGAGGTTTATATTTGTGAGCTCGTCCTTGGGACTTTAAATAATTTAAAGTAACTTCATCGCTAGGAAAGAGTCCTACTTTAGCTCCAGCTTCTACAGCCATGTTAGCTATAGTTAGGCGTTGGGACATGCTCATAGATGAGACAGTTTTGCCACCAAATTCTAAAGCTTTATAGTTAGCTCCATCAGCACCGATTTTACCAATAAGGTATAGGGCAAGGTCTTTAGCATCCACCATATTTGGGAAGTTGCCTTCTAATACAATTTGGAAAGTTTCCGGGACTCGGAGCCAAGTTTTGCCTAAGGCTAAAGCCACAGCTACATCGCTTGACCCCATACCGGTAGCAAAAGCTCCTAAAGCTCCAGCAGTGACTGTATGGGAGTCAGCTCCAATAATAATATCCCCGGGATTAGCCAAGTTTTCGGTGACTAATTGGTGGCAAATCCCTTCACCAATTTCAGAAATAAGGCAGCCAGTTTCGGTAGCGAATTGGCGTAACAAGAGATGGTCGTTGGAGAGTTCTAAGCTGGGGCTAGGGGTAGCATGGTCAAGGAAAATGGCACATTTCTCAGGGGCAAAGACTTTTTTGAAGTTGCTTTCTTGAAATTGCCTTATGGTTAAAGGGCCAGTAGTGTCTTGGATGAAGACTAAATCTAAAGGGGTAATAATGATATCTCCGGCTTTAACCTCAGTGCCTAACTTTTGGCTGAGAATTTTTTCACTTAAAGTTTTGCCCATTTTCAGGTTAAGCGATTATAGCGATGATATCTCCGGCGGCTACTTTATCACCAGGCTTAAAGTTGAGAGATTGAACTTTCCCTGCCACTGGACTAAGGAGGTCATTTTCCATTTTCATAGCTTCAAGGACAGCGATTTTACTACCAACTTTAACTTCGTCTCCTACTTTTACTAAGTAGCGAGTAATTATTCCTGGTAACGGTGCTGGTATTGGTGTCCCGGCAATAGTTGTTGGAGTCGATGGCACTGGTGGCGTTTCTTTAGCTTCAGGTTTGGGTGGTGCTTCTACTTTAGCTTTAGGAGTGGGAGGGGGAGAAGGGCTTGAAGAGACTGAAACCTCTACTGGTTCTACCTCTACCCGATAGTATTCATCACCAATAAAGACATTAAAAGTTCTGAGTCCTGGTCCTTTAGCTGGTGCTTTAATTTCTATTTTTTCTACCAATTTGCCAGCCTTAGCTTTAGCTATAAGTTCATCTTCCCTTTTTATGTCTTCCAAGGTCTTTGGTTTTTCTACTGTTTTAGGCGGGGGCTCAAGCCCATATTTAGCCTTCAGGAAAGCCATTCCCGTGGTAGGATAAAGGGCGTAAATAAGAACATCACCGATGTCTTTGGCAATGCCTTTAGTAGCTTCTTTAGCCTTTTCTAATTCTGGTTCCAGAATATCAGCGGGTCGGCAAGTAATTGGCTTCTGTCCCCGTTCATAATCTTTTAAGACTAATTTCTGGACTTCTGGGTCGATAGGTGCTGGTGGTTTGCCATAAAGACCATAGACATAATCTTTTGTTTCTTTAGCTACTACTTTATATCTGCCATAAAGGACATTGAGAACTGCTTGGACACCCACAATCTGGCTGGTGGGGGTCACTAAGGGTGGGTAGCCTAGTTCTTTTCTGGTTCGGGGAAGTTCGGCATAAACCTCAGGTAGCCGGTGAAGAGCATTGGCTTCTCTGAGCTGGGCAACCATGTTAGTAAACATACCTCCAGGGATTTGATGCCACAAGACACCAGCATCAATTACCGAGATTTTGGTTGTGTCCAGAAAGTCTCGATATTTTGGGGCGATAGATTCAAAATACTCACCTAATTTAAGGAGGTGTTCTAAATTAAGCCCCGTATCCCTCGGAGTACCCATCAAAGCTACCATTATAGGCTCAATGGCAGGGTGGGCGGTTCTGAAGGCAAAAGGAGCAATACAAGTATCAATAAAATCTACCCCAGCTTCAATGGCTTTGAGATAACTCATCATCGCCATACCACTGGTAAAGTGGCTATGGAGGTCAACTGGTATTTTTAGCACTTGTTTTAGAGCTTTGATTAGATTATAAGCATCATCGGGAGCAATAAGCCCTGCCATATCTTTAATGCAAAGACTATCAGCTCCCATATCTTGGATAATTAGAGCCTTCTTAACATAATAGTCAAGATTAAATACTGGGCCTCCCAGTTTAGGCTCGGTAAGGGAATAGCACAAAGTTCCTTGAATATGTTTACCTTTCTCTTTAATAGCTTTAAAAGCAGTGATGAAATTGCGTTCATCATTTAGGGCATCAAAGACGCGGAAGACATCAATGCCGCAGTCAGCAGCCTGGTGAACAAAAGCTGTCACCACATCATCGGCATAATTGCGATAACCAACCAAGTTTTGTCCTCGAAGAAGCATTTGAAGGCGAGTATTAGGCATTAGTTTTTTCAAAATCCGGATTCTTTCCCAGGGGTCTTCATTCAAAAACCGAATCATGACATCAAAGGTAGCACCACCCCATACTTCCATAGACCAGAATCCAGCTTTATCCATTTCTGGGGCAATGGGAATCATATCTTCGGTTCGCATTCGGGTGGCAAAAAGAGATTGGTGTCCATCGCGGAAAGTAAGGTCAATAATTTTAACTGGGTTTTTGTCTGCTTCTTTTTTGTCCGGGTTCATTTTCATCACCTCCTTAATTAGCGATGTTTTTTGTGCTGCCATTGGCTTCGAGTTCTCATTAATTCCTGGCGTCCAAAAAGACGCCAAGGGCTAATTTCAAAAGCAGGTTGATACTGGGGTGGGGGGATTTTAGCTAACGATTCGTGTTCAAGATAGGTAGTAATTGCTGCTGTTATTGCGGCAACTTTTTTTGCCTCAGGTTTCATAACTCCTTTCGAATCTCAAAGAGGAATGTTGCCATGTTTTTTAGGCGGATTAGTATCGATTTTATTTTGTAACATTTCCAAAGCTTTTATTAATTTAGGGCGAGTTAATCTGGGGTCAATAACATCATCAATATAGCCTTTAGCTGCTGCAATATAGGGATTAGCAAATTTCTCTCGATATTCTTGGATTAATCTCTGGCGAGTTTCTTCTGGGTTTTCTGATTTAGCAATGAGATCACGGAAAATAATATTTACTGCTCCTTCTGGTCCCATGACAGCAATTTCGGCAGTGGGCCAAGCGTAATTAATGTCGCCACGCAGACTTTTACTACTCATAACGACAAAAGCACCACCATAGGCTTTTCGGGTAATGACGCAGATTTTAGGCACAGTAGCTTCAGCATAAGCGTAAAGGAATTTAGCCCCATGTCTAATAATACCTCTATATTCCTGGTCAGTTCCGGGCATGTATCCGGGAACATCCACCAAGGTTATCAAAGGAATGTTAAAGCAATCACAAAAGCGGACAAACCGAGCTCCCTTGTCTGAGGCATCCACATCAATAACACCGGCAAAAATCTTGGGTTGTTGAGCGACAATGCCAACACTTCGCCCAGCTAAGCGAGCAAAACCAACAATAAGATTCGGTGCGAATTTTTCGTGGACTTCCAGGAAATCACCCTTGTCTACTATCTTGGTGATAATTTGTTTCATGTCATAGGATTTAGCGGGGTCGGTAGGGACAAGATAAAGGAGTTCCTCATCAGTGCGGTTTGGGTCATCACCGGTATCTACTATTGGGGGGTCTTCCATATTGTTTTGGGGAAGGAAGCTGAGCAAACGCCGCACCATTTCCAGACATTCTGGCTCACTGTCGGCAACGAAGTGGCAATTACCACTTTTAGTAGCGTGGGTCATAGCGCCACCTAACTGTTCTAAGGTGACCTCTTCCCCGGTAACAGCTTTAATTACTTCGGGTCCAGTGATATACATTTGCCCGGTACCTTTGACCATGAAAACGAAGTCAGTAATAGCTGGAGAATAAACAGCACCTCCGGCGCAGGGTCCCATAATTACCGAAATCTGGGGGATAACCCCAGAATATAAGGTATTTCGAGTAAAGATATCTCCATAGCCGACAAGGCTATCTACACCTTCTTGAATCCGAGCCCCCCCAGAATCAAGAAGACCAATAATTGGGGCACCATTTTTAGCGGCAAGGTCCATGACTTTGCAAATTTTCTCCGAAGCTACTTTAGACAGAGAACCACCGAAAACAGTGAAATCCTGAGCAAAAACAAACACCTTTCGTCCGTTTATGTTGCCATAGCCGGTAACTACTGAATCGCCGAGAAATTTTTGTTCGGCTAATCCAAAATCAGTACAGCGATGCAAAACGAAAGGGTCGATTTCTTCAAAAGTGCCCGGGTCAAGAAGAAGGTTGATTCTTTCTCGAGCTGTTAGTTTACCTTTGGCGTGCTGGGCTTCGATTCTTTTAGCGCCCCCACCAGCTTTACTTTCTTCTCTAAGCTTGTTTAGTTCTATTAATTTGTCTTCAATCCTCATCTGGTCTGTTTGATTTCACTCCTTTCTGGAAGGACTTATCAAGGAGTATTATTTTATCATAAATCGTGAGAAAAAGCGGTGTTGGTGAAATTGGTAAAATAGTTGGTAAGGAGTGATTAATGGTTAAAACTAAAGCTTTGGGCAGCACCAAGTGTGGTCCGGTGACTTTTCATTGGGGAGAACGGACTTATGTTATGGGGATTATCAATGTATCTCCTGATTCTTTTTCTGGAGATGGGATAAGGGATGTTGACACTGCTGTGGCAAGAGCTAAGGACTTGGTAATGGATGGAGCTGACATAATAGATGTCGGTGGTGAGTCTACCCGTCCTGGCTTTATACCCGTATCTGTAGACGAAGAGTTAAAACGGGTGTTACCAGTAATAAAGCGATTGGTTAAAGAAACATCGGTTCCCATAAGCATTGATACCTATAAATTGGAAGTAGCCCGGGAAGCTTTGGATGCGGGGGCTCATATGATAAACGATATTTGGGGGCTACAAAAAGAGCCAAAGTTAGCTAATTTAGCTGCGGAGAGGAAGGTGCCTCTTATTTTGATGAGTAATCAGAGAGATAAACCGTGTCAACGAATTGTGCCTGCGGTGTTATCTGATTTGAGGCGAGCTATAAGTTTAGCTCTGGAAGCTGGGGTTTCGTGGGAGAATATCATTATTGATCCTGGAATTGGCTTTGGCAAAACGATATCTCAGAATTTAGAGCTTATCTGGCGTCTGGATGAATTGAAAGTATTAGGGAGACCAATATTATTAGGAACCTCGCGCAAATTTATGCTGGATTTATCTCCAGAGCAACGTCTGGGAGCTACTGCAGCCACAGTGGCTATTGGCATTGTTAAAGGAGCTGATATAGTGCGAGTTCACGATGTCCGAGAAATAGTGAAAGTGTGTCGGGTGAGTGATGCCATTGCTAGGAAGGGCTGGAGGCAACATTGGCAATAGTTTATCTTGGTCTTGGTTCAAACTTAGGCGACCGGGAACAGAATCTGAGGCAAGCTTTAAAGTTATTATCTTGCCGAGTTAATATAAATAAATTGTCCTCTCTTTACGAGACAGAGCCACTGGGTTACACAGAGCAACCTCTTTTCCTAAATGCCGTTTGCTCTGTCTCTACAGACTTGTCCCCTGAAAAACTTCTGCGGTTAATTAAGGCTATTGAACGCCAATTAGGTAGAAAACCCAGTTTTCCCAATGCTCCTCGCCCTATTGATATAGATATTCTTTTTTATGACACTAAGATTATTAAGACAACGAAGTTAATCATTCCTCATCCCCGTTTATTGGAAAGGGCTTTTGTTCTGGTGCCATTAGCCGAAATTTCTCCCGACTTAATTCATCCAGAATCGGGCAAAACTATCCTCCAATTATTAAATAATCTCAACCCGGTTAAAGGGGTATGGAAGTATTCTGAAGCTATTAATATTAAACGGTAACACTGAATAGGAGGTATTATGTATCAGGTATCAGTAATAGAACATTTTGATGCAGCTCATTATCTTAGAGATTATGGGGGCAAATGTGAGAATTTGCATGGTCATCGGTTTAAAGTGATAGTTACAATAGGAGCTTCAAATTTAAATAAAATTGGTTTAGCCTATGATTTTGTAAAACTAAGGCATCATTTAAGGGAGGTTTTAAATTCCTTTGACCACACTTGTCTTAATGAGGTTCCCCCCTTTGATAAAATTAATCCTTCTTCGGAAAACATAGCAGTCACCATTTATGACCGACTCAAGTCTCACTTTCCTTCACAGAGCATCCGCTTAACTTCGGTAGAAGTTTGGGAATCCCCTTATAGTCGTGTCTGCTACCAACCTTAGGGGTTATTCTTTAAGTTCAGGAGGTAATAGGTTAGGTATGGTATCTACGATAGGATAAGAGTAGTTGCATTGAGGACAATAAAGAGAGCCGGAAATAATTTCTTCCTTTTCTTCGGTTACATTTAGTTGTAGTTCTCCTTTACACACAGGGCAGACTAAAATTTGCATAAGTTCTCTTTTCATCGTTTAGCTCCTACTTTTCTATGGTGCTGGTCTGGTACCCAGGACTACGGTTACCTTTATTTCCTTTTTATCTCTGATTACGGTTAGGACTATAGTTTGGCCTGGGCTTTTATACCGGGTAAGATAGCTAATCAAGTCGCTGGAGTCTACGATGGGAACTTCGTCAATAGCAATGATAATGTCACCACCTATGGGTATCTTTTTTTCGTCAATCTCAATAAATTTATCTCCGGCTTTGAGTCCGGCTAAAGCTGCAGGACTTCCAGCTTTGACTTCTGTAATAAGGACTCCTTTGGTTAAAGTTAAATTCATAGCTTCGGCTATTTTAGGGGTAATATTAGTTAGACTAATTCCCAGGTAAGGATGGGCATAGCTTCCCTTTTCTATGAGAACTGGGATTACCCTTTTGCATAAATTAGAGGGAATGGCGAAGCCAAGTCCTACAGCTCCTCGGGGCGATTCTATACGGGCTGAGGTGATTCCGATCACTTCACCTTTGGAATTTAATAAAGGTCCTCCAGAATTACCTGGGTTTATTGCTGCATCAAACTGGATGACATCAGGAATAGAAAAGCCACTGACACTGGGTAAAAGTCTTCCTTTTTGGCTGACAATTCCGAAAGTTACTGTACCACCTAAACCAAAGGGGCTGCCAATAGCTATTACATTATCTCCAATATTGACTTTGTCCGAATCACCGAGAGTAAGTATTGGTGCATTATACTGGGGTAATTGTAACACTGCCACATCTAAGTAAGCATCTGAACCAACTACTATCGCCCGTTGGATTATGCCATTAGGCAAAGTAATCTCAATTTCCCGGGCTTGTTCAATTACATGATGATTTGTCAGGAGATATCCTCTATTATCAAAGACAAAGCCGGAACCGGTTACTTTTTGCCCATCCCGCTTGAAAGTAGTTACTTGGACTATACTATCTTTAACTTGGCTATAAAGTTTGGGTATATTTATAGTTAAGCTGGAAGTTTCGGTTACTAAAGTATCCAGTCTGGCTACTAAGGTATCCAGCTTAGTTGAAGTTGAGGTTAATTCTTTTTGTAAGCTGGCTATATTTTTGCTTAAAATTGCTTGTTGATCGGATAATGTAGCTAATTCTTGATTCAGATTGTAGGTATACCAGCCTAAAAAAAGGACACTAAACAAAAGTAGAATGTTAAGAACTATAAATCCTTTGTTCATTTAAAACCTCTCTCCTTGATTTTACTTCATTCAATTATAGCAAAGCTTTGGTTTCCCCAGGGAAAAATATCAAAAATACCTTAGAAAGTTAGAGAGTGGAAAGGGAGCCGTCATCTAAGGAAGACAATTTTAACCGCTAAGGGTAAGAGCTGTACTTAAGGATGCCGGTAGCGATAACTTCTTCAATGAAGGGATTTCTTCTCTCTCATTTGCTTAAATTCATTGACAATATAACCGATGGGTTCAACAGGTAGTTCAAAACTGTTTAAGTCGAGGAGTAACTTAATTCTATCTAGAAAATTTTGTTTAAAATCAGCAATAACTAAGATATCTATGTCGGAGCCTTCATTGATATCACCGCGGGCGAAGGAACCGAATAAGATTATTGCTTTTGGATTAAGTTTATCTACAATTTCTGTGCAATATTTATCTATTCGGTGAGCAATTTCTCCACGGTGTTCAAGATTGATGTTGCATATTTTATACATTTTTCAGCCATATTCTTCGAATAATATTCATAAGTAGCGCCTTCGGCATAGAAATTGGGATAGCGGGAGCCAATATAATGACGGTCTAATTCTTTTCCTTCTTCTATAAAATCACCAAACTTCTTTTCGAAGTTTGATGATTCTTGGAGCAAGCGAGTTACAGAGTGAGTTACTATTGCCCTTAGTCCTTTAGAATACAAAAATCCTTTAAGGGCTTCTTCGGCAGCTTGTTGGGTATGGAAGCAAGAGCTGGCATAGGATTTGGCTTGAAATAATACCCGAGCATCTTCAAGGTCTCTTTTGGCTTGGTTGAGCCATCTTTTTCCTTCTTGTAGGTTACTCATTTTTTATTGTGATTATACCATATAGATAGATAGCTTTTTATTTTATTGCCTCTCATCGGGGCAGCTCATGTTTGAGGTTATTGGCAAAAAAGAAAAAGCCCCCGAAATTTTAATTTCGGGGGCTTTTTCAAATTCAAAAGAATGGTAGCGGGGGTTGGATTTGAACCAACGACCTTCGGGTTATGAGCCCGACGAGCTGCCACTGCTCCACCCCGCGATGAAGGTTTTGGGCTCAGCCTGATGTAGGTCAAAGCCTCGACCATTAGTACGGCTTAGCTCAACAGGTTACCCTGCTTACACTTGCCGCCTATCAAGCAGGTAGTCTGCCTGCGGTCTTACCCGGTTGACCCGGTGGGAGATCTTATCTTGGGGTGGGCTTCGCACTTAGATGCTTTCAGCGCTTATCCCGACCAGACTTGGCTACCCAGCACTGCCGTTGGCACGACAACTGGTACACCAGAGGTCTGTCCCTCCTGGTCCTCTCGTACTGAGGAGAGCTCCCCTCAAATCTCCCGCGCCCACGACGGATAGAGACCGACCTGTCTCACGACGGTCTGAACCCAGCTCACGTACCGCTTTAACTGGCGAACAGCCAGACCCTTGGGACCTGCTCCAGCCCCAGGATGCGATGAGCCGACATCGAGGTGCCAAACCTTGCCGTCGATGTGAACTCTTGGGCAAGATCAGCCTGTTATCCCCGGGGTAGCTTTTATCCGATAAGCTACGGCCCTTCCACACGGTACCGTAGGATCACTTTGCCCGACTTTCGTCCCTGCTCGACTTGTGAGTCTCGCAGTCAAGCCCCCTTATGCCAATACACTCGACGCACGATTTCCATCCGTGCTGAGGGGACCTTTGGGCGCCTCCGTTACTTTTTAGGAGGCGACCGCCCCAGTCAAACTACCCATCTGGCACTGTCCTTGCCCGAAGGCAAGTTAGAACCAAAACCAAGCAAGAGTGGTATTTCACCGTTGGCTCCACCAAAGCTGGCGCCTTGGCTTCGTCGCCTCCCACCTATCCTACACATGCTCGGCTCAAGTTCAGTGCCAAATTGTAGTAAAGCTCCACGGGGTCTTTTAGTCCAGTCGCGGGTAAAGGGCATCTTCACCCCTAATTCAATTTCACCGAGTCCCTCGTTGAGACAGCGCCCAGGTCGTTACACCTTTCGTGCGGGTCGGAACTTACCCGACAAGGGATTTCGCTACCTTAGGACCGTTATAGTTACGGCCGCCGTTCACCGGGGCTTCGGTTCAAGGCTTTGGGCTTAAAACCCTAACCTCTCCCCTTAACCTTCCGGCACCGGGCAGGTGTCAGCCCCTATACTTCAGCTTTCGCTTTAGCAGAGACCTGTGCTTTTGTTAAACAGTCGCCTGGGCCGATTCCGTGCCCCCTGGGGTTAACCCAGGGCCCCCTTCTCCCGAAGTTACGGGGTCATTTTGCCGAGTTCCTTAACGAGGGTTATCTCGACCACCTTGGGACTTTTATCCCCACCTACCTGTGGCGGTTTGCGGTACGGGCACCTAACTCTTTAGCAACGAGGCTTTTCTCGACAGTGTAGGCTCGGTTGAATCATTTCGGGTTGCCCCTCCATTTTCCCCGCCCCTCCGCTTAACGTTGATGCGGATTTGCCAGCATCAACACGCCTAAGGTTGGGGACGCACCATGTCCATTAGGTACGCTCAACCTACCTTCCTGTGTCACCCCTTTGCCTTAAAGCAAGAGTTAGGTGGTATGGGAATATTAACCCATTGTCCATCGCCTACCCCCTTAGGGTTTGGCTTAGGCCCGACTAACCCTACGCGGATTAACCTTGCGTAGGAAACCTTAGGTTTACGGTGGGCATGTTTCTCACATGCCTTTACGCTACTCATGCTGGCATTCTCTCTTGTCACCGCTCCACTCCAGCTTACGCTGAAGCTTCACCGCTGATGACAATGCTCCCCTACCATCGCTAAAAGCGATCCATAGCTTCGGTGGTGAGCTTGAGCCCCGTTAAATTATCAGTGCAGCATCGCTCGACCAGTGAGCTGTTACGCACTCTTTAAAGGATGGCTGCTTCTAAGCCAACCTCCTGGCTGTTTTAGCGATGCTACCTCCTTTCCCACTTAGCCCACACTTAGGGACCTTAGCTGATGGTCTGGGCTGTTCCCCTCTCGACTATGGAGCTTAGCCCCCATAGTCTCACTCCCGGGATAGAAACTTGGGGCATTCGTAGTTTGGTTGAGTTTGGTAGCCGTATGGCCCCTAATTCATCCAGAGCTCTACCTCCCCAAGTTAATTTCCCGAGGCTGCACCTCAATGCATTTCGGGGAGAACCAGCTATCTCCGAGTTCGTTTGGCATTTCACCTCTACCCACAGTTCATCCCAGAGCTTTGCCACGCTCACGGGTTCGAGCCTCCACTCAAGGTTAATTGAGTTTCACTCTGACCATGGGTAGCTCACTCGGTTTCGGGTCTACTCCCAGCGACCTGCCCCTTTCGAGGCAACGCCCTTTTCGGACTCGCTTTCGCTACGGCTCCGTCACGTTAGTGACTTAACCAAGCCACTGAGAGTAACTCGCCAGCTCATTCTTCAATAGGCACGCCATCATTTGCCTTTAAGGCAAACTCTGACTGCTTGTAGGCACAGGGTTTCAGGTTCTATTTCACTCCCCTCCCGGGGTTCTTTTCACCTTTCCCTCACGGTACTGGTTCACTATCGGTCATCAACAGTATTTAGCCTTGGAGCGTGGTCGCCCCAGCTTCCCACAGGATTTCCCGTGTCCCGTGGTACTCAAGGACACAAGCAGAGGCTTTTTCTTTTCGCCTACGGGACTATCACCCTCTATGGTTGCCCTTTCCAGGGTCCTTCGGCTAAGAAAAAGCTTTGTCACTCTGTGACAGTCCTTGGGAACTGTCTCTTGTGCCTTACAACCCCCGGATAGCATAGGACCCAAGTCCACTAAGCTACCCGAGTTTGGGCTCTTCCCCTTTCGCTCGCCACTACTCAGGGAATCTCAATTGATTTCTTTTCCTCAGGGTACTGAGATGTTTCACTTCCCCTGGTTCCCCCTTGCTAAAAGCAAGGGCCTGAGTTTAACTCAGGCGGGTTTCCCCATTAGGGTATCCCCGGCTAAGCTTGCTTGACAGCTCACCGAGGCTTATCGCAGTCTTGCCGCGCCCGTCTTCGGCTGTTGATGCCAAGGCATCCACCCTGCGCCCTTACTCCTTTGACCTACATCAGACAGAGCCCAAAACCTATTCTATTTTTAAAGAGCAAAAAGTGTATACCAGTTGATAGTATACACCAAAACCCTTCTTTAGTCAATTATTAAAGTCCTAGTATTGAGGGTAGAAAATAGTATAAATAAAACTCAGACTCTGTGTCAACAAAAATAATTTGTTTTTAGGTTCGGTGGCTAATTTTTTGTTAATATAAAAAACGATGCTGAAGCCTATTTTTGGGGTTAATCCAAATATATTTTTTCTCGGAGTTATTAGTTTTCTTACTGATGTTAGCAGTGAGATTATTTTTACTTTAATGCCTTTATTTTTGGCTAATGTTTTGGGGGTGATTACTCCTATTATTGGGCTTATTGAGGGAATTGCTGACAGCACCGCTTCTCTTGTTAGAATTGGCAGTGGCTGGTTAAGTGACCGGCTGAAGCGGCGGAAATTCTTAGCCTTTTTGGGTTATCTTTTATCGACGCTGGCGAAGCCTTTTATGTACCTAGCTTCAAGCTGGGGAGTTGTCCTTGGAGTGAGGTTTGCTGATAGATTAGGCAAGGGTCTTCGGACTCCTCCCAGGGATGCGTTAATAGCTGATTCATTAGCAATGAAGGAACTGGGCAAAGGCTTTGGGTTGCATAGAGCCTTAGATACTTATGGAGCAGCTTTTGGCTTGGGGGTGGCGGCAATTGTTGTCTATTTAGTCCAAAAGGGCAATTTGGAGCTTCTCCGTAGCACTTATCAATGGTTGGTTGTGGTAGGAGTTATTCCCGCAGTTTTAGCTTTGTTTTGGTTTTTGTTTGTGCATGAGGCTAAAAGAGAAGCCAAAGAATTAGAAAAGACAAAGGAAAAGGATTTTAAAACTGACTTTGATACTCAGTTTAAGCTTTTTTTGATAATTATTTTTATATTTACCTTAGGCAATTCCAGTGATGCCTTTCTGATTCTTCGGGCTCAGAATTTAGGTAATTCGGTGTTTTATATTTTGCTAATGCTGGTGATGTTCAATGTTGTTTATGCTTCAGTAGCGCCCCCGGCGGGGATATTATCCGATAAATTAGGTAGGAAGCGGGTCTTGATGTTAGGCTGGCTTATTTATGCTTTGGTTTATTTAGGTTTTGCTGTGGCTTGGGCAGCATGGCAAGTTTGGTTTCTTTTTGGGCTATATGGGCTATATTATGGATTGGTTGAAGGGGTAGCCCGGGCTTTTGTGGCTGATTTAGTGCCCCAAGAGAAACGGGGAACTGCCTATGGGTTTTACCATAGTGTAGTGGGAATAACCCTTCTTCCGGCAAGTTTGATGGCAGGTTGGCTCTGGCACCTTTTTACTCCATCAGCTCCTTTTTCTTTTGGTGCCGGTATGGCTATTTTAGCTCTATTGGGGTTGTGGATATTGATTCGGGAGTAAAATAACTATTCAAGAAGGAGATTATCGATAAGCCTGGTTTTACCTATTCTAACAGCTAAAGAGACTAAGGCAGGTCGGTCTATAATTGATAGTTCTTCTAAAGTTTCTTTATCGGCGATGCTTACATAATCAATTTTAGCTAGAGGTTCTTTTTTAATAAAGGAAATCATTTCCTGGCGCAAAGAGTCGGCATTTCTTTCCCCCCTTTGCCAGCGTTCCTGGGCTAAGGTAAGGGCTTTAAAAAGGATAGTTGCTGCCTGTCTTTCTTCGGGGGAAAGGTAAATATTGCGACTGCTCATAGCTAAGCCATCTTTTTCTCGGACTGTAGGTAGAACCACAATCTCTAAGTTCATATTAAGTTCGGCTACCATTTTCTTAATGACTAGGGCTTGTTGGGCGTCTTTTTGTCCGAAATAGGCTCGGGTAGGTTCTACAATATTAAAAAGTTTAGCCACTACTGTAGTTACTCCTTTAAAATGCCCCGGGCGGCAGGCTCCCTCAAGTCTTTCGGTGATTCCTTTAACTTCCACCCAGGTATTGAATCCTTTAGGGTACATTTCCTCCACTTCGGGTACAAAGACTATGTCCGTCTTTTCCTTTTCCAGTAAGGCTAAATCTCGCTTTAGGTTCCGAGGATAGGTAGCGTAATCTTCGGCGGGACCAAACTGGGTAGGATTAACAAAAATACTGACGATTACCGTTTCAGTTTCGGCTTTGGCTTGCCTAACTAAAGAGAGATGACCTTCGTGGAGATAGCCCATAGTAGGCACGAAACCCACTGAACCGGAAATCTGTCTCCTTAAGGCTTTCATTTCGGCAATGGTCTTAGCTATTTTCATAGTTTCAGTCCCTCAAGCAGGCTCTCGTCCATCGAATAGCTATGTTTTTCAGTAGGGAAAGTGCCTTCTTTAACTTCAGTGATGTAGTTAGTAATGGCAGTTCTGATTATTTCAGACAACTTAACATATTGTTTAGCATGTCTGGGAACAAATTCAGTGAATAGACCTAAGAGGTCACTAATTACTTGGACTTGACCATCACAGTCGGGGCCAGCGCCGATACCAATAGTAGGTATACTAACTTTCTGGGTAATTAATTTAGCTAAAGGAGCTGGTACTGATTCCAGCACAATGGCAAAGGCACCGGCTTCTTCTAGGGCAAGGGCATCTTTAAGGAGACGGGCGGCAGCTTCTGGGGTTCTCCCCTGAACTTTAAAGCCACTCAGCTGATGGATTGACTGTGGGGTAAGCCCGATATGCCCCATGACTGGAATGCCACAGTTAACGATTCGTCTTACTGTTTCGGCAACTATTTCACCACCTTCTAATTTTACTGCTTGGGCCCCTCCTTGTTGAATAAAACGAGCGGCATTATACAAGGCATCAGAGATGGAAGTATGGTAAGTCATAAAGGGCATGTCGCCGATAACCAAAGCGTGTTTGGTGCCTCGGACGACGGCGCGAGTATGGTGAAGCATTTCTTCCATGGTTACTGGAATGGTTGATTCATAGCCCAAAACTACCATCCCTAGGCTGTCTCCCACCAGGATTAAGGGTATTCCAGCTGCATCAGCTATTTTAGCTATGACATAGTCATAAGCAGTGAGCATAGGTATTTTTTCCTTTCTTTGCTTCATCTCTTTTATGTCGGCGATGGTAACTCGCATTTGTCACCTCCTTTTTTAAAGGGCTGTACTTATGGTGGGCAAGCAATTTGGCAATTCCAGCAATAATAATAAGTGCCGGTCATAAAATTCTGCCACAATTCCCGAAACTCAAAACTCTTGATGAGTTGGTTTCTTTCTTCAGCTGAGGCTGAATGGAACTGAGCGGTAAATTTTAAGTAACCCCTCAAGCCGTATTTTAAAGCCTCTTTAATACAGGCTTCTTTGTCTATATTTCCATTGCCTTTAAGGGCTTGGGCTGGGCAGTTTTTTAAACAAGCCAGGCAATTTTTGGGGCAGAGGGTCTCTAATCCTTCCATAGGGGAACTAACTATTTCGGCATCAGTTAAGACCACTCCCAGTCTAATTCTGGCTTTAAAATTTGGCACTAAAACCAGACCGCTTTTTCCATAAATTGCTATACCGGCAGCTACGGCAGCTGCCCGGATGTCTACTAACCCTACCATCCCCATTTTTGCTTCGGACATGTCAATTGGTAAAGCACTGGGAAGAGCTAATGCTTTGTAGCCCAGTTTTTCCAGTTGACGGGAGATTTTTTTGGAGCTGAGGCGTACTCTCTCATAAGTAGCCAAGGTGTCATATTGACGAATCTGGGTGTTATTGGTATTCAAGGCTGTTTGGGAATGGCTGCAGACCACTACTAAGGCGCTTTTGGCTTCGGGCATTAATTCCGGATCTACAGCCTTTAAAGCTCTTAGTTTGGCTACTGGAGCTACTCCCAAAAGGTCGGCATCAGCCGATTGTCTAATTTCTTCCAGTAAAAATTCCTTCATAAAGTTGCCATTAAATCTTTTGCCCAGGTATCTCTGGTTTCCTTAGGTATGATCTTATTTGTCGAATCGACAAAAATGATTTTTGGTGTAATAGTGCTGGCTTGGCTTTCTGGAATCTGGCAATAGGTAAGGATGATTATCAGGTCATCTTTAGCTACCAGTCGAGCCGCTGCTCCATTTAGGCAGATTACTCCTGAGCCAGCTTCTCCAGGTATGGCATAAGTGTCAAAGCGGGCACCATTATTAATGTTTAGGACTTCAACTCTCTCATAAGGGAGGATATCAGCTGCTTCCATAAGGAGCTGATCAATGGTAATACTGCCTTCGTAGTCGATATTAGTTTCGGTGACTCGAGCGCGATGGATTTTGCTTTTTAGCATTGTTCTCATAGTTGGTTCCTCCTTTCACTGAGTAAAACTTCCAGCTCTTTAGCCTTTTCTTGATCGATCCTTCCTTTAGCTAAGGCTATAGGTATTGTCTGAAGTCCTAATTCAGTGTAAATAGGGATGAGGGCGGGAGCTGCTGTTTTTAGTGCATTAAGGTGCTTTTTTATAGTGCCTAAATCGCCTCTGGCGATGGGTCCGGTAAGACATTGGGGCAAGCCAATATTCCCGATATTGTTTACGGTGCCTTGTAAAAGGGGGAGGAGGGCTTTGAGGGCTTTATCTTGGGGTATATCAAAAATTTGCCATAAATCTGTAGCCAATTTAGTCAAAGTGACTACATAATTACAGGCAAAAACCGCGGCGGCATGATATAGCACTTTTTGTCCCGCTTTAAGTACAATCCAGCTTCCGTCAAGGGCTTCGGCCATCTCTTTTAATTGACTTAACAAAGGTTCGTCGGCTTCCAAGGCGAAGGTAGAGCCAGGAAGGTTATTTATTGCTTGTGTAATATTGGCAAAAGTTTGCAGGGGGTGAAATGAACCAATGGTGGCGCCAGCTTGTTTAGCCGGATATAAAATGTCCAGGGAGTCAGCACCACTGCAATGAACCACATTTTGCCCTTTATGCCAGTTAATTTCGGCGGCTATTTTTGGTATGACATCATCGGGGGTAGTGATAAAGACAAAGTTAGCTATATCAGCCACTTCTTGGGGGGTTTTACAAACTTTGCAGTTAACTACCTTTTGGGCTAATCTTTGGGCTGAGGCTAAACTACGACTGGAGGTAGCTACTATACTATAACCCTTTTGATATAATCTTAAAGCCAAGGCGGTGCCAACGGTCCCGGCGCCAATAAAGCCAATTTTTATCATTTTAACCTCGTGAAATCTGTGGCTGAAGGTATTCCAGCCAGGGTTTCGGCAGTGAGGACGGCTCGGATTATAGCAGTAGCCACTACTTCGGCAGCAACTGCTCCGAGCAAGCTAATATCGGTTATCTTTTCCCCGAGGGAAAGAGCAAATAAGGTATCACCATCGTGCATGGTATGGCATGGAGAAATCGTCCGAGCCACTCCGACTTGTGCCATTTGGGCTAATTTATTTACCTGCTCTTTAGTTAGGCGGGCATTAGTAGCTACAACCCCAATAGTAGTGTTTTGGGCTAATGGCTGTCGTCTTCGGTAGCCTTGCTTAAGAAGTTCTACTGTAGAGAGGAAGGTTTTGTTTTCTAAATCTCGAGGACCAGCCAGAATATTGCCTGTTTTGGGATCAATGACATCTCCAAAGGCATTAACCACAATTAAAGCGGCAACAATAATATCACCAGCTAATTTTTGGCTGGCAGTGCCCAGCCCGCTCTTAGTAGCTCTTTCCATACCTAAAATTTTCCCTACAGTAGCTCCAGTGCCGGCACCGACGCTGCCTTCAGCTACTTCTTTATTAGTAGCAGCCAGGCAAGCTTGGTAACCGTCTTCAGCCTTTGGTCTGATTTTTGAGCTACCTATACCTAGGTCAAAGAGGATAGCTGCGGGGACGATGGGCACTTTAACTACTGGAGTTGGGTGACCGAAACCTCTTTCTTCTAAGTAGCGCATGACGCCGCTGGCGGCATCCAGGCCAAAGGCACTGCCACCGCTAAGGAGGATTGCTTGGACTTTTTCTACCAAATTCATTGGTCGTAATAAATCGGTTTCTCTAGTTCCTGGGGCTGAACCCCTGACATCAACACCGGCTATAGCTCCTTCCTCGCAGAGGATAACGGTGCAACCAGTAGCGGCATCTCGGTTAGTGTAATGTCCTACTTTTATTCCGGGGACATCGGTTATAGCGTTATACATAGTTTTTACCTAAAAAATTAATAAAGCCTTTCCGGCAACGCCGGAAAGGCTTTTACTCTCTTTTTTACCCGTCTCGGTCGTTGCCGATCCAAGCGAGTTTTAGGTTTCCGTTAAATTTAGCTCACCGCCTTGTGGGTCGGTGGCAACTTAAATAATAGATAGTTTCCTTTATAATGTCAAGCTTTGAGAAGCTTGATTAAGCTCCTCAAGAAGGTTAGGCGCTAAGTTTTTGAGGAGGGAAAATAAAGAGCCATTGGGGCTACTGAACAGCGGCGTGATCGAAATTTTATTTTGTTTTATTGTCCAGGCATCAGTACCTTCGTCGGCATTGGGCTCAAATTTAGCGCGTCGAATCCAGTAGACTTCCTTTTTACCATTATGTCCTGGCTCGACACTACTGCTATAAGCTTTTTCTGCCAGGCGAGTAATTTCTAAGCCTTGGATTTTGTCTAAAGGCAAGTTAGGCAAATTTATATTTAGGATTAATTTTTTAGGTAAAATATTTTCTTTAAACTTTTTGGCTAAAATCACAGCCAATTTTGCTGCTGGGTCAAAATAAAGGTTATCAAAGGCAGCTATAGACACGGCTATGGATGGTATGCCATAGAAATAGCCTTGAAGGGCAGCGGCAACAGTTCCAGAAATAAAAATATCATTACTTAAGTTAGCTCCCTGGTTAATTCCGGAAATAACCAAGTTTATGTCCTTTTTTGCCAACCGATTAACTGCCAGCACAATGCTGTCCGTTGGGGTTCCTTCTATGGCATAAGCTTCTACTCCGGCAAGTGGGGGCTGTATTGGATGAACTCTAATAGGATAATGAAGAGTCACTGCGGTGCCAATGCCGCTTTGTTCCCGGTCAGGAGCTACTACCATTACTTCATATTCCTTTTGTAGGGCTTCAGCTAAAGCCCAAAGACCGGGAGCATTTATTCCATCGTCATTGGTGAGTAATATGTTCATGGTTCTGTAATTTAAGGAAGTTTAGCAAAATCTTAATAACTGGGCAATTCGAGTAATGTTTAGGTTTTAAATATACTGGGTTCTTGTTTATAAAGTTCAGGAATTGGGCTGAGTTCTACATGGGAAAATGCCTGCCCTTAAGTTTTGGATTGTAGTGGAGTGCTCATTTAATAAGATATTTCCTTGTATTATTCCAAGGCTTCAGGGAAGTCAGGCTTAAGCCTAATCACTTCTTTGTAGGCTTGGATTGCTTCTTGGTAGCGACCTAACTTTTGCAGGGCAACTCCTTTGTTATACTAGGCTCCAGGGTAGCCAGGTTTAAGCTTAATCGCTTTTTCGTGAGCTTGGATTGCGTCTTGATAGCAACCTAACTGAAGAAGGAAAGTTCCTTTTTCCGGGATAGCTTTTGCTTTATCTTCTTTAGTCATTATTTTTTGTGTTTATAAGGATAACAATGAAGGTTTAAGATTTCAAGTTGAGAGTTTTAGGGTGGGGTCTTGCTTCTTATTTTTGGAACGTGATAGAATAAGAGCCGATTTTTTTAGAGAAGAGGCTTTTTTCTTGCTGGCTGATTACGGTTATATTGGGCTTCTCTTGATAGTGGCTATTCTGTTTGCTCTCAGTATGCCCCTTTTGTCTTTGACTTTAAGTTTCTTTGGGGTGGTTCCCAAAAAGCCTAATCCGGTGAAGAGTTCTACCTATGAGTGTGGCATGGAGACCATTGGTAAGACCTGGGTTCAGTTTAATTTTCGTTATTATTTTTATGCTCTCCTTTTTGTTGTTTTTGATGTTTTGATTGTTTTTCTTTTTCCTTGGGCAACGGTATTAAGACAGCTGGGGTTGCCCACCTTTTTGGCTATTTTGGTTTTTATCTTGATTCTTATGGTGGGCTATGTTTATGCTTGGCAGAAAAGGGCACTGGAATGGAAATAGAAGAGATAAAGGCATCGTTAGCTGAATTTGATTTAGCTGAGGGTAAAACGATTAATTTGATGAAAGCCAGCTGTCAGCCTATTCCTGACCCAGACTCATGGCTTGAAGGGGAAATCGAACGAAATGTTTTAGTGACTACTATAGATGCTGTTTTGGATTGGGGGCGGCGGTCTTCTTTGTGGCCAACTAACTTTGGGTTGGCTTGTTGTGCCTTTGAGATGATGGCAGCGGCGGTTTCCCGTTTTGATATTGCTCGATTTGGAATGGAGTTGTTTCGGGCATCGCCACGGCAGGCTGATTTGATGATTGTAGCTGGGACTCTAACTTGGAAGATGGCGCCGGCATTGAAGCGAATTTATGACCAGATGGCGGAACCTAAGTGGGTAATAGCTATGGGGGCTTGCGCTATTAGTGGCGGGACTTTCCGGGAGTCTTATAGCGTGGTTCCAGGGGTTAATTGTATTGTTCCAGTAGATGTTTATGTGCCTGGCTGTCCACCTCGCCCTGAAGGATTGCTGTACGGAATAATGATGTTACATAAAAAAATTGCTCGGGAAAGTGTTCAGAAGGAGTTAGAAGAAAAGATTCAGGAATGGAAAGGAAAATTGGGTCCCAAAGCCCTTCGGAAAGGAAAGGGGGAATGACTGTTGCCTTAAATAGTGTTGAGGTAGCTAAGAAAATAGTTCAATCTTTCCCTAAGGCAGTTATTGATATTGAGCCAGGGGCTATTATTGTCGCTCCTGAATCTCTTTTTGAAGTTGCTCGGTTCCTTAAGGAGACACCTGGATTTGATTTTGATTACTTAACCAACTTAACCGCGGTTGATTATCTGGATTATTTTGAAGTGGTTTATCATTTAGTTTCACTAAAACATAACCACAGTTTTGTTTTAAAGACGCGGTGCTATGACCGCGAGAAGCCAACAGTACCTTCTGTGGTTAGTTTATGGCAGGGGGCTGATTTACAGGAAAGGGAAGTTTATGACTTAATGGGTATTGTCTTTTTGGGTCATCCTAATTTGAAGCGTTTGTTTCTTTGGGAAGGTTTTCCTGGACATCCATTACGGAAGGATTATCTTTAATGGTAGTCAGAACTGAACCCTTTGTTCTTAATATAGGACCTCAGCATCCTTCAAGTCATGGTTTATTCCGTCTTAGGGCAATTTTGGATGGAGAAGTGGTGGTTGACTTAGAGTTAGTATTGGGCTATCTCCATCGGGGTATTGAGAAATTGGCTGAAGGGCGAACTTATACTCAGAATATTCCTCTTACCGATAGGTTAGATTATATTGCTTCTATGACTAATAATTTTGCCTATGTTTTGGCCGTGGAGAAATTAGCTGGAATTAAGGTTCCGGAGAGGGCAGAATACTTGAGGGTGATAATGGCAGAACTGATGCGTATTTCCAGCCATTTGATGTCCGTTGGCTTTTTGCTTAATGAAATGGGAGCTTTCTTTACTCCGTTTATGTATATGTTTCGGGAGAGGGAAAAGATTCTGGATCTTTTTGAAATGGTTTGTGGACAACGGCTTACTTATAATTATATGCGTATTGGCGGTGTTAGTCATGATATTCCTGAGGAGTTTATTCCAGCAGTAAAAAGGTTTATTTCTGAAATGCCCAGATTTATTGATGAATATGAGCAGCTTCTTTCAGCGAATGAAATCCTTCTGGCTCGGACGAAGGGAGTAGGTATTTTGCCTAAGGAGAAGGCAATAAATAGCTCAGCCAGTGGTCCAGTACTTCGTGCCAGTGGTGTTAAATGGGATATTAGAAAAGCTGACCCTTACTCTGTTTATGACCGTTTTGATTTTGAAGTCCCCATTGGTCAGGTAGGGGATGTCTATGATCGATACTGGGTAAGAATTCAAGAGATGCGACAAAGTGTCCGGATTTTAGCCCAAGCTTTAGAGCAACTCCCTTTGGGTCCAGTGCGAGCTGAGGTGCCGAATTTACTCCGGCCGCCAAAGGGTGAAGTTTATGGACATATAGAAGGACCGAAAGGAGAACTGGGCTTTTACCTCGTGAGTGATAATTCCATTGCTCCTTATCGTTTTCATATTCGTCCACCAGCTTTGCTCAATTTGACGGCTCTTAAAGAAATGGTTGTGGGTTGGAAAATAGCTGATGCTATAGTTATTTTTGGTAGTTTGGACACGGTTTTAGGGGAGGTTGATAGGTAGATGACTCTGATAGGACAATTTAGGCATTGGTTAGTTAACTTTATGCCGGAGTGGGCAGCTTATATTATTGCTTTTGGGGTTGGAGTGTTGGTTCTTTTTGCCTTTGTTCTGGTGATGGTGATGGTTTTTATTTATATAGAACGGCGGGGGGTAGGGAGGTTTCAACTCCGTTTAGGACCTAACCGGGTTGGTTTTGAAGGTATTCTTCAGCCGATTGCTGATGCCATTAAAGTGTTAACCAAAGAGGATATTGTCCCGGCTAAAGGAGACTTTTGGCTTCATTTTTGGGCGCCAATAATTGCCTTTGTTCCAGCTTTAATGGTATTTGCTGTAGTTCCCTTTTCCAAAAGGGCGGTTTTTACTGACTTAGATATAGGTATATTATATGTAATAGCCATAAGTTCCATTTCTGTTGTTGGAATATATACTGCCGGTTGGGCATCCAATAATAAATATTCTCTTTTATCAGCTTTAAGGACAGTAGCTCAAGCTATTAGCTATGAATTACCGGTAGTATTAGCTGCTGCGGGGGTTATTTTAATGGTTGGTTCCCTGTCTTTAAGCCAGATTGTGGAAACCCAAACGGTTCCTTTCTTTTTGCTACAGCCATTAGGGTTCCTGATTTTTCTCCTTGGTTCTATGGCAGAACTTCAGCGTTCTCCTTTTGACCTCCTTGAAGCGGAGTCGGAGATTGTGGCTGGCTATCATACAGAATACTCCGGGATGAAATTTGCCCTATTTTATTTAGCTGAGTACGGGCATGCGGTGGCAGCTTCGGCAATTATTACTACTCTCTTTCTCGGGGGGTGGAAGGGACCAATCTTGCCTCCTTTTCTCTGGTTTGTGATCAAAGTGTTCTTGGTTTTTTGTTTTATGTTCTGGGTTCGGAGTACTTTGCCTCGGCTAAGGGTAGATCAATTAATGGCATTTAGTTGGAAATGTCTCTTGCCTATGGCTTTAATCAATTTGTTTTTGGTTGGTGTCGAGGTGCTTTGGATTCCCGGGACTTTGTCTTGGGGTATGGTGGTAATAAATGTGATTATCACAGGGATACTGATATTATCCTGGTCACGATTGTTTGCTTTGGGAGGTGGTAGGGTTGAAGTTTGAGAGATATGGATTGGGTATTCTTAAGGGGTTGGTGGTGACTTTTAAGAACTTTTTGCGCCCGCCAATTACCCTTCAATATCCTGAGGAAAAGTTAGTTCCCTCCCGGCGGATTCGGGGTAATGAATTGGTGTGGTACAAAGGTAAGTGTACTGGGTGTGCTACCTGTGCCAAGAGTTGTCCTCAGGGTAACATTGAAATTGTTACCTATTTAGGCACGGAAAATAACTATGTAGTGGATAAATTAGAAGTAGATACTGGGAGGTGTATATTTTGTGGTTTGTGTGTGGAGTCTTGTCCCTATGAAGCTTTATTTATGGGGCGGGGTTATGAGCGGGCTACTTATCGGCGGCGGGAATTGATATTAAATAAAGAAGCTTTAGAGCTATCGGAAGAAAGGCAACCCAGTGGCTATGCCCGTCCCAAAGTGGAGGCTTTATTACCGCGCCAGACTTTACTTATTCACTGGGATAGGGAAAACGGGCAGAAATTGCGCTGGTTTCCGTTGCGGAAGCGGAGTAAAGGTTGATGATTTTTGATATTGTTTTTTGGTTATTAGCCATAGTAAGTGTTGGTGCTGCTTTAGCTGTGGTTTTTCTCCAAAATGTTTTTCGAGCAGCTCTTTTTTTAGTTTTGTGTTTCTTGGCTATTGCTGGACTTTTTATCACTCTTCAAGCTGACTTTTTGGCTGCGGCTCAGGTTCTTATTTATGTAGGTGCTATCTCGGTTTTGATTATTTTAGCTATCATGCTCACTCGAGAAATCTGGCGAGGCAATCCTGGGGGAAGATTTCGGTTGCCGGCTTTTATTATTGCTTTGTTACTCTTTAGCGTGATGGTTTTTGCGGTGGTTAATACTTCTTGGGGGGCGAGGACTGAACTACCTAAAGTACCGACGACGGCAACTTTAGGGGGTCGTCTTTTTGGGGAGGGGGGCTTTCTTTTGCCTTTGGAAATGGTGGCGATATTGCTTCTGGCAGCAATGCTGGGAGCGATTACTTTAATTCGGGAGAAGTAAAGATATGTCTGTGGGCTTAGAACATTATCTTATCTTATCGGCAGTGCTTTTCTGTATTGGTTTGTATGGAGCTTTGTCGCGGCGCAATACTGTAGTCATTTTGATGAGCATTGAGATAATGCTCAATGCGGTCAATGTAGCTTTGGTGGCTTTTTCCCGATATATTGTTCCTCTTCTTCTTACTGGTCAGATATTTGCTCTTTTTGTTATCGTGGTGGCAGCGGCGGAAGTAGCTGTTGGTTTAGCTATAATTATTGCTTTGTATCGAAGCCGGGAGACGGTGGATATTGAAAAAGCGGACTTAATGAAAGGATAAAAGTAAAATCCAAGATTTTGCTGAGAGTTTGAGGGAGTATTTTCAAATGTGGGTTCAGATAAAAACAGCGCCTAATTTGATGATAGCGGAAATGTGGAAGGAGTATTTTGAGGGAGAAGGTGTTCCAACTCGGATTCTTCCCGAGTCGGAAAAGCCTGAGATGAGAGAATTAACTTCTTATAGAATTCTGGTTTCTCAAGAAAAACTTCACGTTATTGAGGAAGTTTTAAGGAAGTTATGATGCCTAATCAAATTCCTTGGCTTATTTGGCTTTTTCCCATGTTTTCCTTTATTGTTATTTCTCTCTTCCTAAGACCTTTCTTTAACCATCGGCCTAAGCTTTCCGGATATGTTACTATCGTTGCTATTGGTATTAGCTCTCTTCTTTCCTTTTGGGTTTTGGCGGAAGTGTTAAAAGCCCCGGGGCATAAGTTAGAAATTCCTGATATTCAATGGGTGCTAATTGAAGACGGTATTAGTATTCATTTGGGATTGATTGTCGATGCTTTAACGGCAGTAATGCTGATAGTAGTTAGTGTGGTCAGTTTACTGATTCAGATATATTCCCAGGGTTATATGCACGGTGACCCTGGTTATCATCGCTACTTTGCTTTTATGTCTTTATTTACTGGGTTCATGCTTGGCTTAGTAATGGCAGATAATTTAGTTTTTCTCTTTCTTTTCTGGGAAGGAGTTGGCTTATGCTCCTATCTTCTTATTGGCTTTTGGTTTCATCGTCCGGCAGCGGCTAATGCGGCGAAGAAAGCTTTTATTGTCACTCGTCTGGGGGATTTTGGCTTTTTAGCTGGTATTTTGTGGCTTTTCTATAATACTGGCACTTTTGATATTGAAAAACTTCATAGTTTAGTTCTTGCTGGGACATTAACAGGCACGGCTCTGACTTGGGGAGCCTTAGGTATCTTTTCTGGGGCGGTAGGCAAGTCAGCCCAATTTCCTCTTCATACCTGGTTACCTGATGCAATGGAAGGTCCAACACCGGTTAGTGCTTTAATTCATGCGGCTACTATGGTGGCTGCTGGAGTTTTTCTAGTAGCCCGATGTTTTCCTCTCTTTGAGCATTCGGAAATTGCTCTAACTCTGGTAGCAGTTATTGGGGCATTTACGGCTATTTTTGCTGCCAGCATGGGATTAGTGATGAACGATATTAAGCGGGTGATAGCTTATTCTACGATAAGTCAATTAGGTTATATGATGCTGGGTTTGGGGGTTGGTGGGGTTGCCGTTGGCATCTTTCATTTGTTCAACCATGCCTTCTTTAAAGCCCTCCTTTTCCTTGGGGCGGGTAGTGTCAATCATGCTACCGGAACTTTTGATATCCGCGAAATGGGGGGGCTGCGGAAGGCTATGCCATGGACTTGTGCTACCTTTGTGATTGCGGCTTTAAGCTTAGCTGGTATTTTCCCTCTCTCCGGTTTTTGGAGTAAAGACGAGATTTTGGTTTATTCGTTGAAGACTCAGCCTGTCCTATTTACCTTAGCCATGATAACCGTTTTTATGACTGCGTTTTATATCTTTCGGGTGGTCTTTGTTGTTTTTGGTGGTGAATATCGTGGGGGAAAAGCTATTCATCATAGTGGGCATGGTGAACATGCCCATAAGCTTCACGAATCACCGGCAGTAATGGTTATTCCAATGGTTGTCTTAGCCTTTTTCTCTATAGTTTCTGGTTGGCTTAACCTTACTGGGAAATTTGGTGAATTTTTAGGTCACGGAAAAGCTCATGGTCTTCTGGAAGGCTTGGTGGGCATTTTGGGAAAACCATTACCTTGGATATCTATAGGGGTTGCTGGATTAGGAATTTACTTAGCTTATATGATGTATAGTAGTAAACAAGTATCATCGGAGGCGGTTAGCAGGGCTTTAGCTCCCTTCTACACTCTGCTAACGCGCAAATACTGGTTTGATGAACTTTATGAGAAAGTTTTTGTGGGTAGAGTTTTAGTTAACGGTCTTTTTGGTGGTTTTCAGGCTTTTGATACTCATGTAGTAGATGGTAGTGTTAACGGGATTGCTAAAGGCACTATAACTGCAGGTCGGACCTTGCGTCGAATTCAGACAGGTCAGTTGCAGCTTTACGGTCTATTTATTGCTATAGGTATTATAGCTATTGTGGTTTGTTTTTATTTCTTTAGTTAAGGGGTGATGGACTTGGATTTTCCTTATTTAACAACTATGATCTTCCTGCCGGTAGGGGCAATAATTATCATTGCCCTTTTATCCAAACCTTCTCCGAAAACTGTTAAACTTATTTCCGCTTTATTTACTTTAGTTACCTTTGTCTTGTCCCTGATTGTCTTTTATCGCTTTGACCGTTCTCCGGGAGCTATTGGTCAAATGCAGTTTGTGGAAAAAGTCCCTTGGATTCCAGCTATTAATGCTTTTTACCACCTGGGGGTTGATGGTCTTAGCTTACCTTTAGTCGTATTAACTACGTTATTAGGCTTCTTAGCCGTTCTGGTATCGTGGAAAATTGACTTAAGACCTAAGGAATATTTTATTTGGCTTTTGCTTTTGGAGACGAGTCTTTTAGGGGTTTTCTGCTCCTTAGATTTAATTTTGTTCTTCCTTTTCTGGGAAATGGAACTTGTTCCAATGTATTTCCTTATTTCTATTTGGGGAACAGGTAGGCGGGAATATTCAGCCATCAAGTATGTGATATATACTCTTCTTGGCAGTGCCATGATGTTAGCTGGTATTTTGGTCATTTACTTTACTACCGGTAGCCTTAATATGATCGAATTAGCTGATTTAGCTCCGGCGGCAACTATAATCCCCTATGCTGGTATTTTCTTCCTTTTGTTATTTGCTTTTGCGGTGAAGTTGCCAGTTTTTCCTCTGCATACTTGGTTGCCTGATGCTCATACCGATGCTCCGACGGCAGTAAGTGTAATTTTGGCTGGGGTACTCCTTAAGATGGGTGGCTATGGGATGATTCGACTCTGTGTTACTATGTTTCCCGAAGTTGCCGTTGCTTATGCTCCTTTATTGGTAATCTTAGCTATAGTCAATGTTCTTTATGGTGCGGCGGTAACTTTAAGGCAGAGAGATTTAAAGCGACTCATTGCTTATAGTAGCATTAGTCATATGGGTTATGTTCTGTTAGGTATTTTTGCCTTAAGTCAAGTGAGTCTGGTTGGGGCTACTTTACAAATGTTTAGTCATGGCATTATCACCGGTCTTCTCTTTGCCATGGTGGGATTAGTCTATGATAAAAGTCATGAACGTGATTTAGACCGACTTGGCGGTTTAGCGCGGCAGATGCCGGTTATTGCTGTGGTTTTTTCTATTGGTGGTTTAGCTGCTTTAGGTCTTCCTGGTACCAGTGGTTTTGCTGCTGAATTTATTACTTTTATTGGTAGCTTTAATAGTACAGTGGTGGAGGGTATTCGGCTATATACTATTCTTGGCGTTTTAGGTGTTGTTATTACTGCTGGCTATATTTTGTGGATGTTGCAACGAGTTTTTTACAGTGAACCTTTGGAGAAATTTAAGGATGTGCCTGATGCCGATAATATAGAAAAGCTATGCATTTTTTCCTTTGTTGCCGTGATTATAACTATTGGTCTTTATCCAGCAATTTTGACCGATGTTATTAAGTTAGGTATTGTGCCTATAATTAAATTGATTGGTGGTTAAGGAAATGGGTAGGAAGGCTCTGTCATCTGTTTCGAGAAAGGAGGTGTATGGCGCCTAAAGTTCCCGGGAGCCAGCAAAAATTCAGATTTGGCAGAGCAATAGAAGTTGACTTTCATTATGTTTCATGGGTGAGTCGTAGGATAAAATATGAGAATGACTCAGGGGTTATCGTGGAAGTGGAGCCGCGAATTATCAAGTTGGAAGCTGATACAGATTGTAAGCCAGCTTTACGAAAGGGTGACCATCGCTTTTGGTTTACTTACTGGATTTCCACTCCAGACGTACGAAGGAGATTAGGAGAGAGACTTGCTTTTAGTGGGCAGGGGCCACTCCTTTCGGAAGACGAACTACTGGGCTTGCTCAAGAAGGCTAAAGAGGAAAAGGATTTTTTTAGTCCAGACTTTTGGAGAAAGTTGGTTCTTATTATGGGATAGGGATATTTTATATTTTTCCTGACCTTTAATTAAGCAGATAAGGGAATTAGGATAATAATAAGGACAGGCGAAAATGAGTTTAGACCTTAATCTTTTAACTCCGGAACTGAGCCTGGTGGCTTTTGCTTTGGTGGTTATTCTCCTTGATCTGGGGATTAAAGAGAAGAAAGTCTTGGCGTGGGTTAGTATTTTGGGTCTTTTGGTTTCAGCGAGTTTTGTGCTGATACTTTGGGGGAGGGAGCCAGCTTCTGCTTTTAATGATATGTTTATAGTAGACCCTTTTGCCCTTTTCTTTAAACTTTTGTTTTTAGCTGCGGCTGGATTAGTTATCTTAGCTTCTCAAGATTATGTGTCTAAGTTGGCTCGGTTTCAGGGAGAATATTATGCATTAATCCTCATTTCTGTTGTAGGTATGATGCTTTTAGCTGCTACTGGGGAGTTAATTTCCGTTTATATTGCCTTGGAATTGAGTAGTATTTCTCTTTACATTCTGACCGGCTTTTTAAAAGATGCCAAGTCTAGTGAAGCGGGATTGAAATATTTGCTTTTAGGTGCCATAGCTTCGGCTATCCTTCTTTATGGCATGGCGCTAATTTTTGGACTTACGGGAAAGACTCATCTTAATGAGATTGCTCAGGTTATTCAAGCCATGTCTCTAACTACTCTTATGGACAGCCCGGCTTTGCTCTTAGGCATAATTCTTTTAGCAGTTGGTTTTGGCTTTAAGATTGCTTGTGTTCCTTTTCAGATGTGGGTGCCTGATGTTTACGAAGGGGCACCAACACCTATTACAGCTTATCTTTCTGTCGCTAGTAAAGCTGCTGGCTTTGCTGTTATTGCTCGCTTTTTCTATACCACCTTTGGTGTTCCTGATTGGCTCAGCCTTAACTGGGGAATGCTGTTTGCTATTTTAAGTGCTATTACTATGACTTTAGGTAATGTGGTTGCTATTGCCCAGACAAACATCAAACGGATGATGGGTTATTCCAGTATTGCTCAAGCTGGCTATTTAATGGTTGGACTTGCTGCCATAGGTATTGCTGGAGCTGCGGATAGTGCGGGTCGGAGTAGTCTCCTTTTCTTTTTAGCCAGTTATACCTTGACTAATCTGGGCGCTTTTATAGTTATTATTGCTATTTCTAATAAGATTGATAGCGATCTTATTGAAGATTATACCGGAATGGGGAGACGGGCTCCATTACTTGCTTTAGGCTTGACTTTGTGTCTAGTCTCGTTAATTGGGCTACCACCTACTGCCGGGCTTATTGCGAAAATTTATATTTTTAATGCTGGCGTTAAGCAGGGACTGTTATGGTTAGTAATCATTGGGGTTATTAATAGTTGTATCTCGGCTTACTATTATTTGAGGGTAGTTAAACTTATGTGGTTGGGAGCCCCGGCATCGGAAGAAAAAGTGCCCTCTTCTGGGGCGCTTAGAACTGCTTTAGTTTTCACCTGTCTTGGCGTCTTTATCTTGGGGGTTATCCCGGGGAAATTTGTCCATATTGCTGAAGCTGCCATCCGAATCCTCACCTGGTAATAATAGGGCTTTTAAACTATAGAAGGGATGAAAGTGTTTGACAGTAGCCTATCTTTGATTTAAAAATGATGTCTACCATGAATGTATACGACGAGTTTAAATGGCGGGGGATGGTTTATGCGGCTACGGAAGGTTTACCAGAAGTTTTAGCTAAAGAGAAAGTAACGGCTTATATTGGCTTTGATCCCTCAGCCCCCAGTCTCCATGTGGGGTCTTTGTTGCCTATAATGGGGTTAGTGCATTTGCAACGATATGGGCATACCCCAATAGCTATTGTTGGTGGCGGCACTGGTCTTATCGGTGACCCAAGTGGAAAAACTCAGGAAAGACCTTTACTTACTCGGGAGGAAGTGGAGGCTAACCTAAATGGAATTAAAGAACAGCTGAGTCGCTTTCTTGATTTTGAAGTCAAAACTAATCCAGCAAAGATAGTGAATAATGCTGATTGGCTTGGCTCTATAGGTATGCTTGACTTCCTCCGGGAAATCGGAAAGTATTTTTCGGTCAATTATATGATAGCTAAAGAGTCAGTAAAGCGAAGATTGGAACAAGAAGAAGGTATTTCTTACACGGAATTTAGTTATCTGTTATTACAAGCATATGATTTTCTGGTTCTTTATGATCGATACAACTGTCGGCTTCAGATGGGTGGGAGTGACCAGTGGGGGAATATTACAGCGGGCATTGACCTTATCCGACGCTTGCGGGGTGGTAAAGCTTATGGCTTGGTCTTTCCTTTGGTAGAAACGGCTTCGGGCGTAAAATTTGGTAAGACTGAGGCGGGTAGTGTCTGGTTGGCGGCTAATCTTACTTCCCCGTTTCGCTTTTATCAATTTTGGCTGAATACCGATGATAAGGATGTAATAACTTATTTAAAGTTTTTCACCCTTCTTTCTCAAAAAGAAATTGAGGAATTAGCCGATTCGGTAGCTAAATATCCGGAGAAGCGAGAAGCTCAGAGGAAATTAGCTCGGGAAGTAACCCAGAGAGTGCACGGGGAAACAGCTATGAGAAGAGCTGAAAGAGCTTCTCAAATGCTTTTTGGTGAGGAGATATCTGGTCTTACTGCCGCTGAGGTTTTAGACATCTTTGGTGATGTCCCGTCTACAGTGGTGAACAAGTCTCAATTTGGGAGTAAGGGAATGGCTTTAACGGATATGTTAGTTTTCTGTGGACTGGCGCGGTCAAAAAGTGAAGCCCGACGGCTGATTGAAGGGGGTGGAGTTTATGTTAATAATCGACGCATAACCGATGTCTGGTATACCTTGTTCTTGACTGAAAGTATTGAGGGACAGTTCTTTATCCTTCGCCGCGGAATTAAAGAATATCATTTGGTCAAAGTGTCTGGCTAAGTTGACACTTTATATTTATAGGTGTTAGACTTCCTGTGTCTTGAAGCGAATTGGTATTCTTTATCAACCAAAGCAAGAAAAGGCTTTACCTTTAGCTAAGAAGATAGAAGAATCTCTAAGCCATTATGGAATTTCCTGCTGGTTGTGTTCGGCATGGGAGGGGGAAAAGGCTCAAGAGCAGGCTTCCAATTCAGATTTAATTCTTAGTATCGGTGGTGATGGTACTATTTTACGGGCGGCACGAATTTCAGCCCCCTTATCTATACCTATTGTTGGCATAAACCTGGGTAAGCTTGGGTTTATGACTGAATTAGATTCTACTGAAGTAATGGATAAGTTGCCTCAACTGATTGAGGGGAGGGGTTGGATGGAGGAAAGAGCCATGTTACAGGCAGAGCTAAAAGAGGATAAAGTTTTTTTGGCTTTGAATGATGTTTATGTAGGTAGAGGTGGCTTAGCCAGGCTGGTACTTATTGAGGCAGTGATTAATGGAGAATTTCTAACTACTTATCGGGCTGATGGAGTGATTGTGGCTACAGCTACAGGTAGTACTGGTTACGCCTTGGCTGCTGGTGGTCCCATTCTTCATCCGGAGGCTAAGGAAATTATTCTCCAGCCTATTGCTGCTCATTTCAGTTTAAGTCAGGCTCTGGTGCTGCCACCGGATGTAACTATTGAATTGAAGGTGTTCACTAATCATGAGGCTAAGCTTAGTCTTGATGGTCAGATAGAGGTGCCCCTTTCCAATGAGGACAAGGTTAAAGTGAAACTTAGCCCCCACCGAGCTCGCTTTTTGCGACTGCGCCCTAAAACTTATTTTTATAAGTTATTGGAACAAAGACTCAAGGGGAAGGTGTTATGAGGGTAGATAAGGCTAAGATAAGTGACGTTCCTCAGGTTCACCAGTTAATTAACTATTTTGCTGATAAAGGGGAAATGCTCCCCCGAGCTTTAAGTGAGATATATGAGAACCTTCGGGATTTCTTTGTGATTCGGGAGAGGGACCAAATATTAGGCTGTGTCGCTCTCCATATTACTTGGGCTGATTTAGCCGAAATCAAGTCGTTGGCAGTAAGGGAAAACAAGCAAGATAAAGGGCTTGGCTCTTTACTTGTTCAGGCTTGCCTGAAGGAAGCCCGAAATTTGGGCATATCAACCATTTTTTGTCTTACTTATAAGCCAGCTTTTTTTGAGAAGCATGGTTTCCGTCAGGTGGATAAAATGGAATTGCCCCGTAAGGTATGGGGAGAGTGCTACCGATGTCCCAAGTTTCCCAATTGCGATGAAGTAGCTTTGATATATGAAATAAAGGGAGATTAATGTCAATGGAACGGACTTTGTTCAGCCAACAAATTTACCAAGGTCGTGCCGTAAATTTGCGGGTAGAAACGGTAGAGAAAAGCAATGGTAGGAAAACTATCCGAGAAATTGTGGAACACCGGGATTGTGTGGCTGTGGTGGTTATAGATAAAGAAGACAATGTGCTTTTGGTGCGTCAATTTCGGAAACCAGTAGAAAAAGTGCTTCTGGAAATTCCAGCGGGGGGTATTGATCCGGGAGAAAGTGCTGAAGACTGCGTTAGGCGGGAGCTTCAAGAGGAGATTGGTTATTTTCCTCAGAAGATAGTAAAGTTAGGGGGCTTTTACTCAGCACCAGGTTATTGTACTGAATATCTTCATTTGTATTTAGCTACAGACTTGGTTCCCAGCTATAAGAAAGCTGAAGATACGGAAGATATTGAGGTAGTTCGAGTACCCTTAAATCAAATACCTGATTTGATTGCCTCTGGGGAAATTTGCGATGCTAAAAGTATCGCCGGGCTACTTAGAGTGCTAAATCTCAAAAATGGAGCTGGTAACCCTAACGATCAATGGGACTCAGGTTAAAGCGAAGGCAGGCACTCCGATTTTATGGGCAGCTTTAGACAATGGAATCTATATCCCCCATCTTTGTGCTATTCGGGGGCGTAAACCACCTTTTGCTGGCTGTCGCCTCTGTTTGGTGGAGATTGAGGGCGAATCCCGGTTAGCCACTGCCTGTTCAGAACCGGTAGTTGAGGGTATGAGAGTAGATAGTGAAACTCCCAGAGTAAAGCGTGTCCGTAATACTGCTTTTCAGCTTATTCTGTCCAATCACCCTATTGTTTGTTCTAAATGTTTCAAAAATAGTATTTGTGAGTTACAGGAATTAGCTGTCAGACTGGGTGGCAAATTAAAGCAGCGTCGCTTTCGCCACCTTTCCAGAAATTATCCAGTGGACGACACTCATCCTTTGTTTATTTATGATCCTAATTTATGTGTTTTGTGTGACAAGTGTGTTTGGGTATGTAATAAGTGGGGGGATGGAACTCTCACTCTGGCTTTTCGGGGTATGGAAACCAGAGTCAGTACTTTTAGTGGTATTTCATTGAAGGAGGCTGACTGTATTTCTTGTGGTGAGTGTGTTGCTACTTGCCCAGTAGGGGCTTTAGTCCCAAAGACAATCAAGGTGCTAAAGGAAAGCAGGAGAGATAGACCTGCTATCTCAACCCCCTCCTCTTCAGTAATTCAAGAGCAATAACATTTCTTAATACCTGGTTAGTACCATCATAAATTTGGGTAATTTTGGCATCCCGCATCATTTTTTCTACTGGATAGTCTCGCATATAACCGACGCCACCAAAAATCTGAACGGCGTCAATAGTCACTCGCATAGCTACGTCGGAAGCAAAGACTTTAGCCATAGCTGCTATTTCAGTAAAATCTTTAGCCCCGCTATCAATGGTTCTGGCTACGGCGTAAACTAAAGCTCGAGCGGCTTCTATTTCTATAGCCATATTAGCCAGCATATGCTGGATAGCTTGGAAAGAGGAAATAGGGTGACCGAACTGGACTCGGGTTTGGGCATAGGCTACAGCAGCTTCTAAAGCTCCTTGGGCAATGCCTACGGCTTGTGCCCCAACCCCGGGGCGGGCTTTATCTACAGTTCTCATGGTTAAGATAAAACCGATACCTTCTCTCCCCACCAAGTTTTGTTTTGGTACTCGACAGTCTTGGAAAACTAATTCTCGGGTGGCTGAAGCTCGAATGCCCATCTTTTTTTCTTTCCTGCCAAAGGAAAAGCCAGGAGTATCTTTTTCTACTACGAAGGCACTGGCGCCTCGGGGACCTTTAGTTGGGTCAGTTAGAGCAATAACAGTATAAATTTCGGCTTCACCCCCATTGCTAATAAACAACTTTGTCCCATTAAGGATATAACTATCCCCGTCTCGAATAGCCGTAGTTTTAATAGCAGCGGCGTCACTCCCAGCAGTTGGCTCGGTGAGGGCGAAAGCGGCTAATTTGCGACCGCTGGCAATGTCGGGAAGATATTTCTGTTTTTGCTCTGGGGTGCCATAATCTAACAAAGGATAAGAACCTAAAGCTGAAGCCGCATAACATACAGCGACACCGGCACACACTCGACTTAACTCTTCTACAACTAAACATAAATCTAAAGAACCACCCCCTGTCCCTCCATATTCTTCAGGAATGAAAATTCGGAACAGGTCAGCAGCAGCTAATTCTTTGATTATTGGCCAGGGGAATTCTTCCTTTTCATCCAGCTCGGCTCGCACCGGAAGTATTTTCTTTTCAGCCAAGTCTCGGACTAATCGTTTCAGCATCTTTTGTTGTTCGGTCAAAAAGTATTCCATCCTGTTTCTCCTTTCTAAAAAGAATGAAATATTTTAACGTTAACTGAGGTGAGGATCAAATATCAAATTTCATAATATAGTATTATGCTATAATAAATTTCAGTCATGGGGCGTAAAAAAAGGGTAGCATCTCTCTCCTCCGTTCTAAAAGCTTTAAGTATGGAATATACCAATCACCTTAAAGAAAATCTGGCGGAAAGGCTAATTTCAGTAGTTTTATTTGGTTCTGTAGCTCGGGGGGAAGCTGTTCCTGTTTCTGACATAGATTTATTGATTGTGGTCGAAAATCCCCCTTCAGGGAGACGAGCTCGTTTAGAGTTATTAGCTGAAGCTGATAAGCGCCTGGAGCCGAAATTAAAGGAACTGGAAAAGTTAGGCATTTATACTGATTTTACTCCCATAATCAAGTCCCGAGACGAAGCTCTAAATTTTAGTCCTCTTTATTTGGATATGGTAGAAGATGCTTTAATTCTACATGACCAAGATGACTTTTTCGGTCAAGTATTAACCAAACTGAAGGATAGGCTTAGCTTATTAAAAGCCAAAAGATTAAAGCAGGGTCAGGTTAGATATTGGGATCTTAAACCTGACTTTACTCCAGGGGAAGAGTTTGAATTATGACTAATAAAGAATTAGCTGAGGCTAATTTCCGCCGTGCCCTTATTATTTTTCGAGAAGCAGAAAGGCTATATGAAGAAGGGGCTTGGAATTTAGTTGTCAGAAGATGCCAGGAGGTAGTAGAGTTAGCCTTAAAGGGAGCCTTAAGATATGCGGGTCTTGATGTACCCCGGGTGCATGATGTTGGGGGTTTTTTGCTCCGGAATGTCAAAAGATTTCCTAATATTTTCCGGGAGAAAATTCCCTATTTAGCTTCGGTATCGCGTCGGTTGATGCGGGAACGAGAAGTAAGTATCTATGGCGATGAGGTAACAGGAGTGGCTCCGGAGGAAATTTATATTGAGGAAGATGCTAAAATTGCCTTAAAAGAAGCAACTTCCGTCCTTGAAACTTGCAAGCAACTTTTAAAAGGAGCTTAATTGCGGTTGAAGATCCTTTATGGTTCAAGGTAATCTTAGACTCATTCGGATTGGTTATGAAGCTGGCTTTGGCGGCAGATGAAAATATTAGGGATTGAAACTTCTTGTGACGAGACGGCAGCAGCGGTGGTAGTAGAGGGAACCACCATTCTTTCTAATGTAGTGGCGTCTCAGGTAGATATTCATGCCAGGTATGGTGGTATTGTTCCTGAGGTAGCCTCTCGGCAACATTTGTTAGCTATTCTTCCAGTTTTAAAACAAGCTATGATGGAAGCTAAGGTTGATTTTAATGACCTACAAGGGGTAGCCGTAACTATTGGTCCAGGGTTACCTGGTTCTTTGTTGGTCGGAGTGAATTTGGCTAAGGCAATAGCTCTGGCTCACAATCTACCCTTAATTGGGGTTAATCACTTGGAAGGCCATATTTATGCTAATTGGCTGGAGAGGCAAGAATCCCCCCTTTTTCCGTGTCTGTGTTTGATAGTTTCTGGGGGGCATACGGATCTGGTTTTAATGGAAGGGCATGGGCAGTATAAAAGGCTGGGACAAACTCGGGATGACGCTGCGGGGGAGGCCTTCGATAAGGGGGCTCGGCTCTTGGGTTTAGGCTACCCTGGGGGACCAATTATTGAGAAAATGGCTAAAGAAGGAGTAGCTTCCTTATCTTTACCTCGGGCTTGGCTTAAGGGTAGTGATGATTTCAGTTTCAGTGGACTTAAAACGGCTTTACTTCATTTGGTTAGGGAGAAGGAAAAAGTCAATTTTGCTATAGCCGATGCAGCGGCGAGTTTTCAGCAAGCAGTAATTGATGTTCTGGTAACTAAAACTATAGAAGCAGCTAAACGGCTTAAGGTGAAGCAAATCTTGCTTTCCGGTGGAGTAGCTGCTAATCGAACTTTGTGTCAGCAGTTTGTTGACTTATCTCCGTTTCCAGTCCTGTTTCCACCACCTAAATTGTGTACTGATAATGCGGCGATGATTGCCAGTTGTGGCTATTATCGTCTTAAAAGAGGTGAGGTCTCTGGTTATGATTTGGATATTATGCCCAGCTTAAGGTTAGGGGACTTGATTCAGGGACAATTAATTATAGGACAGTCATGACAGCTTCCATTTCGGCAATAGGTAAGGAAAATATGAAGTAATCCTTGCTGATGGATTAAGGAAATATCAGCTTGGTTATCCAGTTTTAATTGCCAGCTCATATGGCGGGTTATCTCATTGTCAGTTAACTTTGGGTAGTGATAGAAAAGTTTGGTAGCTGTTTCTTTCAGCCTTGGTTCACCAGCTATATCTGCCCAAGCATTGGTAAAAGGTAGAATTATATTGGTAATTATTTCAGCTCCTTTGTCTTTGCCTAAAAGGGCGGAACTGGTTTTTGCGGCTAAGCCAAAATCAAAATGATATGCCCAGTAACCTCGGCTCATGACTATTAGATTATTTTCTAATCTGGTATATCGGGTTTCTGGGGTTATCTCTCTTACTGTCTTTAAAATTCCCTGAAAGAGACCAAGTTGGCGATATCGGTGTAAAAGGTAGCTTAAAGCTACTAGGCGTCGGGTAGGGAAGTTGGTTGGGCGTACCCCGGCAAAATGCCAATCCTTTTCCGTCATAGTTTCTTTAATTTTAATGGTCTGCCATACCCTCTCCAGTTTTGTCACTTCTGGCTCTGGTGGCAGAAACTTAGGCAAGTTAAGCCTTTGGGAGGGTAATAGTCCAGCAGCGCCTAAGAGATAGGCTTGCTTTAAAGCCAAACTTTTATCCGGCAGGGTCTCTAAAAAACTGAGAGGTAATTTTTGGGCAAGCTCCTCAAAGGGCTTTATATTTTTAGTATAACCTAAGGCTCTCATTATTCCTTGCCATAATACTTGACCAGCATCTTGATGGGATAAACTAAGGCTGAAGCGGTCAACTTTATTTTTGAATCTGGCTTTGCCAGCAATTTCTAATAATTTTAGAAGTTCTTGTCTCTTTAAGCGCTGAGAAATCGGAAAGCAGGGAAGACAAAAGGATTCGTGGCGGGTCAAGGAGGATAGAAGCGAGATTAGGGAAATTACTGGAATCCGCTTTCCTTGATTTGAAAAAGGAGAAAACTGGGGATCGTTTTTCCAAACCAGGTGAAGAACAGTATTAGAGTAGTTAGGATCCTGATGGTGATTATGGTTAAACCAATGTTTTGAAGTGATATGAATTTCAATGTCACCTTTTACTACTTTCCCATTAATGGTGATAACGGCATCATGAAAATCAGGACCACTATCAGCACTGGGTCTGCCCGGATAAATAATTTGGACTACTTCGTTGGTATCGGTAACCAGTTTCTTTTCCCTGAGACATTGCCAAAGGCGGGAGAGCACCTTTTCTGAAACTTTTATTTTTCCCATGCCTCTTCTCTTATTTTACACGTTAGCGTGTAAACTAAAATCAAAAAAAGCTAAGAATTCTTAGGCCGCCAAACTCGCTTTTCATCTATGATATGTCTTATTTGCCAGCCTTTTCTTTCTAATTCGGCACTGATAAAACGACGATGGCATCGCCAAGGAAATCTCTCCGCGCAAAGAATCACCCCCCTTTTTTGAGCTAATCTCTCTTCTAAAAGTTGAAGACCATCTTTAAAATCAGCCGAGTTGAGGAAAGAAGGATAGCCCCCCTGTCTGTAACCTCCAAGTTTGTCTCCCAGGTAGAGATAGACAATCCCGGCTTTCTCTAATAAAGAAATCAGCTCTGATTGGCGAAAATAATTAAAGCGACTGGTGGGAAAACGCCGAACATCTATTACCAACTCAACTTGATGGTCTATTAAGAGTTTGAGAAATTCTTCCTGGGTTCGATTACTTGTACCCAAGCTAAAAGCTATTTTCCTTGGAAGTTGTGTCTGGGACATTAGCCATCAGCTTTTAAGAGTTGTAATAACTTTAAGGCGTCATTATGGCGAGTAACATTGTTAAACAAGATATAGGTTTCCCCATGGATTTTAGCTATCAATTGTTTTAATTCTGCTTCTGTATACTGATGCCTGTAGCCGGGACCCCCATGAAGGCGAAAATATCTTATGTTTCCATAAAGAGGCTTGGCTTCAAAGGGATCAACACAGTGAATAAGGTCGAGTTCCCGGCACAGAAAAGTAATGGTTTGCTTATCCCAGTCCCCCCGGGGTTCCCAGGCAAAAATAAAGTCTTCTCTATTAAGTTTTTTAAAAAAGGCTTTCATATTTTCCACATTATGGGTAGTGTCAACGAAGCTTGTTGGGCACTGAAAAACAATAATCTTAGCTTTTAATGCTTTAGCAATCTCTCTGGTCTTAGACCAAGCTTCAAAAACTTCGTCACTGGGGGTGAAAAAGCCATAGTTTTTAGCTTTGTCAGGAGTAATCTTTAAACCAGCTTTTTTATAAGTCGGACTGGATACCGGATGGGTGATTACTTGCCAGGCTTTCATAGTATATTCAAATTCTGATGGTGCCTCTTGGCGCCATTTTAAGACAGTGTCTAAGGCTGGCAATTTGTAGAAAGTTTGCTGGACTTCAACTAAGTTAAATTCTGAATAATAAGCTTTTCTACTTTTGGAAAAGCCGCAACAACCTACTTTAATTTGATTCATCCGAAGTTACCTCTGTCGAGTCTTTAGTTGATTCATATTTAAAGCCAGCTCGCTCGGCAATCAAATTAAGGAGGGTTATAGAGGTGCCCCTCGGCTTGTATAATCCTGTTTCCCATTCACTAATAGTCTGCTGGCGTGTTCCCAGTTGTTGCGCCAATTGGCTCTGAGTTAATTTCAGATGCCGCCTTAGGGCTCGAATCCGTCGCCCGTTCCAAAACTCTCTTTTGGATTTTAATTCCATACTAATTAATATTTTACACGGTATAGTGTAAACTGTCAATAATCTCAAAACCCCTTGACAACTTTCAATTCTTGCTTTATAATTAGCACTCTTGACAAATAAGTGCTAAGTCTTTTAAAATTTTAGAAAAAAAATTTAAAAGGAGGTGGAAATGGCAGTAAATCTTCAGCCTTTAGGTGACAGAGTAGTAGTGAGACCAATTCCTAAAGAAGAAATGACCAAGTCAGGTATTGTTTTACCGGATACAGCCAAAGAAAAGCCTCAGGAAGGGGAAGTTATTGCTGCTGGTCCGGGAAGGTTATCGGAAGATGGGAAGCGTATAGCTATGGAAGTAAAGGTAGGTGACCGAGTAATTTATGCTAAATATGCAGGCACTGAAATTAAATTAAATGATGAAGAATTAATCATTTTACGCGAGAGTGACATTTTGGCAAAGAAGACTTTATAAATAAGGAGGGTAGAGATGGCAAAACAAATTCTTTATGGTGAAGAAGCTCGTCGGGCTTTAAAGAGGGGTGTTGATGCTTTAGCTGATGCAGTTAAGGTTACTTTAGGACCGAGGGGACGTCCAGTAGCTCTGGACAAGAAATTTGGTCCCCCGTCAGTCCTCAACGATGGTGTTTCTGTGGCTAAAGATATTGAATTACCTGACCCCTTTGAAAATATGGGTGCTCAATTAGTAAAGGAAGCTGCTACCAAGACTAATGATAAGTGTGGCGATGGTACGACTACGGCTACTGTATTAGCTCAGTCAATTATTAGTGAAGGTTTTAAGAATATCGCTGCTGGGGCTAATCCTATGGCTTTGAAACGGGGGATTGAAAAAGGGGTGGTGGCGGTAGTGGAAGAATTAAAGAAAATTGCTATTCCGGTAACAACCAAGGAGCAGGTGGCTCAAGTGGCGACTATTTCAGCTGCTGACCCCGAGATTGGTAACCTTATTGCTGAAGTTATGGAAAAGGTGGGTAAGGATGGAGTTATTACTGTAGAGGAGTCTAAAGGGATTAAGTATGAAATAGAATATGTAGAAGGTATGCAGTTTGACCGGGGTTATATTAGCCCCTATTTCATCACCAATCCGGAGCGAATGGTAGCCGAGATTGAAGAACCTTATATTCTTATCACCGATAAAAAGATTTCCGCTATATCTGATCTTTTGCCAGCTTTGGAAAAAATTCTCCAGGTTTCCAAGAACTTGGTAGTTATAGCTGAAGATGTGGAGGGAGAAGCCTTGGCTACCCTTGTTGTCAATAAGCTTCGGGGCACTCTTAATGTCTTGGCGGTTAAAGCTCCTGGATTTGGTGACCGGCGTAAGGCTATGCTGGAAGATATTGCTATTCTTACTGGTGGTAAGGTTATTTCGGAGGAGGTTGGTAGAAAACTGGATTCAGTAACTGTGGCTGATTTAGGTCGAGCTCGTAAGGTAGTAGCTGACAAAGACGAAACCACTATTGTCGAAGGCAAGGGTTCTGAAGAGGCTATTCAAGCCCGGATTAAGCAGATTAAAGCCCAAATTGAGGAGACTACTTCCGATTATGACAGGGAAAAGCTTCAGGAAAGACTGGCTAAACTGGCAGGTGGTGTTGCCGTAATTAAAGTTGGAGCGGCAACAGAAACAGAGTTGAAGGAGAAAAAACACCGGGTAGAAGATGCTTTGTCAGCTACTCGAGCTGCTGTTGAAGAAGGCATATTGCCAGGTGGTGGTGTAGCTCTGATTAATGCCCTTCCGGCTCTGGAAAAGGTCTCTGTGGAAGGTGATGAAGCTACTGGTATTGCAATCCTTAAGAGAGCCTTAGAAGAACCTTTGCGCTGGATTGCGATAAATGCTGGGCAGGAAGGGTCGGTAATCGTAGATGCGGTGAAGAAGAGCCCCTCTGGTGTAGGTTATGATGCTGAGAAAGGGGATTTTGCCAATATGGTGGAGCGAGGCATTATTGATCCCCTCAAAGTCACCAGGACCGCTTTAGAAAATGCCGCTAGTATTGCCAATATGATTTTGACTACTGAGTCTCTGGTGACGGATATACCAGAAAAAGAAAAGGCTATGCCGCCAATGCCACCAGAATACTAAAGCTTAAGGAGCTCAGCTAAGGGCTCTTCTTTAGAAATTGGTCCAACGATAGCCAGGTTGAGCTTTTCCGTGACAAAAAGCTCCCTGGCTATTCTTTTTAAATCTTCAATAGTTATAGCCTCAATTAAAGACAGAACCTCGTCTACTGATAAAACCTGTCCCAAAAGTAGTTCCTGAACCCCAGACCAACCGGCAACACTTCGGCTGTCTTCCAGGCGCAATAGTAACCTCCCTTTAGAAAGTTCCTTGGCTTTAATTAGTTCTGCTTCTGGAATACTATCTTTAAGCTTTGACAATTCTTCAAGGATAGCGATGAGGGCTCTTTCGACCTGCTTGGGCTGGACTCCGGCATAAATAATTAAGGAACCTGAGTCCCGGAAGTGACTAACATAACTATGTATATCATAAGCCAATCCCAATCGGTCGCGGATGGTAACAAAAAGACGGCTGCTCATTCCTTCACCTAAGATTACATTAAGCAAGTCAAGAACAAACCGGTCGGGGTGGAAAAAGGATAACCCATGAAGTCCAAGACATAAGTGGGCTTGTTCTGTTTCCCTTGGTTCAATGTAAAGCTGAGGTTGGCTCTGGGAATTGTTAGCTGGTAATAATGAGGGTAGCTCACCTTTAGTCCAATCGAAGAAAGCTTCATGGATCATATCTATTACTTCTTTTGGCTGGATATTGCCGGCGACGCTGACTACTGTATTATTGGGCAAATAATGGGAGGCAAAATAATTTAAAAACTGCTGACGTGTCATAGTGGCTACTGTTTCTTTGTTGCCAGCTACATCTCTCCCCAAAGGTTGTCCCGGCCATAAGAGTTCGTCAATTATCATGTCTACTCTATGCTGGGGTAAGTCCAGGCTTAAATTAATTTCTTCAATAATTATTTGCCGTTCTCGCTCTATGTCTGCAGGCTCAAACTTAGAGTGACGAAGTAGGTCAGCCAGGACGTCAAGGGCTAAAGGGAAATGAGGGCTGGCTACTTTACACCAGAAAGTAGTCAACTCTTTGTCAGTACCACCGTTAAGGAAGCCGCCGACGCTTTCAATAGCTTCACTAATCTCTTTTGAGGTAGGACGGCGTTCTGTTCCTTTAAAGCAGAGATGTTCAATAAAATGGGATATACCAGCTTCGGCTTCTGATTCGTAGCGGGAACCAGTGCCAATAAAAAAAGCTAAACATACGGAGCGGGTGTGGGGCATGGGGGTGGTGATAAGGCGTAACCCGTTGTCAAAAGTAGTTTTATACATTTATTATGTTAAATTGTAACGATGTGCTGACTTTGTGTCAATTTTGCTTAAACGGCTGGTTGCTGGTATACTTTTATTGCTTATAGTTGCCCCCATCGTCTAGTGGACTAGGACATCAGCCTTTCAAGCTGAAAACAGGGATTCGAATTCCCTTGGGGGCACCATAGAATTCAAGAAATATTCTGTGAGAAAAAAGTTGGGGACTGGTGGCGTCAAGCATTAAAGGATTTAGATAGTGTCCTTCTGGAGTAAGCAGGTAAGATGCGAAGAGTAGCTATCTAAGTGACGCATTATTGCCTCATCCTTAATCAATCTTTCTGCTCCATCTTCTGTTGGATAAACTTTACTGCAGGATAGAATTACCTCTCGCAAACAGTGAGGATTATCAATAATCATGCAAGGCATTCGGTGATCTTGATTCCATGGCTGTCTCTTCCTAATCTCACAGAAAAACTCAGAGCGCAAGACATCCCAGAGATGACCTCCCTTACGATAGATATCTTTTATGTTATCTTGAGCAAAGTGAACAAAGACGCACGGCTCGACATCACCGTTGGTGTTTATATGAAAATAGCCACCTCCATCTCTACCCGCGGCGAGACAACCATTGACATAGTCACCGTCATTCCAGAAATCAGAGACAAAGAGTGGATATTTATTGCGCACCTCACGCACTTTGTTGCGAATGACTAATCTTTGCTCGGGTTTCATCATCAATGTCAAATCTGGGTCCCGGCCGATTGGAATATATTGGAAAAGCCAGCCAAAGGAACAACCTTTGTCGACTAAGAATTTATAGAAATCATCACTGGCGATGGTCTGCCAATTACGGCTGGTAGGCATTGTTGAAAAACCGAAGATGACACCCGCAGTTTGTAAAATATCCATAGCTTTGACAATCCGGTCGAAAGTGCCCTTACCACGTCGCTCATCAGTCTCCTCTTTGTTCCCGTCTATGGCGATAACTGGAGCAACATTACCTAACCTTGCCAATTGCTCCGCCAGTTTCCTGTCAATCAAAGTGCCATTGGTGAACACCTGGAAATAGATATTGTTATGTTTTTTAAAAAGCTCGAGAAGGTCTTGCCTTATGAATGGTTCGCCACCAGAAACAGTAATTAGATAAATTCCCATGCTTTTGGCGTCTTGACAGATTCTATCCAGCGTTTCATAAGGTAGGTCATTCTCTTTTGGATATTGAGCAGCGTAGCAACCAACACATTTCAGATTACATCGCATAGTTGGGCTGACAACAAAAAACCAGGGTGCAGGAAGCTTGTTACGCTGACTAAAACTGGTTCGTTTAACGTTACCTATAAAAATTGCATTACAAAGCAGATTATCTACCAGTTTCTGACGGCACCTTTTTGACTTACTCAAGACATTCCTACCTAAATGGACAAATGGGTGATTCTGCCTTAAAAGCGTTTCAAGGGCGTCCATCTGTGGTCGATATATTTTCGCAATACTTAATCCTTTTACGTACCTTACCACTCTTAAAACATTGGTATCGGAAAGGTATAGGAGTAATACCCCAACCTTAAGTACTATCTTGAAAAATAGAAGTTGCAGAGATTTTGGGAAATCAAAACAGACCAGCGCCAACACCCTTTTTATCTTGAGAATTCGATTCATACGAGCTCCCTCATTAATCTAACTCTGTTGTCGAAAAAAACCAAATAATTAGGCAAAAAATTCTTTCTATCGGACTGGTGCTTTTCTCAGAACTTTCCAGACATCCAAGGTGAACCGGTGTAACAATATTAGGTTTTCGGGACTCAGCCTCTGTAACGATGTTTCATACCTCTTTATTTGTTTCTGGAGGTCAGTAAGACCGTGTTTGACTTTCTTGTCTGCCAGGCACAAACCGAGGGCAAGACCGGTCAATATGCTCATACCTAATCTGCCTAGAGGTGCCTGCAATAGTTTACTCACAGGGCTTCGCTGGCCAAATGAATGCTTAGTCTGCCTCAAGGTAAGTAAAAGGGCAGTGATAAATTCAGCACAGCGTACTAGGGGCGAACTGGCCCTAGGCATCCGGGCAAGTAACTCACGCAAAATGCCCCCGTACTCGGAAGCCTTTCCTTGGCATAGGCCAGCCATGATATATGCTTTGACATCTTCCCATCCTTCCTCCTGACTCTCGCCAGGCGGACTAGAGAGCAGGTCTATTGCCTTTGTTGTGGGCGAGAAGAGAATGTTCGACCGGCCGGGACCCGAGGTTGCCTTTGGCGTAGTATATTTGGAACTTACCATACCCTTTTGTTCAAGTAACCTTAGCATGTCATAGGCAGTAGAGCTACTGACCCCCAGCCTCTCAGCAATCACACTATAGTGAACAGGCTCTCGAATCTCTCGGTACACGTCAAGAAGCTTGGCGAGAAAAGCCTTCTGCCTGAAAGTAAGCTTTATAGATAAGTCATTCTGTTCCACCATTTCTTTTCTTCTCCTCTCTGGGTAAGGAGTGATGTCAGCTTGTTAGAGAAGGCAAAAACCTTAATTCGTCTCAAGTTCCTAAGACAGCTTGTATATATATTTTAAAGAAACCAAAAAAGAAACCAAAAATTATTATATTATAATAATTTTGGTGTCAAGCTTTAGTCTCTACAACAGGTAAAAAGAGAAATCAAAGCCGATTAACTGGTTATGTTTGTCTGGATGACGATTCATGTCCATAGTGTTTAGCCTGCTTCCTTAAGTTTTAGGTTTTGGTGGGAGCGCTAAAAACAGGGATTCGAATTCCCTTGGGGTACCAGTGAGGTTTTGCTTTTAAGCTATTTTTAGTATCTGTTCTTTATGTTGGTCGAGGACTTTTTCGTACTGGGCATCAAGTTGAGCGCTGAGTTTTCGCCATTCTTCTTGAAACTGGGGCTGGAGCTCTGGTTGGATTGTAACTTTAGCCCCTAACTGTTGCTGGATAGCTTTGGTTACCTCTTGCAATTTGTCTTCAAAGTTTTGTCTTAGTTGCCAGTAAGCTTGACGCCGGGCTTGCTCGTAGTAATGGAATAAATTTTCTATAAGGTCGAAAACTGATTGAAGCTGCTTTTGGTTTTGCTTTATTAGTTTGAGACCATTCATAGCTTTTTTAGTAAGTTCTTTATGTTGTTCATTCCGAGGTAAAACTATGTTTCGGATAAGAATTTCCTGGATCCCTTCAATTATATATTTTCTGACGCCACTACCTTTGTAACGAACAAGCTCAGTCTCGAGGTCAAAATCAGCTTCCTTTAGATACCGAGCAGCTAAAGTATTGCCTAAGGGGACATATTCCAAAGATTTGAGCTCTTCTTCCGAAGGCTTACCCAACTTTTCTACTTTTTCCAGAGCTTTTTCCCAGGCGCTTTTGATTTCTCCCATATTAAACCCGGTTTAAAAAAGTGTAATCAAAGGTTTTACCCCATTTCTGAGCATGAGCCTGTTTTAATTGTTGGAAATGGCTTTGGAAGGAGGCTGTGGTTATAGGCTCAGTACTCATGAGGAGAGCATCTTCACCATTATCGGAGTAATAGCCACGGCGAAGTCCAACGGGTTTAAAACCATATTTTTCGTAAAGGGCTTGGGCAGCTTTGTTAGATACTCGTACTTCTAAAGTTATTATTTTGGCATTAAGTTTCATAGCCCAATGGATAATGGAGAGGAGAAGGAGTTCTCCCAGTCCCCGGCGCCGATAGGCATCCCGAACAGCAATGGTGGTCAGATGAGCTTCATCTACCATTGTCCAGAAGCCAGCATAGCCAACTATGTAATCACGACCAGATTTATATTGTTTTGGAGTAGTAGCAAAAAGTTTAGACCAAAATAGTTGCCAAAGACTCTGGTGTGTATTTTGGCTAATTGTTTCTTTTTTGTTTTGTTCCTTACAAGCTACTACATAGTGGATTAACTGATTTTGGAGGTCGCGCTTTAAGGAGGTATAAGAGGGATGGGGCCATTGAGTTGGGAAAGCTTCCCGGTCAATTTCAATTACCTGAGGGATGTCTTCCTCTCGCATTGGGCGTGTAGTGTAAGGCATGATTTGCTCCAAGTATTACAAAATTTTATCACATCTTTTGATTAGTGACATCAAAGGGAATAGACTAGGGGCAATCTTTGCGCCAGAAGACTATTTTGCTATACTGGGAATAGCTCTGGAGTTGAGGAGGAATAGAATGTTAATTGAATTAGGTCCTTTTCCGTCATTGACCCTTATTTTTGGAGTTTTAAGTATTGTTTTAGGGATTATCGTTATAACCCAGCCCAAGTTAGTTCCTTACTTGTTAGGAATTTATCTTATAGCTTATGGAATCTGGACAATTATTAAAGGTTTTTAAAAACTAACAGAGGTTTAATATGGAAAGAGAAGTCATTGCCGAGCTGAGTATTATTCCTATAGGCACCGGAGAAACTGGACTTAGTCGTTACGTTGCGGCTTGTGTGGAGAAATTAGAAAGGAGGGGGCTGGTTTATCAACTGACAGCTATGGGAACGATTATACAAGGTCCTTTAAAGCAGATTTTAGAGATAGTTCAAGAGATGCATGAAGTTCCCTTTCAATTAGGGGTATCCCGGGTAGTTACCACCCTTAAAATAGATGACCGCCGAGATAAGTGGCAAACAATAAAAGATAAAGTTAAGGCAGTTCAGAATTTATTACCTGAGGTTAAAGTTTAGAGTAAGAGTCAAGTTGATAGACCTTTCAGTTCAGTTAGCCCCAAAACACCCCAAGGGACTTCTTTTAGCCAATCCAGTAATGACGGCGGCGGGGACTTTTGGTTATGGTATAGAGTATAGCCAGCTTGTGGATATTCAAAAGTTGGGTGCTATTGTATGTAAGGGGACTACCCTTAAACCGAAGGAAGGTAATCCTCAACCGCGTTTGGTTGAAACTCCCTTTGGCTTGCTTAATTCTATAGGTTTAGAAAATATTGGTGTTGATGCTTTAATTAACGAAAAGGCACCAATTTGGGCAAGGTGGCAAGTTCCAGTAATAGTTAATATTGCTGGGGAGACTATAGAAGAATATGGGGAAATAGCTTCCAGATTAGAGGGAACTCCTGGTATAAAAGGAATAGAGGTAAACATTAGTTGTCCTAATATTGAGGCGGGGGGAATAGAGTTTGGCACAAATCCAAAGCTGGCAGCTAAAGTAACGGCAATAGTCAAAGCTAAAACAAGCCTTCCAGTATTAGTCAAACTGAGTCCTAATGTAACAGATATAACTGAGATTGCTTTAGCAGTAATGGAAGCGGGGGCTGACGCCATCTCTTTGATTAATACAATTAGAGGGATGGCAATTGATGTATTTAAAAGAAAACCTGTCTTGGGCAATATTACTGGTGGGCTTTCTGGTCCTGGGATTAAGCCTATAGCTTTGTACCTGGTGTATAAGGTTTCGGAAGCTGTAGATATTCCGGTAGTGGGTTGTGGGGGGATTAGGAGTGGTAATGATGCTATAGAATTTTTAATGGCTGGAGCGACGGCAGTTCAAGTTGGCACAGCTAATTTTAGTCATCCCGGTATAGCTCTGGATATTGTGGAAGAAATAAAAGCTTTTATGGAAAGGGAGAAAATATCAAAGATCACCGACCTTATAGGTGTAGCTCGAAATTAACCTGTTTGGGACTTTTTAGCTTCTATTTCTTGCTTGATGAACTCCACAATTGTATCTGTAGAAGTACCAGGACCAAAAACGGCTTTTACTCCCATTTCCTTAAGGATTGGGATATCTTCATCAGGGATTATACCGCCAGCAACAATCAAAACGTCACCTTTTCCTTTTTTCTTTAAGCCTTCAATAATGGGGGGGAAAAGTTCTAAGTGAGCTCCGGAAAGAATACTTAAGCCAACCACATCCACATCTTCTTGGATGGCAGCTTCAACAATCATTTGGGGAGTTTGTCGAATTCCGGTGTAAATAACCTCCATGCCAGCATCGCGAAGGGCTCGGGCAACTACTTTAGCCCCCCGGTCATGCCCATCAAGTCCTGGCTTTGCTACCAAAACTCTTATTTTGCTTCCTTTCATAAAATAAATCACCTCCCGAAAGCTTTTTAAGGTAAATTATACTTTCTGGGCAAGCTCAATAAGTACCCCTTTAGTTGCTTTAGGGTGAATAAAGCCAACTTTACCGGCAAGACCAGGGCGTCCTTGTTTGTCTATTAAATGGACACCTTTCTCAGCTAAAAGAGACAGCTCTTGATCAACGTTGTCAACTTCAAGGCAAATATGGTGAAGACCTTCCCCACGGCTTTCTAAAAATTTGGCGACACCACTTTCCGGGTTAATAGGTTCTATAAGCTCAATTTCACCCCCTTCAGCTAAAGGGAGGAGAGCTGCTTTTACTCCTTGCTGAGATATGGTTTCAATTTTAGCTGGCTTTACTCCCAATAGTTTTTCATAAAGTTGAAGAGCTTCGTCTAAATTTTTCACCACAATGGCTATATGGTCAACTTTTCTTATCATCGTTCCCCCTTCGCCTTTGAAATTACTGCATCAGATTTCGGATGATAGTCATCCTCTGCATTTCTGAAGTTCCTTCATATATTTCGGTTATTTTAGCATCACGCAGGTAGCGTTCTACAGGGTAATCTTTACAATATCCGTAACCACCATGAATTTGGATAGCATTGTTGGTAACCATTCGGGCAACTTCAGCGGCAAAAACTTTTGCCATAGCTGCTTCCTTTACAAAAGGCTTATCTTTGTCTTTTAGGAAAGCGGCTTTGTAAGTAAGAAGCCGAGCAGCTTCAATGCCTGTTGCCATATCAGCTAACATCCACTGAATAGCCTGGAAATTAATAATGGGTTGACCAAACTGCTTTCGTTCCTTAGCGTACTTTAGAGAGTCATCAAGAGCTGCTTGGGCAATTCCAACAGCTTGAGCGGCAACATTTATCCGACTGCCATCTATAGCTTCTAAAGCTAACCTGAGTCCTCGTCCGGTTTCACCTATTTGGTTAAGAGCTGGTATTCGGCAGTTTTCAAAGATTAACTCGACGGTGGAAGAGCCCCTGATGCCAAATTTTTTCTCCCGCTTGCCTACTGAAAAACCTGGGGTTCCTTTTTCGACAATAAAGGCAGTGATACCGCGGTGTCCCAGAGAGCGGTCGATGGTGGCAAAAACCAGGGCTACCCCTGCTTCAGCGCCATTAGTGATAAAAATTTTAGTTCCATTAAGGACAAAACTGTCCTTTTCTCGAGTAGCCGTAGTTTCTAAGGCACCGGCATCACTGCCAGCTCCAGGTTCAGTAAGGGCAAAGCAAGCTAAAATTTCACCTTTAGTCAGGCGAGGGACAAAGCGCTGTCTTTGCTCTTCGTTGCCAAATTTATATATTGGATAGCTAGATAGGGAATGAGCTGCTAAATAAATGGCTCCAGTACTACCACAGGCGCGAGATAATTCTTCGGTGGCTATAGTCATACAGATAAAGTCCCCCCCACTGCCTCCATACTTTTCAGGAATGCAAACTCCAAAAAGCCCTAATTCAGCCATTTTTTTAATATTTTCAGCTGGGAACATTTCCTCTTCGTCAACTTGGGCAGCTTTCGGTTTTACCTCTTTAGTGGCAAAGTCACGTACCATAAGTTGGAACATTTTTTGTTCTTCAGTAAGCTCAAAATCCATCTTTTGTCTCCTTAAAAGACAAGGTATTCTTTCTGTGTACCGAAGACTTTACGCAAAACATTGCATATTTCCCCAATGGTGGCGTAACTTTCCACACATTGGATGAGAGCTGGCATTATATTTTCCTGGCTTTTGGCAACCTCTTCCAATTCCATAAGGGTTTTAGCTACTAGGGCATTGTCTCTTTCCTTTTTTACCTGACTTAGGCGTGCTAGTTGTCTTTTTTCTTGTTCAATATCAACCCGGAGCAATCCAGAAATTTTTGGGAATGGAGAGATGAATTTGTTGACACCCACTATAATTCGTTGCCCCTTCTCAACCTCTCTTTGATATTGGTAAGAGCTTTCTTGAATCTCTCGTTGCTGAAATCCCTGTTCAATAGCAGCGACAGCACCGCCGAGGCTGTCAATTTTAGCAATATATTGAGTTGCTTCTTTTTCTAAGGTATTGGTAAGCTTTTCAATAAAGTAAGCACCCCCCAAGGGGTCGATGACATCACCAATACCACTTTCATAAGCTAAGATTTGCTGAGTGCGTAAAGCTATTGTCACTGCTTCTTCGCAAGGTGGGGCATAAGCCTCGTCATAGGAATTGGTATGCAAAGATTGGGTTCCGCCTAAGACAGCAGCTAAGGCTTGGATGGTGACTCGGATAATATTGTTAAAAGGTTGTTGGGCGGTTAGGGTACAGCCAGCAGTTTGGGTATGAAACCGGAGCATCCAGGAGCGAGGGTCTTTAGCTTTAAATCGCTCTCGCATAATTTTTGCCCAGAGGCGACGAGCCGCCCGGAATTTAGCTACTTCTTCAAAAAGATTATTATGGCTGTCAAAAAAGAAGGATAATCTGCCGGCAAAGGTATCCACATCTAGACCTGCCTCAATGGCAGCTTGGACATAAGCAATACCATTGGCTAAGGTGAAGGCAATTTCTTGGACAGCGGTGGCTCCGGCTTCTCTAATGTGATAACCACTAATGCTGATAGTATTCCACCGGGGAAGATATTTACTACAATAAGCGAAAATATCTGTGGTGAGGCGCATTGATGGGCGGGGTGGAAAGATATAGGTTCCTCGGGCAATATATTCTTTAAGGATATCGTTTTGGGTAGTGCCCTCAAGTTTAGCTGGGTCAACTCCTTGCTTTTTAGCCAAAGCAATATACATAGCTAACAAAATAGGAGCTGTAGCATTGATGGTCATAGAAGTGCTGACTTTATCCAATGGAATGTTATCAAACAAAATTTCCATGTCTCGGAGAGTATCTATAGCCACTCCAACTTTCCCGACCTCTCCCCGAGCTAAAGGATGGTCGGAGTCATAGCCAATTTGAGTTGGCAGGTCAAAGGCAACACTTAATCCAGTTTGTCCTTGCTCTAATAGATAGCGGTAACGGCGATTTGATTCCTCGGCAGTGCCAAAACCGGCATACTGGCGCATAGTCCATAGTCTACTCCGATACATGGTAGGTTGGATACCCCGAGTAAAAGGATATTCTCCGGGATAACCCAAATCAGTGTCATAGTTGAAATCCTGAAGGTCTTCGGGGGTGTAGACGGGTTCAATTTCTATGTCGGAGGTTGTTTTAAACTTTTCCTGCCGTTCTGGGAGTCGCTTTAGAGATGGAACAAAAGTAGTTTCATACCATTCTTGTTTACTTTTAGCTCGTGTGACCATATTTCAGCAACCTTCCTTTCCAGGCTTGCTTCTGGTAACTGATGAAATTGTAACTAATAGTGTTGGCGAAAGCAAGCCAAATTGTTGTCCTGGAGGACAATTGCTATACTTAGGTTAATGAGGATTGATGGTCGAGCCAAAGATGAATTACGTCCGGTACAGATTACTTTGGGTTATCAAGCCTTTGCTGAAGGTTCGGTTTTGATTGAACAGGGGAAGACCCGAGTTTTGTGTGCGGTGAGTGTTGAGGAAAGGGTACCCGGGTTTCTTAAAGGTCAGGGTAGCGGTTGGATTACAGCCGAGTATGCTATGTTACCCCGTTCTACTATTACTCGAACTCCGAGAGATATTGTTTCCGGGAGGATTGCTGGCAGGAGTCAAGAAATTCAACGCCTTATTGGTCGTAGTCTCAGGGCTGTTGTTGATTTATCAACTTTAGGTGAAAGGACTCTTATTGTGGATTGTGATGTGTTACAAGCGGATGGTGGCACTCGAACCGCAGCTATTACTGGGGGCTATGTGGCTCTATTCCAGGCTTTGTCTAATTTGAAGAAGAAAGGGGTCTTGGAAGAAATTCCGTTAAAAGCGGCTGTAGCTGCGGTTAGTGTAGGTATTGTGGATGGAGAAGTTCTTCTCGACCTCTGCTATGATGAAGATTACCGGGCTGAAGTTGATTTTAATGTGGTTATGACCGATAAAGGGGAATTTGTTGAAATCCAAGGAACAGCCGAGACTAGACCTTTTTCCCGCGAGATTATGGATTCTTTACTGTCTTTAGCTGAAAAGGGCATAAAAGAATTGTTTCAGATTCAGAAGCGAGTTATAGGCGCACTTGACCACTGCCAAGGATAATCCATTTATAGCTAGTTAATTCCTTTAGCCCCATAGGACCCCGGGCGTGGAACTTCTGGGTGCTTATTCCCACTTCAGTGCCTAAACCAAGCTGACTACCATCAGTAAAGCGAGTGCTGGCATTAACATAAACACAGGCAGCATCGACTTCGTTGATAAAACGCATAGCGGCAGAATAATCTTCAGTGACTATAGCTTCTGAATGTCCGGAACCATATTTTTCTATATGGTATAAGGCTTCATCCAGGGAGTTAACTATCTTTACTGCTGCAATCAGCGCTAAAAATTCTTTCCCCCAATCATTTTCGGTTGCTGGCACAAGTTTTAAGGAAGGAATAGATTTTAGAATGGACAAAGCCTGTTCATCACAACGCATCTCTACTCCAGCCTTTGCCCATTCTTGGGCAATTAAGGGTAAAAATTGCTCGGCAATATCTTTATGGACAAGTAAAGTATCTAAAGCATTACAAACAGTAGGGCGTTGCACTTTAGCATTATAGGCAATGGCTACTGCTTTATCTATGTTGGTGCTTTTGTCTACATAGGTATGACAGACACCAATACCACCAGCAACCACAGGCATAGTGGCATTATCCGTCACAAATTTTATTAACTCTGCCCCACCTCTTGGAATTAATAAATCAATAATATGTCTCATTTTAAGCATGTGATTAACTAAAGCTCGGTCGGTTGATTCAATAAACTGCACCGCTCCTTCCGGGATCCCAGCTTGATAAGCTGCTTCCTGAACTACTTTTGCCAGAGCTAAATTGGAATTAATGGCTTCCTTACCGCCACGGAGAATAACGCTATTACCTGATTTGAGGCAGAGAACTGAAATATCAACAGTGACATTAGGTCGGCTTTCATATATAGCACCAATAACCCCTAAAGGGACTCGTTTTTTACCTACTTGTAAACCATTGGGTAAAGTTCGCATTTCATAAATTTCTCCTACCGGGTCAGGTAGGGCAGCTACTGCTTTTACATCCTGACTTATAGCCTCCAGCCGGCTTGGTGATAAGAGGAGGCGGTCAATCATAGCTAAACTCATTCCAGAGATTTTGGCTTTCTGACAATCAAGGGCATTTGCCGCAAGAATTTCATCCTTTTTAGTTATAAGGGCTTCAGCAATGGCAAGCAAAGCTCTATTTTTGATTTCTGTAGAAAGGAAAGCCAGCTTTTTGGAGGCTTTTTTAGCTAATTCCCCTTTTTCTTCCAGTTCTTTTATAGCTTGTTCGGTTTTCTTTTCAATCATTAAGCTTTTCTCCGCAGAAGCTTATTAGTCTTTGTCTAAGACTACCATATTGTTGCGATGGATTACTTCACTACCATATTCATAGCCGAGGATCGTCACAATTTTATCTGAGTGGACACCCTTAATAAGATTAATGTCTTTACTACTATAATTAACTATACCACAGCCAAGCTGGTTATTATTTTGGTCGAAGATAGCTATCACATCGCCTCGTTGAAAATTACCTTCGGCACTGATAATTCCTGCTGGGAGTAAGCTTTTGCCTTGCTCTTTAATAGCTTTGGTAGCCCCAGCATCAAGAATTAGTTTACCTTTAGAAGATAGCTGACTAATTAACCACCGCTTCTTACTTTCCAACTTGCTTACCCTGGGGGTAAATAAAGTACCGATTGGCTCTCCTTTGACAATTCTAACGAGAACATTAGGTTGTCTGCCGTTAGCAATGACCACAGTCGTTCCTGAAGCTGTTGCCAGTTTAGCTGCTTCAATTTTGGTTTTCATTCCCCCGGTACCTTGGGAGCTGAAGGCAATACTTGCTATCCGCTCAATCTCAGCATCAATTTTATCTACTCTGGATATGAGGCGGGCATTGGGCTCGTGATGGGGGTCAGCGGAATAAAGACCCTCTACATCGGTAAGCAGTACCAAGAGGTCAGCATCGATTAAATTACATACCATGGCTGAAAGGTTGTCATTGTCACCAAAAGTAGCACCTTCAATTTCGTCAATGGCTACCACATCATTCTCGTTAACAATGCAAACAACACCTAATTCAAGGAGAGTCAACAGTGTATTGCGAGCATTTAAATAACCAGCTCGATCAGAAATATCGATTTTGGTAAGAAGGGCTTGAGCTACTATGATATTGTGCCAGCTAAAAAGCTGTTCATAAGCATGCATTAAGTGGCTTTGTCCTACAGAGGCTAATACTTGTTTAAAAGGTATGTCCTTACGCTCTTTGAGTAAGCCAAGCTTTTGCTTGCCGGCGGCAATAGCCCCTGAAGAAACAATTATAATTTCTTTTCCCTGCTGGCGAAGCTGGGCTACTTGCCCAACCAGGCTTGCCATAATTTCCAGGTCAAGGCGTTCAGTACCTCCAGTGAGCAGACTTGTGCCGAACTTGGCTACTATACGTTGATAGGACATTGGTTTCATTATAACAAGGTAATATAAGTTGAACAAGGGAAATAATAAGGAGGGTCTTAGAGACTTGACTAATGAAAATTTTTATGCTAAGCTGAGCATAGTTATCCGAGGTATAATACTTTGAAGCCAGGGCAGTATTGCCTTGTTCTTTAGAAATAGAACAGAAAGGAGGTGAAACAGGATGAAGTGGCTAAGTTTAGCGATATGTTCTTTAGGTGTCTGGGTATTTTTTAATTCCTTTGTTAAAGCTACTTGGGATGATATAATTTTCGGAGCGATAGCTGCTATCTTAGCCTTTATCGGGGTATTCACGATAAAAGAATAACTTTTAAAGACAAACAGCTACCGCCCTGTAAAAGTATAACTCAAACTTAGAAAAATTAGCAATCAAGGCTTACTGCTCTGGCTTAATTTCCTAATTGACTTTAGGCAAGCTCTGTTAGATTACAAATGTAGCTTTTTAGGAATTACCTTTGGTGTTGTTGAATAAATGCCAGTTTATTATTTCCTCAAATTTTGCCAATTTGTAGTTAATCGATTACCGTCTTCCTTTTGCTATTTTTTGGCTAATAGGGTGGGGGATATTCTTTATGGGATTTGGTCAAGGGGTCGAAAAAGTATGCTCCAAAATGTTGCCTTAGTTTTGGGTGACCAAGCTAATGATAAAGTAGCCGTAAACATAACTAAGCAGGTGATGCGAAATTTTTGCAAATATTGTGTTGATTTCCTTCGTTTCTCCGGTTCTAAAACTAAAATTACCAAAGAGAAAGTGATTATTTGTGGTTTAGAAAATATTGATTTGGCTTTAAGGGAAGGGAAAGGGGCAATCTTGGTTAGCTTTCATATAGGAAATTGGGATTTGGGTGTAAAGGCTCTCAGCCGACTGGGTTATCGCCTCAGTGTTATTGTCGAGACTTTTAAATTAAAACATTTGGACGAATTTGCCGTGAAATTGCGAGCTAATTTAGGAGTAAAGGTTATTGCCACTAAAGAAGGGATAACAAAAATGGTAGAGGTCTTGCGGCGAAACGAGCTTTTAGCACTTCTGATTGACCATAATAAACATAAAAATGGAGTAGAAGTCAGATTTGGTGACCGTTCTGCTACAATACCAAGTGGGGCAGCCACTTTAGCTCTCAGAACTGGAGCTAAAGTCCTTCCCTGTGGGTTGGTGCGTTTATCTAATAATACTTTTTATGCCTTTATTGGCGAACGTATTAAATTCTATCCCAGTGGCAATTTAAAGAAGGATATTAAAGAATTTACCCAACATATTGTTAATGCTTTAGAAAGGAGGGTGAGGCAGTTTGTTGACCAGTGGTATATGTTTCAGCCTTTAGCGCGCTAAGTGGCTATTTTCTGGAGTATTTTTTTGAGCTCTTCCCGCCACCTACTTCCAAAGTAATCTTTGTTAAGTCTTATTTGACTTGTTCCTACTTTGATTCCTGCCAGATCTAACGGTAGTTTTTTTCCTTCCTTGTTTAATTTAATTATTATCTCCCTTGCTTCTGAGGTAATGGATTCAACACCGCTGGCGATAGCGAGTAGCTTTATTTCCAGCATGTCTAATAAATTTTTAACTTGGGGTGGTAAGCTGCCAAATCTATCCTTTAACTCTTGAGTAATATCATCTATTTCTTGTTTTTGGCTGATTCTGGCTAATCTATAATATAATCTTATTCTGGTATTAGGATCAGGAACGTATTTTTCTGGGATATAAGCAGGTAAAGGTAAATCTATAGTCGGCTGAAATTCTGTCTTTTTATCTAAAGTTTTGCCTGATTGTTTTGCTTTTAGCTCTTCGACAGCTTCAGCCAAGAGGCGGCAATAAAGGTCAAAACCGACAGCGGCAATGTGTCCACTTTGTTCTACTCCGAGAAGATTTCCGGCGCCGCGGATTTCCAGGTCTTTCATAGCGATGTTAAAACCAGCACCTAATTCAGTGGCTTCGAAAATAGTTCTAAGTCGTTTTTGAGCCTGAGGAGTTAGGCGTTTACCTTTATCAAAGAGAAAATAAGCATAAGCCCGGTGGCTACCTCGACCGACTCTGCCCCGCAACTGATAAAGCTGGGTTAAACCTAACCGGTCAGCCTGATTAACAATCAAGGTGTTAACGTTGGGCATATCCAATCCTGATTCAATAATAGTAGTCGATACCAATATGTCAATTTGACCGTTACTGAAATCCAGCATTACCTTTTCTAATTCTTCTTCGGGCATTCGCCCATGAGCTATAGCTATTTTGGCTTCGGGAACTAAGTCTTTTAGTTTTTTGGCTATGTCACTGATAGTCTGAATGCGATTGTGAACGAAGAAGACTTGACCGTTCCGCTCCAGTTCGCGAAGAATTGCTTCCTTGATTAGTTGCTCATTGTAATGACCAACATAGGTCTTAATAGGCAAACGCTCTTCAGGAGGAGTTTCCATAATGCTTATATCTTTAATTCCAGTCAAAGACATATGAAGCGTCCTGGGGATGGGGGTGGCGCTGAGAGTCAAGACGTCTACTTCTTGACGCATTTGCTTTAATCTTTCTTTATGAATTACACCAAAACGTTGCTCTTCATCAATGATTACCAAACCCAGATTTTTAAAGGAAACATCTTTTTGTAGGAGGCGGTGAGTGCCAATGCAGATATCAACGGCTCCGCTGGCTAATCCTTCGAGGATGGTTTGCTGTTCTTTTTCAGAGCAAAACCGGCTTAGCATTTCAACTCTTATGGGGAAGGCTTTTAATCTTTGGCTAAAGGTATTGAAATGCTGCTGGGCTAATACTGTGGTTGGTACTAAAAAAGCTACCTGTTTATTGTCCATTACTGCTTTAAAGGCAGCTCGCAAAGCTACTTCCGTTTTACCATAACCCACATCACCACAAACCAGTCTATCCATAGGCTTGGCTTTTTCCATATCTTCTTTTACGGCACGGATAGCTTCAAGCTGGTCGGGTGTTTCCTGATAAGGGAAAGAAGCTTCTAATTCTTGCTGCCAAATAGAATCAGGGGAGAAAGCAAAGCCGGGAATTACTTCTCGGGTGGCGTAAAGAGTCAAAAGTTCTTGGGCAATGTTAGTTACTGAATTTTTAATCCTTTGTTTAGTTCGTGCCCATTCCTGGGTCCCAAGCCGGCTCAAAGCTGGGGGTGAATCGGTGGCACCAATATACCGGGTGACCCGGTCGATTTGGTCGGTAGGGACATAAAGGCGGTCTCCGGCAGCATATTCAATAACCAGATATTCCCGTTCATTTCCATTTACAGACATTGTGGTAAGTCCAGTGAATTTACCAATACCATGTTCAATATGAACCACATAGTCACCGGGTAGAATTTGTGACAGAAACCATTGCCGTTTCACCGGACGCTTTTTAGTTAGACGTCGTTGTTTCACAAAACCAAAAATTTCCCTATCAGTAATAAGGGTTAAACCTCCTTTCATTGCCCAACCTTCGGCTAAAAAACCTTGAACGAGGTTTGCTGAGCCTGGTGGAGGTGGCTTTTCTATTTGTTGTATTACTGGAATTAGAAGGTCTTTTTCCTGGAAAAATTCGCTTAAGCGCTGTGCTTGATGGCTGACTATGACTATCGTTTCGTTCTTTTTTAGGGCTGTATTTACATCTTTAACTAAAAGGTCAAGTTTTCCTCCGTAACTGGGGGCTGAAATAAAAGGAAAGGACGGACTAAAATCAGAACTTTCCTGGGTGGTGTCCCAGGACCAAAGAATTAGTTTTCTTTTGGCTTTAGTTAATTTTTCCCAAAGTTCAAGCCAAGTGAAATAAGGTTTTGGGAGACTTTGGATAATCCCATTCTCCCTTTTTTTCTGAAGCAGGTCATTAACTTTCTTGTCCAGTTCTTCTATGGTAACTTTAATGTCCTCGGGATTATCGATGATAAGAAGTGTGTTTTCGGGCAGATAATCGAGAATAGAAGCTGTGTTTGGTTTATTATTTAAGTTTTCTTTAGCTGGAGTAATAGTTACTGAAGATATTGACTTTAAAGATTTCTGGCTTTGCGGGTCGAAAAATCGAATACTTTCTATTTGGTTACCATAGAACTCTATTCTAATGGGTAGTTGATAAGCAGGAGGGAAGATATCCACAATACCGCCCCTGTGGCTAATTGTTCCTGGAATTTCTACTATTTCCTCAAGTTCGTAGCCAATAGCTTGCCCTTTAGCTAAGAGGTGAAAAAGGTCAATATTCATTCCAGTGTAAACAGTATGGCAAGCGGTAGCAAAATCTTCTGGATTTAGAGTTTTGCTGGTTATGGCAATGGCAGAGGTGACTATTAAAGGTGTTTTGGGGTCACCAAGCGTCAAGGCTGAGAGAATCCGGAGTCTTTCTATGGTAGTAGTAATGTCTGGGGATAGCTCTTCATAAGGTAAGACATCGGGTTCGGGGAAAAGGTATAGATGGGAGGAATCTGGGGACCAACTCTCCAGCTCATCATAGTATTTTCTTGACTCTTTAGGTTCAGCTTTTAAGACGAGGATAGGGCAACAGAATTCTTGATGCAAAGCAGCTATCAAGAAAGGTTTGGCGGCGTCAAGAAGCACTAACTGAGTTTTGTTTTCTTGGCAGAGTTTCTGGATCAGTTGTTGGTAAGGGGGGGTATTTTTAAGTAAAGTCAACAATCCAGAAAAGTTCATGCTCGGTCTTGAAAAGGTATAGGATTAGGGTTGAGTTTTGGCAACTACTATTTGGGCTTGTTTTCGACCCCAAGCTAGTTTGGATGACCAGATACCAATTTCATAAAGCAAGATAATAGGTGTTGCCAAGATGGTTTGGTTGATAGGGTCAACAGTGGGGGTAATTAAGGCGGCAAGGATAAAGGCAGCTACAATTGCCCACTTCCTTTTATTAGAAAAAAAATTAGGATTAACTATACCTAAACGGCTTAAAAAGTACATTATTAAAGGTATTTCAAAGACAATGCCTGTCCAAAAAAGAAGTTGTGTCAGAACCGATACATAACTACCGACACTTATCATTGGTTTAGCAATGTCGTTACCAAAATTAAGGAGAAATTTTAAGGCGGGAGGGAGGAGGATGAAATAGGAAAAAGCAACACCACAAACAAAGAATAAGCTACCACTCAGCAGGAAAAGGTAAGCATTTTTTCTTTCCCTTGGGGTAAGACCGGGTGAGGCGAACAATAGCATTTGGTACATTATGAGAGGTAGTGCTAAAGCTATGCCCAAATATAAAGATACTTTAAAGTAAGTAGACAGCATTTCGGTTAAGTTAATGTAAACCAATTGGATTCCCGGCGCTCTCGATCTGAAGAAATCGAAGACGTACTTAGTGAGGAAGAAAGAAATGCTGGTGGTTCCGATTACTACCACTACACAGAGGAGTAAGCGGTGTCTTAATTCTTTTAGATGTTCAATTAGAGACATTTTTTTGTCATTACTCATGGTCATTCTTTTTAACTTCTTCTTCAATTCTTTTAGTTTCTTTGATTAGTTCGGTAAAAAATTGGGTTGAAGCTTGTTTTATCTGTCTGACTAGTTTACCTAATGTCTCTGCTATTTGTGGCATTTTATCAACCTCGAAAACCAGGAAAATAAGGATAACTATTAGTAATATTTCAGCAAAGCCAATACCAAGGAAGTCCATGAGATTAACCTTAAGCTAAAGTCTTTAAGAATTATGACTTTTTGTTTTCTTGGGTTTTACCAGTCTGGGGTGGTTCTTGGGTCTCTTCTTCACCTTTTAAGGCTTTGCGAAAACCACGGATACTTTTGCCCAGGGCTGGTCCAATATTAGCCAACCTGCTGGCACCGAAGATTAAAGCTATAATCAACAATATTATCAGCCATTCCCAAACACCTAATCCCAGAAATCTCATATCCAGCCTCCATTAAAACTGCCTATAAATTTACTACTATTTTTGATTTATTTCAAATAGTTTGTTCCTTATCATAAACTAATGTATTGGTGCTTTAGGAAATGGTTAAAGGCGTCGTTAGAATTTGACAGTTTAAGGGAAGTTAGATAAAGTTTAGGAATTGAATTAAGCGAGGTAAATTAGTCCATTATTAAAGGAGGTTAAGTTTTATGAGGCGATTGAGGGGTGCTATTTTGGTATTTTTTCTCCTGTTATTTTTATTAATGTTTAGTGGGATAAGCCAACCAATTCTGGCGCAAGCTCCGCCAAAAGAAGAAATTAAACTTGAAGCCCGTTATCCGGAACTTCGGGGCACAGCAGGTTCGACTTTTGAATTTGAAGTGGAACTAAAATATACAGGGAAGGAATCTCGGGTCTTTGACCTTTCAGCTAAGGCGCCACCTGGTTTTTATGTTTCCATTCGTCCGGGTTATGAGGCTAAAGAAATAGCTTCAATTCGTCTTGACCCAGGTAAAGCTTATCCTGATACGGTTAAAGTGGTGCTCACTCCGATTTTCTTGTTATTTACTGAGAAACTGCCTGAGCCCGGGGAGTATGTGGTTACTTTGTTTGTTAGTTCTAAAGAGGTCAAGGAACTATCAAGTAGTATTAATCTTAAAGCTATTATCACAGCTAAATACGGTCTCAAAGCCAAAACCGGGGGTATTTTGGAGGGCAGACTTAACACGAAGGCTACTGCTGGGGAAGAAAACCCTCTGCCTATTATTATTACCAATACGGGCACTGCTCCTTTGAAAAAGATTACTTTTTCTACAGAAAAACCAGGGGGCTGGAGTATAACTTTCAAACCTGAGACTATAGATACGCTGGCAGCGGGAGCGGAGCAGGAAGTTGAGGTAAAAATAAAACCGCCCCGAAAGACAATAGCTGGTGATTATATGATAGCTTTAAAAATTGATGAAGAAAGCATGCTTGCTTTTGACCGGCTTGATATTCGGGTGACTGTATTAACACCAACTATCTGGGGATGGGTCGGGGTTGGTATTGTCGCCGCTGTAATAGCTGGTTTAGCGGTTATTTTCTTACGCTTAGGTAGACGGTAAAGTGCTGGCTATTGAAGCAGTAAATTTAACCAAGAAATATGGAAATTTCACTGCAGTAGATCAGCTTAACCTTTCTATTGAAGAGGGGGAAGCTTTTGGTTTTCTTGGTCCTAATGGGGCGGGAAAAACGACAACCTTACTAATGTTACTGGGGCTTACTGAACCTACCTCGGGGATGGCTCGAGTTTATGGTTACAATTCAACTAAAGAACCTTTAAAAGTAAAACGACTTATTGGTTATCTTCCGGAAAAAGTGGGCTTTTATGAAGACCTGACGGCTAAGGAAAACTTGCAATATACAACTCGTCTTAATGGTATAGAGGAATCAGAAGCTCGCCGGAGAATCAATGAAGTTTTGGAGAGGGTGGGTTTGTTAAATGTAGCCGACCAAAAAGTAAGTCAATTCTCCCGGGGGATGAAGCAGCGGTTAGGGATAGCCGATGTATTGGTTAAAGAGCCGAAAGTAGTCTTTTTAGATGAGCCTACCGCGGGGATAGACCCAAAGGGGGTTGATGAAATTCTGGAACTTATTAATGATATGAAAAAAAGAGGAATAACCTTAGTCTTTTGCTCTCATTTGCTCCACCATGTACAGAGAATTTGTACTCGTATCGGTATAATGGCAAAGGGGCGACTGGTGGTAGAAGGAGCCATAGATCGTTTAGGTAAGGAAGCCATAGCTGGCGGGCGGTATAGGGTCGAGGTTAAGGTAATGGAATCAGTTCCGGGGCTAATTAACTCTTTAAAGCAAATTGAAGGTGTTCTAAATGTGGAAGAATCGGAGGGGGTGTTTTTGATTAGCTGTGACACAGATTTGAGACCTCAAATAGCTAAAACCATCGTAGATAGTGGTGCTTCGTTAATGGAGATGAAAATTGAAGAATATAGTATAGAAGAAATTTACCGAAAGTATTTTGGTGAAGGCTAAAATGCCCGGATTAATGCCTATTTTTCGGAAAGAGTTAGCTGACCATTTTAGCAGTAAAAGGTTTATAATATTATTTCTTTTGGTTTATTTAGCTGGGATAGCTGCTACTTATATAGCCGCTCAGACTATAAGAAGTGAGGTAACGGAGACTACTGAATTTATTTTTCTTAAATTATTTACTACTTCAGGGGGAATACTGCCACCGTTCCTGACCTTCCTTACTTTCTTAATTCCCATAATAGGTATAACTCTGGGGTTTGATGCTATAAATAGTGAACGAGCCAGCGGTAATTTGAGTCGGCTTTTGTCTCAACCCATCTATCGAGATTCGGTTATTAATGGTAAGTTTTTGGCTGGGCTGGCTACTTTAACTATTCTCCTTACCAGCATAATTGTCCTGGTTGCCGGAATGGGGTTGAGGATGATTGGTGTCCCCCCCAGTTCCGAAGAGGCTTTAAGGCTTATGGTTTTTCTTCTCACCAGTATAGTTTATGGAGCCTTCTGGTTAGCTTTGGCGATTCTTTTTTCTCTCCTTTTTGAACGAACCGCTACTTCGGCTTTGGCATCGATATCTTTATGGATATTCCTTTTCTTTTTCTTGTTTATGATTTCTGGTGTTATTGCTGATGCGGTAGTTCCGGTTACTCCTGATTCACCACCTGAATTACGCGTGAGACATGAGGAATTTAAGGGAATGATTGAGCGTTTTTCTCCAAGCACCCTTTATGAAGAGGCAATCATTGTTTTACTAGTACCTTCCATAAGGAGTTTGAGTCCCTTACTGATTACTCAGGTAGAGAAAATGTTACCCACTCCTTTGCCCTTTGAGCAAAGTTTGTTATTAATCTGGCCTCATTTGACCAGTCTTATTGCTTTATCTTCCCTATGCTTTGCTGTTTCATATATAAAGTTTATGCGAGAAGAAATCAGGTCAACTTAAAGACCAGTTTTTGCCCATAACCTTTTGCCATCAGTAATAAACTCGATAGTTCCGTATTTTGCGGTAAGATAGATACTGCCTTCGTTAAGCTTTGTTTTTAACCTTTCTATTACTTCGGGGTGGGGGTGACTAAACCTATTGTCCTTGCTGACACAAATAACAGCTATTTGTGGTGCAACCAAAGCTAAGAATTCTGGTGAAGTGGAAGTCCGACTACCATGATGAGCCACTTTTAACACTGTACTCTTCAAATGGGCTCGACGGGCAATAAGTTTTAACTCAGCTTCTTCCTGAATATCGGCAGTAAAAAGAAAACTGATTTCACCCCAGGTTAATCGTAGCACTATTCCATTATTATCAATATCATCAGCGGTACCTTGGAGGAGGGGTGATGGGGGGTTAAGGACTTCTAAGCTAATTCCTTTCCCTAAGTCAATAATTTGTCCGGCTTGAGCTAAGTTGTGGCTAATTTGTTTTCGCAAAACAACTCTTCGCCACTCCTGATAAGCAGGGGTATTGGAGGTTGTTCCAGGTTCAAGTACCTGCTTGACCTGGTAGCGATGGAGCACTTCAACTAAGCCAGTGACGTGGTCCGCCTCGGGCTGGGTTAGTATCACAAGGTCAATAGTTCTGTCCCAGAAAGGGAGCTTTTTACTTAATTCTAAATTTATAGCTTGGGGGCTTGGTCCACCATCAATGAGAATATCCTGACGATTTGGGGTTTGAATGAGGATGGCATCCCCTTGACCGACGTTAAGGAAGCTAACATGAAGTCGGTTATCAGGCAGGGTGAGGATAGCTGTCCAGAGTAAAATGGCTATTACTAATAAAGGAGGAATAATCCATTTCTTAGGCAGGTGAAAAAGGAAATTAACCAGATTTTGGGCTAATTGCTGGAGGTAGGAAAAGGTTTTAGACAAAAATCCAGCCACTTGTTTTTTAGAGCTGGCAAGGCTCAGAGTAAGGGCAAGACAGACATAGTAAGCCCATACTTGCCAGGGGTGGATACTATCTATGGGGAAGGAAGACAGGGGTAGAAAATCATAAATTCGGATGATGAGAAGGAAATAGCTAAGAAAAAGCCAATCCACCCAGGCTAAGACTTGAGCTAAAGGCAGAAACAATAGTCCCAGAAAGCAAGTCAAAATAGTCATAACAATAATGCCTGGCAAGGCGAGGAGAGTTAAAAAGGTAGCTGGAAGACTAACTAAGGAAGCAGTACCAAAGTAATAGGCTATCAAAGGGAAAGTAGTCATAATAGCACCCAGAGTTACGGCAAAACTATTGATAACTAGGTTAGCTACCGAGGCTATACCTTTATTATTGAAGATAGCTAATAGCCAGTTTTTCCCTGAGTTTTGAAGAAGTGGGGAGAGAAAGATGAGCCCTGCCATAGCCAAGAAACTAAGTTGAAAAGAGGCATCCCACAATATCAGAGGTTTAATTGCTACCATTAGGGCAGCGGCAAAGACCAGAGCTATAATGGCATTCCTTTGTCTACCAAAATATTCAGCCAGTAAAAACAAACTGCCCATAATTGCTCCTCGAACTATTGGAGGGCGGGCAGCAGTGAGAAAAGCATAAAGCCAGATAGCCAAAAGGGCTAACCAGATGTATAAAGAATATCTTTTTCCCCATAGCCACAAATTAAGACTTAGAAACATCCCGAGGATAATACTTAGATGAAGGCCGGAGATAGCCAGAAGATGAGCGGTCCCGGTTCGGGAAAAAGCCTGATTAAGGGAAGGAGGTATATCACCCCTGATGCCCAGAACAATGCTTTTGGCTAAAGCTCCTTGGGGTTCGGGGAGGGTCATGGTTAGGATTTGAGATAAACGGTGTCTTAAAGAATAAAGCCATTGAAGAAGTTTATGACCTTTCCCTCTGTCTAATATCTCAATTTTCGGGTAATAAATTAGGGAATAAATCCCCTGTCTTTCTAGATAAGCTTTATAGTCGAAATTATAGAGATTTGGAGGTGCTTCTAATTTACCCGTTACTCTAAGAATATCTCCGTAGGAATAGTCTGGGTATCTGGAAGTTCTTATAAGGGCTTTACCTGAAACTTTCTTGGTTTCATTATTTACTCTTATTTCTGAGATTGAAAGCTGGATAAACTGGGCATTATCCTTAATTTCGGGGTCGCTGGAAACGATACCGGTAATTTCTACTATTTCTCGGTTATGGTAAAAAGACAAATGTTGTTCATTGACTATTAACTGAGTCGTCTGAAAACGAAAAGTAGCCCCAAAGAAAGCCAAGAGGCAGAAACTGAGGAGAAGTAACTGTTTTCGGTGATGGGGTAAGAAAATAAGCAGACAAAGGGGAATTAAACCTAAAAAAAGAACAGTCATTGGAAAAAGGATTTTAGCTCCTAAATAGGTACCTAAAAGCCAAGCAGAGCTAAGATAAAGGAGAGGCATTTAATTTCCTTTAATCTTCAACAGTAATGAGGTCTTTTATGCGATTATAAGTGCGGTAACCAATACCTTCTACTTTAAGCAGGTCTTCGGGGCGAAGGAAAGGTCCTTTTTCATTCCGGTAGTTTATGATTGCTTTAGCTCTTACCTGACCAATTTCAGGGAGGGCTTGGAGCAACCAAGCTTCAGCTCGGTTGATATTGATTTTCTGGGGTGGATAAGTTTCACCAACTTTGGGTACATAAATTTTAAGTCGGTTAAGATCAGCTTCTGGTTTAAGCCCAGCTCCTTGAAGCAGGGCTTGGAGGGTATCCCCATCTTTCCAGGAATAGTATCCAGGGTTAGTCACGGCTCCATTAATATGAATTTGCCCGTAGTAGTGAATAACCTTTGGCGGGGCGATAATTAATTCTACTGGTTTGTTTCCGGTCTGCTTAATTATTAGGATAATGCCCCCGGAAACGATGCTAACTACTAAGAAAAGGATGAGAGCTATCCATAACTTATCCATTAACTTTGTCATTTTGGTTCTCCCCTTTGAGATAAACGATTTTTTGTTTCTTTTTAAGGTGGTGGCGTGCTAAAATTGTAACAGGGGTATGGAGATTAAAACAATCACTGTTAATCGAAAAGCATATCACAATTACGATATTTTAGAGACCGTGGAGGCCGGTATTGTTCTTACCGGTACTGAAATTAAGTCTATCAGGGCTGGGAGGGTGAATCTACGGGAAGCTTATGCTCATCCCGATGAGGGTGAATTATGGTTGTTTAATGCTCATATTGCTCGATATGAAGCTGGTAGCCACTATAATCATGAGCCAACCCGTCCTCGAAAACTTTTACTTCATCGCCAGCAGATAGATAGTCTTATAGGTAAAATAACTCAGAAAAATTTGACTTTAGTTCCTCTCCGGCTGTATATTAAAGATGGTATAGCTAAAGTAGAGTTAGGCGTGGCTCGGGGCAAGAAACTTTATGATAAGCGCCAAGCTATTGCCCGACGCGATGTCGAAAGGGAAGTAGAGCGAGCCTTAAAAAGGTGGCGAGCACATTAAAAACTTAGCTTAAATGGGGGCGCGTGGGTTCGACAGAGGAGGAACGAACAGAATAGCAGGCTGAGGTGCCCTTAACCTCATAAAACAAAGGGCAAAGACAACTGCCGAAGCAGTTCCTGTCGCAGCCTAATTAAGGTTGCCCGTCCAACCTGACCTCGCCCCGATGGGTTGGGATTGGGCGCCGATGAGTCGGGGTGCTCCAGTCCTGAAGTCGATAGGGGCTGGCTAAGAGTTATCGACTGGTCTAACTGGACTTGGTCAGCTGAGGACAGTTAGACGAGATAAAAGAGCTGACTAAGCCTGTAGGGGATTCTGGTAGTTCTCTTCTGGACGGGGAGTTCGACTCTCCCCCGCCTCCACCAGAGTGTTCTCAACCTGCGGGATTATCCCGCAGGTTGTTTACTTTTTTAGAGGAGTCTATGCTTTTCCGGCGTAGTCTTTTTTCCAAATGAGCCTTAGGCCTCGAGGAGTTCACCAGCATTCGAAGCAGCGTCAACCTTGGCATTATAAACGCTTTGGAGATTGTTTCCTCTTCAAGGTTTATTCTTTCTCCCGGGACTTCGGTAACTACCGGCTTTCATCGAAGTTCACCTCACTTCTGCCGCTTTCTGCAAAATGAAGGGTATTTGAAAGAACTTAAAGCTAAAAAGATAGTTTATTAAATAGATTTTTTGGGCGGCAACTTCTCGGTCCTACCACCAACCACGCATTAGCCTACCCATAGCTATAGAAGGGGAAATGGTAACTATTTACGAAAAACAGTTAGTAACCTTTACTATAGCTAAAACTAAGCTAGCGAATATAAGGTTGAAATAGGGGAGCTGGAAGGTAAGTCCAGTTGGGCTACCAAGTGGCTGTTTTGGAAACCCGAGAGACTATTGGGATAAGCTTTACCGGTGTTAACGAAGAGGACATTCTTACGAGGGGGAAGAAAGGTTGGTAATTGGGGTGGGTCTGTTGTTTAATATTCTCCTTAGATTCGGGTTGTAAGAACAAAGTTTAGAATGATAAAATTAAGAAGTGGTTTATTATGTCTGGGCATTCTAAGTGGGCGCAGATTAAGCGGCAAAAAGGGATAGCTGATGCCCGGCGGGGGCAGCTTTTTACCAAATTGACTCGAGAGATTATGGTAGCGGTGCGTCAGGGTGGGGCTAACCCTGAGGCTAATTTTAGGCTTCGTTTAGCTATCCAGAAGGCTCGGGATAATAATATGCCTATGGAAAATATTGAGCGAGCTATAAAGAGGGGTAGTGGGGGAGTGGAAGCCTCTACCTTAACGGAAATAAGTCTGGAAGGTTATGGTCCTAATGGGGTAGCTATTATTGTGGAAGCTATGACCGATAATCGGAATCGGACTATTCAAGAAGTGAGGAATGTTTTTGCTAAGCATGGGGGTAGTTTGGGGGAAAGTGGTTGTGTGGCTTGGCTTTTTGAAAGCCGGGGTGTAATTACTGTTGAAACAGATGCGGCTGGTGCTGAGGAATTAGCTTTGTTGGCTATAGATGCCGGTGCTGAGGATGTCAAGATAGAAAAGGGTTATCTCGAAATTTATACTTCACCTCGGGATCTGGAAGCAGTGAGAAAAGCTATAGAGCAAAAGAAGCCAGTAGTTTCGGCTGAGATATCTTTAGTGCCTAAGTCCACGGTCATGCTTGGCGAAAAAGAAGCCCTTCAGACTTTAAAGCTTCTGGATCATCTGGAAGAATTAGACGATGTGCAGCGCGTTTTTTCTAATGTGGATTACTCTGATGTTGTCTTAGAGAAATTGCGCGCCCAAGTTTGAAGAAGGGCAGTTATGCGTGTTCTTGGTATAGACCCCGGTACTTTTACCCTTGGCTATGGCATAGTAGATGAGGGGGAAGAGGGGATGACTTTAGTTGATTGTGGGGTATTGGCGGTTTCAGCACAAATTCCTATAGAGAAAAGATTAAGTTCTTTATACCATTATCTAAACCAGATTATAGACCAGTATCAGCCGGATGAAGTAGCCGTGGAGGAGCCTTTTATAGCTCCGAATATTCGTCGGGCAGCTCTGGCTGTAGGCAGGGCTCAAGCTATAGCTATGTTAGTTGCTGGTAATCGAGAATTGCCTCTCTACTGTTATTCTCCGGCTCAAATAAAGCGGCAAATAACGAATTATGGGAGTAGCAGTAAGGAACAAGTGCTGGAGATGGTTAAGATTCAGCTTGGCCTGTCTCAATTTCCTTATCCTAAGGATGCTGCTGATGCTTTAGCTATAGCTATTTGCCATCTTCGTCAGACCCATCTGGAACGCCTTCTGGCTGAGAAAAAGGAAAGTTAGATGATTGTAGCTTTAGAAGGTATCTTGGAGCGTCACGAAATTGACGCAGTGGTAATAAAGGCTGGACCAGTGAGCTTAAGAGTTTACACTCCCAGCTCTACTTTAGACCAGTTAGGGAGTGTTGGGGATAAAGTTCAACTCCATACTTACCTCTATGTGAGGGAAGACAATATTGCCCTTTATGGTTTTGCTTCTATAGAAGAGTTGGGGCTATTTCAAAGTCTTCTTTCGGTTTCTGGGGTTGGTCCCAAGGCAGCTTTAGCTTTGCTTTCCTCTTTGACTCCGGAGCAATTGGTTTTGGCCATTGTTAATGGTAGTATTGATATTCTGAGTCAGGTTCCTGGTATTGGTAAGAAAATAGCTAGCCGTGTTGTTTTGGAGCTGAAAGGCAAGCTGGAGAAAGGGTGGAAAGGGACAGTAGCTTTGCCTTTGGCTGCGGAAACAGCTGATATTGTGGCGGCTCTGACTAATCTTGGCTATTCTCTTAAAGAAGCCACCCAGGCTGTCTCAGCTTTACCTTCATCTCCAGAATTAAGTTTGGAAGAAAAGGTTAAACTGGCACTGCAACAGTTGGGTAAAAAGTAATTAGGGTTTTTCTTTAAACTTCTTTCCCAAATGGGTTTAAAAAAAGATTTCATGACAATATTAGACGGTAATTTAGGAGTTTAATATATGGAGATATATTTATACATCATTATTTTGGCACTGTTAGTAATAATTATTATTTTGCTGGTCAGACCCAGAAAGGTGGCAGTGCCAGCAATTGAGGACTTGGAAAAGAAGCTATTGTTTGCTTTGGCTTCGGAGAAATCTTTGAAGGAAGTTCAGGAGATTCTGGAGAAATTGCCGCTGGATATAGTAAAAAGTTTGACCGCCAGTTTAGCTAAACCAACAGGAAAGCTGAGTGAGCTTCTGGCTACCTTTGAGTTAACCCAGTATGATAGGCTTTTTTATCTTGGAGAGCCTATTAACTTTGTGGGCATTAAGTATGGCGAAAGCGTAGACTTTATCGAGGTTAAGACAGGTAAGTTTCGGCTTACAGAGGACGAAAGGAAACTGAAGGAACTAATCGAAGCTAAACAAGTTAACTATATACCTCTTTCCGTGAAAAGAATTGGTATTGCTGAAGAAGTTGACATAAAAAATGAGGAGACCAGTGTCTGAGTTTAAGATTGTTTCCGATTTTCGTCTCACGGGTGACCAGCCACAGGCGGTAGAGAAACTGGTTGAGGGGATAAGGAAAGGTTATCGCCGTCAGACTTTACTGGGGGTGACTGGTAGTGGTAAGACCTTCACTATGGCTAATGTCATTGAAAGGGTGCAAAAACCAACCTTGGTTATCTGTCATAATAAGACTTTAGCTGCTCAGCTGTGTACTGAATTTAAGGAGTTTTTCCCTAATAATGCGGTAGAATACTTTGTTAGTTATTACGATTATTATCAACCAGAAGCCTATATACCTCAAACGGATACTTATATTGAAAAGGAAACAGATATAAATGAAGAAATTGATAAGCTAAGACATGCTGCCACCCGGGCTCTTTTTGAGCGGAGAGATGTGATTATTGTGGCTTCAGTTTCCTGCATTTATAGCCTGGGCTCTCCTGAAGAATATCGCAGTTTTGTGGTGACAGTAAAGAAGGGAGAAAGGTGCAATCGGGATAAGCTACTCCGCCGTTTAGTTGATATGCAGTATGAGAGGAATGATTTTGACTTTACCCGAGGCAAGTTTCGGATTCGGGGTGATACCTTAGAAATACAACCCTCTTATGAAGAAACAGCGATTAGGATTGAATTTTGGGGAGACGATGTGGAAAGAATTGTTGAGGTTGACCCTCTTACGGGTGAGTTATTAGCCGAGCGGGAGAGGGTTGATATTTATCCGGCAAAGCACTTTGTTACTTCTTATGATAAATTAATGGCAGCTATTGAGGATATTAAAGCTGAATTAGCTGAGAGGTTAAAGGAATTAAGAAGTCAGGGGAAGCTTTTAGAAGCGGCTCGGCTTGAGGCTCGCACCAATTATGATATTGAAATGCTTCGGGAGGTGGGCTATTGTAATGGTATTGAAAATTACTCTCGACATCTCCAGAGACGACCTCCCGGGAGTCCCCCTTGGACGTTGCTTGATTATTTCCCTGATGATTTCCTGCTTTTTATTGACGAGTCTCATATGACTCTTCCCCAGATACGAGGTATGTATCATGGTGATATTTCTCGGAAGCAGACATTAGTAGATTATGGCTTTCGTTTGCCCTCTGCCTTAGATAATCGCCCCTTAAGCTTTGAAGAATTTGAACAAAGGATTAATCAGGTTATTTATGTTTCTGCCACACCAGGGGATTATGAATATGAGCATAGTCAACAAATAGTGGAGCAATTAATCCGTCCCACTGGGCTTTTGGAGCCGACTATTGAAGTCAAACCAACTAAAGGGCAAATTGATGACCTGATTTATCAGATAAGAAAACGAGTGGAAAAAGGGGAGCGCTGTCTAGTAACTACCTTGACGAAAAGGATGGCAGAGGAACTGGCTGATTATCTAAGGGAAATGGAAATAAAGACGCATTATCTTCATTCTGAGATTGAAACTTTGGAGCGGGTGGAGATTTTACGAGACTTACGTTTGGGGGTTTATGATGTGGTGGTGGGTATAAATCTCCTTCGGGAGGGGCTTGATTTACCTGAGGTGAGTTTAGTGGCTATTTTAGATGCTGATAAAGAAGGCTATCTCAGGTCGAAGGAAGCTTTAATTCAGACTATGGGGCGAGCGGCTCGGCATGTAGATGGGCATGTTATTATGTATGCTGATACTATAACGCCAGCTATGAAGGAAGCTATTGACGAGACATACCGGCGGCGGCGAATCCAAGAGGCTTATAATAAAGAGCATGGCATTACTCCTCAGGGGATAAAGAAAGCTATTAAAGACATTACGGAAAGGATTAAGGTAGTGGCGGAGACTCGAGCCCCTTATACGCCAGTACCTATTTCTAAGGAAGAAGTGGCTCGCCTTATTAAGGAACTGGAATCACAGATGAAGAAAGCAGCTAAAAACCTTGAGTTTGAGAAGGCAGCTTTACTCCGCGACCGTATTATTGAATTAAGAAAAGATGAGGAACTTCTGGCACCTCTAGTTAAGCCTAAGTAATCCTAATTGGCACAATGACTCTCATTCGTTGGTGTGCTTCGTGTTTATGTTACTTCTGTCACACGCCGGGTTACCAGAAGGTAGGTATGAGCGCAAAGGATAACTTTTTCGTTATCCGACACCTTCTTTATCAAAAGGTCTATCTTAAAAAGTGATTAAACCACCATCGACAGTAATGGTTTGTCCGGTAATATGGCGTGAGGCATCAGAAGCTAAGAGGAGAGCTGCCCCGACTATATCCTCAGGTTCACCAATTCTACCTAAGGCAGTATGTTCAGTTATCCTTTTGGATATCTCGGGGGTTTCTACTAAAAATTGAGCTAACCGGGTTTTGGTTGTTCCTGGGGCGATGGCGTTAACCCTTATGTTGTATTTACCCAATTCCATAGCCAGTACTTGGGTAAGCATAATGACGCCAGCTTTACTAATAGAATATATTCCCAGTCCGGGAAAGGGTCTAATACCGGCTGCTGAAGCTATATTGATAATACAGCCGCCTCCTTGCTTTATCATTATTTTGGCTACGGCTTGGCTTAACAGAAAATAACCTTTTAAATTAAGATTCATGATAGCATCCCATGCCCATTCTTCAGCGTTGATGATTTCCCCGAAATAAGGATTGGTACCAGCATTATTGACTAAGATGTCAATCCGACCAAATTCTGCCATAGTTTTATTCACCAGATTGTCCAGTTCTTCTTTTTTTGCCGCATGAGCAGCTATAGGTATACAACGCCTTCCTGTGGCTGAAATTTCCGTAGCTGCTTTTTCAAGGTCAGGGAGTTTGCGGCTGGCAATAACTATATCAGCTCCAGCCTCAGCAAAGCCTTGAGCAATCGCTTTACCAATGCCTCTGGAGCCACCAGTAATCAAGGCTACTTTACCATCTAAATGATATTTATCTAAAATCATGGTTACCTCCCGTCAATTAAGTTTAACAATTAAGAGAGTCAAGCATTAGGGGATTTCCTTGACTATCCCAACCACGCAAATAGTAATATTTTTCCAGCATATAAAGGAATTCTTCCTTTTCCACTTTAATGCCATCATCACTCCTTGGCTCAATAAAAAAACGTTCTGGCAACATATCATCTTGTTTTGTTAATCCTTCGCGCAGGTTTATTAAGCGTCTCAAGGTAGTGATGTTATTAGCTATCTTTCTAAGCTGCCCTTCATCAAATTCTAACCCGGTAGTGGCTCTTATTAATTGGATTAGTTCTTTCCAGCCTATCAAGTCTCTAAAGAAACGGCATAAAATCATTGTATCCATAATAGTAAGTCGGTCTTCATATTTAATATAGAGCTCTGCTTTACCTTCAATCTGGGAAGGTTCAATAACACGGCGTAATTCAAATATATAGAAAGTTGCTGGCAAGTGACAAGCTCCACGAGGTGAGGTAGCATAACTAAGTGCCATACCTTTAAGTACCCTTGGGTCATATCCAGCTGGCTCTAATCCTTTAACATGAATAGCCAAATCTAATGCGTTCAAAGTTTGACTGGCTTTTCTTATTCCTTCGGCTAAAATATCTCCTATGCCTTCTTTATGACAGATTTTGAATAATAATTGGGCAGCCTGGTCAGCATTTCCGTATTCTACCTTTTGGGTAAGTCTTCCCCTTCGGGATAACTCCATGCACAAAGCTATAAGGTTACCAACGGTTATAGTATCCATGCCCAATCTATCGCAAATATCGTTTAAATAAGCAATTTCAGCCAAATCTAAAATCTTACACAATCCCCCAAAACTGTAAATAGTTTCATACTCAGGTCCCTCAATGATTAATCCTTTATGTCTGCCTTCAGTTATGGTGGTTAACTTTCCACAACTAAGGAAACACCTGGGACAGGCTTTAGGTCTTACTTTAAATCTCTTGAGTAAAGTTTCGGCAGAAATATTTTCCCAACCCTCTATTTTTCCCTTGGACCAGTATTCTGCCGGGAAAGCACCAGCTTCATTAGTTATTCTGACTAACATTGGCGTTCCTAATTCTTTATAGCGCCGAGCTACCGGATCGACTTTCCCTTTTTCAAGGAGTTCTTGGACTAAGCTTTCTAAAAGCTGGGGATCGGCTATTTCAGGCTGTTTATTTCCACAAAATACAATAGCTTTTAGCTTTTTAGAACCCATCACTGCACCAACGCCAGTCCTACCAGCATTCCGCCAATAGTTATTCACGATACAAGCAAATCTCACCAGATTTTCCCCTGCTGGTCCAATGACAATTGCCTGAGCTCCTGGGACGTTAACTTTTTTTAGACATTCGTCTTCAGTTTGGTGAGTGTCTTTGCCCCACAGGTCTGAAGCATCCCAAAATTTAACATTATTTGGTGAAATTTCAAGGAAAATTGGTGAAGGTGAAGAGCCATGAATGACTATGGCATCATAACCTGTTCTTTTCATTGCTGGAGCCACATAACCGCCGGCGTAGGAGTCAGCAAAGAAGTTAGTTAAAGGTGATTTGGTATAGACACCATAACGGCTGGAGCCGAACATCTTTGTTCCAGTAGCTGGTCCAGTGGCGAAGATAATAACATTCTCCGGTGATAAAGGGTCGGTGCCTTTCTTTAAATTTCTCCATAAGAGATAGCATCCAAGACCTCTCCCTCCGAGCCAAGAGGATAAAACATCGTCTTTTATTTCTTCTGCCCAATATTCTGAAGAGGTTAGATTTATATGCAGCGCTTTGTTGAAAAATCCTTTAATCTTTTAGCCTCTTCGAATTAGTTAAAGTCAAGAATCAAAGCACAATTAATTAAAGGAAAATAATTTTAAGCTTTTTTCCTTTTGTCTTCTAATCTTTTTGCTTTAAAGGTAGTTCTCTCTAACGAGCCGAATTTTACCAACTCAACACGGGGGGTAACTTGAAGCTCTTCGCGGAGTGCCATCCGTATATTTTCTATCAGTTGTTCTTTATTTATATCCTCTTTCAAATATTCAGCCACTATAGTGCAGACATCGGTACCCAATTTTTCGTCTGTAGTAAGTTGTATTCGATATTCATCACTAAGTTCTTTAAATGTTCGTAATACCTTTTCTACCTGGGCGGGGTAAAACTTAGCACCTCTATATACAATCATATCGTCAGCTCTTCCCAGTATTCCTCCTGGTGACCTGGCATGAGTTCTGCCACAAGCACATTTTTCCAAGTCAAGGCGAGCAAGGTCATTTGTCCAGTATCTGATCATTGGGGTAGCTTCTTTTGTCAGATGAGTCATAACTAAAACACCAATTTCACCGGGTTTACACCATTCTCTTGTTTCTGGATTGACTACTTCGATAAAAATATGGTCTTCTGCCCAGTGAATTCCTGCCTTTTCGGGACATTCAGAAGCGCAGGTTGGTCCAATTTCGGCCAGTCCATAATAATCAAAGGCATCTATTCCCAAGCCTGTCTCAATCTTTTTCCGTGTTGATTCTACTGCTGCTCCAGGCTCACCGCCAAAGCAACCTATGCGCAATGCTATGTCCTCGGGTGAGATACCTCTTTCTCTCAGTCTTTCTGCCAAATATATAGCGAAGGAAGGCGTAGCCAAAAGGACTGTAGCACGGGTGTTAATAAGATAATCAATTTGTCTATCTACTGGAGTAGCACCAATCGGAATAACAAGGCAGCCTAATTCTCGGGCACCATAATGACATGATAAACCAGCAACCCAAAGTCCATAGCTAAAAGCATTCTGAATTATGTCTCCAGGGCGAACTCCAAAATTCCATAAAGTCCTTGCTGTCCAAGAAGTAATATTTTTAATATCCTCTTCAGACCATATGTTGTAGACTGGTGCTCCAGTAGTCCCAGTAGTGGGGTGAACTTCTCTCCAGTCTTTCTGTGGTGAAACAGTATATCTACCATAAGGGGGATATTTTGCCTGTTCTTCACGAAGTTCCTGCTTTGTTACTATGGGAAATTTAATCAAGTCTGATAATGATTTTAGATCTTGCGGTTTAATGCCAGCTCGGTCAAATTTTTCCCGGTAAAATTCCGAATTTTGATAGCACCGGTTAAGTTGCCACTTAAGACGCTCAAATTGCAGTTTGTTTAAAGCTTCTCTAGACATAGTCTCAATTTCAGGATGGTAGAATTCTGCTGACTGCTTCATTAATCTCTACCTCCACAAAATAATCATTTTTGGTGAGAGAAGTATAACCTTTATAACTCTAGTAACTATAGCTTTACGACTTATACTGCTAAATATTTCTTGACTATTTCTTCGTTTTGCCAGATTTCATTTAAACTACCTTGATAACAGATGGTGCCTCTATCAATTATATAACCGCGGTCAGCAATTTTTCGGCAAAATCTTAAATTTTGGTCAGCCACAAGTATGGTAACACCTTGTTGTTTGATTTTGAGAATTGCTTCGATAAGACTTTGTACAATTAAAGGACTAAGACCTTCAGCTGGCTCATCTAATAATAGGAGATCGGGGCTTTTCATTAAGGCTCTACCTATAGCCAACATTTTCTGCTCACCACCACTCAAATGTATACCTTTTCTTGTTCTTAATTCCTTAAGGGTAGGAAATAATTCATATACTGCTTGGATCGTCCACTTTTCCTGGTTTTTGGTACGTGTTCGCCGGCTTATCTCTAAATTTTCCTCTACAGTTAAGTCTGGAAATATGCGTCTATCATCAGGCATATATCCGATTCCCATTCGAGCAATTTCAAAGGGTTTTTTGCCAACTATTTCATTACCTTTGAATTTAATGCTGCCAAATTTTGGAATTACTAATCCCATGATGCTCTTTAAAGTGGTGGTTTTACCAGCACCATTTCTTCCTAACAAAGATACTACTTCACCTTTGTCAATACTTAAGGATACTCCATCAAGGGCTAAACTCAATCCATAAAAAGTAACGATATTATTTACTTCCAGGAGCAAAGTTATACTTCCTCCCCCAAATAGATTTCGCGGACTTCTTTATTCTCCTTAATTTCACTTGGTTTTCCTTCAGCAAGCACTTTGCCGCGATTCATGACTATTATACGGTCGGATAAAGAGAAGACAACATCCATATCATGTTCAACAACAACAAAGGTTGTCTTTTTTTCTGCCGACAACCTTTTTATAGTCTCAAGGACAGCAACTCTTTCTATGGGATTCATGCCGGAGGTGGGCTCGTCTAAAAAACATAACTCTGGTTTAACAGCTATGGCAATACCCATTTCTAAGAGTCTTTGGTCGCCGTGGGATAATTGTCCAGCTAACAAATTTTTTTTATCCCACAATCCCACTACTTTTAAAATTGTTTCAGCTTCAACTATAGCCGTCTTTTGATCGCTGATTCGAGAAAAGACGTTTAGAGTCTTCCCTGATAGGGATAGTACAGGGATTAGAATGTTTTGGAATACAGTCAGTTTTGGAAAAATGTTCATTATCTGGAAGGAACGAGATATTCCCTTTTTAACTCTCAAATGAACAGGAAGCATAGTGATATCTTCTCCCTTAAAAAATATCTTCCCTGAATCAGGAAGCAAGCTTCCTGTCAGAAGATTAATTAAAGTCGTTTTTCCAGCCCCATTAGGTCCAATTATGGAAGTAATAATGCCTTCTTCAAGGCTCAGGTCAAGCTCATCAACGGCGTGAACTTCACTGAAGTATTTTTTAAGTTTTTGTGTTGTGAGTAACTTTCCCATTATTCACTTGTCTTAATCAGCCTTAATTTGAGCCACGGTAAAAGTCTATCTTGAAACACACTAACTACACCACCACGGAAACCAAGTACCAAAATCAGGACAATAGCTCCAAGCCAAATCAGCCAATATTCAGTAAATCGGACTATAATATCCTTTATAAGATAGAAAAGGAGTGAGCCGACTATAGGACCGCTAAAGGTATAAATCCCACCGAGGAGAGTGACTAGTACTGGTTCTGCAGAATGAGACCAATGGGCAACGGGTGGGGTAACCGTATTTTCTAAAGGTGGCAAAAGCGACCCGGCTAATCCAGCATATAATCCAGCAATTACAAAAGCCATGAGCCGATAGTTCCTTACAGAAATACCAGCGAAAGCAATTCGGCTTTCGCTATCGCGGATACCTTGAAGAACTAACCCAAAAGGTGAATTGACAATTCGATAAAAAATAAATATAGCAAGTAACGAAACAATTAAGACAAAGTAATAATAATTCTCCATTGGGCTCATATCAATACTAAAGATACCGGGTATTTCTAACGGAGCCCTGGGAATGCCGACTAAGCCATCATCGCCACCGGTAAAAGCTCGCCATTTCCAAGCTATAGAATATATCATCATTCCGAAGCTTAGCGTGAGCAAGGCGAAATAAATGGCAGTATGTCGGACGCAAAGAAACCCCAAGATAATTGCTGTTATTCCGGAAAGTAATAGGCCACCAATTAGCCCTAATAAAAGAGAAGGTATCGCTATAAGGATTTTGGCACAAGTATAGGCACCAACAGCATAAAAAGCAGCTTGACCGAAGGAAAGCAATCCAGTATAGCCGAGGAGGAGATTAAAGCTCAAAGCAAATAACGACAAGATTAAAATATGAATCGTCATGTAAGTAATATATTTACCGGCAAATTGAGGAATAAGAAATAAGAAAATAATTAATAATAAGAGCAGAACTAGCGGAATATGTCTATAGGTTAATTTAGGCAAGTAACGTGGCCTCATTTACCAAACAACCCTTGGGGTCTTAATAGTAAAACTGCTGCCATTATCACATATATAAAGAAAAGCTCAAAAACTGGGAAAAATAGAGTGCCATAGGCGCTGAAGATACCGACAATTAATGCTCCAACAAAAGCTCCTTTTAAATTTCCTAGTCCACCAATCACAGTAATAATAAAAGCTTGGATAATCATCGCCACTCCGATCCCAGGAGCCACTACTCTGACTGGTGTACCTAAAGCACCCCCCAAGGCAGCTAAAGCAGCACAAAAGGCAAATACTAATAGAAATAACGTAGGAATATTGATACCAATAGCACTTGCCATTTCTCTATCTGAAGCTGAAGCCCTAACTATTTTACCCCACCAAGTCTTTTCGAAAAGAAGCCAAAGTCCAACAGCTACTAATATTCCAGCACCGATAATAAATAAATTATAAATAGGAAAAGCCCTACCAAATATAAGTATTGTACCATCAAGAAAAGCTGGTATGGGGGGGATCTTAGCTACTCCCCCCCATACCATTTTTACTGCGTCATCAAAGATAAGGACAAAGCCAAAAGTTAAAATAAGCTGATAGGGTAGGTCTAAATGGTAGATATAGCGTAGGAAGAAGCGCTCCATTATCAAACCGACAATACCAACACAAGCGAAACTTAAGGTTATAGCCAGCCAAAAATTTATGCCCATAAGCCCATAAAAGGTAAAAGCAAAGTAAGCACCAAGCATGAACAAACTACCGTGGGCGAAATTAACTATTCCAAGGACGCCAAAGACAATAGTAAGACCAGCGGCAATTAGCCATAGATACATAGCATAACTTATGCCAATTAATCCTTGATATCCAATTATTTCCAGCATTTTTGGGGTAACTTTAATTATCAATTTTTTGGGGAGCCAGTTATTAACTGACTCCCCAAAAATTCAAAATTACTTTGGAGCCTCAATGGGTGGGAAGGGTGGAGCCCTATAATAGTCTTTAGCCGGCACCACTATCAAATCGCCGAGAATGGGAATACGGTAAGCTGGATCACGAATGACTCTACCAGCAGGCACAGTGTAGATTGCTTGGTGGTCTTCCGGTCTAAAGAATCTCTTACCTGCTGGAGTCATAATTTCCATCCCTTCCAATGCTGCTATTATCTTGGCTGTTTCCAGACTCTTTGCCTTTTCTATAGCTGCCTTTAAAACATATATGGTTGAATAAGAAGCTTCAGCTGAATAGTTAGGATACCTGCCTCCCCATCTCTTCATAAAAGCGGTAACAAAAGCCTTGTTTTCGGCTGTATCTGGCCAATTATGGATATAACGAGCAGTAGCCCACAGTTTTCCTTTAAATTTATCAGCCTCAACTTCTCTAGCTATCCCTTCCAATAAGTCTACTGAGCCCCCCATACACTGCCACCAAACTCCAATTTTGTCGAAGACACCGAGTGTCAAGGCTTGTCTTAAAAGCATCACTCCTTCGCCTGCCCATGGGGTGGCGTGAATCCCATCAGGCTTTGCCGCCATAACTGCAGAAAGATGCGGTGTAAAGTCCATAGTCCAGAAGGGTGCTTCTGCTTCAGCTACAAATTCTACTTCGGGACGAAGCTTTTTGAGAGTGGCTTTAAATAGGTCTCTGCTGACATAACCATATTCATAAGCACAGGGTATGAATGCCCATCTCTTAATTTCAGGAAACCTTACTCTGTCAGCGAAAATTATGGCTGGCAGGATACCATCTTGATACACTGGGACTGTCATTCGGAAAATCTGTTTTATTCCCTCTTTGTAGACAAGCTCTTCAGTTAACCTATGGGTGGCTGCGTGACAAAATAGGTTAATCCGATCAAGCTCTTTTAATACTGGACCTACTGCCATAGCACAACCACTTGAATCTACCCCAAAGAGGAAATGTGCTCCCCATTCGGTTACAAGATAGCGAACATTCTTAACAGCTACCGCTGGCTTCAGCTCTTCATCCATAAATTTAAGCTCAAGCTTACTACCTAAGATGCCACCGGCAGCATTGATTTCCTCTATAGCTAAAGTGGCGCCAGCTATCATTTGCCACCCATAATCAGCATGAGCACCTGATGTAACCCCTTGACCACCAATCTTAATTACATCTACACCTAAAGGCTTTGGTGGTGTGATCGGTGCTGGTGGCGGAGCTGGTTTTGGGGCACAGCCGAAGACTAAACCAATTACAAAAAATAAAGCGATAAATATTAACAACCCTCGTTTCACTTTCTACCTCCTTTAAAACAGGGCATGTCTTGTACTTTTGAGAAGTTGGTTGTTCTTGTTCTGCTTCACATCACCCCCTGTCTTTTGGAATAGTAAAATTGCAAAGAACTATATTAAAGTACATCAACCTTTTTAATTTGTCAATAAATCGATTTAAAATTATTTAAACGGGTATCCCCGAAACTCCATATTACATCTTTTATGAGTCAATAACCTAACCTGAAGTTGGGTTATCCACTTAAACGATTTGATAGGTAGTAGAAATTCAAAATTTAAAACTCAGGCGCTTTTTTTCGGCTCCTTTATTCCAGCTAATCTGGTAGCCAGGTGTTTTTTGTGTTCTAAATTAGCTTGCCTTAGAATCATAATTTTTTGAGCTTGAGGTGAACCGGCGCCGTGCATGGCTTCTGCTAGGGCTGTGCTTCCAGTCATATTTTCAATTAGTCTGACGATGCGAATTCGGTTTTCTGTGGGTACATTAGCTACTCCTTTAAAATATTTTTCTATATATTTGCCAATCTCGGGGTGTTTAAAGTCTTCTTCAGACGGTAAGGTAGCGAGAAGCCCTCCGGTGATATCGTGGGCTAAACGGGATATTTCATACATAAATCGGGTTGTGTTTAATTTAGTGATGTTTGCCAGGAGAGGGTCAGGAAAATATTGACCGGAGGCTAACCGATATCCTTCTCTGGAACAGGCAATAGAGCCAGCATAAAGAGTTTCTGCCAGATGTACCATCTCGGCAACTTTATCTCTTATATGGGCGGCTTTTTCAGTCCCTTGATATTGGGCAAGAGTGAAAGCAGCTCCGATGAGTACATCAGCCACTCCTGTCTTGCAGCCACCATAATTTTGGCGATGATAAGTAGCAAATCTTTCGACTAATAAGCCAGTAAATTCATATTCACCGCACATAAATACTCTTTCCCAAGGTACAAAGACATCATTGAAAATGATTAAGGCTTCCCCACCCACCGTACCAAATTGGACATTACCTTGGTCGATGTGGCAAGTTTCTTTTCGGATATCATTAGTCTGGCGCCCAAAGATAAAGATTATGCCTGGTACATCAGTAGGAATGGCAAAAGCAACGGCATAATCTGATTCTTCAGGACTCATAGCTCTTGTTGGCATAACCAATATTTCGTGGGAATTGACAGCTCCGGTAATGTGTGCCTTAGCTCCACGAACTACAATACCATCCTGACGTTTTTCGACAATGTGCACATAGAGGTCTGGGTCTGCTTGCTGGTTTGGAGATAAACTGCGATCTCCTTTAGTGTCTGTCATGGCACCAGCAACCATTAAGTCTTCCGTCTGAACCATTTTCAAGTATTCTATGAAGCGTTGATGATAGTTAGTGCCCTTTTGCTGGTCTATCTCATAAGTAGTTCCATAAACGGCAATTAAGCCGTCCATACCCACACAGCGTTGGAAGCAGGTACCTGTGTTTTGACCAAGAACGCGGAGCATTTTTACCTTTTTAGCAAGGTCATCAGTGTTCTGGGGGATATGGGTGAAGCGATTAATTCTTTCACCAGTAAGATGGGAAGTTGCCGTAAAAAGTTCTTGGTAAAATGGGTCGTGAGCCATATCATAAGTAGTTGCGGCAGCATTTATATGAGGGCAAATGGCTAAATGATCAGTTATATTATCTATTTTCTTACCCATGTAATAAACGACCGGTTTCAATTTTTTAAGACTATCAATGTATTCCTTACCCGTTTTCATTTTCATTACCTCCGGAAAAGTTTGTTATGGAATTTTATGAAATTAAATTTCTTTTTCTAATATTCACCCAGACTATTATTATTATAAAGATTTGGATGTGTTCAATACCTACTATGTCATATAGAGTTAAGGTTTTTGTGAGTTTTAAATTAACCTCTTTTTAATTTTCTTTCTGCTTACCGAAACCTTCTTGTTCTAATATTTCCATGAGGCGGGCAGCGCGGGGATAACCAATGCGGAGGCGTCTTTGAAGGAAGGAGATGGAGATGTGCTTATGTTCTTGGGCTAAGCGTCGTGCCTCCTCTAATAAGGGGTCTTCTGGGGCTTTATCAAGAGTAGGGGGAGTTTCTATTATATCCTCAAATTTAATTGGAGTTACCCCTGGTTTTCGTTGATTAGCCCAAAAGGAGACCAAACTTTGAATTTCGTGGTCAGTAACTAAGGTGCCTTGGAGGCGTTTTGGTCTGGTAGCCTCTGTGGGCATATAGAGCATATCTCCTTTGCCTAATAATTTTTCGGCTCCCACAGTATCAAGGATAGTTCGGGAATCTACCTGGGAAGTTACGGCAAAACTGATTCGGGTTGGGAAATTGGCTTTAATCAGCCCAGTGACTATATCTACTGAAGGGCGTTGAGTAGCTACAACTAAGTGGATGCCGGTAGCCCGAGCTAATTGAGCCAAGCGGCATAAAGTGTGCTCCACTTCATCGAAGGCTGCCATCATCAAGTCAGCCAGTTCATCGATAATGAGTATTAGATAAGGCATGCCTGCACCGGGATGTTTGTCTCTATTGTAACTTTCGATATTACGGGCTCCCTCTTGAGCGAATATCCGATAGCGGTTGTCCATTTCTTGATTGAGCCAGCGCAAAACTCGTATAGCTTTGTCGGTATCTACAATTACTGGGCAAACTAAGTGGGGAAGACTGTTATAAATAATTAACTCAACTCGCTTTGGGTCAATCATAACAAATTTTACCTCATCGGGGGTATTATGGAGGAGTAAGCAACAGATAATGGAATTGAGGCAAACAGTCTTGCCGCTTCCGGTAGCTCCGGCAATGAGGAGATGAGGCATTTTAGCTAAATCAGCAGCTACTGCCTCACCTCCAGCACCTTTACCTAAAGCAAGAGCCAGTTTTGACCGGGCTTTAATTTTTTGGAAAGCAGCGGTTTCAATAACACTCCGGAGATTTACCGAACCAAAAGTAGTATTAGGAACTTCAATGCCTACCACTGGTTTCCCAGGTACTGGAGCTTCAATTCTTATCGAGGGGGCGGCTAAGGCTAAAGCTAAGTCGTTAGCCAGAGAACTAATGCGTTCTACCTTAACCCGGGTTTTGGATACTTCTTGAAGGCGGATCTTAAGATTACCATCTTTATCTCTTTCTTTGATTTGTTTATATTTTCGGTCCCAGCCGGGCTCAACACCAAATTGGGTAACCGTAGGACCGACATTTATCTGGACTACTTTAGCCTCAACACCGTAGCTTTTTAAGGCTTCTTCTATCAATTGGGCTCGCTTTTCTACATCGGATTGACTTAGTTCGGTTTCGGTGGCTTTGTCTAAGATGTCAATAGAAGGTAATTGCCAGCCACCAACGGTGAGTATTGGCGTTCTTTCTGGCTTGGGAGTCACTTCTCTCTCTGGGGTTTCAGTAAGAGTAGGGGAAGTAATGGTCTCCTCTTTAGCTTCGGCTATCTTTGTGATTGTGGGGCGTTTAGCTTTAGTCTTAGTCAAAGCTTTAGCCAAGGTGACAATGGTTTGCCAGCTTTGTCGTGGGGCTATGAGCAAAATACCTAATAGGATAAGCCCCACTATTTTCAGTCCGCCAATAATGTCAGGATTCCCAATTAGTTTTCTACCAAAATTGCCACCTAAGGAGGCTCTATTTAGAATTCCTTCGCCTGGGTTGAAGAAAGTAAATATTCCCCACAAGGCTAAAATCCAGGCAATAACGCCAAAGCACCAGTTCCAGTGCTTTAATAGAGCTGAGAATCGCTTGCTCCAAATTGCCCAGATAAGAAAGCCTATAGCCAAAGCGATTAGAGCCAAACCGACTCCGAATAGTTCCAAAAGAGCCTGCCAGGTAGAAATTGTCAAATTAATGATATAAGGAGTGAGCCAGTACAGTAAGATGATGGTGGTAATTAATAATAGAAATCGCCATAAAAATGGCGAAGTCACGCCAAGGTGGCGCTGTTTTTTTGTCTTTTGATAAGTTTGCTGATTTTTCTTTTTATTAGGCAAGTTGAACTCAAACTTTAACAGTTATAGGTAAAGTCATGGAACAGTGTCTTATTTCATTATAAAAAAATTTAGTCAAAATATCTTTTACTTTAGTATTAATAAATCCCCACTCTGCACCAGGCATTTCTTGTTCTCGAAACATGAGCCCCGCATCGATTATGATGATGTCATTGGCATATTCGTGATGGTTACCTAAAATAAACTTAGCTGGTGAGGTTCAGCGTCAGCTTCAGGTATTTTATCTATTTGAGCCAATATTTCTGGGATCCGGCGCATATCAGCTTCAATGATTTTGCGTAAGCTACCTTGGTGGAGGGCTGCTGCGGGGTGGTACATGGCATAATAAATCATATTGTTCTGCTTTTTAGCTTTACCATGGATTTTACTAATACTTTCTCCAGGGAAAAATTTTGCCATAGAATAACGGCCTAAAGTAATGATCATTTTTGGTTTAATTATTTCTAATTGTTGGTCCAGCCATTTGGAGCAGGCTTGGATTTCCCCAGGTAAGGGGTCTCTATTTCCGGGTGGTCGGCATTTAATCACATTAGCAATATAAACTTCGTCTCGTTTTAAGTTGATAGAAGCCAGGAGTTCTTCCAGAAACTGCCCGGCGGGTCCGACAAAAGGACGTCCTTGTTGGTCTTCATGCCATCCGGGAGCTTCCCCGATGAAGAAAAGGCGAGCTGTTTCTGGACCTTCGCCAGGGACGACTCGGGTCCGGTATTTATGTAACTCACATCTTTGGCAACGCTCAATCTGGCGATAGAGCTCGTTTAAGGCTGACACTGGGGCAATCATAACATAGGTTATTTTTTCGGTCAATTTTAATTATTATTGTTGGCAGCTTGTATCCTTTGAAAAATTGTGGTATATTATTTATTGAGTTAAACCTTTAAGTCAGTCCAGTGAGGCTGGCAAGGGAGTAAATGATACAAAATTTACCTAAATTAATAACCTCAGCGAAGAGTTTCCTTAAGAAAAACCTCTTGCCCCTCAAAGGCGGGAGGTTTTTTAGTGCCTGAAAAAATCATCTTGTCTTCTGAAGACATCCGCCGCGCCTTAGTTCGTATTGCCCACGAAATCATAGAGAGAAATAAAGGGGCTCAAGAACTTGTTTTTGTTGGCATGCGAACTCGGGGAGTACCTTTGGCAAAGCGATTAGCTCAATTTATTGAAGATTTTGAAAAAGTTACTATCCCAGTAGGTGCTTTAGATATTAGTCTTTACCGGGATGACCTCTCCTCTTTAGACCTAAAACCGGTGGTGCAGCGGACTGAGATTCCGATTGATATAACTAACAAAAAAGTTATCTTGGTTGATGATGTTCTTTATACCGGAAGGAGTATCCGAGCGGCGATGGATGCTCTTATGGACTTTGGTCGACCAAAATCTATTCAGCTGGTTGTTCTTATTGACCGGGGGCATCGGGAACTGCCTATCCGTGCTGATTATGTGGGCAGGAATATACCAACTTCTCGGAAGGAAGAAATACAAGTCTATGTAAAAGAGATAGATGGAAGGGATGAGGTAGCTATTATTAGTAGTTAATGGAGGTGAAAGCATTGTCAAGAGATAAATCTAAAACAACGACTGAAGTCTCTCCTCCACCAATAAATGTATGGCGGCATCGACATATCCTTGATTTAGATGATTTTACTAAAGAAGAAATAAACCTTGTTTTTGAAATAGCTGATGCCATGATGGAAGTGCTGGCGAGGGAAGTTAAGAAGGTGCCCACATTACGGGGTACTACTATAGCTACAGTTTTTTACGAGCCAAGTACCCGGACTCGGGCTTCTTTTGAATTGGCAGCGAAGAGCCTAAGTGCTGATGTAATCAATCTTGATGTGTCAAAGAGCAGTGTTGTTAAAGGGGAATCATTTCTTGATACTCTCCGAACTTTACAGGCTTTAGGTGCTGATATTATAGTTTTGCGCCACTATCAAGCTGGGGCTCCATATCTGGCTGCCCAATATTTAGATATAAGTGTAATAAACGGTGGTGATGGCTGCCATGCTCATCCAACTCAAGCTCTTCTCGATCTTTACACGCTTCGGCGCCATTTTGGTGAACTATCTGGGTTAAAGGTAGTAATCATTGGTGATATTCTACATAGTCGGGTAGCTCGTTCTAATATCTGGGGAATGAATCTTATGGGTTGTCAAGTAGTTCTTTGTGCTCCCCCTACCCTTTTACCTCGGGAATTAGATAACTTTGTTAACCGTTGTCATTTATCCACTATTAGCTATGAAACCAGCCTGGAAAAGGCTCTAAAAGAAGCTGATGCTATTATGCCTCTTCGCTTGCAAATGGAAAGACAACAAGTTGGTCTTTTACCCAGCTTAAGGGAGTATGTTCGGCTTTATCAGCTAAACTCGGCAAGATTATCTTTAGCCAAACCTAACGCCTTGGTACTTCATCCCGGCCCAGTAAATGAGAATATTGAAATTTCCCCTGAAGTAGCTCATGGCGTCCAATCAGTCATTGAAGAGCAGGTGACTAATGGTGTAGCGGTGCGGATGGCTTTATTGTATTTAATTGCTGGGGGTAAAAGGTAGGCAATGTCTATAGGGATGCTGATAAAAGGTGGGCGTATTCTTGATCCGGGGCAAGGAATAGATAGAATTGGTGACCTCCTTATTATGGATGGTAAGATTGCTAAGTTAGGAGAAAAGGGGGCAATCCTAAACCAAGGTTTTCCAGTTCTTGACGCTTCTGGCTTAGTTGTTTGTCCCGGCTTTATTGATCTTCATTGTCATCTTCGGGAGCCTGGCTTTGAAGAAAAGGAAACTATTGCTACTGGGACTAAAGCCGCGGCTAAAGGGGGCTTTACTACAGTTTGTTGCATGCCCAATACTAACCCTCCTTTGGATAATCGGTCAACGGTTGAATATGTGATAGCTAAAGCTGAAACGGAAGGGAGTATTCGGGTTTTGCCTATAGGGTGTGTAACTAAAGGGAGGGAAGGGAAAGAATTGACAGAAATGGCTGAACTGGCTGAAGCTGGGGTTATCGCCTTTAGTGATGATGGGGAACCGGTAAGAAGTTCAGCTATTTTATGTCATGCTCTGGATTATGCTTCTGGCTTAGGTTTGACGATTATTGACCATTGTGAGGATAAGACTTTGAGTGAAGGTGGTCTTATAAATGAAGGCTGGGTTTCAGTTCGCCTTGGTTTGAAAGGGATACCAGCAGCTGCTGAGGAAATTATGGTGGCTCGGGATTTAGCTTTAGCCCAGTTAACCAAAGGCAAGCTTCATATTGCCCATGTCACCACTGAGGGTTCTGTGGATCTCATCCATAGGGCTAAAGATAAAGGGGTTAAAGTTACTGCTGAAGTTACTCCCCATCACCTTCTTTTGACCGAAGAAAGAGTCATGGGTTGGCATGGGGGTAAAGATAATATCATCTATGATACTAATGCCAAAATAAATCCACCTTTGCGAACCCAAAAAGACATTGATGCCTTACTCCGGGGGCTAAAATTAGGCATAATTGATGCCATTGCTACAGATCATGCCCCTCATACTTTGGTAGACAAGATGTGCGAGTTTGGTTTGGCTGCTTTTGGTATCAGTGGTTTGGAAACAGCTTTTGGCTGTCTGATGAGCTTAGTGCATCAAGACAAATTAGACTTAACTACCTTAATCTCAAAATTAACTATTGAGCCTGCCAAAATTATTGGCACAAAATACGGAGAACTCGGCACCCTTAAGATAGGAACTCAGGCGGATATTATTCTTTTTGATCCGAATAAAGAATGGATAGTAGACAGTCATCACTTTGCTTCTAAAGGCAGGAATACCCCCTTTGATGGTTGTCGGTTTAAAGGCAAAATAATGGTAACTATATGGGGTGGCAAAATAGTATATAAAGATGAATCAATCTTAGTGAGACCAGGACAATGAACAAAAAAGGGATCTTAGTCTTAGAAGATGGTTCCACTTATGAAGGCTATTCCTTTGGTGCTCAAACTACTACTTATGGTGAAGTTGTCTTTAATACCAGTATGACTGGGTATCAAGAGATGTTAACCGATCCTTCTTATGCCGGGCAGATTTTGGTTTCTACTTTTCCGCTTATTGGTAATTATGGGATTAACGATCAGGATTTTGAATCAAAACAAATTCAGGTAAGAGGCTTTGTCATTAGGGAGTATTGTCTTACTCCGAGCCATTGGCAAAGTCGAAGAACCTTACATGAATTTCTCCTGTTTTATGGTATCCCAGGGATTAGTGGTGTTGATACCAGGGCTTTAACTCGCCGTCTCCGCTCCGTGGGAGTTATGATGGGCATCCTCACTTCGGAAATGACCTCTGAAGAAGCTCTAAAAGAACTCAAAAAATTACCCCGATATGATTCTATCGACTTTGTCAAAGAGGTTACCACTACAGAAATACGCCAATGGATATCAGATACCTTAAAAGGCAAGTCAGATATTATTTATCATATTGTAGTAGTTGATTTGGGTGTCAAATATAATATTTTGCGTCTATTAAGTCATCTTGGCTGTTTAGTCACTACTGTTCCTTGTACTACCTCTGCTGAAGATATTTTGCGACTTAATCCTGACGGTATTGTGCTTTCTCCTGGTCCAGGGGATCCAGCTCTTCTTAGTTATATGGAGGAAACAGTGAAAGAGCTGGTAGGTAAGAAACCAATTATGGGCATTTGTCTTGGGCATCAGCTAATTGGGCGTGTTTTTGGCGCGAAGACTTTCAAACTAAAATTTGGTCACCGAGGTGGCAACCATCCAGTTCGTGACCTGACTACTAATAGAGTCTATATTACGGCTCAAAACCATGGTTATGCTGTCGATGCTGATAGTCTAAGAGGCGGACTTGAAGTTAGTCACATAAATTTAAATGATGGTACTGTCGAAGGTCTGCGCCACCAAGAGCTGCCTATCTTGACTATTCAGTACCACTCTGAAGCTTCTCCGGGACCGAAGGATAATGAGTATTTGTTTGAAAAATTTTTGGAGATGGTGAGAAGTGAAAGCTAAGGTAAATAAGGTTCTTGTGATTGGTTCGGGACCAATAATTATTGGGCAAGCAGCCGAGTTTGACTACTCGGGTACCCAAGCTTGTAAAGCTCTTCGGGAGGAAGGCATCACTACAGTATTAGTAAATTCGAACCCGGCAACTATCATGACTGATGAAGGGATTGCTGATATTGTTTATATTGAGCCGCTAACAGTTGAAGTTTTAGCCCGTATAATAGAACGGGAGCGTCCCGATGGCCTTTTGCCTACTTTAGGGGGGCAAACTGGGCTTAACTTGGCTGTGGAATTAGCCGATGCTGGCATTCTTGACAAATATGGCGTTAGGCTTTTGGGAACTCCTTTGGAAACGATTAAAAAAGCTGAGGAAAGGTCTTTGTTCAAGAAATTACTTATAAATATTGGTGAGCCTGTTCCTGAAAGCGACACAGTGCGTTCAGTAGAAGAGGCTCGACAGTTAGTGAAAAGGCTTGGTTTGCCAGTAGTTATCCGTCCTTCTTACACTTTAGGTGGTACTGGGGGAGGTATTGCTCACACTTTAGAAGAATTAGACAAGATTGTGGCCCAGGGATTGGCTGCCAGCTTGAATCATGAAGTCTTGGTAGAAAAATCGGTTCTAGGTTGGAAAGAGGTTGAATATGAAGTAATGAGGGATGGAGCTGACAACTGTATTACAGTCTGTAATATGGAAAACATAGACCCGATGGGAGTTCACACAGGTGATAGTATTGTAGTAGCTCCAAGTCAGACTTTGACTGATAAAGAATATCAGATGCTTCGTTCTGCCAGTCTCAGGATCATTCGAGCCTTAGGTATTGAAGGTGGGTGTAATATTCAGTTTGCCCTTACTCCTCATCCTATAGTTGCCGAGAAATGGGCACCAGACCAATTAAATGTTAAAAATAGCCATTATTATGTTATTGAGGTTAATCCTAGGGTGAGCCGAAGTTCCGCTTTAGCCAGTAAAGCCACTGGCTATCCTATTGCTCGGGTGGCGGCTAAAATTGCGGTGGGTAAAAGACTGGATGAAATTGCTAATCGAATTACTGGGAAAACTACCGCCGCTTTTGAACCAGCTCTTGACTACTGTGTAGTTAAAATTCCCCGTTGGCCCTTTGACAAATTTCCTTTAGGGGATAGAACTATAGGCACCCAAATGAAAGGGACAGGGGAAGTCATGGCAATTGGCAGGTGTTTTGAAGCTGCTTTACAAAAAGCTGTCCGCTCTTTGGAATTTGGTAAAAGATCCTTGTTATGGGAAGACAGTCGTTGGGCATTAGCCAAAAACCTAAATGATTTTCCTCTTCACCCTAACGACCTAAGGTTATGGGCAATTATGGCAGCTTTAAGACGGGGCTTTACCCCGGAGGAATTAGCTCGACATACTGGTATTGACCCCTGGTTTATATATAAATTTCTCAATATTGTTGAGATGGAAAAACGCCTTCTCAAAGAAACCTTAACTCCAGAACTATTATGGGAAGCGAAACGTCTTGGCTTTTCTGATGAGCAAATTGGTATCTTAGCCGATAGATTACCGGAACAAGTAAGGCAGCTGAGACATTATTGGCAAATTAAACCAGTATATAAAATGGTAGATACCTGTGCTGCTGAATTTGATGCCGAAACCCCCTATTTTTATAGTGCTTACGAAACGGAAAATGAGACGGAACCGATAAAAGAAGCAAAAGCTATAGTTATTGGCAGTGGTCCAATACGGATTGGGCAAGGCATTGAGTTTGATTATTGCAGTGTCCATTCTGCTTGGGCGCTTAGGGAAATAAGTGTTAAGAGTATAATGGTCAACTGTAATCCAGAAACAGTGTCTACTGACTTTGATACCAGTGACCGTCTTTACTTTGAAGCTTTAGATGAGGAAAGTGTCCGAGATATTATTGAAAATGAAAGTCTTAACTCGCTGGGGAATTCTAACTCTCCCCCACCTTCTATTGTTCAATTTGGCGGGCAGACGGCTATTAACTTGGCTGAGCCTTTAGCCCGAAGTGGTCTACCTATTCTTGGTTCAACTGCTGAAGCTATAGATATAGCTGAAGACCGTCACCGCTTTGAGGATTTCTTAAGCCGATTAGGCATTCCTCAGCCGCCAGGGGCGGGGGTAACCTCCATAGACGCTGGGCTTAATATCGCTAAGCGTCTTGGTTATCCAGTACTGGTGCGCCCAAGCTATGTTCTTGGTGGCAGAGCTATGGAAATTGTTCACAATGAAAGTGAATTAATTCGCTACATGTCCCTTGCCTTAGAATTAGATAACAAACATCCAATATTGATTGATAAATATCTTGAAGGTAAAGAAGTTGAAGTAGATGCTGTTAGCGATGGGGAGCGGGTCCTCATTCCAGGCATAATGGAGCATATAGAGCGGGCTGGGGTTCATAGTGGTGATTCTATAGCTGTCTATCCTGGTTTAAATCTTACTGAAGCTGAAGTAAACACTATTGTTGACTATACTATTAAAATCGCTTTAGCTCTCCAAATTAAAGGTCTAATGAATGTTCAGTTTGTTATTACTCGGGGGAGTAGGAACGATTCGTCTTGTGTTTATGTTCTTGAAGTAAACCCTCGTTCCAGCCGAACTGTACCTTTCATATCTAAAGTCACTGGAGTACCCCTGGTTAAAATTGCTACCAAAGTAATGTTTGGGATAACCCTTAAAGAACAAGGATATGAGACGGGTTTGTGGAAGAAACAGAAATTGGTAGCCATTAAAGCCCCTGTATTTTCCATGTCTAAACTGATAGGTGTTGATACTTATCTTGGACCAGAAATGAAATCTACTGGGGAAGTCATGGGAATTGATTACACTTTTGAAGCAGCTTTGGTTAAAGCCCTCTTAGCTTCGGGGCTTATGCTCCCTCAAAAAGGGAGTCTTCTCCTAAGTATTGCTGACCGGGATAAAGCTGAGGCTTTGCCTATAATTAAAAAACTTTATTCTATAGGTTATAAACTTTATGCTACTGAAGGCACTGCGACAATGCTTAAGGCAAATGGTCTTTCGGTAAAAATGATCAGCAAAAAACTAAGCGAAGGGCATCCTAACGTAATTGACATTATTAATGAAGGGATAGTGGATGGAATAGTTAATACTATCACTGGGGGAAGGATATCTTACCAAGATGGATTTTATATTAGACGTGCTGCTGCAGAAAAGAGGATCCCTTGCTTTACCTCATTGGATACCTTTAGGGTGGCAGTGGAGGCTCTTGTCAATGGCGGACAAATTTTTACCGTTCAGCCGTTAAGAGAATACCTGAGTAAGCCAAGACACGCAGGATAATTAAACTTTGGAGCATTTTTGAAGCAAATTTTATCTACTGTTCTTTTAAATAAGGAAGTTATGCCTCAAGTTCACTTAATTCAGGTAAGAGCTCCTGATATTGCTATAGAAGCTCGTCCAGGGCAGTTCCTTATGGTGCGTTGTGGGCAAGGCGCAGAATTTATTTTACGACGCCCTTTTAGTATCCATCAGGTTTATCCTGAAACTGGGGAAATCTCATTCCTTTTTACTATAGTTGGGAGAGGTACTGCCTGGTTATCTCGACTTAAAGAAGGTGATAAGGTAGATATAGTAGGACCATTAGGGAATGGCTTTACTCTTGAAGCAAAAGCAAAAAACTTACTTTTAATAGCGGGGGGTATCGGCATTGCCCCATTACTTTTTTTAGCCCATCAAGCTTTAATTCAAAAAAAATCAGTAGTCTTACTTTTAGGTGCGGCTACTGCTGAACAACTTTATCCTATAAGTCTTTTACCTAAAGGAATTAAATATTTTCTTGTTACTGAAGATGGAAGTGCTGGCAGAAAAGGGTTAGTTACTGAACTTTTACCTGAGTTTATTAATTGGTGTCACCAAATCTTTGCCTGTGGTCCAGTAGCTATGTACCAAAAGTTAGTACCTTTTCAAAATAAATTATCTATTCAGGTTTCCCTGGAGTTGAGAATGGGCTGTGGTATTGGTGCTTGCTATGGTTGTAGTCTAAAAACTAAACATGGTGTAAAGCAAGTTTGCCGTGACGGACCTATTTTTGAACTAAATGAGATTTTATGGGATGAAATAAAGTTGTAGGCGGGAGGCAAAATGGTAGTGACGCGCAAAATTAGTTTTAAAACGGCAGGGCGTTGCGATATTATCAATATTACTCCTCAGGTAACTAAAGAAGTTGCTGACACTAATGTCAGCAATGGTATTGCTACTATATTCGTAGTTGGCTCAACCGCTGGATTAACCACTATGGAATTTGAGCCAGGGCTTATTGAAGATTTTCAGAATATGTGGAACAAATTAATCCCAAAAGATATTCCTTACCGTCATGACCAGGCTTGGGGAGAGGCTAATGGTTTTTCACATCTTAGAGCTTCTCTCTTGGGGGCTTCTTTAACCATTCCTGTTATTAATAAAGCTCTCACTTTAGGCACCTGGCAGCAAATAGTCTTAATTGACTTTGACACTCGTCCCAGGTCAAGGGAGGTTCTGATTCAAGTGATCGGGGAATAAAACCGCTGGCTCCTGTTCTGGGATTCAACGAGTTAGTCTTAAATTTTCTGGATTTCTAAAGGAGTTGAAAGTGGAAGAACTAATCATAAGAGTAGCTAGAGATTTAATTAACTCCAAATATGCTATTGCTTTGACTGGGGCTGGAATTTCCACAGAATCCGGAATTCCTGATTTTAGAGGACCGAATGGGATTTGGACTAAGAATCCTGAAGCCGAGAGGAGGGCTTATCAGGCTTATTATAAATTTCTGACTAATCCCAGGGAATATTGGGAAGAAAGATTGACTAGTCCTTCTCTCTGGGGAGATTTATCAAAGATAGAACCAAATCCTGGGCATTATGCTTTAGCTGAACTAGAAAAGATGGGAATTCTGAAGGGTATTATTACCCAGAACGTGGATAACCTTCATCGTAAAGCTGGAAGCAAAAACGTTTTGGAATATCATGGAAATGCCTTTAAATTGAGATGCCCGAATTGTGGCAGTAGATTTGATTCAAAGATGTATGACCTTAAAAAATTAAAAGAAGAAGGGAAATTACCACCCCTCTGTCCTCTTTGCCAAAAGGCAATGAAGGCAGATGTAGTTCATTTTGGGGAGCCAATTCCTGGAGATGTGGCAAGGCGAGCCGAAGAGGAGGTTTTGAAATGTGATTTGATGCTAATTTGTGGAACTTCAGCAGTTGTTTATCCTTTTGCTAATTTACCCAGAATAGCCAAGGTAAGAGCAGTAGAAAGGGAAAGCTTGACGGTGTCGGGATTATATTTAGTTAAATTGGCGCCAACGATAATTGAAATAAACGCTGAGCCAACCCCCTTAACAAAAGAGAAAATTTCTGATTATTTAATTCAGGGAAAAACTGGTCACATTCTGCCACAAATTGTTAACGCAGTGAAGAAGATGATAGCCAGTAAATAGCTAAAGCTATAGTTGACATTAATTCTGAGGGATTTTATACTTTAGATTGTAGAGATTGTAGTAGGAGTTACAACCATGGCAAATCAAGTAGGCAAAAGGTATATTTGCACTAAGTGTGGCAGCGAATTTATAGTCACCAGAGGTGGTGAAGGCACCCTTAGTTGTTGCGGACAACCTATGGAACTAAAGAAATAGAACCCCGGAGGTAATTCTATGGCAAATCAATTAGGCAAAAGGTACCGCTGTGAACTTTGTGGCACTGAAGTCCTCTGTACTAAAGCTGGGGAAGGTACTGTTACTTGCTGTGATAAGGAAATGGTTGTTCAGGAACCCCGACCAATTCCGTCTTCAGACTAAAACTCCTAATTTTCCTAAGGGTAAGTATTACTTTATCTTTAGAGTTTGCTTTAATATAGGTGACCGGAGGTTAACTAATTGGTCACCTTAAAAAAGACGTTACCCTATGTCTCTGTAGTCATCCCCGCTTATAATGAAGAGATATATTTACCTCTTTGTCTGAAATCCATAAACAAGCAAAATTATCCTGGGGAGTACGAGGTAATTGTAGTTGACAATGCGAGTACTGATAACACTGCAAAGGTAGCTATAAATTGGGGTGCCAAAGTTGTTTATGAAAGTAAAAGGAGTCCCGCTTGTGCCCGGCAGAAGGGAGCTGAAACAGCCAAGGGAGAGATAATTGCTTTTATTGACGCTGATACGCAGGCACCACCTTATTGGCTCTCAACTATTGTTCGTCGTTTCCTTAAAGAGCCGCGTCTGGTAGTAGTTAGTGGACCTTATGCTTACTTTGATGCTGGTAGATTGGTTAAAATTGTCTCTTATCTTAGTAACTTTATATTCATCTGTTTAGATCAGTTTTTCCGTTTTGTTTTTAGGAAAGGCGGTGCCTTGTGGGGCTCTAACTTTGCTGTGCGCCGTTCGGCGTTATTGGCTGTAGGTGGCTTTGATACCAGCATCAAATTTTATGGTGAAGAATATGAGCTTTCTCTGCGACTAAGGAAGGTTGGTAAGGGTGGTATTATTCCTTGGTTATTTGTGCTTACCTCAGCTCGTCGGATAAAGAAGCTTGGTATAATAACCCAATATTGGAACTGGATTGTGGACTATTTCTTGGTCCTTTTTTGGAATAAACCCCTCCCCGAAAAACTGGAAGATTTGCCTGTTAAGGTGTGGCAAACAGTGGCAGCCTATTTTTCTTGGCAAAGAATTAGTTTATCTTTTAAATATGTTTTCTTTCTCTTTGGCTTAATTTGGTTGCATATGAATGTGTTGATTGTAGCATTAGGGAAATTTCTTTACGCTATTGAGGTTGCTGTATTAGGGTTTTTCCTTATTTTTCATGGTGTTAATCCTCGCTCTAAGCTTTACGGTAAGATTTGGTCTAATGGTAACCGCAATGGGTATCGGATTGCTTTGACTTTTGATGATGGTCCCAATGGATGGTACACTTGTGAAGTTCTTAATATACTGGAAAAATATAACATAAAAGCTACTTTCTTTGTCATTGGCCAAAATGTTCAGCGTTATCCAGAAGTTTGCCGTCAAATAGTGGCTAGTGGGCATACTTTAGGGAATCATTCTTTTTATCACCAGAAGTTGCTATGTCTACGGTCACCAAAAACAATTGCTCTTGAACTGGAGCAAACCCAGCAACTAATTTATCACTATACTGGATTACAACAAAAACTTTTCCGTCCTCCTTACGGCTTTCGTACCCCCTGGTTGGTGCGTACTGCTAAGCAGCTTGGCTACACTGTAATTACTTGGGACAACATGACTAGCGACTGGAAATCGAGCAAATCCGCCGAAGAAATTACTTCGGCTATTGTAAGACGGGTAAAACCAGGAGGAATAATCGTTTTACATGATGGTCGTGGTAGTAGACTGGATTATGACCGGAGTCAAATGCTCCAAGCCTTACCTCAGATAATTGAAACTCTTAAAGGAAAAGGCTTTGATTTTGTCACTGTTCCTGAGCTCTTAAAGGAAAAGTAATTAAGGTAGGTAGAAAGGTATAACAAAAAATGAGAGGACGAAGAATTTTATGTGGTCAAATAGCAGTCGTAATTGCCTTAATAGCTGTAAGTAGTCTAATTTCCTGCCAGTCTTCTGAGGAAAAGACATTCGAACAAAGGCAGATAGTCGAAGTAAAACGGGGTGATTTGATAGTCAGTGTTGAGGCTGATGGTAACCTGTCTATGCCAAATCAGGCTAAATTAGCTTTTGATACTACCGGTACTATTGAGCAAATAAAGGTTAAAAAAGGGGATGAAGTAACTAAAGGTCAATTATTAGCTAAACTAGACACCACCTCCCTTGAATTAGCTTTAAAAGTAGCCCAGACTGACTTAGAAATAGCTGAATATACTCTTATGCAAACGGCTGGACTTACCCCACCTGGCTGGGCAAAGGTTCGTCCGGACTATACTATTGTTTATGGTACCGATATTCCAGGTGCTCAAAGCATTTTAAAGGAAATTGAAGATTTATTAACTGAATTAGGAAAGTTATTAGCTTCCGGGAAAGTCAGCCAAGCTCAAGAATGCCTTGAATTAGCTCAAGAGAAACTGACTTCAGCTCAATATAAGCTAAAAGGAAAGTGGTTTACCTATCCCCTTTCACTCAAGTTGGCTGAATTACAAGTTGACAAAGCCATGTTGGCCTTAGAGAAAGCTAAGATAGAACTTCAAAAGGCATTTATTGTCGCTCCTTTTGATGGGATTGTGGCTAATGTAGGGGCTAAAGAAGGAGATAAATTATCCCCATTTAATTATGCTACTATTATAGTTGTTCACTTGGTTGATCCCAAAGTGGTAGAGATGAAAGCTTTTGTGGACGAAATAGATATTCCTAAAATAAAATTGGGGCAAGAAGCTATAATTAGTCTAGATGCTTTGCCTGAAGTTGAGCTAAGAGGAAAGGTAAAATTTATCTCTCCTATTGCCCTGATTCAGGCTGGTGTCGTCTCTTACGAGGTTATCTTAAATTTAGAACATTCGACAAACATTGATCTTAAAGACGGTATGACGGCTACAGCTAAATTCATTGTTACTCGGAAAGAGAATGTACTCTTAGTGCCTAAAGGGGCTATAAAAGGAACACACGGAAATTATTGGGTGGAAGTGGTCAAAAACGGAGTAATTGAGCCCAGACAAGTAGTCATTGGAGACAGTGACCTTAAAAACACCGAAATTTTGTCCGGTTTAGTTGAGGGGGAGAGGGTAGTAGTGACAGCACCCCGTGCCCCAGTGCCCCGGTTCTTTTAGCATGATTAAGTTAGAGAATATAGTAAAGGTCTATAAAACAGGGGCTGTAGAAGTCAGAGCCTTAAATGGAGTGAACCTTCAAATAGAAGAAGGTGAATTTATTTCTATTTTAGGACCTTCAGGTTCAGGTAAGTCTACCCTGATGCATATCCTTGGCTGTCTTGATAGACCTACTTCAGGGAAGTATGAATTTGAAGGCATGGATGTCAGTTGGTTAAAAGAAGACCAGTTAGCTGAAATAAGGAATAAGAAAATAGGCTTTGTCTTCCAATTTTTTAATTTATTACCCCGAGTTAATGCTTTAGCTAACGTGGAATTGCCCTTAATTTATGGTGGAGTTCATAATCGACGTAAGCTTGCCCTTAATGCCTTGGAATTGGTGGGCTTAGCTCACCGGGCTCATCACCTTCCCAGCCAGTTATCCGGGGGAGAGCAGCAGCGGGTAGCTATTGCTCGGGCTTTAGTCAATAATCCCTCCTTAATTTTAGCCGATGAACCTACAGGAAATCTGGACAGTAAAACAAGTAACGAGATTATGCTCATCTTGAGGGAGTTGAATCAGAAAGGAATTACCATTGTGGTTGTGACTCATGAAACCGATATAGTTGCTTATACCCGACGAACTATTTACCTACGGGATGGACAGATAGTGAGTGAAGTAAAAAGATGAGTCTTTGGGAGAGCTTTATCACCGCCTGGCGGGCTTTACTGGTTAATAAATTGCGTTCAGCTCTGACCATACTTGGCATCATAATTGGTGTTAGCGCTGTTGTCTTTCTGGTATCTTTTGGACGAGGACACCAGGCTAATGTTACGGCTGTCTTTGAGAGTATGGGAGCTGACCTCCTTTATGTTACAGGAGCCAAGAGCGTAACAACTCAGGCATTACAGGAAATGACTGGTGCTACTGCCTCTCTTACTCTGGAAGATGCAAAAGCCCTCAAGGATCCTGTCAAGGCTCCTTCTATCAGTTTAGTCACCCCCATCATTCAAAGTATGGGTAACTTATCCTTTGAAAAGGAAAACACTACGACTACCATCATTGGAACTACTTCTGAAGCTTTGCATATATTAAGATATTCCATGGCTAAAGGTGTTTTCATTTCTGAAGAGGATGAAAAAAGAAAAGCTAGTGTGGCTGTTCTCGGGGATAAAACAGCTAAGGACCTTTTTGGTAGCCGAAATCCTCTTGGAGAGAAAATTAAAATTAATGGGCGCAACTTTGAAGTCATCGGGGTTTTAGAAAAGAAGGGAGCTTTTATGGCAGCTATGGATGACTTTGTTATAATCCCTTTATCGACTATGCAAGCCAAAATCTTAGGGGTGACTACTCCTCGAGGACAACCCGTTCAAGCCATTGCAGTTAAGCCGATAAGTATTAACCATTTAAATACTGCCAGTGAAGAAATTACCTCTATTCTACGTCAACGTCATCGGATCAAAGAGGGTGAAGATGATGATTTTGCCATCTTTAATATGCAGGAGATCCTTAATCGGATGAGGGAGGTACTAGCTATTTTTCAGGTGTTCTTGGGTAGTGTTGGTGGCATCTCTTTGCTTGTTGGAGGCATTGGCATTATGAATATAATGCTTGTCTCTGTAGCTGAGCGAACTCGGGAAATTGGTATTCGCAAGGCGGTTGGAGCTAAAAATCGAGATATCTTGCGTCAATTTTTGGTGGAAGCAGCTACTCTTAGTCTTACTGGAGGCGCTATAGGCGTTTTGATAGCTGCCATAGGAACTCGCTTAATTACTGGGGTACGAATCGGTCCTTATCCTGTTAAAGCTCCTATGTCCCCTGACATTGTCCTTATTGCTTTGGCGGTAGCTGTATTTGTTGGCTTAGCTTCTGGTTTTTATCCGGCTTTTAGAGCTTCTCGACTTGATCCAATCCAAGCTTTACGCTATGAATAAGGGGAGGTCGTAAGCCCGGTAAAACTTTCTTTAAAAATTTTCCCAGAGTTCTATAAGATTATTTTCCCTGAACTAAGGCTAAAAATTCAGCTCGAGTCGCAGCTTTAGTCCGGAAAAGTCCCCTGGTGGCTGAAGTAATTACGTAACTACCCGGCTTTTTGATCCCTCTCATGATCATGCATAAATGCTCCGCCTGAATAATTACGGCTACTCCATCAGGCTGGAGAGCTTGAAGAATAGTATCGGCAATTTGGGTTGTCATTCGCTCTTGAAGTTGAGGACGCCGAGCCAAAATCTCGACAACTCGAGCTAATTTGCTTATCCCAACCACTCGCCCATTTTTGTTTGGAATATATCCGATGTGGACTATTCCATAAAAAGGTAACAAGTGATGTTCACACATAGAGTAAAAGGGAATGTCTTTCAGAATTATCATCTCTCGGTGACCTTCTTCAAACTCAGTCATTAATTCTACTTTCGGGTCTTTGTCTATTCCCGAGAAAAGTTCGGCATACATTTCCGCAATTCGGCGTGGGGTCTCCGCTATCCCTTCCCGGTGGGGATTTTCCCCAATAGCTTCAAGGATCGATGAAACAGCTGTCTCAACTTTTTTAACATCAACCAATTTAGCCTCCTCTTCTTCCGTAGGTTTCTCGTTCCAGAAGCCGAAGACTATTTTTATCTATTGTGGTATAAAGGTCAGCCCCGAGGTAAAGGGCTGGCTTCACTCGTTCAAGATCAATAACTTGCTTAGTAGTAAAAGCTTCTTTTTGAAAATGAACTGCTACAATCTCTCCAACCACCCAAACATGGTCACCATATACTTGGTGGTCAATTAATTTACATTCGTAAGCAGCGTAAGCCTCTTTCAATATTGGGGCAGTGGTTTTTATAGGTTTGTCTTCAAGGATATTAAATTTTTCGAATTTATTTATCTTTTCCCCTTTACTCCCACCGACAGAAGCGATAAGTTCAGCTAACTCAAAAGGGACAAAATTGATCCCAAACTCTCGGCTTTCCACAATAAGGGGATAAGTAAATCTTTTGGGGGAAATAGATACACCGTAGAGAGGTGGTTTAAAGGAGATAGCACTATGCCAGGCAGCTGCCATAGCATTTTTCTTTGTCCCCGCCTGTGCTGTAACTATAGCTGCTACTTTTGGATAATGCTGATAAAACTCGCCAATATTTTCGGTAACTATTTTAGTCATGTTTTTCCTCCTTTTAGTTCCAGCCGAAAGCTTGCTCAATGGTAGCTATATCAGGTGGTAGTTCCAAAAATGGTTCCGCATGTCTAATAGGGATACTTGGATCTTTCAGCCCATTGCCGGTAATAATACAGACTACTTTTTTACCTCTTAAATCGAGACCCTGTTTTACCATTTTAATTAAACCGGCTACAGAAGCTGCCGAAGCTAATTCCCCAAAGATACCTTCTTTTACAGCTAAGAGCTTGTAAGCAGTCAAAATTTCTTCGTCACTTACACAATCGATAACCCCTTTTGATTCATCCCGAGCGGTTACAGCTCCTTGCCAGCTTGCTGGATTGCCAATTCGGATAGCGGTGGCTATAGTTTTAGGGCGTTCAATGACTTTTCCTTGGACAATAGGAGCTGCCCCCTCAGCCTGAAACCCCATCATTCTGGGTGTTTTTTTTGCCTTGCCTGCCTGGTAATATTCTTTAAAGCCTTTCCAATAAGCGGTAATGTTACCAGCATTCCCTACTGGGATAAAAAGATAATCAGGAGCCTCGCCAAGGCTGTCAATAATTTCAAAGGCGGCTGTCTTTTGACCTTCAATCCGATAAGGATTTACTGAATTAACTAAGGTAAGGGGATGTTTTTGGGCTAAATTGCGAACTATTTTAAGCGCTTGGTCAAAATTACCTTTTAGACTGACTATTTTGGCTCCATAGGCGATAGCTTGGGCAAATTTCCCCATAGCTATTTTCCCTTTAGGTACTATTACAATAACCTTAAGACCAAAGCGAGCACCATAAGCTGCTGCTGAGGCACTGGTATTACCTGTGGAAGCACAAATTAGGCTTAAGCTGCCTTGTTCCATCGCTTTGGCTACCGCTACTACCATGCCCCGGTCTTTGAATGAGCCGGTAGGATTGCATCCTTCCAGTTTAAAGTAAAGCTCACCACAGTTAATTTCTTTTTCTAAAGTATTAGACCTAACTAAAGGAGTATCTCCTTCACCAAGGGTAATAAGGGGTGTTTTAGGGGTAATGGGCAAAAAATCTTTGTATTTGAATAAGACACCTCTCATTTAAGTTTCTACCCTGACTAAATTGTTAATTTTCTTAACCACAGGCAATTTTTCCATTTCCTTTAAAGCTTCTTGGACGGCTTGCTCCTTAGCCGGGTGAGTCATGATGACAATTTCAGCTGTTTGAGCTACCGGGTCACTTTCTTTCTGTATTACTGCAGAAATACTAATCAGGTGGTCTCCGAGGATCTTTGATATCTGTGCCAAGACACCAGGGCGGTCGGCGACATTCATTCGGAAATAGTAGCGTGTTTCTAATTGAGATATAGGTTTTATAGTTTTAGAAGAACCAAAGGATAACCTGGGGTAATGACTTATCCCGTAGTTGATGCCCTGGGCTATAGCTATTACATCAGCAATAACAGCACTGGAAGTGGGCAAAGGACCGGCACCCTGACCATAAAATATTATCTTGCCCACCAAATCTCCCTCTACTTGTACAGCATTATAAACACCGCTGACTTTAGCCAGTAAAAAATTTTCTGGGATAAAAACGGGATGAACCCTAACTTCTATTGTCTGATTACTTTTTTTAGCAATAGCCAGCAACTTGATGGCATAACCTAATTCTCTGGCATAGCGGAAGTCTTTGGTTTCCAGGCGTGAAATCCCTTCACAGTAAACATCCTCCGGGGTTACCTTAGTCCGAAAAGCTAAGGTAGATAATATGGCTATTTTGTAAGCCGCATCCAACCCTTCAATGTCCTTACTCGGGTCTCGCTCCGCATAACCTAATTCTTGAGCTTGTTTCAAAGCTACAGAAAAGTCTAACCCCTGTTCCATCTGAGTTAAAATATAGTTAGTCGTGCCATTAACGATGCCATAAATAGCGGAGATATCATTGGCTACCAAGTCCTCCTGAAATGGGGCAATTAAAGGTATGCCTCCCCCAACACTGGCTTCAAAGCGAAGAGCTACCTGGTGTTGTTGGGCTAAAGACAGTAATTCGTAGCCATGCTTAGCCATAACTTCTTTATTAGCAGTAACTACGTGCTTACCAGATATGAGAGCTTCTTTTATATAGTCAACAGCTGGATATTCACCGCCAATGAGTTCAATAACTATATCTATCTCAGGATGATTAATTATGTCAGAAAAATTAGTGGTGAAAAGGTTTAGCTCAATTCCTAAGGAGCCATGCTTGGTTAAATCTTTTTCTAAAACTTTCTTCAACACTAACGGGCTACCAACTTGCTTAGCTAAAATATCTCCCTTTCCCATCAAGACCTTTGCTACACCACTACCAATTACCCCTAAGCCCATCAAACCAATACCAATAGCCTTCTTGCTAACCATGGTTATTTTCATCCTCCTTTACTAATACGGGCTATTGCCCAGGACCTTTTCTTTTCATCTACATAATTTTCTAATTTACTATTGTCCTTTAATTCCGAGAACCAGTCATTAAAGGCTTGATTTTTTAATTTCTCTAAGGCATCCGCCTCAATTTGTCGATTTTGGTCTTTGTCTAAAACTTTGATTAACCAATAACCTCCTTTAGTTTGGACACTGCCATCCCTGACTGGTTCGCTAACTTGTCCTTTTTCTAAAGCCAGGGTAACTTTACTGAATCTAATCCCAATAGTCTCTAATTCTTCCTTGGTCTTCCAGCCTAAATCGCCCCCTTTGTCCTTACTCTCCAGATGTTGAGAAAGTTCTTTAGCTAAATTGTCAAAATCTTCCCCTGCTTCTAATTTGGCTTTTATTTTTTCAGCTTCTTCTTCAGTTCCCAGTAGCATTACTTTTATGTGTACATTTTCCTTATCTTTTTTATCCAGCATTTTTATGAGCCAGTAGCCACTATTCTTGGTAACCTCGGCATCATATACCGGTTGGCTTAATTTTCCTGGCTCTAAAGAAAAGGCAATTTCCTCAAGGAGAGAACTTCCAAATAGAATCTTAGCCAGTCCTTTAGGTAGCCAGCCTAAGTCACCACCTTTAGTTCGCGTTTGGGTTTCCTGGGAAAATTCTTTTGCCAAAAAGACAAAGTCTTCTCCTTCTTCTATTTTAGCAATTACTTCCGCAGCAGTTTTCTTGCTTTCCAAAAAGATAGCTTGAATTTTAACTTGTTCTCCCACTGGGGGAATTTTAGCCGAAAAATACTCCTTCATTAACTTTTCTCGTAATAATTGCCCCCGGATGATGTCTCTAACTGCCTGGTTATTAGTCAATTTAAATCTTTTGAGCTCTCGGTCTATTTCTTCCTCTTTTATCATAATTCCTAACTTTTCGGCTCCTTGTTTTATCAACTCGTTATCTTGAATAATGCCAACAATTCTATGTGCTAAAAAAGAAACTACAGAAGGCTGTTGACCGCGGCTATAAAAACGAAGGGCTTCCAGGTAATAATCCATAGTAAAAACAGTATCATTCACCTTAGTTATTGGCTGACGTAATGGCGCAATTTCATTAGTGTAATATCCGTAACTAACATAGCTTAAGATAAAGACTAAGAAGAGACCTCCAATGGCTATAGTTATGTGCTGCCATCGTTGTTGCCGCTGCCATTTAGCTAATTGGCGCTTGGTGAGTGCTGGCTTAAGTTCAACTTTTTTGCTCTTTTTTGCCACAGGAAGGCTCCGAATCTGAAATTGTATTAATTATCTGGATTATGATAACATATTATTAAAGATAAGGCGACGGGGTGTGGCGCAGCCTGGTAGCGCACCTGAATGGGGTTCAGGTGGTCGGAGGTTCAAATCCTCTCACCCCGATTTTATAGAAATACGAAAAATTCATCCCCCAAGATTTTATTCTTCTCATTAACTTTTAGTTAAAATTTGACTGTTCTCCCTTGTAGAAGTCCCTAAAAAGAGATTTTGTTTAAATTGGGTTGGTTAAATAGATGTTTTTTGCCTGGGAAGACTGCTTGGGAATAAAAACTTTGTCATGTAACTTCTATCCGATGAGCATAAGGTAACGAGTTTCTTTAAATTTCGTCTCAAGACCAATTCTTTGCCATAAATTTCATATAGAGAACAAAACTTTATGATAGAATAGGTATGCTTAATTTTGGATGATTGAAGCTGTATCTCCGGTACGTTCAGCCGTTGATTTAGCTATAGTATTAGCCGCAGCTTTAGTGGGAGGAATGATAGCCCACCGGCTGCGGCAGCCAATCATTCTCGGTTATCTTATTGTCGGAGTTATTGTAGGTCCTCATGCCCTCGGCTTAGTAAGGGATTTAGCTCTGATTGAAGTTGCTGCCACTATCGGTGTAGCTCTGCTAATGTTCACTTTAGGCTTAGAAGTTTCTTTTGGACAATTAAGACAGATGGGAAAGGTAGGGTTGTATGGGGGTATTGCCCAGATTTTAGCTACCTTTGTTTTTGGCGTTATAGCGAGCAAAGTTCTTTTCTCGTGGTCCCTTCTTCAAGCTATTTTGTTTGGGCTCATTATCTCTCTGAGTAGCACAATGGTTTGCCTCAAAATATTAATGGATCGGGGTGAATTGGATTCAGCTCATGGGCGGATTATGATTGCTATTCTTATTCTCCAGGATATCAGTGTAGTTTTTATGGTGGTGATTGTACCTCTTTTGGGTGAACTGGAAAGAAATCTGTTATTTACTCTGGGTGTGACCGTAGGCAAGGCAGTTTTATTTATTGGTGTGGCGATTGTTTCCGGTGTTTGGATACTTCCGTGGCTAATGGGCAAGATTGGTGGAGTTCGATCCCGGGAATTGTTTTTGCTCACAATTCTGGTTTTGTGTTTAGGAGCAGCTTTAGGTACTTATATTTTCGGACTTTCAATTGTTTTTGGTGCTTTCCTGATTGGTTTGGTGCTGCGAGAGTCGAAGTTTGTTCATCAAGCGCTGGCAGAAATTACTCCTTTAAGGGATATCTTTGCTACTCTGTTCTTTGTTTCTTTAGGCATGCTTTTAAGTCCCCAGTTTGTGGTCAAAAATTGGTCATTGATAGGAATAGCAGTGGCTATTGCAATTCTCATAAAAATGGTGGTTGTTTTCAGCATTGTCAGATTTTTTGGTTATGGCAGCAGAATAGCTCTTCTAACAAGCGCAGGTTTATTTCAAATTGGTGAATTTAGCTTTATCCTGGCACGAGCTGGGGTGGAAATGCGTCTTGTTTCTGAGGAATTTTATTTCTCAATTGTCAGTATGGCTATTATCACTATGCTGTTGACACCCCTGTCTATGAATTTAGTATCCTGGCTATCCCATAAGCTGGCTGTAGCCCTGCCCCGCGTGCCCTCGGTAACTAGACCTGTTTCTTCCCTAACTGGGTCTGAGATGGAGCAGGTAGAAAGCCCTGTGGTCATTGCCGGTTATGGAACAATTGGTCGAAATATTGCCCGGGGTCTGGATAAGTTAGGTATACCTTATAGTGTTATTGAAATTGACCCAGAACTTATTTTTGACCTTCGATGTCAAAAGAAAGCTTGTATGTATGGGGATGCCAGTAATTTTCATGTGCTTTCTCGTATTAATTTAATTAAGGCTAAGATACTGGTGGTAACCTTTCCCGATCCTTTGGCAATAGTCACTACAATCCAGAATGCTTTAAAGATAAATCCTAAACTCAAAATTATAGCTCGAGCTCATCGAATTAAAGAAGTTAATTTACTTAAGGACTTGGGTGTAGTAGAGCTGATAAGTCCGGAGTATGAGGCAAGTTTTGAATTCGTAAAACGGGTTTTATCTTTCTCTGGTTGGAAAGAAGTTGATATTAATCAAGCCTTAACCTGGTTACGCCAAAATAAGAAAATTGTTGAATTTAGTCAGGACGAAGAAGAGTTATAATCCCTTAAGGAAATCCTCTATTTCGGCTTTATTCTGGAAGGCACCGACTTTAACTCCTTTAATAATACCATTTTTATCAATAAGGAAAGTAACTGGAATGGCTTGAATTTGGTATTTCTGAGAAACCTTGCCATCGCTATCTAGTAGCACTGGAAAAGTGTAGTTATTTCTTTTCATAAAATCGGAAACAGTGTGCTGACTTTCCTTTATATTAATAGTGAGTAATATTACTTCAGTCTTTTCGGTAAAAATTGTCTGAAAATAAGGCATTTCATAGCGACAAGCTCCACACCAACTTGCCCAAAAATTAAGTAATATTGGTTTTCCCTTAAACGCTTTTAAAGAAACACTTTCTCCCTTTAAATCGGTCAAGGTGAAATCGGGCGCTATTTTGCTTTCTTGAGGACTACTGGGAGGGATGGCTTGAAAACGGGTGCAACTAACAATTAACAATAGAAGAACTGGAATAATAGGGATTAATGTCTTAAGCTGGGTCATAGTTTTCTCCTTTCTATTTGCTTGGAACGGTAGTAAATTATATGAACCAAGATAATTTGTTAGCGACGACAAAGGCTCCCAAGACTATCAATAAAAATCCACTGGCTAAAGAGGTGATACTTGAATAGCGGTTAAAAGTTTTCCATAGTGGCATTAGGGCACCAAAAGCCAATCCCATCAAGATGAAGGGGGTACCTAAGCCTAAAGAGTAAATACCAAGGAGAGTCCCACCATAACTTAAAGTTTGAGAACTTAGGGCGAGAGTCAAGATTGCCCCAAGAATTGGACCAACGCAAGGAGTCCACCCTAAGGAAAACAAGGCACCGAGTAAAAGAGAGCGAATATAACCTGAGCTATTAGCCAGAGCGGGGCTGAGACGCTTTTCATAATTTAGCCAAGGTATTCGGGGAGCAATAATTAGGAATAAGCCGAAAACTATGATAATACTACCAGCTATTTTAGTTAAAAGATCTCGGGAAACAAGCAAGATGCTCCCCATAAGCCCGGCAGAAATACCAAGGGTAACCAGGATAGCTGAAAAACCAAATACAAAGCTAAGACTATGGAATAGAATTTGCCTATAATGTCTTTGGGGGTTAAGGGTAGTGACCCCAACTAAATTAGCCAGGTATGCTGGAACTAAAGGTAAGACGCAAGGCGAGAAAAAAGACAAAATACCAGCGCTAAAGGCAATAAGGTAGGAGAGCTCTACCATTTAACTTTTTATTTGACGAGCACAGAGTCAATAAGTTTTTTAAGTTCTGTCTTAGGTCTATAACCGATTATCCTCTCTAAGGGCTTACCATCCTTGAAGATAATAAGGGTTGGTATACTCATAACGCTATAACTTGAGGCTAAGAACGGATTTTCATCTACATTTATTTTGGCAAAAGTGACTTTACCTTCATATTCCTTAGCTAATTCCCCAATTATAGGGGCTATAGCGCGACAGGGTCCACACCAAGGTGCCCAAAAATCTACTAAAACTGGTTGCTTAGCTTTGAGTACCTTTTCTGAAAAACTATTCTGATCAACGGTCACTGGTTCAGCCATTTTTCTCCTTTTATTGTTGGTACTATTCCTTAAAGTTATTGTACAAGAGAGTTTATCAACCAGCAATATACAATTGAGTCCTGTAGTTTCGTTAGCATTAGCCTAATTAATTGCGCTCTTATTTTTTACTGCTAAAGGGAGTCCGGCGAAACTAATAATTGTGGCAAAGAGCATTACTGCTCTGAAGCCCATCATTTGGGAGATTAAACCACCCAGGAAGGGACCGGCGGCACTACAAAGATTAATGATAGATAAAAGCAGCCCAGCACTGGTGCCGTGTTCTTCACCACTTCGCATCAATAATAAAAGGGAGCCCACATAGAGGCTTGACCAGGCAAAGGCCAACATAACCTGGATGGGTAATAGTTGGAGGTAATGAGTCGAGAAGGCGTAAGCCAGGAAGACAATACCAGATAGAACCAACCCTAAAGGAAACATTTTTGCCTCTTTAAATCTTTCGGCGTGGCGCATAACTATAAATTGTCCACAAAAATTGATTGTCCACAAAATGCTAATCCAGAGCTTAGTAGCACCAATACTAACTAGGAAAAGAGGTAGGATAACCCAGACAGCATTAGCACCTAAGTGACGAAGGAAGAAAGGCAAATAAACTTTCCAATTGCGAGTGATAACTTGCCCGGGGTGGGCAAGTATTGTTCTTGT
>JBHOQK010000021.1:0-11920 GCA_042408205.1 Dehalococcoidia bacterium | reverse complement strand
CTGGCTGTGGTAGCAAAAACACCACCAGACTTTTAACTACCCCCCTCCTCAGAACGGAAAAAATTTCCGAACCAACTACAGAATTCGCTTCCAAAGAAGCACCTATAGAATATTACCGGAAAAAGGGTAAATTTGACCTGGCAGCTAAAGAAGCCGAAAAAGCCGGAAAAAGCGAGTGGGAGATTAAACGAATTAGAGAAGGCAAAAGATTCTAAGTTTACCTTTAGGTGGAAAAGATAATGCCCAAGAAAGACTACTACCAAATTTTGGGGGTGCCTCGCCACGCCTCTCCTGAGGAAATTAAAAAAGCTTACCGAAAGCTAGTCCTAAAATATCATCCCGATAGAAATCCAGACCCGCAAGCTACGGAAAAAATGAAAGAAATAAATGAAGCCTTTGCCATTCTTAGCGACCCGATTAAAAGACAACAATACGACCAATATGGGCATAAAGGTCTTGAAGGCTATACAGCACAAGACATCTTCGGTGGCATTGACTTTGATAGCATCTTCAGCGAACTCGGCTTAAGAAATATATTCAGCGAGTTCTTCCGAGGCTTCGGCTTTGGCGAAAGAAGTCTCTTCGATTCCCTTTTTGGAAATAACCACTTCTTCACCTCCGGAACCAGATACAAAGAACTAACCTCCAAAAAAGGAGCCGACCTGGAGTATGACTTAGAAATCGAACTGGAGGACGCTTTCTACGGCAGAGAAAAGAAAATAACCTTACTCAAAACCCAGAGCTGCCCTACTTGCCATGGCACCAAAGCTGCTAAAGGAGGATTAATAATTTGCCACGAATGTCACGGCAGGGGACAAATTATTTATGAACAAAGAACTGGCTGGAGCATCTTTCGCCAAATTACTACCTGCCCCAAATGTCGGGGGCAAGGAAAAAGAATCACATCCTTCTGCCAAAACTGCCATGGCAAAGGAAAGATACAAGTTCAAAAAGAAATTAAAGTCCCCATCCCAAAAGGAGCCGATACTGGTGAAATAATAAAAATTGAAGGCGAAGGCGAACCCGGAGAAAATGGTGGCAGCCCTGGCGATTTATATGTCCGGCTTCGCCTCAAAGAACATCCTATTTTTGAAAGACGGGGAGCTGACCTTTACCTAAAGAAAGAAATACCTTTCACCCAAGCTCTCCTTGGGGGCAGAATTCAATGCATACCCGGATTGGATGGGGAACTCTCCCTGGAAATCCCTGAAGGAACTCAAAATGGAACTATATTCAAGATCAGCGGAAAAGGAATGCCCCGATTTGCCGAAGAAAGGGGCGACCTTTATGTGGAAATAAAGATTAACCTACCTAAAGACCTTAGCTTAGAAGAAAGACTCCTTCTCTTCCAATTTGAAAGAATCAGGACTTTAAAAGCCGACCCCCTTTTTCTGGAACAACACCGCTTTGGTCTTCTGGCTCTCCCCCCAGCCTTTATTAAAAAAGATAGCCAACAGTAGCCATATTTGTTACAAATCCTATATCAGAATTGAAAATAAGCCTGAGTTTTGTTATTTTTCGGCTTAATAGAAATACTCGTTGATATTGTCCTTATTTATAATAATGCTATAATAATGTTAAGCCGGCGAACTTGAGCCAACCAGGAAATATACATTAAAAGCATAAAAGTATGACAAATTTGGACGAATATCAAAGTCTTATTCTTGCCTCTTTACTCCACGATATTGGCAAATTCTGGCAAAGAGCAGAGGAAAACGTTGATGATACTAGGCTATGCCAAAATCTGCCTAAACACCGTAAATTTAGTCAATGTAAAGAATGCCAGAAAGAATTTGGCTACCAACATGCTGTATTAGCCCAAGCTTTTTTTGAAGATTACATCCATCCCCAATGGCAGAAATACGGCAGTTCGGCTCTTTACCATCACGCCCCTAAGGATCGTTTAACTAAAATTGTGGCTTTAGCTGATAGGCTTTCTTCCATGGAAAGAGAAAGGGAAGAAGATGAGCCTACTGAGGAGCAATTATTCTCCATCTTTTGCCGAATTGAGGGAGAGAAGGGTACCTGCCCTAAAAAATATCTGGGTCTAAACTGGCTTCGTTTTGAAAAGGAAGTCCTTTTTCCTTCAGAAGTTCCCTTAAAATCCACTAAGGAAGCTTATCAGGAGCTCTGGAAAGCGTTCATTAATGAACTCTCCCTGTTTAATAAAGTTAATTACACCTCGTCGTCAGACGGTTTTGATGCTTATGTTAGTAATATATATTCTTTACTTCAGAAGTATACTTGGACTATCCCTGGTGCTCACTATGAGACAATACCAGATATTTCTCTTTTTGATCACCTTCGCACAACCTGTGCCATAGCTACTTCCCTCTTCAAAAGCAATATTTCTGAAATTGAACTTAATTCTATTCTTGCCCAAATTAAGACAAAGAAGGGAGAAATTGAAGAGGTTTTCGACCCACTATTATTTAATAAACCCTTCTTTTCCCTAATTGGTGGTGATATATCCCGGGTTCAAAGCTTCCTTTACACCCTTACTTCTCAAGGTGTGGCAAAAGGGCTAAAAGGGCGCTCCTTCTACCTTCAGCTTATTACAGAAATAGTTGCTCGGTGGCTGTTAAAGTCCCTAGAATTACCTTTAGCCAATCTCATTTATGCTGGTGGGGGGCATTTTTACATTTTAGCCTACTACTTGGGTCAACAAATTGAAAAATACAAGGCTGAACTTTCTCAAACTTTTCTTAAGCATCATCAAGGTGACCTTTATCTTGCTTTAACCGAAGTCCCTCTCAGTATCGCCGATTTTAAACCAGATATTCTCGCCAGAAAATGGCAGCAGGTATCACAAAACTTAGCTACAGCTAAATACCGTTACTTCTCAGAACTGTCAATAAACGAACTAAACGAGCAACTCTTCCAACCTCAGGGGGAAGCTATCAGTCCTATTTGTGCTATTTGCCACCGAGAGGGGGCTTCCTATCCTATTCCTGACGATCCCTTTGGGCGGCAAAAGTGTCCCCTCTGTTACAGCTTCGAAGAATTGGGAAGTTCGCTAAGAGATTCTAAATACATGCTTTTCGCTTTCCAAAAGCAACCATCGGTTATCTCTAGTGGTTGGCAAGCTTTATTTAATACCTTAGGAGTCAAAGTTGAATTAGCTGAAAGTCTGTCCCAGATCAAAAATAAACTCCAAAAAGATCAGTCAGCTACGCTTTTTATAATTAATGACACCAATCTAAAGGAAACCTTAAAGCTATTACCGGATTACCCTTCTCTTAGCCTGGGTTTTTATTTTTTGGCTAATGTCACACCAAGAAAAAACGGTGAAATAGCCGATTTCGAAGAAATGGCTGAAATTTCCCAAGGTGTCCCTAGACTTGGTATCTTGCGCATGGATGTTGACAACTTAGGAGACTTGTTTCAAAAGGGTTTAGGAAATTCTGCCACCTTTTCCCGCATTGCCAGCCTTAGTTTTAATCTTCGACTTTTCTTTGAAGGCTGGCTAAATCAAATTTGTCAGAATGAAAATTTACATAATCAAATCTATACTATTTACTCAGGAGGCGATGACCTGTTTATTACCGGTTCCTGGAGTGTTATTCCATTGTTAGCCAAAAGAATCCGGGAAGATTTTCGCGAGTTTGTTTGCCAAAATCCAAATATTACTATTTCCGCTGGTATCGCCATTGAGAAAGCAAAATTTCCGTTGTACCAATTTGCCCGCACAGCTAAAGAAGCTTTAGATGACAGAGCTAAAGCCAGAATTGAAAATGGGCGAATAGTAAAGGACGCTATTGATTTCCTTGGGCATACTTTTAGCTGGGAAGACTTTGGGGAAGTAGAAGAATGGCAGAAAAAGCTAATAAGCTGGATTGAGCCTACCGGTAAAGCTCCCAGAGCTTTACTCCAGCTTTTAATGTCCTTATTTGTAAATTATAAACAGGAATTGGAAAAGGTTAAAGGGGTTAAACCATCCCAGCTATTTTATGGACGCTGGATATGGTTATCTAATTATTACCTTTGTCGGTTATCTAAACGGATAGAAAATTCACCCGAGATAAAACAAGGGATTCTTGACCTCGCCGATGAAATCCTTAATAAACCTGACTTCCTTAAAAAAATTGCTATTGCCTCCCGTTGGGCAGAACTTTTAACGAGAAAACTAGAGCAAGAATAGTTTTAAAAATTAAAGGGAAAGGAGGGTATTTATAAATGGCTTTATCAGATACAGAAAAAAGGGAAATCCAAGCTATCATATCTGGCAATACTGAACTGCTAATTAAAATGGCAAACCAGTTAGGGGAAGATCTTAAGAACCTTCCGACTCACCAAATACGACGTTTCTTCAGCGCAGTAAGACAAATAAAAAGAGACTGGCGGAGGGACTCGCCTGAGGCAGAAAAAAAAGCTCGACGACAACTTCTGCTACTTAAACCAATGCTTGCCTACCAAAAAAGACGGGTCGAGGAAATAGGTAAATTAGAAGAGGTATTAAGTTATGCTATTGACCAGGTGGGGGAAGATAAAATTCGTTTTGATAATTTCGTCGACTTTTTTGAAGCTATAGTCGCCTACCATACTGCCTATGCTAAGGAATAAAGAGAAATGTTTAATTAAGATTAAGGGGGTTTAAAATGGTTGAGAAAAATAGAATTACTCTTTTTGGTCGAGTTTTTCTTACCGGAGAGTTAAAAGCAATAACCGGCCTCCATATTGGCAAGGGAACTACAGCCCTTGCTATTCATGACATAGAAAATCCCATAGTCCGAAATCCACTAACTGAGGAACCTTATATTCCAGGTTCTTCCCTCAAAGGTAAAATGCGTTCCTTGTTAGAAAAAAGAGAGGGTGCAGAACAAAACCATAAAATAGGGAAAAATGTCTTTATCCATGTCTGCTCCAACCCAAAATGTAAAGTTTGTTCCATCTTTGGTGTCCCCGGTGACAAAGCACAAGCGCCTACTCGTTTAATTGTCAGGGATATTCCTCTCGGAGATGAAAGTGCCAGAGAACTTTCCGAAGCTAAGACAGACCTCCCCTATTCTGAGATTAAATGGGAAGTAGCCATTGACCGAGCAACCTCCCAAGCCACACCCAGGCCAATTGAGCGTGTTCCCGCCGGAGCTATATTTAAACCTGTAGAATTAATTTACAGCATATATGAGACAGAAGACATTAACCGCTTTGATAAGCTTATGGAAGCTATGAAACTTATTGAAGATGACTACTTGGGAGGTCTGGGGTCTCGGGGTAGTGGCAAGGTAAAATTTGAAAACATTACACTTCTTTGTAAAGCTACCAAAAACTATACTAAACCTATTACGTACCCTAAGTCTTTTCCTTCATTAGATGAGTTATTCATAGAAAAAGAAAAGATTAAAGAGTGGCTAAAAGAGAACATACCAATTGAAAAGGAGACTAATTGAACCGAACTGTGTTTCTTTATCGCCTTAAGCCTCGCTCTCCCTTCCATTTTGGCGAGCGTGGTGTTGGCATAGAAGCTACTGAAGATATCCTTCACTCCGATACTATTTTTAGCGCAATATGTTGTGCGCTGGTAGAAACACAAGGACTTGAATTTTTAGAAGAGTTTCTTCAAATGTTTAAAGAGAATAACCCTCCATTTCTCTTTTCGTCTGCTTTTCCCTACGTTAGAAACGTACTCCTCTTTCCAAAGCCCTTTCTTCGCCCTCGTCTGGTTGAAGCTCCCGAAAAGATGATTAAGAAATATAAGAACATTCGTTTCCTGTCACTAAAGATCTGGGAAGCAATGATAAAGGGAGAAAATATAACCCCTCACCTAAAGGAAGAGAATTTGCTTTGTGATGATACCCTATGGGTAACAGACTCGGAAAAAGAAGAAATGCTTAAAGGTGGTAGTAAAGACAAGTTTTGGAGCAAAGACATTGTCCCTCGCGTAACCATTGACCGCATGACTTCGGCATCAGCAATATACCATGCTGGAAGAATAACCTTTGCACCGGAATCAGGTCTTTATTTCTTGACTCAATTTAGAAATGACTCTTTTCGCCCCTGGTTAGAAAATAGCTTAAAATACCTCGCTGACAGTGGATTAGGGGGTGAAAGAAGCTGTGGTCATGGTCAATTTGAACTTCTTGAACCACAGCCATTTTCATTACCTGAGGCAAAGACTCAAGCCTTTCTTACTTTATCGCTTTATAACCCTACTAAACAAGACTTAGCTACAGGATTGCTGAATAACCCAGCCAGTTACCAAATTGTAGAACGTCGTGGTTGGATTTATTCCCAAGCCTACCTTGGAAAATATCGCCAAAGCTTGCGAATGTTTGTCGAAGGCTCAGTACTCTGTGGCTCACCTGACAAGTTATATGGGTGCTTAGCTAATGTCACCCCTAAACTGGAGACCATTCCCCACTTTGTCTATCGCTACGGTTTCGCCTTCCCAGTACCAGTTGTCACCCAGGGAGTTAAAAACGATGCTTTTTATTAAATTAAAAGCCGAGATAAGTACTTTTTCCCCTTTTCACAGTGCCTCAGGAAAAGAGACACTGCTCTCGGATTATGACTTTTTGCGTCAAGGTAACCAAATCCTTGTACTAAACATTGACAAAATGCTTGAACTGATAGATGAACGTAAATTAAAAGAACAACTTGAACCTAAAATAACCAACCTTATAACTCCATCCCAATATTCCCGGTGTCTCGCTTACATACTCCATATAGAAGAACCTAAAACACCCTACCGGATCGTAGCCCAACAAAAAGATACCTTATTCCATCCCTATATTGCTGGTAGCTCAGTCAAAGGCGCACTACGAACCGCTCTTCTCTGGCATCATTTACAAGGCCTACCCAATTTGAACATGCTTGATCCAAAACCAAAATGTGCCTTTAGCTCCTTTGAACGAAAAATCTTTGGTCCCGACCCCTATCATGACCTCTTGCGCGCCTTGAGGATAAGCGATTTCCTGCCCTTAGCTTCGGTAACTATGCAAGCCATGGAAATACGAACCTACACTTTGTTAGGACAACCACCACGACTTAAACCCCACCCCAACCCCCGTCTAACTAACTGGGTTGAGGTAATCCCAGAGAATACAAAATTTTCCGGTGAAATATGGCTTGATGACTATCTAATAAAAGCTCCAAAGCTAAACTTTGATAAGAAGAGGGAATGGTTAGAAAAACTTCAGCTTTCTTGCCAAAAGTTTGCCCAAGCCATCATTGAGCGGGAGAAACAATTTTATGAGAAGTACGGCATGCCCGAAATAGCTGATTTTTATAAAGGCTTGCATAACTACATGCAAACTCTTTCCTCAAATCAGTTCCTGATCCAATTAGGTTGGGGAACTGGATGGCAGACTAAAACCATTGGAACTAAGCTATCTCCGGAACAAATCAGGCAAATAGTCAGAAGATATAGATTAGATAGAGGTCGTAACTATCCCGTTTTTCCAAAAACAAGGCGATTGGTACAGAAGAAAGATAAACCATTTAAACCCTTAGGATGGGTTACTGTTACATTAGACCCATAATAAACTATGTCTGTATATATTTTGTACACTGTAGGAAATCGCGATCTGCTTATTAATGGTGAGACAATTCCTCCTCAAGAGCAGCGCCGTAAAGGAGAGCAGATCCTTAAGGAATTTGACGCCTATCAAGATAAAATCTCAGCACCTCAGCTGGAAGCCACTATTAATTATGTTCTACAACAACAACCTAAGATTGATGAAGTCCATTTCTTTGTTACCGACCAACCAGAAAAATTTGGGCGTGATTACTATTTATCAGATACTCTCTTTATAGGCGAGGTTCTAAAAAAATATCTGCACTCAAAATTCCCCACTCACAAGCTATCTAAAATTAAAGTCCAGCGGATTAAAGAAATTAATCCGGCTCAATATGATGAAGCGTATAAATGGTTTTCCCAAAATCTCCCTAAAAAAATAGATAAAAGCGATCTTTTCTATTTATGTCCTACTTCCGGTACTCCCGCTGTTACCCTAGGACTCCTCCTTCAGGGAATTCATCACTTCCAAACTCAGGGGCATGTTCTTTATTTTCCTATGGGTCGGAGTTCCCCCCATAAAGTCCAGTTTCCCAGCCTATTTCTCTTTGACCTACAAAAAGAAGTTATCAAACATTTCCTCACTAATTACAATTATGCTGCCGCTGCGAGACTCCTCCACGAGACTTCCAATATAAATAGAGCCAGTCCTGATATACCCTGGATTAAAGCTACAATCACGGCAACCGTGCACCGCCTTTACTTCGATTTTGATACCGCTCGCACTATCCTTGAAGAACAAGCTATTCCTGTGACTACTGGGAAAGTAAGGAACGAACTTATGCTCATGAGTGACCAGCTCAATCAACTAATCCAATATACTAAACAAGAAACTTTTAACCAAGAGGCAACTCTTAACCTGCTTGAAGAACTCTACTACAACACCTATGTCACCTTTTTAGCTGGCCAATACATTGACTTTTTAGGTCGTCTCTTCCGTTTCCAGGAAGCTGTATGCCGCTACTTAATAGAACTCCACTATAAACTCCCCACCGATGCTCTGAAACAAAAGGAAGAATTTATTCAAGGTATAAAACAAATACCTTCCTTGGTTGAGTACCTTAAAACTAAGAAAATAGAGTATTACACCATGAATATTCCTACCTTCCTTAGCCTGATCGACTTCCTTACTCAAGCTGACCTGCTTTCTACTGAAGAGAAAGAGAGGATTGCTAATATTTATAAGTTATTAAACCAAATACAAAACTTGGTTTCTTGGCGCAATAAAACCATAATTGCCCATGGCTGGCAAGGTATAAACAAAGAACAGCTTTTGACTGAGTACGGAGTTATTCCTGAAGAAAAGCCACAGGCTCCCATAGAGGATATGTGCCAAATTTTGAAATTGTTAGGTAAAGCCTTAAACCGAAATCCTTATGAGAGCATCAACTCTTTAATTATTCCCTTCCTTGAGACTTAGTCTAAGAAAAGGTTTCCATGCTCCTTAGCCTTATTCTTATTGTTACCCCACAAAAGAAAATAACACTGACTAAATGGCCTGGCAAAGCCGTTCATGCTATATTTCTTGATTGGATACACAAGATAAATCCACCCTTAGCTGAACGTCTCCACGACGAGTCCGGAATTAAACCCTTTACTGTATCTAGTTTAATGCCAATTGGAGAGCCAATTAGAAATACTACTTTTCTGAGCCCGGATAAACAATATTATGTCCGCTTTACTACCTTCGAGGAAAGCCTCTCTAAACTTCTTTTAAAATTAATTTACGATTACCCTTCTTCAGAGCTTATCCTCGAAAATTGCCAATTTGCGGTGAGGGAAGTAGTGACTGATAACAAACAAAATCCCTGGGCGGGAAGAACCTCCTATCAAGACCTTATTAACACTTATCTTGGAACTGTTACCCTGCCCCAAAAAAGTATTGACTTAGCCTTCATTTCCCCCACCACCTTCCGCTCCCAAGAAAAAAATGTCCCCCTTCCCTTACCTGGCTTAGTCTTTGGTAGCCTTATGGAAAAGTGGAATGCCTTTGCCCCTATAGCCCTCAATCCTGAACTTAAGCGCTATGCCGAAAACTGTCTTGCTTTAAGCCAATATAACCTTTATACCTGTATAGTAAATATTGCCGGGGGTAAACAAGTGGGCTTCGTTGGTAAATGCCGATTTATTGCCACCAACCGTGACCCCTACTGGCTAAAACAAATAAACCTGCTCGCTGAATTCGCTTTCTATTCCAGCGTGGGAGCTAAGACCACAATGGGCCTAGGACAGACTCGTCGTATACTTGTAGACTAAGGTGCCTGTCCTTTATCTTTTAGACCAAGGTTCTACCCTCCATAAAGATGGTGATGTCTTTACCATCACCAAGGAAGGGAAGGTATTAGAGAAGATCCCAGCGATAAAGGTGGAACAGGTAGTCATTTTCGGTAATGTCAACCTGACTACCCCAGTCATCCATTATCTCCTTCAACAAGGAATTGACTGTGTTTTTTGCTCCAACTATGGCAAGTTTCATGGCAGACTTATCTCCACCGAATCTAAATTTGGTCTCCTCCGCCAGCGCCAAATGGAAGCTATCCTCAACCCAGAAAAGAGGCTAAATATCGCTAAAACTATCGTCCAAGGAAAGCTCCTTAACCAACGAACTCTTCTCCTCCGCTATCACCGCGAACTTAACATTCCTCAATTAGATAAAACTATAAACGATCTGGAAAAAGCCTTATCTAAACTGGAAAGTTGTTCTACCTTGGATGTCCTTCAAGGAATAGAAGGTATTGCCAGTGCCAGCTATTATCAGGCTTTTAAAAACATTCTAAAACAAGACCTGGGTTTTGTTACTCGAGTCCGCCGTCCGCCAACGGATCCGGTCAACTCCCTCCTCAGCTTCGGCTATACCCTCCTTGTCTATGCTATCCAGGCACAAGTTAGCACCGTTGGACTTGACCCTTATCTTGGCTTTCTTCACTCCCCGGAACCTTCCCGTCCCAGCTTAGTCCTTGACCTTATGGAAGAATTTCGCCCTATTATCGTTGATTCCTTAGTCCTCTGGCTGATTAACTCCAAAGTAATGACTGAAAAAGACTTTAGACGCCCTGAAGAAGAAAAGAAAAGGGTCGTCTTAACTGAAGATGGCATTAAGAAATTCATTCACCATTTTGAGCAAAAAATCCAGAGCCAGATTTACCACCCTAAAGCCCAAGGGCAAGTAAATTATCGGCGCTGCTTTGAACTTCAAGCCCGGGAATTAGCCCAGGTAGTGTTGGGAAACAAGACAACCTATAAACCTTTCTTAGTGAGGTAAAATGTTTGTCGTTGTCTGCTACGACATCCCCAGTGACCGAAGGCGAGCCAAAGTGGGCAAAATCTTAGAAGGCTTTGGCACCAGAGTCCAGAAAAGTGTTTTTGAGTGCGACCTCCAGTTAAAACATCTCCAGAAATTAAAGCAAAAACTAAACAAAGTATTGAAAGACGAGGACTCAGTGCGCTATTATTATCTCTGCGGGCAATGTCTGCCCAAAGTGGAGGTGGTTAACGGTCCTCCGCTAACTCAAACTCAGCTATACTTCGCTGTTTAACCCCCTCGCTATCTGAACCTTAACAAAAGAATAGTTTTTACCACCAAACAAAGGGGAAAACCTTATACCCCCTCGCAAAACAAATCTAAAATTAAACGAGACGGTCCGAAAACAGCCTAATCCTCGTCAGGGGATTGAAGTGGAATTTTCCCACCAGGATGAACAATCTAAAATCCAGGTCCGAAAACAGCCTAATCCTCGTCAGGGGATTGAAACTTTGTCAATAGGTTACTTGACATAAAACTAAGAAAAATGTCCGAAAACAGCCTAATCCTCGTTAGGGGATTGAAACCAGGAAGTTCAATGGAATCAAAATAGCCTATCCATTCGCCAAGTCCGAAACAGCCTAATCCTCGTTAGGGGATTGAAATGGGGTGATGTCGGGGTAGTCCCCCGCGTTGTTACTACAAGTCCGAAACAGCCTAATCCTCGTTAGGGGATTGAAACTAATTAACTTCTGACGTGTCTTAATAACTTCCCGCATTACGTCCGAAACAGCCTAATCCTCGTTAGGGGATTGAAACTATTTATCCAGTCTAATTATTCTCTCTCCATCAAATTTATGTCCGAAACAGCCTAATCCTCGTTAGGGGATTGAAACCAACTGAATCCATCGATCACTTCACCTTCTTTTGGTGAAGTAGCCCGTCCGAAACAGCCTAATCCTCGTTAGGGGATTGAAACTTCTCATTTATACCACCTGTATGGCGATATACCCTACATACGTCCGAAACAGCCTAATCCTCGTTAGGGGATTGAAATGGGGTGATGTCGGGGTAGTCCCCCGCGTTGTTACTACAAGTCCGAAACAGCCTAATCCTCGTTAGGGGATTGAAACTTATTTCTAGCCTCCACTAACCTGTGGAGA
>JBHOQK010000014.1:0-10760 GCA_042408205.1 Dehalococcoidia bacterium | reverse complement strand
AAAGAAGTATGGTGGGTTTGTCGGGAGTGTGGCTATGTTTATTTTGGGAAAGAACCTCCAGAAAGATGTCCCTCCTGTGACCATGAGAGAAGTTATTATCAAATTAAATGCGAGGAATATTAAAAATTTCGGAGTAAAAGGAGAAATATGACAGCTCAGAAGCAGATTTACAAATGTAATATTTGTGGCAATGTTGTTGAAGTTTTGCATGCTGGGGTGGGGCAATTAGTTTGTTGTGGGCAACCGATGGAATTACTAAAAGAGAAGAGCCGGGATGTGGGTCAAGAGAAACATGTGCCGGTCATGGAGAAAAGTGATACTGGGGTAAAAGTAAAAATTGGCTCGGTACCACATCCTATGGAAGAAGCTCATTATATTGAATGGATAGAAATAACTGCTGATGGCAAAGTTTGTAAAAAATTCTTAAAACCTGGGGATAAACCGGAAGCAGAGTTTGAAGTAAAAGCGGAAAAGATTACAGCAAGAGAATACTGTAACATTCATGGTTTGTGGAGGTCTTGATTATCCCCAGTTTTTAACTTGATGGGGCTAAAAAAGCGGTAAGGTAATAGAGCTCTAAAAGACTAAGAAGAGTTTTTTCTCCTATGGGGCAAAACTTGGCTCGAGTGAAAAGAGGGGTTAGATTTTGTTACCCTACCCAGCTTTCCCCTTCTTGGTAGACTTCTTTTTTCCAAAAGGGCGCAATTTGTTTGAGGCGGTCTACTGCATATTCACAAGCTTCGAAGGCTTCCTTACGGTGAGGGGCGGCAACCACGATGACAACAGCGGTTTCACCGGCGTTGACTTTGCCAATTCTATGGCAGATAGCCACATCTTGAAGTTGCCATTTTTGTTTTATTTCCGTGACTACCTGTTCTAATTTCTTCTGGGCCATTTCTTCATAAGCTTCATATTCTAAGTAAAGCACTTTCTTGCCTTCTGACGAATCCCGGACGGTACCAAGGAAGGTGACCACTGCTCCGTAGGTACTTTTCTTTACTTTGTTAATTACTTGTTCTGGAAAGATAGGGTTGGGAGTAATTTCCACCATTTTCAACCTCCGCTGAGAGGGGGAAGTAAAGCGATTTGATCGTTTTCCTTTAGGATTTGATTATCTTCGGTGAATTCACTATTAACGGCAATGATCAGATTATTGTCTAAATTCTTTAGCTGAGGAAAATAATCTTTTAGCACCTTTTTGAGTTTGGCAACCGTAGTCCCAGGTTGTATTTCCAGTTCAATTTCTTTAGTGTTAGTTATTTCTCTATAGCGAGCAAAGAGTTTAACTTTGACTTTCATTTTTACCTCCTAGAGGTTCTTTAAACAAAGCTTCAAGTTCGGCTTCTTCTAAGGTTTCTTTAGCGATAAGACTCTGGGCAATCAAATCCAGCCTTTCCTTATTTTCAGATATAATCGCTTTAGCTCTGTTATAAGCTTTTTGGATAAGGATTTGAACTTCCTTATCAATTTCCTCGGCTATTTTTTCACTATAATTACGCTGTTCAGTAATTTCGCGGCCTAAAAAAACGAGCTCTTCTCTCTTGCCAAAGGTACGAGGTCCCAGCTTATCACTCATGCCGTATTCAGTCACCATTTTTCGGGCTAATTTAGTAGCTTGCTCCAGATCATTTTGGGCACCAGTAGTTATTTCGTTGAAGGCGATTTCTTCAGCTACTCGGCCACCGAGACTTACCGCTAATCTATCTTCAAACTGGGAGCGTGTCCATAAGTGGCGGTCTTCTGTAGGTAGGAAGCGAGTCCAACCTCCCATTATTCCTCGAGCGACGATAGAAATTTTGTGTACTGGGTCAGCGTGAGGTAGCATTTTAGCTACCAGAGCATGACCGGCTTCGTGGTAAGCAATCATTTCCTTTTCTTTAGGACTGATAAGACGGCTTTTCTTTTCTGGACCGGCGATGACCCGGTCGATGGCGTCTTCCAGTTCTTTTAGACTGATGTCCTTACGGTTACGCCGGGCAGCTAAAATAGCTGCTTCATTGATTAAATTAGCCAAGTCAGCGCCACTAAAGCCGGGTGTTTGCTTGGCGATAAGATCTAAATCAACGTCTTTAGCCAGGGGCTTACCTTTAATGTGGACCTGAAGGATGGCTTTACGCCCATTAACGTCAGGATGGTCAATAATAATATGGCGGTCGAAACGCCCTGGCCTTAGGAGGGCTGGGTCAAGGATATCGGGGCGATTGGTAGCTGAAAGAACAATAACATTGGTATTGGTGTCAAAGCCATCCATTTCCACCAGAATTTGATTTAAGGTTTGTTCTCTTTCATCATGACCCCCTCCCAAGCCAGCTCCCCGATGCCGCCCTACAGCATCAATTTCATCAACGAAAATAATGCAGGGAGCATTACGTTTGGCTTGTTCGAAAAGGTCGCGGACTCGGGCAGCACCAACCCCCACAAACATTTCTACAAATTCACTACCACTGATGGAAAAGAAAGGCACACCAGCTTCACCGGCGATGGCTTTAGCCAGGAGAGTTTTTCCTGAGCCTGGGGGTCCTACTAAAAGTATGCCTCTGGGAATACGAGCGCCAAGAGCATGGAATTTTTGAGGTGACTTAAGAAATTCCACTACTTCCTGAAGTTCTTGCTTGGCTTCATCAACCCCGGCAACATCAGCAAAAGTGACTGTCGGTTTACCACCAGTGATTAACCGGGCTCGACTCCGGCCAAAATCGAAGGCTCGAGTGTTAGCTCCACGAGCTGACCGGAAAAGAAAGAAGAGCAAAGCACCAAAGAGGATAAGGGGTAAGAAGTTGAGGAAAATATTCCACCAGTTTAAGTCTTTAGATTTGACTTCAATTCCTATGCCTCCTTCCCCTACAATTATTCCCGCCTCTTTAAGCAAGTTGGTCAAGTCAGTAGTACTGCCGAAAAAGTCGGCTTTTATTCGAGCCTTCCCATCCTTTAGACCAACAAGGCTGTTTTCTTCTTGCCTTATAGTGTCAATTTCCTTATTTTTGGCTTGTTCAATAAAAGTAGGGTAAAGTGCTACCTCTTTAGGCGCTTGAGTCCGGGGTAGAAAAGTGGAAATTAAAAGAAATAATCCCACCAAAAGCAGTAAATAAAATAAACCACTTTGCCAAAATTTTGGGGTCATATTTAAACCTTCTTTAATTAAAATTATATCAACAATCAAAAAATTAGCCAAAAAGCAAAGTTTGTTTAATAATAGACTCAAAAAGTTTTTTCGCTTAAATGAATAAGCAAAGTAGTGGTGTTAAAGAAGCTTTGCTATATGAGAGGTTAAACGGAAATGAAGTCAAATGTGGTATTTGTCCCCGTCGCTGTCGAATTAAGGAAGGAGAGCGTGGTTATTGTTTTACCCGTCAAAACGAAGGGGGAAAACTTTATACTCTTATTTATGGGCAGATTGCTTCTTTGTCCATAAATCCGATAGAAAAAAAGCCGGTATTCCACTTTTACCCAGGAAGTCGGTGGCTTTCTATAGGTAGTTTAGGCTGTAACTTTCGTTGTCCTGGTTGTCAGAACTGGCAAATTTCCCACGCTAAACCTGGAGAAAGCATCAGGCAAACGAGTTATCTTTCTCCGGGAGAGTTGGTGGCACTGGCAAAGAAACATAATTGTCTTGGTATTTCTTGGACTTTTAACGAACCAGTTTTGTGGCTGGAATACACTCTTGATGGAGCCAGACTAGCTAAAGAGCAGGGTTTATATACTAACTATGTTACTAATGGTTACTTAACTCAAGAATCTTTAGATATTATAGGTCCTTATCTGGATGTCTTTAGAGTTGATATAAAAGGTTTTTCGGCTAATTCTTATAATAAAATTGCCTTTATTAATGACTTTTCCCCTATTTTGGAAGCTACCCAAAGAGCTAAGGACAAATGGGGAATGCATGTGGAAATTGTGACCAATATTATTCCTGGCTTTAACGACGATGAAGCCGAGTTAATTAGAATTGCCGACTGGATAAATAATGAACTTGGTTCCTTTACTCCCTGGCACTTAACTCGTTTTTTTCCTCACTTGGAGCTTTCTCATATCAGTCCAACTCCAGTAGCCACTTTAGAGGAAGCTCAGAAAATGGCTCAAAAAAGGGGATTGAAATATGTTTATATTGGGAATGTTCCCGGTCATCCTGGAGAGAATACTTATTGCCACCAGTGCCACGGACTTCTTATCGAAAGACATGTTTTTGACATTATTAAATATAAAGTGACTCAAGGCAGTTGTTCCTTTTGTGGAGCAGTTATACCGGGGAGGTTTACTTAGGAGTTCGGAAAGCTGCCGCTACGAACAGAAACAACAGTACGAGCCGTATACTTTTACCTCTGTTAACCTCCCTATGAGAAGCTTAAGGTTGTTTTGCGGTTGACGTTGGAAGTGGCTGGCATTACTCAGTCACCAAGGCTTCCCCGACCACACGGATCATCCAGTTTACCTTGCTCTTGTCGCCAAACCAATAGTGAGAAGAATAGGGCCAGTCGATTCGTATTAGGGTGCCCCCCTCTGCTGTCCTAACTGTTAGCGTAGAGTGTTCATTAATAACACTGTCATCGGCGCCGAGGTGAATACCCCGAAGCCTGCCAGTACCAGTCCAGACGTGAACATAGAACTTATCAGTTATCTTTATATCAGGTATTTCTACATCCACCCAAGCTAGTCCCCCGACCGGAAACCTGGTAACTGGGTAAGTTTCTCGATATAAAACTCGACGATCTTTGTCCCAGATTTCTACTTCAAATTTGTTTTCTTCCCATCCAGTACCAAAGACTCCTCCAAGCAACTTTATCTTCTTGATAGTGAATGATGCTGCCGAAGGAGAAAAATCAACAAGATAACCACCTCCACTCGACAAGGCATCTCTTGCGCTGCCATCATCATATTTAAGCTCTATTTCTTTGGCTATTAATTTTTTCACAACTAGGATTTTAGTTAATCCAGCTACCTTAACTGTGTAAGTTCCGGCAATGTCTTTAATGAGCTTAAACGTGACTATTTGTGCATCTTCGGGTAGTATAGTTACATTTTTTCTTTCAACTTCAGCGTCATTAACCATTAGTATTGCTGTATAAGTGCCCTGAACTTTACCAATATTGGCAATCTTAGCCGTGACTGTAACTGGTTCTCCAACCTTGACTTCTGCGGGAACAATATCCAGCGATATGACTTCAAACTCGGCACGGAGCTTTTCTGCAGGTGCCTTGCAGGCAAGGGGAGTGATTAATACAAGTACCAAAAGTGCCATACCGATGCTCTTGAACAAGTTTTTCTTTGTCATGGTTTACTATCTTCCTCCCTTTCTTTTTGTGTATATTAGCATCATCCCAATTACAGCAGCAACTACAATGGCTGCACCCATATACCAACCGTAGAGCTTAATGAAGCTCGGCGGCACCGAAACTGTTTCGGCTGTTTTCTTTGCTTTAACTGCCAAGATAAGGGCTTTGTCATAGTTGTAGGTATCCAAAGCTAATTGGGCTTGCTCAAGCAAACTCTTGGCTTCGTCTAATCCATAGGTTCGTCCTTCAGATTCTGCTTTTTGAATAGCATCCTTAGCTTTAGATATGACTCCTGATGCCTCAGTATATTTCTGCTCAGCGGAAAAGGCTCGGTCAGTCAAACTTATCACGCTCTTAATCTCTTGTAACGCTGCTTCGTTTTTTTTGGTTTTAAGGAGCTCGATGGCAAGAGCGTATTTATCGTGCGCTTGCTTGACGAGTGACGTTGCTTCTGGGGACTCGAATCTAACTTTACCAGCTTCAGTGAGCTTAGAATTTGCCTGATTTAGCAGTGTATGCATTTCTGAGACGTCTTTTAACGAGCTTGGGGTAGTTACGCTTATAAAATATCCATTGTCGTCAGCGTACAGGACAATAATAGCTAAACCTTGCTCTGCATCCACAAAGGCATTCTTCTTTCCTAGTCTAACATCAAAGGTAGCATCGTGTAACCCCGTAGTGGATGGTTCGGCATCTTTTACTTTTATGAAGCCATCGCCTTGTATCGTTTCATCAACAAAAGTTATTAACATACCCTCATCAGGCAAAACTTTGTCAAAGCCAATTTTACGCCTGACTTCAACCAAGTAATAAGATTGAGTATTGAGTGGGATTTTAACTACTTGAATGCCCTGTGTTTTCACTCCTAGCGGCTGTACAGTGACAAACTCAGTTGAGCCTGGAGATATGACTTTTATCCGTTCAGGGGGAATCCAGCCGAGAACTATCTTGTTATAGGCGCAAAAATGCATGCTGCCCCGAAAGGCGGTGGACATCAGGCACCAGGGTCCAACATAGATAGCAGCAGCGTCAGAGGAACCCAATTTTTCAGCCAAGGCACGGTCATAAAGGTCGCGGAGGCCTAATGTATGTCCTATCTCGTGAGCAAATACGCTTGCAGGACGGTCTTCCCGCTGTACTGTTGCCCAACTAACAATGACGCCATCATTTGTAAGGATCGACCCTCGATAGGCATAGCAAATTAAGGGAACCATAGGAACTACAATTATTACCCGGTTGTATTGGCTAAAGTCAACTTGGTCATCAGCGGCTCTTACGACATCGCTAACCAGCTGCCTGCGCCGACTCCAGATATCACTACCTCCAAACGCCAGCAAGTTTCCATAGGAACTGAAAGGCTTCGATAAGACAATCCAGTCCTTTATTACATCACCGGTTAAAGAAACTCCCCCATAAGATACTTCCTTATAGTAGTTGTTCATTTCGACAAAAATTCGCTTCTTTATTTCGTCAGAGGAAACAGTGTGTTTCGCATCCGAAAACTCAGCAAGAATCACTATGACTTTTAAGGAGGTGCTGGGTGAGTTTTGGGCATGAAGAGTAAATCCTGGAGCCGTGCTTAAGGAAGCACTGGTGAGTGGAACAACCTCACACCTCCCTAAAGTTAGGGTGGCGAAAGATAACATGATGAAAATAACAGCGAAAATAGAGAAATGCTTTATAAACAGTCTCAACATCTTGGAGAAGATTATATCATTTTTGTGTCATAAAATAGAACAATGCTATGTTGAAGTGTCTGGTGCCAATAAAGAATGTGGAAAACTTTACTTGGAGATACGATTATAGGTTTCTTGGAGGAGGAGAGCGTCTTCTTCCAGGTTAGGGCTTTCGGCAATGACTAGCCCCCCAACTTGGTAATCAACCAAGGCTTTAATGAGGTCAATATAGTTGAAATCTGATTCTTTTAGATTTAAGTGTTTAGTTTCTCCTCCCTTCCCATAAGCTATCCCTGAGACGTGAATATGGGCATCAGCTAAGGCTTGTTTCCCTAAAGCTTTTTCCACTTGACTTAGAATTTCTACAAATTCGTCATAGGAATTAAATTTACCAGTGCGAGCGTGCCAGTGAGCAAAATCTAAGCATGGAGCTACGCCGTCTATTTCAGTGCTGAGTTTAATAACTTCCTCTAAAGTGCCGAATTGACTATTTTTGCCGGTGACTTCGGGTCTGATCACGACACGATTGTTTTCAGCTCTGAGTTCTGTCACTACTTCTTGGAGGTATTTTTTCACCTGACTGTAAACTATATCTGGGGGATCATCTAAATAAAAGGCAGCGTGAAAGATAATGCTCTTGGCTAAACAGAGATGGGCAATGCGAGCTGTTTGCAAAATTCTTTGCTGGCTGGCAATTATCTTTTCTGGTTCTTTAGCGTTTAAGTTTATGAAGTAGGGAGCATGAGCACTTAAGGCAATTCCTTTTTCCCTAGCTAATTTGCCGACAAGGATAGCGCTGGCTTCAGACATCTTCACTCCTTGGACAAACTCAATCTCCATGCAACCCAGCCCTAACTCAGCCACCCGCTCGATACCGGCAGTGGTTGATGAAGATTTAGCACTTAATGGAACTCCTGCTGGTCCAAAAAGGAGTTTCGTCACGGCATTAATTATATAATACAAAGTAATTAAAGCACTATAGATGCTTTCTTAGTAAGGAGTTGATATAATCAATAAGGGTTTTCTATAGCTAAGGAAACTACAGATAAAACAATTAAGGTTAAACGAGGGTAGATTCTGGAAGCGATAGAAATAGCCCGACAAATTGTTGAAGTTGCCTCGGATAAACAGGCAGAAGATATTATAGTGCTGGACACGCGTCAAGTTTGTTCTTTTGCTGATTATTTTGTTATTTGTACTGGTAATAGCGATCGGCAGATTGAAGCTATCTGGCAAGCGGTTGATAAAGTATTGAGAGGGAGGGGAGTTATCCCTCATCATAGCGAGGGTACAGCTAATTCAGGCTGGGTTCTCCTTGATTTTGGCGATGTTATCGTTCATATTTTTGCTCCGAGTGAAAGGGAGTATTATCAATTAGACCGCTTGTGGGATAAAGCGATTCCAGTGCTCAGGATTCAATAAATTTCCCCTTAGTCTACCACCTATCGGTCAATTTCTTTCTCATAGGTGAAGATTTCCTGGGGGGTGAAGAACAGGTTTATTTCTTGTTTAGCTGTTTCCGGGGAATCGGAGCCGTGAACCACATTATGTTGAATATCAAGACCGAAATCGCCCCTTATAGTACCAGGCTCTGCTTGGCGAGGATCGGTAGCACCAATTGTTTTTCGGATAATTTCAACGGCTTTTTCCCCTTCGAAGACCAGGGCGATTATAGGGCTTGAAGTAATATAGTTTACTAAATCATTAAAGAAGGGCTTATCTTTGTGAATAGCATAATGACGCTCAGCTAAAGTTTTGTCCATATGAAGCATCTTCACGGCGATCAGTTTTAGCCCTTGTTTTTCAAAGCGGGAAATTATGGTGCCGATAATTCCTCTTTTTACGGCGTCTGGTTTAATGAGGACTAAGCTCTGCTCCATTTATGGCTCCTTTTTATTTGAGAGAAGTTTTTCTATTATTTTAATATTTACTTGCTCCAAACTGTCTACTATTAAGTCAGCTTGGTTCAAACTTTCTCTGGGATGGGTATTAGTGACGGCAATACATTTCATATTAGCAGCTTTAGCAGCTTTAACACCGGCAATAGCATCTTCAATAACTAAGCAATTTTGGGGCGGTACTTTTAACCGTTCAGCAGCTAATAGAAAAAGCTGGGGATTCGGCTTTCCTTCCGTTACCTCTTTATCGGAAACTATTACTTCAAAATAGTTTCGGATACCCAAATTAGTGGTAAGTAAATTTAAGTTTTCCTTTGGGGCTGAGGAGGCTAAAGCTATTTTAAACCCAACTTCTTTTAAGGCTTTTAGTAGGCTTATGACCCCGGGGAAAGGTGGTAGGGACGGGGGTAGAAGGGAGCGGAAAATAGCTTCTTTTTCTTGGGCAATAGCCTCAATGTCTTGTGGGGAAATTTTATCCCCCAGTATTTTTCGGATTATGGAATCGTTCCTTAAACCGAAAGTATGGTTAAAGTCTTCCTCGGTAAACTGAACACCCCTCTGGCTAAAGGTCTTCTGCCAGGCTTGGAAATGAAAGGGAGCGGTGTCAGCAATGACTCCATCCATATCCCAGATGACTGCCCTGGGGGATGGGTTTTGGGCAAAAATATACATAAGGGCACTGCCATGAGCTATTTCTGTTCCATCTTTAAGAGTAATAATGCTTTTAGCTTCCAGGAGTTTGCGGGTTTTCTTAACGGTAGTGGCTGAGATAAGTAAAGGTTGATGAATTGGGGCAACTTGTTTAAACCTTACTTCAGTTTTAGCGGTAACGGAACTCAATCCCTGGAAATAGGTCACGTAGGACATAGCTTCGTCGAGAAGAGTGAAGAGGATACCCCCGTGGACAATGTTAGTCCAGCCTTGGTGGAGTTCTGTGGGAATGAACTCAGCTGTGGCAGTAGTTCCGTCCCAAGTAAATTTTAGCTTAAGTCCTATAGGGTTGTTAGGACCGCAGGCGAAGCAGTGATTTAGGTTTTTAGTATCAATAGGTAAATCTTTCGGCAGCATTTTAAGTCTCCTATTTAGGTAACGTAATAGATGGCTGGCGCAGGTATAAAGGTTGAAGGGTAACAGGATTATCCCGATTTCCCTTTTGCCATTGCTTCCAACCTAAAGCAGCTAAAAAAGAAGCCCGTCGCTGGCGAACTGTGGCTTCAGGGATTAAGGCTTTGTTACCCAGTTCTTGTTGTAATATAGAGAGGGCTGAGGTAGGAATTTCGCCACAAAACAAAGTTGGTTCCTTAACTTGCTTGATTAAAGTCTCCAAGGTGGTAATATGCTCAGCTACCAAGCGACACCACTCGGTTCCTTGTTGTTGATATGTAGCTGTCACAATTTCGCCTCTTCCCGCATTGTGGATTGGGCATATAGGTAGATTAGTATAAGCGAAAGGGAAAGCCTCTATTTCCAGAGTGCTTATGCCGATTAAGGGAAGGTTTAAGGCAAAGGCTAACCCTTTTGCCGTGCTTATACCAGCTCTTAGTCCGTTAAAGCTACCTGGTCCTTTGGCGACAAAGATTATGGTTAAGGATGGGAGGGAGGTCTTGGTCTGATTAAGTAAGGAAATCAAATTTGGCATCAGCTCCGCGGTATGGTTTTGCTGTGACTGCCAAGTAAGTTCAGCTATGGTTTCCCCCTCTTTGGATAAAGCTAAACTAATAATATTAGTCGAAGTATCTATAGACAGTTCCATTAGCTGGTTAAAAATATCTTAGTTTCTTTTAATTTTAATAATAATTTTTCTAATAAATCTGAGTAACGCTCACCTTGGGCTTGGAGCTGAAAAGCTCGTTTTGTCTCCGATATATATTCTATAGTGATAAGCAAGTTTTCTTTAGGTAATATATTTAGAGCTT
>JBHOQK010000011.1:0-73924 GCA_042408205.1 Dehalococcoidia bacterium | reverse complement strand
CGATCTCGAATTATTGCTTTACCTAATGAAACTGTAGAGGTTAAAAATGGCCAAGTTTTTGTAAATGGTACTCCTCTTATCGAACCATATATTATGGAACTTCCCAACTATACTTTGCCGCCGAAGAAAGTTCCCGTTGGTCATTATTTTGTCCTAGGTGATAATCGTAACCAAAGCCAGGATTCTCATCAAGGTTGGACTGTCCCTCGCCACCAGATTGTTGGTAAAGCCTGGATAATATTATGGCCGCCTCAAAATTGGGGGTTAATAAAGCATTATCCCTTTGCCGAAGTTCCGACAAAGCCATCCAAGTTGGATTTGGTTTGGCAAGGAGCATGTCTACCAAGGTAATGGATATTTTCAAAGAAACTAAAACCGTGCTTGAAGGGCACTTTTTGCTTACTTCTGGACTTCACTCATCTATCTATTGGGAAAAATTCAGGGTTCTTCAATATCCTCATTACACCGAGCAGCTTTGCCGTCTTATCGCTAAACATTTTCGGAAACACAACGTTCAGGTGGTTGTGGGACCTACCACTGGAGGTATTATTATTGCTTTTGAGGTAGCTCGTCAATTAGGAGTAAGGGGGATTTTTGCTGAGAAAGAAGGGAAGGATATGGTTTTCCGGCGGGGCTTTAATATTTCCCCTGGCGAGCGTGTCTTAATTGTGGATGATATTATGACGACGGGTGGTTCTATTAAGGAGGTTATAACTGTAGTTAATAAGCATGGTGGCATTATTGTTGGCATTGGAGTTCTGGTTGATCGTTCCGAGACGAAAATAGATTTTGGTGTTCCTTTATTTAGCTGTCTTAAGACGGTAGCTCCCACTTATCCACCGGAACGATGTCCTCTTTGTGCTGCTGGTATCCCATTAGTAAAGCCTGGTGGACAGCAAAGTTTACTTGACACCAAGTAGGGGGAAATCTACAATAATTTTGGTGCCGAGGTAGCTCAGTTGGTAGAGCAGCGGACTGAAAATCCGCGTGTCAGCGGTTCGATTCCGCTCCTCGGCATAGACGTGCCTTTAAGTTTAATTTTTGGTTGTTCGGGTTCCTCAGTTTACAGTGAGGTTCAAGATTTTATGAGAAGTCTTTGTCTTTAATTTTAAACTTTCATTCTATAGACTCAATTTTATACTGTAAGGTACCAGCTGGTACTGAAACTTCAATAGTGTCGCCAACCTCACGACCTATTAAGGCTTTACCTATAGGTGAAGAGGTGGAAATTTTACCAGCGGCAGGCTTGGCTTCTGTGGGACTAACCAGAGTATATCGCACTTTTTCCCCAGAAGATAAATCTTGGAGTACAACGATACTGCCAATAGTGGCTTTGGTCGCAGAAGTTGGTTTTTCTTCGGCTATAATGGCTATTTTGAGAATTTCTTCTATGGCTTTAATTCGAGCTTCTACCTGTCTTTGATATTCTCGGGCGGCTTCTAACGGAGCATTTTCACGAAAATCCTTGTCAGCAGCTGCTCGACGTAATTCCTCAGCAATGCGGGGACGCTCTTTCTTCAAAGCTTCTAGTTCAGCTTCCAGTTTAGCATATCCTTCCGGGGTCAAGGAAACAGGGGACGAAGGCAATCGTTGGGAGGAAGAAGCGGATCGTAGAGGTGGCTTTTTTACCCGTAAATGGGCAGCCAAGTTGGTCTTAAGGAGACCTTCTTTATAAGCATAATTAAGGAAAGCTTTGATTGGCTCCAGTTTCTTCAATGGTTCAGCTGTAGAAAGGGCAATTTGTTCGGCATAATTACTTAATTCAGGGATAGTAATTTCAGCCAAAGAACGTCCCCAGCCATACCAGCGAACAAATTTTAGGACTTCAGGCTGAGCCATTTCTCTTTCTTTAGGAGATAGATTAGCTAAAAATTTAGTGGCGGCTTCTCCGAGAGAAGTTCCACTCTCCATTTTTCAATCCTGAACCAACTACATAATACGATAAAATAAAATTCTGGTCAATCATTTAGCAGGTATCATATTCCCAGTTCTGCCCGAACGCGAAGGAAACGTAATAAGTTGTCTCGAGCCACCATGCCGATCACTCTATCTCCTTCTATTACTGGCACTTGATTTATATCCCCTTCGTCCATTAGCTCTAACAAGCTTACTGCGGACTGGTCTGGATGGGCTGTCTTAAGTCTACTGGCAGGAGTCATTACCTCTTCTATTTTGGTCTGCTCCCAACGTTCTGGGGGTATTGATTTTACATTATGTAAAGTTATTATCCCTTCTAAATTCTTATCTTTAGTAGTTACCAAAAAACAACGCCGACCTGTAGGCAATATATATTCTCGAACTAATTGACTTACGGTAATCCCAGAGCTAACAAAAGGACAATCTTGGGTCATTACATCTCGGGCAGTAAAACCGTGAAGAGCTTCCCGGAGTAAGGCTTGACGGTAACTGGTTGTAGCTGCGTTTTCTAAAAACCAACCAATAAATGCCAACCACAACCCAGTGAACCATTGCTTCATTATAAGCATAATCAAAATCCCTCCCACGATAAACAGAAAACCAATACCTCGCCCGGTCAAAGTTGCAATCCTTGTTGCTTTACTGTAATCTTTTGTTCCCATCCATAAAAAAGCCCTGAAGATCCTACCTCCATCTAAGGGAAAGCCAGGAATAAGATTAAATAAAGCCAGCATCACATTTATAAAAATTAACCATTGAATTAACCCAGCAATTACTATTTCACCTGTTTTTGCCACCACTAAATAAAATAAAGAAAAGATTCCAGCTATTACCAAACTAGACAAGGGGCCAACCACTGCTACCAATAATTCAACGATAGGACGGGTAGCTTCTTTAGTTATTTGGGAGACTCCACCGAAGATAAAAAGGGTTATCCCTTTTACTGGAATACCATTACGAATAGCTATTAAACTATGAGCCAACTCGTGGATAATAATAGAAAGGAAGAAAAGTAAACTCGTGGCTATCCCAAAGCTTATCCTTTGCCAAAAAGGGTAAGCCTCAGGGAAATTAGTTACTAGTCCTGCTGTGATTAAGACAAAAATGAGAAACCAGGTATAATGAAGACGTATAGGGATGCCAAAAAATTTACCTAAACTCATGTTGCCTTTCCTTTCTTATCCTTTAAACTAATGTAACCAATTAACCGATAAACTAGTTTAGCCGCTAAAAAGGCACAAGCGCTTGGTCCTTCTTGGGGACAAAGCTCCATAAGGTCAAAACCAACGATGTGCCTTTTAGAAGCGACTTCTTTAAGCAAACTTAAGACTTCTGTCCAATGGAGGCCGTCTGGTTCAGGATTGCTGACTGCAGGCATAACTGACGGGTCAAAAACGTCTAAATCAATGGTCACATAAACATTTTCTGAAAGTAAGGAAATTATCTTCGCTAAAGACTCGGCAGTCCTTATATCCCCTGAAGCATAAAAGATAGGTAGCTTATTTTGGTTCAAAAATTGCTGTTCTTCCCAGCTGTAACTCCTTATCCCTACTTGGACTATAGGACAAAGTTCAAAAAGCCGACGCATAACACAGGCATGACTGTATTTACTCCCCATATATTCATCCCTAAGGTCAGTATGAGCATCCAGCTGCAAAACGCACAAGTTAGGAAATTTGTCTAAATAAGCTTTAACCATTCCCAGGGTAAGGGAATGTTCACCCCCTAACATTACAATCAATTTTCCTTCGGTGATTAACTCTTTACCTATTTGGTAAACTCGCTCAATCATTGCTTCAGGTCCGCTCACCAACGGTTGGACTTCTGGGAAAGTATAAATCCCTATTTTATGGGTTTCTTGACCCAACTCTAAATCATAAAGCTCTAAATATTGAGAAGCATCAATAATTGCTCGGGGACCATCTCGAGCGCCACTGCGCCATTCTGTAGTACCATCGTAAGGTACTGGTAGAATTAATACCTGGGCTTTTTGTCTATCTGTATAAGGAAGAGAAAGACCTCCAAAACTTCGGTATGGTAAGAAAAATTCTTCACTTTTCATCAAGATAAAGTTCTACTTTATACGGGATAATCGGGCAAGGAACTGACCATTCTCTATCTATTAGATAACTTCTAAATTTCGTTAGCCGGAACTTTTCTTTCAAATCATTAATTACTTGCTGAGCATCAAAATCTCGGCAGGAGAAGATATCAATATTAATGTAGCTGCGTTCAACAAAGGTATGAATACTAATGTGACTTTCAGCAATAAGCACAAAACCGGAGATTCCCCAATCTTCGGGATGAGACCCAACATATCGGAAAACGAAAGGTGAACAAATCTTGCTCATCCCAATTTTGGAAGGGTAAGAATCAAGAAGTTGATACAGGAATTCTTCATCCTGCATAATTTGTGGTTCATCGCTGTAGCCATCAATAATTAAATGCATCTTCGTTTCCTTTCATTAAAAATTTTCTCAGCTCAAAAAGAGCCATAAAAGCCGCCCTTGGTTTTAAATGGAGCAGAAGCCCAGAGTAACTTTGGACAAAATCTTCCTTTTTACCATCATTAATGCCAATAAACATACTACCTGTTGGCTTAGTCTTCTCATCGCTTAAAGTAATGCCGCTTATAGCTAAGCCAATATGGGCTCCAAATTTTTGCCGGACTTCCATCGCCATAGCTCGGGTTACTTCGGGACTAACTACCCCATATTGAGCCAAAAGATTATTATCAATTCCAAAAGCTATCAGCGCCTCCTTGGAAGGAGTTACTAAACCACCTTTGAAATAATCTGAACTTCCTGGGGCATTAGTAATAAGGTTAGCTAAAAAGCCACCAGTGCCAAATTCAACAGTGGCTAAACTTAATTTCTTAGTGATAAGTAAATTACCAATCACGGTTTCTAAAGTTTCAGAGTCCACGCCCCATATATAATCCTTTAAAATAGCTCGAATATCAGCCTCTCTGGAGTCAAGTTTTTGTTTAGCTTCTTCTATTTCCTTCGCTTTAGTCGTAATTCGTAGATGAATACCATTGGGTTTGGCATAAGTAGCTAAAGTCGGATCCATTGAAGAAAGAAAAGGACTTACCAGTTCATCTACTTTAGCTTCAGGCAAACCAAAAGTTTTCACTGTTCGGGAAAGGATGACAGCTTTACTTTTCTGTTGTAGTTTAGGAAAAACTTCTCTTTCCCACATTGATTGCATTTCTCCTGGTGGACCCGGTAAAGCAATAAGAGTTCGCCCTTCTTTCTCTACCCACCAGCCAGGTGCTGTACCTCGGGAGTTAGGAATTATTTGGGCTGAGGGAATGACGGCAGCTTGTTTTATGTTACTTAATGGCATTTCTAAACCCCGATGAGCAAAGAAAGACTTTAGTTCCTCCACTAAAGTTGTGTTTATCCTAAGCTCTTCACCAAGTAATTCGGCAATAGCTTCCCGAGTAATATCATCTTGAGTCGGTCCTAAGCCACCTGTAGTAATAATAATGTCAGAACGTTCCCAGGCTTGCCTTAAGGCACTAACCAATCGCCCCTGATTATCCCCGACTGCAGAAATAAAATATAGGTCAATTCCAAGCAAAGGTAGCTGGCTGGCAAGAAAAGGGGCATTAGTATCAATTATTTCTCCGAGCAGAAGTTCAGTACCGACAGAAATTATCTCAGCCTTCACTTATCCTATCATTAACAGCGAATTGCTGAAATTCCTAAATATTTTTCTACTAACGCCATGGCGCAGTATTTACCACACATACTGCAGGCAGGTCCTTTGGTAGCATATTTGTCATGAATTTGACGTACCCTCTCTGGATCTAAAGATAATTTAGCTTGACTTTCCCAATCAAGTCGCTTCCGGGCTAAAGACATGTTTTTATCCCATTCCCAAGCTCCCTTGATACCCTTAACAATATCGGCAGCATGGGCAGCAATGCGAGAGGCAATTACACCCATCTTCACATCTTCTGCATCAGGCAAAGAGAGATGCTCAGCCGGAGTCACGTAACATAAAAAATCGGCACCGGCTGCCGCAGCAATAGCACCGCCAATAGCACTGGTAATATGATCATAGCCAGCACCAATATCGGTTACCAGGGGACCTAAAACATAAAAAGGAGCCCCTCGGCATAAACTCTTCTGTAAACGAACGTTAGTTGTTATCTGGTCTAAAGGTAAATGCCCGGGACCTTCTACTATCACTTGGACACCAGCTTGCCACGCTCGTTCTACCAGCTCACCCAAAATAATTAACTCTTCTACTTGAACCCGGTCAGTAGCATCAGCCAAACTTCCCGGGCGCATGCCATCACCAAGGCTCAAGGTAACATCAAATTGGTGAGCTATATCTAATAATCGATCGTAATACTGATAAAGGGGATTCTCTTGCTCTTTATGGAGCATCCATCCTATTAAAAAAGCACCACCTCTTGAGACAACATCGGTGACTCTTCGCTGGTGCCGCAATCGTTCAAGGGTTGCTTGGGTAACCCCGCAATGAACCGTCATGAAGTCAACTCCTTCTCGGGCTTGTTCTTCAATGACAGCAAAGAGGTCATCTACAGTCATATTCACTATGGCACCATGTTTTTCAATAGCCTCAATGCCAGCCTGGTATATAGGTACCGTGCCTAAAGGTAAGGGGCAATTGGCAATGATTGCTTGCCTTATGGCTCGTATATCACCACCAGTACTCAAATCCATGATGGTATCGGCACCAAAACTGATAGCTACCTTAAGTTTCTCAAGTTCACCCTCAATAGTGGCAAAGTCAGAGGAAGTGCCAATATTGGCATTAACTTTAGTCCTCAGCCCTTTACCTATTCCACAAGGAGTGAGACCGATATGATTAATATTTGCAGGAATAACAATCTTCCCCTCAGCCAAGCCTTCCCGAATTAACTCTACATCAAGGTTTTCAGTTCGGGCGACATGTCTCATCTGAGGTGAAATAATACCCTTTCGTGCTAGTTCAAGTTGTGTCATTTAACCTCAAAAATAAAAATTAGTAACTCTTTTCCGATTAAATTAAAATATACAATATCCCAGATTAAAAGACAATGAACAAAGGTAAACTCACCCCGGATTAATGCCAAAAATAGCCACACAACTTACTTGAGGATGGCCACCTAAGGTATGAGACAAGCCCAATTCGGCTTTCTTTAACTGACGAGAAGGTAGCTCGGCTTTTCCTTGGAGCTGTTTATAGACTTCATAAGTCATCCTCAGTCCACTGGCACCCACAGGGTGTCCGAAAGCTTTTAATCCTCCATCACTGTTAACAGGCAACTCACCATTTAAGGTAAAACTTCCAGCTTCTACATCCTCTTTGGCAGCTCCTTTTGGGCTAAAACCAAAATCTTCATATATTACAAGTTCAGTAATAGTAAAACAATCATGAACTTCAGCCAAATCCAGCTGTTGCCGTGGCTTAGTTATCCCTGCTTGCTGATACGCTTGTCGGCTGGCAATTCGGTTTACCTCAAAACCAGTCCAATCAAAACCAGGCTCAAAATGGGGCATCATGGGGTTCTGGGATAGACCTATTCCTTTTATATAAACAGGGTCATCGCGAAACTTCTTTGCCATATCTCCCCGAACTAATATCGCTGCTGCGGCGCCATCACTATTCCCACAACAATCAAACAGCCCTAAAGGCCAGGCAATAATGGGAGCGTTTAAGACTTGTTCTAAAGTTACTTCCCGTCGTAGATGAGCCTTAGGATGCAAGCTCCCGTTATAGTGATTTTTAACAGCAATCTTAGCCAAAATTCTTTTACCCTCATTCGGGCTTAAACCATAAGTATAAAAATATCTGGTAGCAATTAAAGCAAATGAACCTGGAGCAGTTCGCCGCATCTCCAAAACTGGGTGCATCCCTCTCCCTACACCCAGCCCTGGAAAACCCGTGTCTTTCAGTTTCTCAAAACCTAAAGCTAAAACAATATCATACATACCGCTGGCAACACCAAAAACGGCATTTCTAAGAGCTTCATGTCCAGTAGCACAATAATTTTCGACTCGGGTTACTGGGATTCGTGGAAGCTTTAACGGTTCGGCTAAGCATAACCCTCCTATACCTATCCAATGAGCACTAACTGTTCCTACCCAGGCTGCCTGAATATCTTTGGGTTCAATCCCGGCATCAGCATAAGCTTCATAGGCAGCTTCTATTATCATATCTTCGGGACTCTGCTCCCAGTTTTCCCCAAACTTACAACAGCCCATACCAACAATAGCTACTTTGTCCTTAATGCTCTCCATAATTTAATACCTCCCTTACTGGACGACACTTCCAGAAATAGTTATGGAAACCACCAATTTGATGAAATTTGCGGAATACCATTTCTACAGGCATATCTACTTTAACTTCTTCAGGCTCGCAATCGGTCATTAAACAATAGATTCTTGCCCCTCCTTCAGACTCAACTATGGTCTGAATTACCGGCGGGTTAGGAGTCCCTGCCAAATAATCTAAAGAAAAAGTAAAAACTTTTCCCTTTTTGTCAGTGAGCCTTATTTCTTCGTATTCATCTTTAGCCTGACAGCCGTAGCAGATTCGTTGGATAGGAAAAGTAACTAAACCACAGCGCTTACATTTACTCCCATGACCAGCTAAGACCCAATTTCGCGTCCGCCACATTACTGTTGCCGAAGGGAAAAGACGGACAAATTCTTCAGGCTGAGCTAACAATTGGCGGTAAACTAAATACTTTTCGTAAGTGGGTAAGGCTTTTTTAGTTGCCAAATGTCTTTTTATGTCTTGGTGGCTTTTAGCTTCTTTGATGGGCTTAGTTACTCGCAAAAGAAAAGCGTCACTTCCATCTCCATAACTGGCTAAAAGGATCCTTTCTCCAGTCTTAGCTTCGTCCAAAGCTAAAGCTAACAAAAGTAGTGGATGAGCCGCTCCAGTATTGCCTATATTTTCTAACAAGGGTTCTTGAAGCTGAGAGGTGGTAAAGCCTAAATCCCGCGCCAGCTCCCTTTGACTCCTAACTTCAGGAGCGCAAATGGCTACCCTCGCTATATCTCCAGCAACCAAATTATTTTCCTTCATAATTCGTGATACAGCTTCTTTCACATTTTTAGCATAACCATAACTGAGTACCCAGCGGTCTTCCCAGGAGCGGACAAAGGTATCTGTATCTAATCGCCAAACATCGATTATATCGTCAGAAATGGATACTTGAGCTTCTATATAGGCAATAGGTGATGAATTTCCTACAAGAATAGCCGCGGCTCCGTCACCAAAACTTTGTTCATGCAGGGACTGCGGGTAGCCAAGGCGACTATCGGCAGCTACTACCAGAACATTTCTGGCTGACTTGTTACTAACAGTATCGATAGCTAATCTTAAGGCATTAGTGCTGCCCCGCAAAGAATTGGCAAAATCAACGGTAATAATGTCCCGTCGCAAATCCACTGCTCCTGCTACTATGCTTGAGCACTGCTTTTCTTTATAGGGAAAAGTGGTGGAGGCGAAAAATAAACCATCAATTTTGTTCCGGTCTATATCACCCAAGCAATTGACAGCCGCCTGTACTGCCATAGTGATACTGTCTTCATCATAATTGGCGACACTTCTTTCACCTCCAATAGACCGCCCACCCCAAGCTTTGGCTATCAAATCCCGGCTTAGACGATAAAAAGGAACATAAACACCAAAAGACACAATACCAACTTCCAATTTTCTCCTTTCTCTGAAAAAACTATGATAGTTTAAACTTAATTACCAGCTAAATCAAGTCCTTTATTTGAGATGGAAAATTATCAGGTAAACTTAACCCGTATAACTGACTAAATGAGTAGTTGAAACACTTTGGTTGACTCTCTAACAGTAGCTTTGGCTCTTGACCATGTGGGCAGGGGAGCCGGCTTCCCTGGTCTTCCAAAAAGCAATGCTTATTATCAAGAGATTAAATTGCCCACATAAGTAAGTCTCTCCCAATAAAAAACATAGCAATCTCAGGCATATCAAAGTATAATTTGTAATATGGAAAAACTCATCACAGGAGCTATTGCCCTCGGACTAATACTCACTCCTCAGCAACAGGAACAGTTCCATTGTTACTACCACGAGCTGATAAAGTGGAATAAAAAGGTAAACCTTACCCGTATCACAAACTATAACGAGGTGCAGGTTAAACATTTTGTTGACTCGCTAACAATAACTTTAGCCCTTACCCAGATACCAGCTGGCTTAAAAGTTATAGATGTCGGCACTGGAGCTGGTTTCCCCGGTCTTCCCCTCAAAATAGTCTTTGACCAAATAAAACTGGTACTCCTGGAATCAGTAGCTAAAAAGACGGCTTTTCTCCATTATCTGGTGAAACAATTGAAATTAGAGGGGGTAGAAATAGTAACGGGACGGGCTGAAGAAATAGCCCATCAGCCGCAATATCGGGAGCAATTCTCTTTGGTTCTTTCTCGAGCTGTGGCTAATCTACCCACCTTGGCTGAATTAACTTTACCTTTTTGTAAATTAAATGGACAGGTTATACTTCATAAAAAGGGGGAAATCAGCCAAGAAGTTTCTTCTGCTGCTAAAGCCATAAACATTTTGGGGGGAAATCTTCGCGAAGTTAAAAAGTTAGACTTAGCTGGTCTTAATGACCAAAGATATCTGATAATTATTGACAAAACCCAGCCAACACCTCTAAATTATCCCCGCCGTCCTGGAATACCGGCAAAGCGACCTATACTATGAAGAGCATCTTAGAGAAGGAGGTGATATAGATGTGGCATCGCCGGCGCTATTGGAGTTTTCGTTTTGGTTTCCCACCCTTCGGCTTCTTTATCTATGGTCCCAGACCTTTTCCCAGTCGGGAAGAATATCTGCAGATGCTGGAGGAATATAAAAAAGACTTGGAAGAAGAACTGAAAGAAATAGAAAAGGAAATAGAGGAATTAAAAAAGAGTTATTAAACTTGTTTATTAAAGCTTAACCCAACCTCGACGAAGTAAGTTATAAAGTCCTATTCCGACAATAAAGGCAGCCAGCATATTCCACATGGCTAATCCGGTAGTGGTTATCATCACATAAAGATCTTTTTTCTGAATATCTGTATCCCAGGCTGTGACAGCCAGTTCGGCTCCGGCAAAGAATAAGATTACCCCAAGGATCACCTGAGGAAACATTTTAAAAAACACGTTTATTGAATTACCCCAGAAAATAGCTATCACAAGGATAAGGGATCCAAGAATTACTAAGGCTCCGCCGGTTCGTGCTCCAAAGCGGACATGTCCTGCCATGCCCCCGGCTCCATGGCACATAGGGACACCGCCAACTATGGGTGAAAAAATATTCATAAGCCCAGTAGTAATAGAAAGTTTTCGTTCTGAGAGCTTACGATGGGGAAAGAGTTCGTTATGCTCTTCAGCAGTAGCGATGATAGCATTACCCAGAGTAAGAGGAATTTGTGGAAGAGCTAAGAAAAAAGCCCCCTGAACTATATCTCGCCAACTAAGGCTTGCCAAAGCAAAGCCTGGAAAATGAAAACTAAAAATCGATTGGGAAAGCTCTCTAACTATATTTGGTTCTTTCCACAAAGCTATCATTCCTCCAACTATTAATAACACAAACATAACTGGTATCCTTGGGTTGGATAAAAGAAAAAAGGTAACCGTCACCATCATACCGGCTATCCAGAGACTGGACAGCATCATTTTTATTCCTTCAGCGATAAGAAGTAAGCCTAAACCGAGCATTATGCCCCGTACTACAGGCTTAGCTATCAACTTGGTTACTACTCCTATCAGGTTGGTAATCCCTAACACTAACCAAACGAATCCTGTGACTAAACCAGCCCCGTAAACCATTCCAGGAGTTATAGTACCTGAGTGGGCAATGGCCGCTGCCCCAATAGCCTTCATAGGCTGTACCGGAACAGGGGTTTTGTAGAAAAGACCTATGGCAATCATAGCCACTCCAAAAGCTCCAAGGATTCCCACAGGATTTAACTTCATTACTGAAATATAAGCCACTACAAAAGGGATAAGAGTACCTAAGTCACCGAAAGCTCCCGCCCATTCGCTAAGGGTATAGGCATTACCGGACTTATTTGCGTGATTAACAGATGGATGCTTAACTGGTGGTACTCTGGACCAGAAGCGATAAATCCAAGTAGTCAAGGAATTATACTTTCGTTTCACAGGCTTTCTCCTAAGCAACTATTGTAAGATAGACCTTAATACGGCTGCAATCTACCTTTATTTATTGACTTACTACCAAGGTCATTATAATTTATTATCACTCGGAGTTACGATGCTCATTAAAACCATTGTCTTTATCTGTGTACCTATAGCTTTATTAGTTGTCCTTTTCTCCATGGTTGGGATAGGAGGAGGAGTTGTCTATGTACCTATCCTGATAGCAGCAGGTATACCTTTCCGCGAAGCTGTTCCTCTAAGTTTGCTCATGATTATAGGGAGTAGTATTCCTTCTACTCTATTCTTCGGTTATAAGAAATTAGTGGACTGGGGACTATTGACTGCTATTATACCTCTATCTTTTTTGAGCTCTTTGGTTGGGGGCTATATTGCTCACTGGATAAATCCGTTAATCTTGAAATTTGTTTTGTCTGCAATTCTTATTGTGGCTGTTCCTTTCCTATTCAGGTTTTCTGAGGGGGGGCAAAGCTTACGCTTTGTACCTAATTGGGGATGTTGGAATAGATGCTGCGGTGAGTATCAGTACCGCATCTCTATGTTAGTACTTATTCCAACTGCCTCTCTAATAAGTTTCTTAGCTGCCATGGTTGGAATAGGCGGCGGGTTATTTCTTTTACCGCTGTTAATATTATTGTTAGGTTGCCCCACCCGGATTGCTATCGGTATTTCCTCAACTTATGTTGGGATAGTTGCCTTATCTGGTTTTTTGGGGCATGTGTTTAGTGGAATTACTTTTAATATTTGGTTAGCACTCCCTTTAATGGTGATAACTTTCCTGGGAGCTTTGCTAGGGCAAGCTTTTTCTGTCCGTATTAGTGTGCCAAGACTCAAGATAATATTAGCTATTGTTCTGACGGGGTTAGCAACATGGATGATTGTGGAAGCATTTATCCCTCACATTAGCAATGTCAATTAATTTTACTATTAAAGTAAAGGCAACGCAGGTTGACTTGCTTGAATAATACGGCAAGAGTAAAATATAAACAAAAGGGCACTTAGATGCTCAATTTAAATTAAGGCAAAACAGTATGCTAATACTAGACAAAGGAACTTGGAAAGTGAAGGCTGGATTAGCCCAGATGCTTAAGGGTGGGGTAATTATGGATGTAGTTACCCCAGAACAAGCGAAGATTGCTGAAGAGGCTGGGGCGTGTGCCGTTATGGCATTGGAGAGGGTGCCTGCCGATATAAGAGCTGCCGGTGGAGTTGCCCGAATGGCTGACCCAGCCATAATCTTAGCTATAATGGAAGCTGTAACTATTCCGGTTATGGCTAAATGTCGCATTGGACATTTTGTTGAAGCTCAAGTACTGGAAGCTCTCGGGGTTGACTTTATTGATGAATCAGAAGTTCTCACTCCAGCTGATGAAAGTCATCATATTTGGAAACATGACTTTAAGGTTCCTTTTGTCTGTGGTTGCCGAGATTTGGGCGAAGCTTTACGTAGAATTGCTGAGGGGGCAGCTATGATTCGTACTAAAGGGGAGGCGGGTACTGGTAACATTGTCGAAGCCGTTAGGCATATGCGAGCTGTTCAGGATGGTATCCGCCGAATTCAAGCTTTACCTGTGGATGAATTACCTGCTGAAGCTAAAGCCTTGGGTGCTCCTTTAGAACTGGTAATGGAAATACATAAAACCGGGAAGTTACCTGTGGTTAATTTTGCTGCTGGTGGTATAGCTACACCAGCTGATGCTGCTCTAATGATGCAATTAGGAGCTGATGGTGTTTTTGTTGGTTCTGGAATTTTCAAATCAGCTAATCCTGAAGCCAGGGCTAAGGCTATAGTGAAAGCCACCACTCATTACCGTGATCCTGCTATCATTGCTGAGGTGTCTAAAGCTTTAGGGGCTCCTATGCCAGGAATTGATATACGGACAATTCCGCCGCAAGAGTTATTGGCACCCCGAGGCTGGTAAAATGGAAATTGGTGTCCTTTCTCTCCAGGGAGCTGTCTCCGAACATATCATTATGCTTAATCGACTTGGTGTTAAGACAAGGGAAGTACGTTTGCCTAAAGAGTTATATGGTTTAGATGGCCTAATAATTCCTGGAGGCGAAAGCACTACCATGATGCGATTAATGTTGGATTATAACCTTGCCGAACCGATCAAGGAACTTGCTAATCAGGGTTTTCCCATTTTTGGTACTTGCGCTGGAATGATTTTATTGGCTAAAAAAGTAACTGATACTATTGTCACACCTTTAGGAGTGCTAAATATTGAAGTCAAGCGTAATGCCTTTGGCAGGCAGAGAGATAGTTTTGAAACGGACCTATTTATTCCTGTTCTGGGTCAAGATAAATTTCGTGGCATCTTTATTAGAGCTCCGCTAATAACCAAAGTAAATGCTGGTGTTGATATCTTATGTCAATTAAATGGGGATAGACCGGTAGCCGTAAGGCAGGGCAAATTATTGGCTTGTGCTTTCCATCCGGAGCTTACGGATGACTTGAGATTTCACGAATATTTTCTTAGCTTAGTTCGAGGTAAAACGGTTTAAGTTATGGCTTTAGAGAAGGTAATTACTGATGATTTGGATGCTTTACTTAATGTCTTACCTCCCCCTATCCGAGAGGCATTATCTAAGCAGCCTGACTGTAGTGAATTACTTGAAGTAATTTTAGACTTGGGTCGTCCTCCCGAGGCTCGTTTTCCTCAACGGGAACTACTTCTTTCCCCGAAGGAAGTTACGTTAGCCGATATAGAATATGTTATCCATCGTGTCGGTAGTTTTAATGGTGATAACCGGGCTGGGATTGAACGCACGTTGCATCGCATTTCAGCTATACGTAATCGTGAAGGACGTATTATCGGGCTGACCTGTCGGGTTGGTCGAGCTGTTTTTGGAACTGTAAAGATAATTCAAGACTTAGTGGAGTCGGGAAAAAGTGTCCTTCTCTTGGGAAGACCTGGGGTAGGTAAAACAACCATGCTTCGGGAAGTTGCCAGAGTTTTGGCTGACGATCTCAAAAAGAGAGTAATTGTTGTTGATACCTCCAATGAAATTGCTGGAGATGGTGATATCCCTCATCCAGCAATCGGACATGCTCGAAGACTGCAGGTGCCAGTGCCGGAAAAGCAACATGCGGTGATGATTGAGGCTGTAGAAAATCATATGCCTGAGGTTATTATAATTGATGAGATTGGCACTGAGCTTGAAGCCCAGGCAGCCAGAACTATTGCTGAACGAGGTGTCCAATTAATTGGTACTGCCCATGGAAATACCTTAGAAAATCTTATCCTAAACCCTACCCTTTCTGACCTGGTGGGTGGTATCCAAACGGTAACTTTAGGGGATGAGGAAGCCAAAAGGCGGGGTACCCAAAAATCTATTTTAGAGAGAAAAGCTCCCCCAACTTTTCAGATAGTTGTTGAAATTCAAGACCGGGACAGAGTCATTATTCACCCTAATGTGGCTAACGCCGTTGACGCTATTTTGTCTGGGCAATTTCCTGAAGCTGAAGTCCGCTGGGTGGATAAAAGCGGTAGAATAAGAAAAGCTAAAGCTACACCTTCCTCGCTTCCTCAACTAAAAAAGACAACTTTACCCAGAAAGTTACCCCGGTTATATCTTTTTGGCGTCAATCGATCCCGAGTTGAGCAAGTCGCCAGAGACAGACAGCTTTCTTTAGAAATTGTGTCTGATTTAAAAGAAGCCGACTTCTTCTTGACTACCCGAAATTATTACCGACGAAAACCTCAAAAAATCCGTGATGCTGAGGCTTCTGGCATACCTATTTATGTCCTCAAAAGTAATAATCTCCATCACATAAGACAATGCCTTAATACTCTTTATCCTTTACAGGCTGAATCTGTCAGTCCTCAAAATACTTTTGTCCGTCGTCTTCAGCATCTTTTGACTGAACACTATGCTCCTGCTCAGTCTAAAGAACTCAAGAAACGGGCAGTCGTTTCCAAGAAGCTTGCAGATTAAAGGATAGCTTTTGAGTCTTTTTATTACTTTTGAAGGTATTGAAGGCTGTGGTAAGAGTACTCAAGCTAAAGCTTTAGCGTTCAAGCTTCGCCAGCAAGATGTTCCAGTAGTTCTTACCCATGAACCAGGTGGTACTCCTTTAGGCAGAGAAATCAGACATACCCTTAAAAAAAATCGTCCCAAGGCTCCTTCTGTTATTTCTGAGTTACTTCTTTTTGCTTCTGCTCGAGCTCAATTAGTAACTGAAGTAATCTATCCTAAATTAAAAGAGGGAAAGATAATCCTTTGCGACCGATTTGCTGATTCTACTTTAGCTTATCAAGGTTATGGTAGGGGGATTGACTTAGACATAATTAGAGGTATAAACGCTCTAGTAACACAAGGGCTAAAGCCAGATCTAACCATTCTTCTTGACCTTCCTGTGGAATCTGGTTTAGCTCGGCGTGGGGGTAAGAGATTAGACCGGTTTGAACAAGAAAGTCTTGATTTCCACCGGCGGGTTAGGGAAGGTTATTTAAAGTTAGCAGCTGAAGAGCCAGAGCGGTGGGTAGTAATAGATGCTACTTTGTCTAAGCAAAGAATTGCTAAAATTGTTTGGGAAAAAGTTAGCCAATTGTTATCTACAAAAGGTATTCTTAAGACATGCCTAAAACAAAAGTAGTCGTTGCTTTAAGTGGTGGTGTTGATTCTTCGGTAGCTGCTTTTCTCCTTAAAGAAGAAGGCTACAAAGTTATTGGTGTAACTATGCGTCTATGGTGTGAAGAAAAGGGGAGACCTGTGAATCAAAGACGCCCTTGCTGTTCTATCACCAGTATCTACGATGCAGAGCGAGTCTGTCATCTTTTAAATATTCCTTTTTATGTCCTTAATTTAGAGGAGGAATTTCAACAATACGTGATCGATTATTTTTGTCGAGAATACCAGCAAGGGCACACTCCTAATCCTTGCATCGCCTGTAATCAATATATAAAGTTTCACTTTCTACTTCAACGATGTCTGGCTTTAGATGCCAACTACTTAGCTACTGGCCATTATGCCCGAATTACTTTCTGGCAAAATCGTTATCATCTCTTGAAAGCCGTAGACACAAAAAAAGACCAATCTTACTTCCTTTATACTCTGGGTCAGGAAGAACTTAAGCATCTTCTCTTCCCTTTAGGTAATTATTCCAAAATTAAGGTTAGACAATTAGCTCGGGAGAAAGGCCTACCTGTTGCTGACAAACCAGATAGCCAAGACTTGTGTTTTATCTTTAACGACTACCGCAATTTTCTCAGTAGTTTTCTGGTATTTTCTCCAGGTGATGTGGTTGATGTGGAAGGTAGAGTCATAGGAAAACATCAAGGAATATTTGGTTATACAATTGGGCAAAGGTATCCGGCTAAAACCCATTCCAACGAGCGTCTCTATGTCCTGAGATTAGACCCAAAATTAAATCAAATCATTGTTGGCACAGAAGATAAGCTTTATACTCAAAGACTTGTTGCTTATAAGGTGAGATGGGTTTCAGGGATAATGCCGTCAGAGCCTATAGCTATTACGGCTAAAATACGTTATAAGTCTCCAGAAGCAGCAGCTATTCTTTTTCCTTATTCCGATTTTGTGGAAGTAATTTTTGACCAACCTCAACGAGCCGTTACTCCAGGTCAGGCTGTTGTTTTCTATCAAGGGGATGAAGTACTTGGAGGTGGAACCATTTGTGAGCCAGAACTAATTTCGAAGTCTTGACTATAAGAAAAGAGTTAAAATTATGTCCCTTTTGCCAAACTTTAATGAAGAAAAACAACTCTGGTCTTTGGGTTATCATTTGGTTGCTGGGGTTGATGAAGCGGGGCGAGGGGCTTTAGCTGGTCCTGTAGTAGCGTGTGCCGTTATATTACCCTCTGATTTCAATCCTGTCTGGCTCGGTCTTGTTCGGGATAGTAAGCAGCTTCATCCATCTCGCCGTGAATTTCTCTATCAGGCTATCCAAAATGAAGCTATCGCTATTGGTACTGGTATTGTTTCTCCACAAGATATAGATTCTTTAGGTATTCTCAAAGCTACTTGGCTGGCAATGGAGGCTTCTATCCGTCAATTATCTTGTCAACCCCATTTCCTCCTCATTGATGGTACTGCCTTGCCTAACTTAGCTATACCTCAACGTAAAATAATCCGAGGTGACAAAATTTGTTTCTCAATTGCTTGCGCGTCTATTTTAGCCAAAGTTACCCGAGACAAAATTATGAAAGAACTTGACCAAATTTATCCAGGTTACGGCTTGGCTCGCCATAAAGGTTATGCGACTCAAGAACATTTAACTTGTTTACAACGCTTAGGACCTTCTTCTATTCACCGCTATTCCTTTGCCCCAATTAAAAATAACACTACATTAAAAATTGGAAAATTCAAATGAAGCGAAAACAACTAGGGGCTTTGGGTGAAAAAATCGCTACTCACTTCCTTAAAAAGCGAGGTTACCGCATTTTAGAGACTAACTTCCGTTGTCGTGATGGCGAAATTGATATTATTGCTCGGAAAGGTGATTATATTGTCTTTGTTGAAGTCCGTACCAAAAGTAGTTACCAATTTGGTGCTCCGGAAGAATCGGTGACTCAGGCTAAAAAAGAAAGACTGGTTACCTCAGCTCTCACTTATTTAAAGGATCGCCAGAACTTATCTCCAAATTGGCGAATAGACATTATAGTTATAGAATTAGACGAAAAGAATAAAACCAAAAGAATTGAACTTATCGAAAATGCTATAAGTTAAAAATGAAGAAGGTTGAGAGACAAGTCATAGCTTATAATGCTGCTTGTCACGGTTTGGTCCATATTCTTGAGCTGAGCTACGGGGCTCTTTTAATAAGTATCAGTCGAGAGTTCCATTCTACTCTCTTTCTTTTAGGTTTGTTAGCTAATTTTTCTGGTTTTGCTTTTGGAGCTGCTGCTTTACCTTCCGGTTTTTTAGCTGACCGGCTGGGCGAAAGGCGACTATTATTTTTCTGTTGCTTGGGGATAGGTATCGCTTCTATAGCTGTTGGAGTCTCTCCTAATATATTTATATTGGGGGTAACTCTAACATTCTTAGGATTAGCCTTAGGTGTTTATCATCCAGTAGGCGCTACTCATATTGCCAAGGTAGTTCCTCATCGTGGGCTAGCTTTTGGATATTTTGGTGCCGGTGGCAATTTTGGAGTTGCCTTAGGGCCTATTCTTGCTAGCACTATCGCCTATTTCGTAAACTGGCGAGCTTCGTATTTCGCTTTTGCTATAGCAGCCTTGCTGCTGGCTGTAGTATTCTGGTCTTTTGTTCGTGTTTCTGTTCACGATGCTCCTTTATTTCACCGTTCTACCTCCGCCAATAAAACATCCTCAACACCCATGATTTTACCGTTAGCCCTCGTTTTTACCATTGCTATACTTAGTGGCTTTATCTACCGGGGTGCAGTGACTTTTTTACCGTTATATCTTGGGGAACGAGTCTCCTTTCCTTTCTTAAATTTAGATACTCAGCTGTTAGCTGGTTCCTTTACTACTATAGCTCTTATCTTTGGGGTCGGTGGGCAACTTCTTGGGGGCTATCTTTCAGACCAAAGGCGACGAGAGTCTCTGGCTATTCTCATAACCTTTGTAACATCACTTTTTCTCATAGTAGTAGCCATTAGTTATGGGCTTATCCTAATGATTGCGGCTATCATTTTTGCCTTTTTCCATTTTATGGGGCAGCCAGTCTTTAACAGCCTTGTGGCCGATTATAGTTCAATTGCTTGGCGAGGGCGCAGCTATGGTATCTACTATTTCCTTACTTTTGGTCTTGGTTCTTTTTCAGCAAGTATATTAGGCTATACTGCTGACCAGTTAGGGATTAACTGGAGTTTTATTATTGCTGCCGGATTTGCTTTTATGGCTTTAGTTTGTGCTATCTTGCTCCGGCTTAACAGTAAATTCTAAACTACCATAATTACCATAATTATAGGCTATAATTATATTGGAAAGTCTTTCTGAAAAAGGATTTTCTCTATGAATGAAATAAAACTTCGTCTATTTGAGCCTATCTTTTATCCAAAGTCGATAGCAGTTATTGGTGCTTCGCCCAACAAAACAAAGGCTGGTTACATTTGGGTAAGGGCATTGGTAAATGCTGGTTATAAAGGTGAAATTTACCCTGTAAGTCCTAATGGGGGGGAGATCCTGGGTTTAAAAATATACCCCAATCTTCAATCCATACCAGGACAAGTAGACTATGTTCTTGTCTCCATCCCGCGACAGTTTATTCTTTCATTACTCGATGAATGTACAGCTAAGGGAGTAAAAGTTGTCACCTTTTTTACCGCTGGCTTTAGAGAGACTGGAGACAAAGTTTGGAAACAAGCTGAAGCAGCAATGTTAGCCAAAGCTCGTAAAGGTGGTTTTCGTATTATTGGTCCCAACTGCCTCGGGGTTTATTCCCCGGAATGTAAGCTACCTCTTATTGAAGGTGCCGTAGGAACTCCAGGAGAAATTGGTTTTATTTCTCAAAGTGGTGGTATAGCTGCGAAATTAATTAGTCTTGGCATTAGTTACGGCATAAATTACAGCAAAGGCGTCAGTTTCGGCAATGGCATTGACCTAGATGCTGTTGACTTCCTGGAATATCTTGGTGCTGACCCTAAGACCAGAGTTATTGGTCTTTATATTGAGGGGGTAAAAGACGGGCACCGTTTCTTTACTATCATAAAAGAAATAGCCAAAGTCAAACCTCTAGTTATCTGGAAAGGCGGAAGAACAGAAGCCGGCACTGTTATCGCTGCCTCTCACACGGGGTCATTGACCAGTTCTAGTGTTGCTTGGTCAACGGCTATAAAACAGGCTGGTGCTATCGAAGTCTATAATCTTGAGGAGTTTGTTGATACTTTACTCCTTTTTCAGCAGATTAGTTTCTGGCGTGGCAACAATATAGCTATAATTACTGGGCTTTGTGGTGCTGGTGGTGGGGCGGCTGTTTCAGCTGCTGATACCTGTGCCCAGTTTAGTCTTAACCTCCCTCCCCTTTCCTATGAGACCAAAACTAAGCTAATGAGGCTCTTGGGTCCTATTGGTAGTATTTTGCATAATCCTTTAGATATAACTCCAACTCTTGGCTCCCCCTCTGTCCTGGAAAAAGTAATGGAGATAGTTATTGCCGACCCGAATATTGACCTTATATTGGTTCAGGAGGACGTAGAACTAATATTACCCTATGTAAATAATAAAAAGCAGTTCCAGCAACTCAATAATGTATTCCTCAATTTTGCCCATAAGCAAAATAAGCCCATAATAATTGTCCTCCCACCAGGGAGTGCCGAAAGTGACCGTTTGAAGTTGCTCAATAAACTTCGTCAAGGCGGAATAGCTGTCTTTCCTTCTATAGCTCGAGCTGCTAAAGCAATAGCAAATGTGCACCGATACTACTCTAGACGGTATGAATAACATTTTTCTTTATGCTACAATTTAAGGAAAGATGCCTATTTATGAGTATTGGTGTCATAATTGCTTAAAGAAAGTGGATTTATATTTTCAAAGGCTACCTCAGTCTCTGCCCTTATGCCCACAATGTGATAATCCTTTGACTCGCCTTTTTTCTCCCTTTTTGGTGAGAAAAACAGACAAGGCTATTTATGAAGATATACTCTCCGACTCTCAATTAATTAAAGGGATGCTGCGTAATGACCCTAAAGCTTTAGCTGAATGGAATAGACGGATGAGTCGAGGGGAAAAGCCGGCTCCTGAATATGAAGAAATGGTAGAAAAAATGGAAAGAGGGGAAATGCCAGTTATTTCTCCTAGTCAACTTAAGAAAGAGACTGGATAAGGTACTATGCCTATTTACGAGTTTTGGTGTTCAGATTGCTGTAAGAGGGTAAGTTTTTTAGTTAAGAGTATATCCTCTTCTTTTACTGCCAAGTGCCCAACTTGTGGCAATATTAATCTAGTTCGCACTATCTCCAGTTTTGCCTACCACAAATCAATAAAAACAATCTGGGAAGAAAGTGGTGAACCAACTTTGTTTCCTTCCCCAGACTATTATAAAGACCCGCGAAACATTGGCAGATGGGCAGAGAAGCGATTCAAAGAAATGGGAATAGAAATGCCTCCTTCCCTTAAAGAGAAAATTCAGGCTGCCAGAGAAGGAGAGTTACCGGAGCCGTTAAAGGATTTGAAAAGTGCTACCCCAGACGCTGCGTATCATTGATGCGAACGTTAATCGTGTTGGCGAAGGGCTGCGTTTTTTGGAAGAAATTGCTCGTTTTATTCTTAATGATACTTCTCTCACTGAGCAATTGAGGACTTTGCGCCATAATATAGTTCAGAGCCTCAATAATTATTCAGCCTCCCTTCTATCTCAACGGGATTCAGAACAAGATGTAGGTGTAAGCATCGGTAATATCTCCCCTGAAGTAAAACCTAACCTACTTAATCTCCTCCGAGCCAATGCCAGGAGGGTGGAGGAAGCTCTCCGTGTCTTAGAAGAGTTGGCTAAACTCCCTGAAATTAGTCCTATCTTAAATTCAATCCAGCTACAAAAAAATCGTTTCACCCTTTATAGTCTGGAACAAAGGTTGTTCTCGCGCCTAATCCGCCAAGATAAAAGAGATAGAATAAAGGGACTTTATGTTATTATAGATGCCGAAGCCTTAAGAGGAAGAAGTGAGAGCCAAGTAGCCCAACAAGTTATTAAAGGTGGGGCTAAAATTATCCAACTCCGGGACAAACAGCGTAGTCGGCGTGAACTGTTATCTATTGCTGAGGAACTTAGGAAGAATTGCCATGAAGCCAATGTTTTATTTATTATTAATGACTACTTAGACTTAGTTTTAGCTACAGATGCTGATGGGCTACATTTAGGGCAGGAAGATTTACCGGTAGCTATTGCCAGGGAAAAGCTTCCGATAGACAAAGTTATCGGATGTTCGGTATCCACAGTAACTCAAGCAGTAAAAGCGGAGACAGAAGGGGCAGATTACATTGCTGTTGGGTCAATTTTTCTGTCTCCTACTAAACCCAGCAGTCAAGTAGTCGGATTGGAGAAACTGAAGCAGATTAGGGAGTCTGTATCTCTACCGATAGTTGCTATTGGCGGGATAAATAAAGATAATATTGCTCAGGTTATGGGTGCTGGTGCTAGTTCAGTAGCTGTTATTAGTGCTATTTTTAGAGAAAATAATATAGAAGAGGCTACTCGCCAGTTAGTTGCCAATATGGAAAGGGGAGGTAATGCTTATCCGTGACCTTATCATCCGTAATTCCCGCCGTTATCCTGACAAAATAGGCTTCATCTTTAACAACACCAGATACACCTTTAAACAATTAAATAATAAGGTAAACCAATTAGCTACAGCTCTCCTGAGTCTTGGAATGAAAAAGGGAGACAGATTTGCTATATTAGCTGATAACTGCCCTGAATATTTTGAAATAGCCTGGACGGGAGCTAAAACAGGCATTATCTATGTTCCTATTAATACCATGCTTACTGACAAAGAAATTGCTTACATTGTTAATCACACTGAAGCCAGTGCTCTTTTCTTTGGGCAAAACTATAGTGGAATAATTGATAACTTAAAGGCCCAACTTAAATCCGTAAAGCATTTTATTTGCATTGATGGAGTAACTGAATATAGCCATGACTACCGGAAATTAATTTCGACCTTTCCGCCCCAAGAGCCTCAGATAGAGCTCAGCGAAAATGACCTTTTCTCCATTTCCTACACTAGTGGTACTACTGGTTTACCAAAAGGAGTCATGCTAAGTAATAAAAATTGGTTAGCTACTGGTGCGAATTTGGCATTTCTTAATGAGATTAAACCGACAGATATACTTCTCGGAGTTTTCTCTTTTAGTACTACTGCCTTTCCTTACGGATTTTTACCGGCTTTTTACGTAGGTGCTACTTTTGCTGGGCTAAAAGAGACTACTGTTGAAGCTATCTTAAATTGTATTCAAAGAGAAAAAGTTACTATTCTCTTTAGCCCACCAGCCCTATTAATTTCCTTGATAGAATATCCTGAACTAGGCAAATATGACTTGAGTTGTATTCGCCGAGTTCATTATGCTGGTAGCCCAATGCCGATAGATAGGCTTAAAAAATTGCTAAAAATATTTGAAGGGAAAGTGACACAAAATTATGGCTTGACGGAATGTCGAAATCTCACCTGGATTTATGCTGGTGAATTAGTAATAGAAGGAAAACCCACCGAACTCCGTAGATTAGCTTCTTGTGGTAGAGAAGCTTTGAATGCAGAAGTAAGGGTGGTTAACGAATTAGGAAATGATGTAGTTCCGGGAGAAATTGGGGAGATAATCGGTAAAAGTGACGAACTAATGGTAGGTTACTGGAAGATGCCTGAAGCTACTGCTTTAGCCATAAAGAATGGTTACCTTTATACAGGGGATATGGGGACAATTGATGAAGACGGTTATATCTACTTAAGTGATCGGAAGAAAGACATGATTCTCAGTCAGGGATATAGGCTTTTCCCACGCGAAATAGAGGAAGTTATTTATTGCCATCCAGCGGTTTTAGAAGCAGCTGTGGTAGGAATACCTGATAAAGAAAGTGGTGAGGTTATTAGAGCTTTTGTCGTTCTAAAGCCTCAAACAAAGGTGGAACCTGATGAAATAAGGCAATTTTGTGAACAAAGGCTTCCTCCTTATGCTGTGCCTAAGTCTATAGAATTCGTTTCAGAGATACCTAAAAATCCTACTGGAAAGATTTTGCGACGAGTTCTGAGAGAAAAATATTTAGAGTAAATAAGGGTTAAAAAACTTACCTGAATGGTGCCAGAAATGGAAAAAAAGAGATGCCCTATTTGTGGGGAGAGCAATTTGGATGTTCTGGAAGAACATTTAGCAGCTCTTGTTGGTGAAGGGGCTGAGGAAGGGGAGTTGGGACCTCCTTTATATATAACTTTGTGTGTCAATTGCCATCGGATAATCCATCGCTGTTGTTGGACTTTGATTGGCGATATCAGCCATACAATTGTTGATAAATTTTTTGTTTTCCTTGATTCTCTGCCGACCCCCTTAGGTAAGAGACTTCAAAATGAGCTTAGAGCCGCCATGGAAAATGTTACTCTCCAATACCTTAGAGCTGGTATAGTGAGCCCTGAAATTAAGTCTGAGAAAAGATGTGTTTTATGCGGAAATATTAACCCTGACTTATTAGAAGAACATTTAGTAGTTAGCCACGAGGAACAGACTTATTTAAATACTGATATTATTGCCGATTTATGTGCCAGTTGCCATAGAATAATACTCAAATTCTATGAAGGTAAAGTTCTTCCTTCGTCTTCAGAAAGTAAAGTATTACTTCACAAATATCTTGACCTGTTTGAGGAATATTTACCAGGACAGGTCAAACAAGACTTAATCCAATTAATTGCCAGAATTGAAGCTGAAGAATTACCCCAATAAAAGAAAAAGTGCTTCTTCAAAGCGGTTAGACGACATCGCTCAAGAAATTCGTAGTCATTTTTTAATTAAGGACAAAGTTAGGGAAAAAACGCTTCAGCTTTGCCGTGAAGTAATTCGTTATAGTGCTAATTCTATTCATGCGGTGCATCAGCAAAATATGGCTGAAGCTAAGAAATTTTTGAACTCAGCCCGCAAGGTAATTCGCCAAATTAACCTCATAGTGGAAAAACATCCCGACTTTGTGGCTGCTGGTTTTATTCACGATGCCCAAAAAGAGTTTGCTGAGGCGAACATTACTTTCGCCTTAGTTAGGGGTAAGCCTCCCCCTGAACCGGGGGATCTCAAAATTAGCTACCCGGCTTACCTTAATGGGCTGGGTGAGACTATAGGTGAGCTTAGACGTTATCTTTTAGATAGTCTCCGTCGGGATGAGCTTATTCGGTGTGAGGAATTGCTAGCAAAAATGGATGAAATTTATGGAGTTTTGGTGACTATGGACTTTTCTGAGGCTATTACTTATGGATTGAGAAGGACCACCGATGTTGCTCGGGGAGTTTTGGAAAAGACACGGGCAGACTTGACTTTAATTTTGCGCCAAAGACAACTTGAAGAAAAGCTGGCTACTTTTGGGAGTGAAATAGATAAAAAAATACAAGGAAGTAACCAAAAATCTTAAGGGAAATGTCTTGACCTTCTTAATTTTGAATGTTAAATTAAATTTCTTGTTTAAATTAAGGAGAAAAATAAAGAGGAGTTAGAGTGAAGGAGGTAATGATGCCGGGAATTTTTTGGGTTGTACCAATTGCCGGAGTAATTGCTGTTCTTTTTGCCATCTATTTAGCTCGGGATGTGCTCAAGCGAGACACGGGAACACCAAGAATGGCTGAAATTGGGGGTATGATTTTTGAAGGTGCTTGGGCTTTTTTGAAACGTCAATACGGCACCATTGCTATGTTAGCTATTTTAGTGGCAGTGATTATAGGAACTTTAGTTGGCATTCTTGGTGGTGAAAAAGGAATAGAAGGCATGACACCTTTTGGAATCGCTTGGAGAACAGCTTTGGCTTTTTTGGCTGGTGCTTTTTGCTCTGCTATCTCGGGGTTTATCGGAATGTATATAGCGGTAAAATCTAACGTCCGCTGTGCCAGTGCTGCCCAGCGCAGTTTACGAGAAGCTATAACTGTAGCCTTGCGGGGTGGGGCTGTTTCTGGCTTCCTCATTGTAGCTCTCAGTCTCCTCGGAGTTACTATTATTTACTTTGCTTATGGTGGGGCTAAGCATCCTGACATTGCTCCTCATCTAATAGTTGGTTTTGGTTTTGGTGCTAGTTTTGTGGCTCTTTTTGCTCAGCTTGGGGGTGGTATTTATACCAAAGCAGCTGATATGGGGGCTGACTTGGTTGGTAAAGTGGAAGCTGGTATTCCCGAGGATGACCCTCGCAATGCTGCTGTTATCGCTGATTTAGTTGGTGACAATGTAGGGGACTGTGCTGGTCGTGGTGCTGACCTTTTTGAATCTACAGCTGCTGAAAATATTGGAGCTATGATTTTAGGCATAGTCGTTTATGTTATCACTCATAACCCGGCCTGGGTGCTTTTCCCATTAGTTGTCCGTGCTTTTGGTCTTATAGCCAGTATGATTGGAGTCATGGTGGTTCGGGGAAAAGAGGAGGAAAACCCTATGAATGCCTTAAACCGGGGCTACTATGTGGCTATCGCTTTATCGGTACTTGGTATGTATGTCACCGTAGCCACTATGTTAGGCAATTATTGGCTCTTCTGGGCTGGTTTAGTTGGTATCCTGACTAGTGTGGCTGTAGTTTATATTACTCAATACTACACTGAACCCCGGTTTCGTCCGGTGAAACAGATTGCTGAAGCTTCCCGAACTGGTCCAGCAACTAATATTGTTATGGGTACTGCTGTCGGTTATGAGACAACCTTAGCTACTGCTGTCGTTATTGGCATTGCTCTCCTCTTAGCTTATTGGCTGGGAATAATGAGTGGTGTTCCTGGAGCTGGTCCCTTTGGCACTGCGGTAGCCACCATGGGCATGCTGATGACTTGCCCTTACATTCTATCCATGGATACTTTTGGTCCCATAACGGATAACGCTAATGGAATCAATGAGATGGCTGGGGCTGGGGAAAAGGTGCGAAAGATTACCGATCGCTTAGATGCTGTTGGCAATACTACTAAGGCATTAACTAAAGGTTACGCTATGGTTTCAGCTGGTCTGGCGGCGTTTCTTTTATTCCAAGCTTACTTAGATAGAGTTTCTTTCTTGCGCTTTGGTGAAGAAGGTAAGTTTGATATTGTGAATCTAGCCAAAGTAGAAGTCTTTGTTGGTGCTCTTTTAGCTGTAATGCTAGTCTTTCTTTTCAGTTCTTGGGCAATTAGAGCCGTTAGTGCTACTGCTAGTAAAATTATTGAAGAGGTCCGGCGTCAGTTCAGGGCTGACCCTGGCATCCTTTCCGGTACATCGCGTCCAGACTATGCTCGGGCGGTTGACATTACTACGCGGGCGGGACTTAGAGAAATGATTGCTCCAGGACTATTACCTGTAGTTGCCCCAGTGGCTATTGGAGTTCTTTTCAATCTGGTAGAGGGTTATGATGCGGCTATGGTTGTAGCTGCTCTCCTTATGGTTGGTACCATTGCTGGCATTATTTTGGCTTCTTTTATGAATAACGGTGGCGGTGCCTGGGACAATGCTAAAAAACTTATTGAGGATGGTCAACTTAAAGATGAGCGTGGAAACCCCATAAAGAAAGGAACACCCGTTCATGCTGCCGCTGTAGTTGGTGATACAGTAGGCGATCCCCTTAAGGATTGTGCTGGACCCTCATTACATGTCTTAGTTAAACTTTTAAGCACTATTACTTTAGTCATGTGTCCTCTGTTTATCTAATGTTTATCTAAGGAAGGGGTTAGCTTGACGCTCATTACCAATAGTAGTTGAAGGTCCATGTCCTGGATAGACGATGGTTTCATCGGGTAAAACCATAAGTTTATCGTAAATACTTTTCATTAGCTGTTTATAACTACAGCCAGGAAAATCGGTCCTACCAATACCAAAATTAAACAAAGTGTCCCCTGTGAAAACTACTCCATGCCCGCAAAGGCTGATGCCCCCGGGGCTGTGACCAGGGGTATGGAGAACTGAAAAAGTCAAATCACCTACGGTTATCATATCCCCGTCCTTAAGTAACCTGTCTGGTTTAGGTGGCTGGAAAGAACCACCAATAAAGGGGCTTAATATCCAGGAATGGGCTTGGAATATACTTTTGCTTTCTGCTTGATGAACGGCAAATTCAGCTTTAAGTTCGTCTTTAACTGCCTTGACCGCACCAATATGGTCTATATGAGTATGAGTCACTGCAATTAAAGGTATAGATAACCCTAACTGCCTTACTGCTTTCACAATAGTAATGGCTTCAGCCCCCGGATCAATAATCACCCCTCTCTTTGTTAGTTCACAACCTATAATATAGCAATTGGTAGCGAAAGGGCCAACAACTAAAGTCTTAATAATCACTTTACCCCTCTCATTAAGTTTTTGTCTGTTTAGACTGACAAAATAGTAGCATAAGTCCGCCACAAGGTGAAAGTCGCCTTTGGTACCAAATAAGACCCCAAAAAGTTTGCTTTATTGCTCGGTTTATTTACCTGCTGGATTTAAGACGCGTCCCACAAATATTATGCTACCTGTGGGTATGTCCCGGATAAGGAAGAAGAAAGGACGGTCAATGGTAACTTGAATTGGCTGTTTTGGCACAGCCGTTATTCCTATTATTACTGCTGTAGCCGCTGCTGCTTCAGTTCCTGCTTCATCTACAGAGACGAAGGCTTTGTGTAGCACATCGTGTATGAATAAGTCATGCTTGCCATTCATACCTGAAAAGTCAGCGTTTGGGGTGAAAACTATCTCCATACCAAGAGCACTGAGAGCTTTTCGTAAACTGAAGCTGGATTCATACTCAAATTTAGGCATTGTCAGGGCAACTCGATGTGTTCTTAATTTATTGATGATTGTTTTAACAAACTCCCCATTCAAAGATTTTTCAAAAGCTTCAAACTGCCCGGCTTTGGGCAGCAAAATTACCATAGAGAGTTCCTGCCCATCATATGGTAATTCAACTGCCTGATAATTAGTATCTTCGGCATAGGGGAAGAATTGAGTTTGCTTCATCATTGGTACCAGGACTGTGGTCCCGTTCAGGAGATGGAACATGCCTTGAGAAGTAGTATCCTTGTTGAAGGGATATTGCCAGGCGGCATTAAAATAAATTGCATTGGTCAAGATAAGGCGTGTCAAAGGGTTTATTCCCCCCGGTGGAATCAGGTCTTTAATCTTCCCTTCAGTCTGGTCACTAACCCATTTATTAATGGTGATTCGGGACTGTTCTGTTTCCCTAACGAAGTCTAATATCCTCAGCCCGGCTCCATAGTGCTGGGCTAAAATATCGAGAAATTCGGCTACGAATCCATAGTCTTTTTGTCCCCAAATGGCATTGACTATATGCAATCGAAAGCCTTCCCCATCTTTACCTTTGGCTCCTTTACCCCGCTGTTTCAGTTCAAGGTCAAGGTTATTAAACGCTGGATGTAGACGGTCCTGGGACAAACGGAAGTTTAATGCTTTAGCCATATCTTCTTCTGTCTTCCCCCGAGCACCCGCATAGGTCATCGCCAGCGCCATGGATATACTGTAAGGTGAATAAAAGAGGTTACCGTCAGCTTGTTTTAATACCTGATATAAATTAAAGGCAAAGGTGTTATTGCCGTCCACCAGAGTTGTTAGCTCAGTCATATCTATTGCCGGTGAGATATTCCGTGGTTTATCTGACCATAACACCTCACTTGACACTGGTTGACCACAACCCAATAGCCCAAATAACATTACTAATACCAGCAGGAGCAATATTACCTTTTTCACCTTAATACTCTCTTTAAGTTGATGCTCGCATTCATTTATAAACGAATTATGCCTTAGTTTAGTTTAGGGAGAAACTTCTTTGTCTTGTTGCCCCCTTTAGCCCATGCTACAATAAACTTTGAAATGGCTTTAGATTGTATTATTGTCAAAGGGGCAAGGGAACATAACCTCAAAAATATAGATGTGATTATTCCCCGAGATAAGCTGGTGGTCATTACTGGCGTTTCTGGTTCAGGGAAGAGCTCTTTAGCCTTTGACACTATTTATGCCGAAGGGCAGCGCCGTTATTTAGAATCTTTGTCTGCCTATGCTCGCCAATTTTTAGGACAAATGGAAAAGCCGGATGTGGATTATATTGAAGGATTGAGCCCGGCTATATCTATCGATCAGAAAGGACCCCCCCATAATCCCCGCTCCACTGTGGGGACGGTAACTGAAGTTTATGATTATTTGCGTCTTCTTTTTGCTCGCATCGGCAAACCTCATTGTCCTAAGTGTGGTCGCCAAATTTCTAAACAAACGGTACAACAAATTGTGGATGCAGTCTTAGAAATACCCGCTGGAAGTCGGATTATGATTTTAGCCCCATTAGTCAAAGACAGGAAAGGTGAGCATCAGACAGTTTTTGAAGACTTAAGGAAAGCCGGATTTGTTCGAGTTCGAATTGATGGGCGTATTTATGATCTTTCCGAAGAGTTTCAGCTGGATAAAAACAAAAGGCATACCATAGAAGCTGTAGTCGACCGTTTACAAATTGGACAAGGGGGGGATACTAATCGGATCGCTGATTCTGTGGAAACAGCTTTGAAATTAGGTGGTGGGGTGGTTTTGATCTCTATTTTAGACGGACCCGAATTGCTTTTTTCTGAACATTTTGCTTGTGTCTATTGTGGCGTTAGTATAGGGGAAATCGCCCCGAGGACTTTTAGTTTTAACAGCCCCCATGGGGCTTGTCCTGCCTGCACTGGTCTCGGATGTAAACTGGAGATTGACCCGGAGCTGGTCATTCCTAACAAAGATCTGAGTTTAGCTGAAGGAGCCATTCAGCCCTGGGTTCGACATGGCTCTACCAACCTGTGGTATATGAGTATTTTAGAATCTTTAGCCCGACGCTATGGTTTTTCTCTCTCTGTACCCGTACGTGACTTAAATCCTGGGATCCTTCGTTTGATTCTTTATGGCAATGGGGGAGAAACTGTCCGAGCTAAATATGAAGACCGCTATGGTAGAATTCACGAGTATTACACGGATTTTGAAGGTGTCATTCCTTACCTGGAACGCCGCTACCGAGAGACAGAGTCCGAGACAGTTCGGGCGGATATTGAGCGTTATATGTCTTCTTATCCTTGCCCTGCCTGTCACGGAAAAAGACTTAAACCAGAAGCTTTAGCGGTGACTATAGATGGGAAAAATATTATGGATGTAACAGCTCTCTCTGTAGGGGAAGCTTTAGATTGGATAAAGTCTCTTACTGGGGAGGCTGATGGTAAACCTCGCCTGACTCCCCGAGAGCTAACCATAGCTCACCAGATTCTAAAGGAAATTGAGGCTCGCCTTGGTTTCCTTAAAGATATAGGCTTAGGATATCTTACTTTGGACCGTCCTTCCCGCACCTTGAGTGGCGGCGAGGCTCAGAGAATTAGATTAGCCACTCAAATTGGTAGCGGCCTTATGGGGGTGCTTTATATTTGTGATGAGCCGACTGTTGGGCTTCATCTAGCAGATGCTTCCAGACTTATTGACACTCTGAAAAAGCTTAGAGATTTAGGAAATACTATACTTGTGGTGGAGCATGATGAAGCTGTGATGAGGGCTGCTGATTATATTATTGACCTAGGACCAGGGGCTGGGGAAAAAGGAGGGTGGGTCGTCGCTACAGGGACGATTCAGGATATCATGAACTGTCCTCACTCTGTGACCGGGCAATATTTGAGTGGGGCTAAAAAAATCTCTTTACCCCAAAGACGTCGTTCAGGTTCGGGTAAGTGGCTGACAATTTATGGAGCTCGGGAAAATAATTTGAAAGGGATTGATGTTGCTATTCCTTTGGGTAGGTTTGTCTGTATCACTGGCGTATCAGGCAGCGGCAAAAGTACTTTGATTAACGAAGTTCTTTATAAGAAATTAGCTCAAATATTTTATGGAGCTAAAGACCGACCTGGGAAGTTTGACCGTATTACTGGTATTGAACATATTGATAAAGTAATCAATATTGACCAATCACCTATCGGGCGAACTCCCCGAAGTAATCCAGCTACCTATACTGGGGCTTTTACCCCTATTCGGGAACTTTTTGCTACTCTTCCTGAGTCCCGAATGCGTGGCTATCTACCAGGTCGCTTTTCCTTCAATGTTAAGGGAGGACGCTGTGAAGCTTGCCAAGGGGAGGGTTATGTGCAAATTGAAATGCAATTCCTCCCTGACGTTACCGTTCCCTGCGAGGTATGTAAGGGTAAACGCTATAACCGGGAAGCTCTGGAAATCAGATTTAAAGGCAAGAACATTGCTGACATCTTGGATATGAGTGTTGATGAAGCTCTCGCCTTTTTTGAAAATTTTCCTCAGATTAAAAGTAAACTCCAAACGCTTCATGATGTTGGTTTAGGTTATATTAAATTAGGACAGCCGGCACCCACCCTTTCCGGAGGCGAAGCCCAAAGAGTGAAGTTAGCTACAGAACTATCCCGTCGGGCTACTGGGAAAACTCTTTATATTCTTGATGAACCAACTACAGGATTGTCTTTTGCCGATGTAGCTTGCCTGCTTAATGTGCTCCACCGCTTGGTTGATAGTGGTAATACAGTCATTATTATTGAGCATCACCCCGATGTAATTAAGAATGCTGACTACATTATTGACCTTGGTCCGGGCGCTGGTGATGAAGGCGGCTATGTCATAGCTACAGGAACACCTGAAGAAGTTGCCCAAGTAGAAACCTCTCTTACTGGATATTACCTGCGCCAAATACTAAAAGAAAAGGTCTATTCTTCAGGAGTCTAAATAAGAAATGACCCGAGAAGAAGCTTTAACCTATGTTAAGACTCGTGTCCGTAATCAGAACTTGATAAAACACATGTTAGCTACTGAAGCTGTTATGAAAGCTTTAGCTCGACGCTTGAATGAAAGTGAACCAGAATGGGGGCTGACAGGATTGCTCCATGATATTGATGTTGAAGCTACTGAGGGTGATCCGAAGAGTCATAGTAAAGTTGGTGCTGAATGGCTTCGGCAGTTAGGGGTTGATGAAACCATAGTCAACGCTATTTTACGTCATAATGAAGCTCATGGGATTCCTTTAATGACAAAATTAGACAAAGCTCTTTTCTGTGCCGATCCGTTAACCGGGCTAATAATTGCTGCTGCTTTGGTTCGCCCTGATAGAAAGTTAGCCGGGTTAACTTTAGAATCAGTAAAAAAGCGTTTTTCTGAAAAACGTTTTGCTGCTGGAGCTAATCGGGAGCAAATTGCCTTGTGTCGTGAAATTGGACTTGACTTGGAAGAATTCCTAGGTTTAGGATTAGAAGCAATGAAAGCTGTTGCTTCAGAACTAGATTTGTGAAGGAGGAGAGAATATTATGGGTAAGTTACTTTGGGAGCCGTCTGAAGAACGAAAAAAGCAAGCAAATATAACCAAATATATTAATTTCGTAAATAAACGATATGGAAAAAATTTTCGCACTTACCCTGAGCTCTACCAATGGTCAATAGAAAAAATACCTGACTTTTGGGCTTCAATATGGGACTTCGTGGGGATAAAAGCGTCTCGGAAGTATGATGTTGTTGTTGACAATGTTTACAAAATGCCTGGAGCCCAATGGTTTATTGGGGCAAAGTTAAACTTCGCTGAAAATCTTCTCAGATATAGAGATGACCACACTGCTTTTATATTTAGAGGTGAAACACAAATAACTAAAAAGATAAGTTATGCTGAGCTTTATGATTTGGTTGCCCGTTTAGCCAAATCTTTACGTCAAATGGGAGTTCAGCCTGGGGACAGAGTAGCTGCCTATATGCCTAATATGATAGAAACAGCTGCGGCTATGCTTGCCAGTACCAGCGTAGGGGCTATATGGTCTTCTTGCGCTACTGATATCGGTCCGGCAGCAGCCATAGACCGCTTTGGTCAAATCGAACCTAAGGTTTTGTTCACAGTTAATGGATATTATTATAAAGGGAAGCGTTTTAATACCCTTTCCAATGCTGCTGAAATTGTTAAGGCAATACCGTCGATTGAAAAAGTTGTAGTAGTTCAATATGGGGAAGAAAAACCTGATATCAGTTTCATTCCTAACTCTATACATTGGGAGGATTTTTTAGCTAAAGGAAAAACCCCTGAGATTGAATTTGAGCAATTACCCTCAGACCATCCTGTGTATATCATGTTTTCTTCCGGGACTACAGGTAAGCCCAAATGTATGGTTCAGGGTGCTGCCGGGGTTCTTATCAATCACCTGAAGGAATTGATAATCCATACTGACTTAAAACGGGAAGACGTTCATTTTTACATAACCACCTGTAGCTGGATGATGTGGAACTGGATGTTAAGTTCTCTGGCGACAGGGAATACTATAGTCTTGTATGATGGTAACCCTAATTATCCTGACCCTGGTGCTATGTGGAAATTAATTCAAGACGAAAAGGTGACGATGTTCGGCTGTAGCGCCAGTTATATTAACTTTCTTAGGAGTGAAAAGTTTAAGCCAGCCCAGAATTACGACTTATCTTCCTTAAAAGAAATATCGCAAACAGGTTCGCCCCTTTCAGCTGAAGGCTTTGAGTGGATATATCAAGAAGTCAAGAAAGACCTGCATTTTAATTCAATCTCGGGTGGTACTGATATTAATGGCTGTTTTGCTGCTGGGACTCCTATTCAACCGGTATATGCTGGCGAACTCCAGGGTCCAGCTTTAGGCATGAAAATCAAAGCTTATGATGAGAAAGGCAACTCTGTCCTTGACCAAGAAGGGGAGCTGGTCTGTGAAGCTGCGGCTCCGTCTATGCCCCTTTATTTTTGGAATGACCCTGATGGGAGTAAATATAGGGCAGCTTATTTTGAGTTTTATCCTAATGTTTGGCGCCATGGCGATTATATTTTAATCCATAGTGATACTGGAGGTATTACTTTTTATGGGCGTTCTGATTCGGTGTTGAAGCCTTCCGGTGTTCGAATAGGTACTGCCGAAATATACAGTGTTGTCGAAGGGCTACCGGAAATTGTTGATAGTTTAGCTATAGGGCAAAGCTGGGAGGGGGATCAGCGTATCATCCTTTTTGTCAAATTAGCTGCTGGCTCCCAGCTAACACCAGATTTGGAAAACAAGATTAAAAAAACTCTACGAGAGAAAGCTTCTCCAAGACATGTTCCAGCTAAGATAATTGCAGTACCAGATATTCCGTATACCTTCAATATGAAAAAGGTAGAAAGTGCCGTTACTAATATTTTGCATAATAGACCAGTGACAAACCGAGATGCCTTAATTAATCCTGAATCACTAGACTTTTATGAGAGGATAAAGGAAGAGTTAAGTAAAGAGTAACTTTCACAAAATTAAAGGTAGCGGGCAATTATTAAGCGCATAATTTCAGAGGTTCCTTCACCAATAGTTAATAATCGGCAGTCTCGGTAAAATCTCTCCAACGGATATTCTTTAGTAAAGCCAATTCCTCCATGAATTTGAATAGCGTCAGCAGCTGCCTTCTGGGCTATTTCAGAAGCAAAAAGTTTTGCCATAGCTACCTCTTTGGTAAAGGGTTTATTCTGGTCTTCAAGCCAGGCAGCCTTATAAGTTATCAGACGAGCTAATTCTACATTCATTGCCATATCTGAAAGCTTAAACTGAATAGCTTGGAAGTTAAAGATAGGTTGCCCAAACTGAACTCTTTCCTTAGCATATTTTGTGGATAGCTCAAGGCAGCGCTGAGCTGCACCCACACTCATCGCCGCGATAGTCAGTCGCCCTTCGTCAAGAGTAGTTAAGAATTGTCGGAAGCCGGCTCCCCTTTCCCCCAATAAGTTCTCCTTAGGTATTCGACAATTATCAAAGGAAAGCTCTCTGGTGTCGGAAGTTCGGAAACCTAACTTTCGGTAAGGTTTAGAAATAGAAAAACCTGGTGTTCCATGAGGGACAATGAAATTACTTATTTCCTTTTTTCCATCAGGGCGTTTCCCAGTTACTGCGGCTACAACACAAAAAGCACAATTAGGGGCACCGGCATTAGTTATGAAGGCTTTAGTGCCATTGATAACCCACTCTCCTCCTTGTAAGGTGGCTGTAGTAGTCATACCCCCACCAGCATCGGAACCAGCGCCTGGCTCGGTTAAACCAAAGCAACCCAAAATTTTCCCTTGGGCTAAGGGGGTGAGCCATTTTCTTTTCTGTTCTTCGTTGCCAAAACGATTAAGGGGAAAGCCAGCTAAAGTACAATCAGCATCTACTGTTAAAGCTATCCCTAAATCTACTCTACCCAGCTCTTCAAGTAGAATGACATAGGAAAGATGGTCAGCCCCACCTCCTCCATATTCCTCGGGAAAAGGCAAACCCAATAACCCTAAATCACCCATTTTCTGGATAATTTCCAGAGGGAATTTCTCAGCTTCGTCAAATTCGGCTATCACTGGCTCTATTTCCTTTTCAGCAAAATCTCGTACCATTTTTTTCAAAACTAGGTGATGCTCCTTTAATTCAAAGTCCATTGTCTTTCACCTCACTAAAAATTAGGGGAATTCCTTTAAAACCAAACATCCATTAATACCACCAAAACCAAAAGAATTGGAAAGGGCTATCCTGACTTTAGCTTTTCTTGCCTTATTAGGCACATAATCCAGATCACATTCTGGGTCAGGAAATTCATAGTTGATAGTTGGCGGGACAATATCGTGCTTTATGGTGAGTAAAGCAAAGATAGCCTCCACAACACCAGCTGCCCCCCACATATGCCCAATCATCGATTTATTGGAACTGATGAGTAACTTCTTAGCGTGAACACCGAAAACCTTCTTTATGGCTTTAGTCTCGACTTTATCGTTAAGAATAGTTGAGGTGCCGTGGGCATTAATATAATCTACTTCTTCAGGCTTTATGCCTGCGTCATCTAAAGCTAACTTCATACATTTAGCTGGAACCTCTCCTTCTGGTGATGGAGAAGTATAATGGTAAGCATCACAATTATTCCCAAAGCCAATAATTTCACCATAAATTTTAGCTTCTCGTCTTAAAGCTATGTCTAATGCTTCGACAATGACTACCCCGCTCCCTTCACTGGTAATAAAACCGTCTCTGTCCCTGTCAAAGGGGCGACAGGCTTTCTCAGGTTGCTTATTTCTTTTAGTAGTGTGGGCTCCAATAGCATCCAAAGAAGCAAACCAAGTAGGGGTAATTCCGGCATCAGAACCACCCGCAATAACCACATCGGCTTTCCCTTGCTGGACAAGTTTGAAAGCCAAGCCAATGGCGTTAGTCCCAGCAGCACAAGCTTCCATGAGACAATGATGTGGACCTCTAGCTCCAAACTGGATGGCGACTACCCCAGCTACTAAATTGCCTGAAGCATTGACTACAAAAAAGGGAGAAACATCTCCATATCTTCCTTGAACTATCAGGCTATGAGCGGTCTCGAAAGAAGAACAAGCTCCACAGGCAGTTCCTATTACCACACCAACTCTATCTTGATTACTGACATCTATTTTAAGCCCGGCGTCTTCTACTGCCATCCGGGATGCTGCTACTGCATATTGAATAAAGGGGTCAAACCTTCGAATAAATTTTTTGTCCATGAAGTCTTCTGGGTGGAAATCCTTAACTTCCCCAGCTACCTGGCATTTAAGAAAAGACGCATCAAAACGGGTGATAGGACCAATGCCTGATTTGCCTTCACATAAAGCTTTCCAGTTTTTTTCTACCCCAATACCTAAGGGGGTAACCATCCCCATACCAGTTACGACAACCCTTCGTTTCATAATTCGTTATCAGTTATCAAAAAGAGGAAAGGATAGTAGCTACTAAGTTATTTTGCTTGTGGTTTGAAGTATTTTATGTCAAGAATTGAACCATTTCTCTCGCCTTTAGGCTTAAAGACTATTTCCACAGACATGCCAATCTTTACCTTTTCCGGTTCTATCTCCCCAAGGCGATGTACCAGCCCCCCATGAATGCCATCAAATTTGACTAAAGCTATAATTACTGGCTGGCTTAATCGGTTGCCATCTAAATCTACATAGGAAACACTAAAAGTATGAACTACGCCTTTATTTGGTATTTCTACCCATTCAGTCAACTCGCTAAAACAACGCTCGCAATAAATCCTAGGTGGGAGATAAACAAGGTTACATTTGTCACATTTTGCCCCCATAATTCTGCCATTATCTTTAATCTCTCGGAAGAACCTTTCCCCAGCAATACCGAAAGTATATTGGGCATATACGGGAATTTCACCAAACCATGGTTTAGTTTGACCAACTTGAGTCAACTTCTCTAAAGGCATCTTCACCTCCTAAATCGGTTTCCAGTATTTTATATCAGTTATGGCACCTTCCCGCTCTGGTTCTGGTTTCCAAACTGCTTTGACTCTCATCCCAATTTTTACTTTCCAGGGGTCAACTTCGCCGATGAGATGCATAATAGCTACTCCCCCCGAGCCGTCAATTTCAATTAGTGCTGGAATACGTGGCTCAGTTAATCGTTCAGCCATAGTACCAGTATAAGCAATGGAGAAAGTATTAATAGTACCGGTATCTTGTAGATAGACCCATTCGTCTACTGTCCGAAAACACCACTCACAAAAAACTCTGGCAGGGAGTAACACTCGGTGGCATTTATGACATTTTGTGCCTATAATTCTGCCCTTTTTTAGCTCAGCAAAATACCTGCCGTAACCAATACCGGCATCCCAAGCATATTTAAGATTAGGGTACCATTCTGTTAATAAGACTTTCTTCTCCTTTATATCCTCTTCGCTAAGAGAGGTTCCTGGCCAGACTTTTATTTTTTCGCTCATGGTTCCTCCTTTATATTCCTACTACGATAACGGTGCCTACTTGCATCTCATCTCCCCAAGCTTGAGCTACCCCCTTCCTTGGTTTTCCTGGCACTTGTCTTTTACCCGCCTCACCCCGCAATTGCCAAAAAAGTTCGGCTACCTTCATTAAGCCAGCAGCTGCAATAGCGTTGCCTACCCCTAATAGCCCTCCTGAAGGGCACCAAGGCTGACGACCTGTTCTTTGAGTCACTCCATCGAGCAAAAGCTTTACTGCTTCGCCTTTGCCACAAAGAAGAAGTCCTTCTGCATTGTGAAGCTCTTTATAGTCAAAAGGATCATAAGGTTCAGCAATATCTATTTCTTTAGCGGGCTCTTTAATTCCTGCCATATTGTAAGCCATCCGAGCTGCATACTCCACGTATTTGGGATAATAAAGGTCCCTTTGTCCAATATACATAGTATCGAGACACCAGCCTACCCCTAAGACCCAAACTGGTTTATCAGTAATCCGTTTAGCGATATTTTCGGAAGCAAAAACCAAAGCTACGGCTCCGTCGCTGGTCGGACTAACATCCAGTCTCTTTACTGGCCAGGCCATAATTTCTGAATTCATCACATCATCTACGGTAATTTCAGCAGCTAATTGAGCACAAGGATGGTCTAGGGCATTTTTCTTATTTTTAACTGAGACCAAAGCTATTTCTCGTTCAGTAATACCATGGACAGTCATATACCGGTTCATTTCCCAAGCAAAGAACCAGAGAAGGCTTGTCCCCAAGGGGCTTTCGGTAAACTGATCCCAGCAGGTAACAAAGGCTCCCTGGGGATGGGGCATACATGAAGACATCTTCTCCTCAGCTACAGCTAAACAGATATCAAATAGTCCTGAAGCTACATGATACCAAGCTTGACAGGCGGTAAAGACACCGGTGCCACCACCAAGAAAACCCCTCACATAAGGCTTTCTCCAGGCTCCAGCACCATCACTCAGATATTCAGCCTTCAGGTGAACCATATCAAAGGCATCAGGGGCTGAACCCATTACTACACAATCTACATCTTTTAAAGTTAACTCACAAGAGTCAAGAGCCATCTTGGCAGCTTGCCAAGCCAATTCCTTCCCGGTTTCCTGAGCTCGTCGCATGAATTTGGTCATGCCGGCACCAACAATAGCAACCTTACGCATTTTTTCCTCCTTTTACTCATTGCTTAAAATTATTACTGCCCCGCTATTGGCGGGGATACCTCGCCATGATTGGGCTAAACCTATTTTGACGTTGGGTAATTGTCTTTTACCGGCTTCACCCCGGAGCTGGAGCACTACCTCTAAAACTCTTTGCAGGCCTGTAGCTTCATATAACCAGCCAATACCTAAACTTCCCCCGGAGACATTTACCGGAAACTCGCCTTCCCTTTGAGTTGCGCCTTCAGCCACCATAAAGCCAGCTTCTCCAGGGCGACAGAGTTTTAAAGCTTCCAGATGTTGAAGTTCTTTGTATGAGAAAGTGTCATCTACTTCAGCAAAATCAATTTCTTTTCTTGGGTTTTTTATCCCCGCCATTTTATATGCCATTTCACCGGCTAACCGAGCATACACAGCTTCTCCCCACTCCCTTGTCTCTAAACTCGGAGCATCCGAACACCAGCCAACACCTCTTATCCATATTGGTTTCTCACATAAAATCTTGGCTTTTTCCTCACAAGCTAAAACCATGACAATACCACCATCAGCGGGAGGACTTATATCTAAACGGTTTAGAGGATAAAACATCATTTCCGAGTTAAAGACATCTTCTACTGTTATCTTATCCCCATGGGCAGCTAAAGGATTAAGTAAAGCATTTGCTTTATTTTTGACTGAAACTAAAGCACACTGTTCTTTGGTTGTCCCACTTTCAAACATATAACGGTTCATTTCCATACCAGCAATAAAATAAGGATTATAACCCAAGGGTTTGTTATAAATTGGATCCATAGCATGAGCAATTAAGTAATAGGGGGTAAGGATGTTTGAGGCTTTACTGTGGGATTCTACCGCCATAATATCGACTAAACCAGTATTTATTAGCATGTAAGCATCTGCCAGACCATAAATACCTTCAGCAGAGAGAGTGTGAATAGGCTTAAGCACTGCTCCAAGATTATCCGGAGTATGAATATTGAAAATGCTTCTGCCATGAGTAAAGTCGTCCCCACAGGTGACAAAAGCGTCAATATCGTGCTGAGGGCAGACACCGGCATCTTCATAAGCTTTTTGGGCGGCTTCAAACATCATTTCTTTAAAAGAAATATCGGGAGTTATTGACCGAAAGGGGGTGTAACCAACACCGATTATAGCTACCCGACGTTGCATATTTTAGTGACCTCCTTTGTATAAGCTTATTACAAGGGATTAAGGGACAAAAACTTTTTGTATTATGCTTTACCAACGAGTTGCTTGTCAAGATGGCGATTTAAATTATCGAGCATATACCCAAAAGAAGGTTTGTTAAATCACCAAAATATTGACTGAAATTAATTAGATGTGGCTCAGTCACCTTTTGCCCAGCGATAAAATTGCTCCTCTGTTTTTTTGGTTAAACCCTGAAAAGTCTATCCTAGTACAAAGCTCTTATTTTTAACCTCTCATAAAGACTAAATGGAAAAGTTGACAAATCAAGGTAAATATGTTATAAAATAAACATATCGCAAAATAAACGCTATTAAAAATTATGACATATAAAACTATAAATCTATTGCGTCCTCAATCCACCATACTTACCTTATATGGGGATTATATTCGCCATAGGGGGGGTGAAATTGGGATTGGTAGTCTAATCCGGATACTATCTAACTTTGGATTATCGGAGCAGGCTATACGGTCAGCAGTATCCCGGATGTGCCGGATAGGTTTATTAAAAGCGAGGCGGATAGGTAAAAAGAGCTTTTATTCATTAACCCCTAAAGGAAATGACCTTTTGGTTAAGGGAGCTGAGCGTATCTTTAAGCGGAAAGATAATCACTGGGAAGGAGTGTGGTATATTGTTACTTACTCTATCCCGGAAAACAAGCGAGAGATAAGAAACCGTTTACGTCAAGAATTAAGCTGGATGGGATATGGCGCTTTGAGTGAGGCTACCTGGATTTCTCCTTATGATTTAACTAAAGAGGTTGAGGAATTAGTCGATTCTCTCCAAATCCGGGAATATGTTGAAATCTTTCAAGCCAAACATCAGGGTTTTACTGACCCCCGGCGTATAGTGACTCGATGTTGGAATTTGACAAAAATCCAGGAGAAATATGCTGCTTTCATTGCTAAATATCAGCCTAAATTGGAAAAACATTTAGAGCGCCTTCGTCGCGGGGAAATTATTGAAGATAGTGAGTGTTTTGTGGAAAGGTTTATGCTTATTCACGAATACCGTAAATTTCCTTTTTTTGACCCTGACTTGCCTAAGGAACTGTTACCTGATGATTGGTTGCGTCCTCAAGCTGCAGCTTTATTCCGAGAATATCATAATCTTTTAGCTGACAAAGCCAATAAGTATTTTGATTCCGTATTTAACGACTATCAGAAAATAGGGGGTAAAAATTGAGGTATGCTGAGACAGGAGTTAATTTAGAAATTGATTTATCTCGAGGCAACATTGAAAGAGTGACTACTGACCCAAAATTAACCGAGCTTCATTTAGGAGGTTTAGGCACTAACGCCAAGATTTTATGGGATAGGGTGCCTCCTGAAGTTGAGCCCTTTTCCTCAGATAATTTACTCATATTTAGCGCCGGTCTCTTAGATGGCACACCGACTATTGGAGCTAATCGGACGATTATTTCTACTTTTTCGCCCCAAACTTTACTGATGGCCTATTCCATGATGGGGGGATTTTTTGGACCAGAGCTGAAATATGCTGGCTACGATAAAATCATTATTCGGGGTAAGTCTCCCGATTTAGTTTATTTGTGGATAAACAATGATAAAGTGGAAATTCGGGATGCTCGGCATCTGGCAGGGAAAGGTTGTCTGGAAACGGCAGAGCTTATCCGTCAAGAGCTCAAGGAGCCAAAAGCCCAAGTAGCGGCTATTGGTCTGGCTGGGGAAAACAGGGTTTATTTTGCCTCTATCGAGCATGGCAGATCTAGTGCCAGCCGAGGGGGGATAGGTGCTATTATGGGGGATAAAAAGTTGAAGGCTATAGCCGTCCGAGGTACAAAGGACATTTTTATTGCTCGACCAGCTGAATTTACTAACCTATGTAATGAAATCCTCAAATATATACAATGGCGGCAACAAAATCCAATTAAAGGCGTACCGCCCATTTTAGCTTTTCTTGGGGCACCTCAAGAAATGGCAATCCACGATGAAGCCTGGCATACGGAAAATTTTGCTTGGGGAAATGCTCGTCTTAGAAGAACCGGTTTCTGGACTAAGGAAACCTCAGAAACATGGAAAGAGATACAAGACAAGGCAGTAGAACGGCTGATAAGCTGCTATAACTGTCCCCTTAAATGTGGCGGGATAATAAGGCATCCCACGATTAAAAGATACATGATGAAATGCTATTCCAAACTGACGTATACTATGGCAGCCATGTTAGACTTGGATTTCGGTTTTAGAATCGCTGGTGTGGCTCAGGAGTATGGAGTAGATGGATATTCAACGCCTCAAGTTATAGCTTTTGCTCTTGAACTTTATGAGGCAGGCATTTTAACTGACCAGGACATGGCAGGAATGCCCTCTGATCCTGAGGGAAGATTTTTCTGGCTCCTTGACCGGATCGTCCGGCGAGAAGGGATAGGGGATATTTTGGCTAATGGCGTTTATTGGGCAGCGCGTCAGATTGGTAAAGGGGCAGAAGCCTATGACCATAATACAACTAAAAAACTGGAGCAGATGCCCATTAAACTTGGTATGCTAAATCCTATTTTTTATCTCATGTATGCTACTGGAGAAAAAATAAGCATCACCCAAATTGAAGGTAATCTGCCTCAAGCTCCTTTTGCTACCAGGGAGGAGAAAGAGGAGTTTGTCAAAGATTGGATCCAGGTTCCTAATGAAAGGTTTAAGCAATTTATTTTAGAATGGGAGCCTCGCGGAGAACATTCCTTCCCCTTTTATCCATCTATTGACTTAGTTTGCGAGCTTGTTGATTGGCAGGAGACAATGCATTACATAGATGATTGCACTGGTATTTGTGCCGGTTTATCATCGTTTCCTCTAAAGCCTCCTTATCATATACATAATTTGCCTCAGGTAATCTCCTTTGCCACCGGGCTTGATATTGATGAAGCTGAACTATGGAAAATAACGCGAAGAAACCGAAATTTAGTTAGAGCTATCAACGTCAGAAGGGGTTTGAGAAGAAAAGACGAGCGTCCGCCAGAAGACCATTGGAAGAAAAGGTTTCCGGAGTATGAAGCAAAGTTGCTTGATGAATATTACAAATTTAAAGGCTGGAATAATGAAGGGATTCCTACTAAAAAAACCTTACATGAATTAGGTTTAGATTATGTTAGCCAAGACTTGGAACAAAGGGGGATTATAACCAGTGAAGAAAATTAAGGTAATAAAAATTGATGTGGATAAATGCAATGGTTGCCGAGCCTGTGAAGTGGTTTGTTCTGCTTTTCACGCTTCACCTAAATATAGCAGTATCAATCCAGAAAGGTCTCGGATTCGGGTATTTTTTGACCCCAGAAGAAATATTTTTGTTCCAGTATTTGCTGGGGAATATACTGAAGCCGAATGTAATGGCAGAAACATTTATATCATTGACGGCAAGGAATATGACGAATGTAGCTTTTGCCGAGCTTCTTGTCCTTCCCGCAGTCTTTTTAAAGAACCTGATTCTGGTTTACCTTTAAAATGTGACATGTGTGAAGAAGAACCACCATTACCGGAACCAATGTGTGTTCAGTGGTGCCTATCGGACGCTTTAACTTATGAAGAAAGAGAAGTGGAAGGGGAAGAAGAAAAGAAGCCTGGGGAGTTGGAAATAGGGTTAGACTCATTAATAAAGAAATATGGCTTAAAGACGGTAATGGATACCGTTACCCGAATTAGTAAAGGGCGAAAGTAGCTAAAAAGGAATTGGGAAGGTGGAAACCTTAGCTCCTTTTAAAGAAGCCATAGTTGCTATAAAAGAAGCTGGCGGAGAATCCTTCAAGCTTTGCTATCAATGCGGAATGTGTGATACGGTTTGTCCTTGGAACAAAGTTAGAAATTTTAGCATGCGCTATATCGTCCGGCAGGCTACCTTTGGTTTGGCTGAAATAGAAAGTGAGGATATATGGCGATGTACTACTTGTGGCATATGTCCCCAGTGGTGTCCAAGGGGGGTAGAAACAATAAATGTTAGTATGTCTTTGCGTCGGATTGCCTCGGGAGCTGGTATTTCTCCAGCTCCGATTCGCAGTGTAAGAACTAGTCTTGGCACCTTAGGTAATCCCCTTGGTGAAAAACGAGAAAAAAGGGCAGAGTGGGCAAAAGGATTATTGGTGAAAAATTTTACTGAGGAGACAGAAGTTTTATATTTTACCTGTTGCTACTTAAATTATGACCCCAGAGTAAAGAAGGTAGCTATCGCTACAGCTAATATTCTCAATAAAGTGGGGGTGGATTTTGGGATATTAGGTTCTGAAGAGAATTGTTGTGGGGAGAGTCTCCGTAAGACTGGGGATGAGGGATTATTTAAACGTTTAGCTAAGGAAAATATTAAAACTTTTATTGATAAGGGTGTTAAAAAAATTGTTGTTTCTTCCCCCCATTGTTATCATACTTTCCGAAACGAATATTCCGAATTTAAAGTGAATTTTGAGGTAATTCATATTACTCAGTATCTATCTCAGCTTATCAACCAAGACAAACTTAAGCTAACTAAGGAATATCCCAAGAAAGTCGCTTACCACGATCCTTGTTACCTTGGTCGCCATAATAACATATATGATGAACCTCGGGATATTTTAAAGAAGATACCCGGTGTAGAATTGGTAGAAATGCCGGAGGCGAGAGAAAGCAGTCTTTGCTGTGGTGGGGGAGGGGGCAGGATTTGGATGGATACTCCAAAAGGTGAAAGATTCTCCGATATCAGAGTAAAACAAGCTATAGAAGTTGGGGCTAAAGAATTAGTTACTTCCTGTCCATATTGTATTATCAATTTTGAGGATAGTAAGTTAACCTTTGGGAATAATGAAGCTATTGAGATAAAAGATATTACTGAGGTCGTTCAGGAAGTAATTTAGAATCAAAAAGTTTAACATGTCAAAAGCGATTAGTGAATTTACAATTAAAGGTGCTATTGAGAACGTAGTCTCTCATCGGTTTACTGATGAGGGATGGAGTACTATCTTAACCTCAGTACCGGATGAAATAGAGCTTACCATCTACGTAAATCTTCAAGAACTGGTTTCTATCCTATGTACTCCAACCAAGTTGGATTGTCTTGTTCTTGGGTTTTTGTACACAGAAGGAATTATTTCAAAAATAAGCGACGTCGCCAGATTAGAGATTTGCCAAAACATGTTAATGGCTGATGTCAGGCTAACCAATCCTGAATACCGATTGCCCAGACAGCGAGTACTTACTTCTGGCTGTGGTGGTGGGTTCGGTTTTAAAACTCAAGGAGAGAGGGTCAATTCAAATCTTGTTGTTACACCAACGGAAGTGCTAAATCTAATGAAGCAATTTCAAGAACAAATGGAATTGTATCGTTTTTGTGGTGGAGTGCATGCCTCGGCTCTATGGGATACCAAGGACTTGATGGTAATGGCTGAGGATGTGGGGCGACATAATACTTTAGACAAGATCCAAGGTGAGTGTCTGCTCAGGAATTTATCAATAAAAGATGGAATACTCTTTACTACTGGTCGCATTTCTTCGGAGATGGTGCTCAAAGTGGCAAAGATGAGGGTTCCAGTTATTATTTCCAGGAGCTCCCCTACCTGGCGTGCTATATCGTTGGCAAGGGATTTAGATATTACTTTGGTTGGTTATGCCCGAGGTAATCGCCTTTCTGTTTATTCTCACCCACAGCGGTTTGGGCTAAAGATAGAGCGTCAAATTGATTGAAGGTAGGAGAAAATGGAAGAAGAAAAATTAGCTTATGTTGGCGATGTTATGGTGGTAGGGGCTGGAATAAGTGGTATCCAAGCTTCTCTAGATCTTGGAGATATGGGTTTTAAGGTTTATTTGGTGGACAAATTACCGGCTATTGGTGGGAAAATGGCTCAGCTGGATAAGACTTTTCCTACTAATGATTGCTCTTTATGTATTGAATCCCCTAAGTTTATTGAATGTAGCCGACATCCTAACATTAACATTCTTACCTATACTGAAGTAGATAAGGTAGAAGGGGAGGCAAGAAATTTCAAAGTAACCTTGATTAAAAAGCCAAGATATATTTTAGATGATATATGCAAAGGTTGTACTACCTGCTCTGTATATTGTCCTGTAAAAGTCCCTGATAGATATAATCAAAACTTATCTTTTACTAAATGTAGCCATATATATTTTCCCCAATCAATTCCTTTGGTTACTTATATAGATCCCGAAAAATGTCTTTTCCTCAAAGATAAAAAATGCAGTATCTGTGAGACGGTCTGTCCCCAACATGCTATTGACCTTTATCAAAAAGAAGAAAAAATAGAAATAGAAGTAGGAGCTATAATTCTATCCCCGGGCTATGAGATTTTTGACCCAAGGCTAAGAGGTGATTATGGGTATGGAAAGATAAAGAATGTAGTAACCAGTCTTGACTTTGAGCGGATATTATGTTCCAGTGGACCTTATGAGGGTGAGATAAGACGTCCTTCGGATGGGAGGCATCCTAAGAAAATAGCCTGGATTCAATGTGTTGGTTCCAGGCAAGTCATCCCGGGTGGTAATAGTTATTGCTCCACGGTATGCTGCACCTATACCCAAAAGCAGGTAATCTTAGCTAAAGACCACGACCCTGATATTGAAGCGACTATATTTCATAATGATATCCGGTCCTGGGGTAAAGATTTTGAGCGATTTTATCAAAGAGCTGCAAACCTTCCTGGAGTCAGATTTATAAGAAGCTACGTGTCCTTAGGAAAGGAGCTTCCGGAAAGCCAGAATGTAACTATCAGGTACTCTGCTAATGGGATAGTGAAAGAAGAGGAATTTGACCTTGTTGTATTGTCTGTTGGTTTAAACCCTCCTGAAAATGTAAGAGAGCTGGCTAATAAGTTTGGCATCGAATTAAATTCTTATGGATTTTGCAAAGGTAATCCTTCTAATCCTATAGAAACATCTCGCAAGGGAATTTTTGTCAGTGGTGCCTTTCAGGGTCCTATGGATATTCCAGAAGCCATTATGACTGCCAGTGGTGCTGCTGCCCTTTGTAGTGAACTTCTTTCCTACCGGCGAGGGAAATTAGCCCGAGAAAGGGAGTATCCGCCAGAAAGAGATGTCTCGGGGGAAAAACCAAGGATTGGAGTATTTGTGTGCCATTGTGGAGCCAATATTGGAAGAGTGGTAGACGTTCCTTCAGTAGTTGAATATGCTTCTACCTTACCTAACGTTGTTCATGTTCAAGAAAACCCCTGGTCTTGTTCCACCGATGCTGCTCAGCAAATAGCAGAGGCAATTAAAGAAAAACAGCTTAATCGAGTAGTTGTAGCTGCATGCACTCCTAGGACACACGAACCATTATTCCGGGATACCCTGCGAGAAGGAGGGGTCAATCAATATTTCTTCGATATGGCTAACATAAGAGAACACTGTTCTTGGGTGCACTCCCGGGACAAGGAGGCTGCTACCCAAAAAGCGAAGGATTTGGTTCGGATGTCAGTAGCCCGAGCTACTTTGCTACAACCTTTGAAAGAATTTGAACTCCCTGTGGATAAAAAGGGGTTAGTCATCGGTGGTGGTATAGCTGGAATGATTAGTGCTCTTAGTTTAGCCAACCAGGGATTTGAGGTTTATCTAATAGAAAAGGAGAAAGATTTGGGTGGGATAGCTCGAAGGATTCATTACACTTTAGAAGGGATTGATGTTCAAGCCTATTTAAAGGACCTTATACATAAAGTTTATCGGCACCCCTTAATTCATATTTTTACCGATTCTACCGTTACTGAAGTTTCTGGTTATGTCGGGAATTTTGTGACTAAGATAGTATCTGAAGGAAAGGCTAGGGAAATAAAACATGGAATAGCCATTATTGCTACTGGTGCTCAGGAATATAAACCTACTGAATACCTTTATGGTAAAGATGAGAGGGTATTTACTTTATTGGAGCTGGAAGAAAAAATTGCTAAAAGAGATGAGAAAGTGATTAACGCTGAAAACTTGGTAATGATCTTATGTGTTGGTTGCCGAGAGAAAAGTAGAAATTACTGTAGCCGAGTCTGCTGTAGTCAGGCTATAAAATGTGCTTTGAAACTAAAAGAAATAAATCCTCGAAAGGATATTTATATTATTTATCGAGATATAAGAACCTATGGATTTAAGGAAGATTATTACCGAGAAGCCGCTAACCGAGAAGTGAAATTCATCCGGTATGAGCCTGAAGATAAACCCAAAGTGGAAGTTGTTGAAGAAGGTGATCAACGTCGTCTCAGGGTTACTCTAACTGACCCTATTTTAGGTAAGAAGCTTCTCATTGATACTGATTTCCTGGCTTTAGCAGCGGCGGTTATCCCCTCCGAAACCAATGCGGAAATATCCCGATTATTCAAAGTACCTTTAAACCCCGATGGTTTCTTCTTGGAAGCTCATGTCAAGCTAAGACCAGTTGATTGCGCTGCTGAAGGTATTTTTCTATGTGGGATGGCTCACTATCCCAAGCATATATCAGAAACCATTCGGCAGGCTTATGGAGCTGCTGGCAGAGCAGCTACTATTCTTTCTAAGGATTCAGTGACAGTTCCGGGTGCTATTTGCGAAGTGAATGAAAGCTACTGTATTGGGTGTGGTCAGTGTCAAGCAGTTTGTAAATACGGTGCGATAGAGCTTTATGATACCTCTGAGGGCAAGAAAGCCAGGGTAATTTCTGTACTATGTAAAGGGGATGGTCTATGTAATACTGTTTGTCCTGCCAGGGCTATTTCCTTAAAACACTTTACTGATGAACAAATATTAGCCCAAATTGATGCTGCGTTTCCAGCTCTTGTTGAGGTTAGTTCATGAAATATGGTTATGAACCAAAGATTTTAGGCTTTTTATGCAATTGGTGTGCCTATGCTGGGGCTGACCTGGCAGGAGTCTCTCGTTACCAATATCCCCCTAATATAAGGGTAATAAGGGTGATGTGTTCAGGAAGGGTCGACCCCGTTTTTGTTTTTCGGGCTTTCCTGAAAGGGGCTGATGGGGTGTTTATTGGTGGTTGTTGGCTTGGGGAATGCCATTATGTCACAGAAGGAAATTATAAGGCATTAGAGATGACAAATTTATGTAAGAAACTACTTTCTCAAATAGGGTTGAATCCGGAAAGACTACGGATAGAATGGGTATCAGCTTCTGAAGGAATTCGTTTTGCAGAAATTATGACTAAATTCACCCATCAACTAAAGGAATTGGGACCCCTTGGGATAAGTGAAGGGAAAGACCTGGGGCGATTAAGACAAGATCTCGAAGCAGTTGAAAGGTATGTCCGGGAGAATAAAGATTTAATCTCAGACTACATTACTAAAAGGCAAGAGGCTTTAACTAAAAAAGGACAAAGCTGGTGGTGGAGTTACTGGAAGTAAAAGAAGGAAGAAGCCGGGCAAAGGAAAATGAAGGCGATTAATTTAGTTATCAATGGCATAAAGGTTACCGCAGAAACGGAAATGACCATTCTTCAAGCAGCAAAAGGAATTGGTATTGACATTCCTACTCTTTGTTACCATGAAAAGTTAGCTCCTTATGGTGCTTGCCGCCTTTGCACTGTGGAGATAATTAGAGGAAAGCACTCAAGATTGGTTGCTTCTTGTGTTTATCCGGTTGAGGATGGATTAATAGTAGAGACAGAATCGGAAAGGGTAGTCAAAATTCGGAAGCTTTTATTAGAACTTTTGTGGGCTCGGGTTCCGGGAATCCAAGCCTTAAGAAACTATGAATTACGAAATTACGGATTAAAATATGGTATAACCGAAGCCCAAGCCAAAAGATTTGAGACTGAACCTACCTTCTGTATTCTTTGTGGTCTATGTGTCCGTTATTGTGCAGAGGTGAAAAAGAAACATGCTATTGGCTTTATTGGCAGAGGAACACAAAAGGAGGTTGTTCTATTTCCTGCAATAGCTCGTAAGGAATGCCCAGGTTGTCAAGAGTGCTATCCTCTCTGTCCTACAGGTATACTTCCTTCTTATTTTACTTTAATTATGCCCCATTAACCAATTCCTTTAGCGTGGTAAGGAAGATTGGGCAGGCAAACTATATCTTTATACCATAGTTAGTCCACCGCTAACACTTAAGGTTTGCCCAGTAATATAACTGGCTTCGTCAGAAGCAAAAAAGGCTACAGCATTGGCAACGTCTTGAGGGGTACATAGTCTGCCTAAGGGAATTATTTTCTCCATAGCGGCAAAAATCTTGCTCCCCAGTTCTTCTTGCTTCATTTGCTCAGCTAAAGGAGTTTCGGTTGGTCCGGGACAAATGCAATTTACGGTTATACCATATCGTGCCAGTTCTCGAGCCAGGGTTTTGGTAAAGGCAATTAAAGCTCCCTTACAGCCTGAGTAAACGGCTTCTCCAGTACTACCAACTCTACCGGCATCAGAGCCAATATTTATAATCCGACCATATTTTCTTTTCATCATATGGTCAAGGACGGCTCTGGTGGTATATATTTGGTGCTTAAAGTTTATGGCAATTACTTTATCCCAGAATTCGGGGGAATTGTTGACAAAAAGTTCTATTTTATCCCAGCCAGCATTATTTACCAAAATATCTATTTTGCCAAAGGTCGTAAGAACCTGATTTACCATCCTATCTACTTCTTCCTTTTTGGTCAGGTCAGTTTTGACAAACAAAGCTTGTCGACCCAATTGTTGAATTTCTTTAGCTGTGGTGGCACCTTCTTCTTCTAAAATATCAGCAATAGCTATGTCAGCTCCTTGCCTTGCCAGAGTTAGACAAATAGCCTTGCCAATTCCTCGGGCTCCTCCCGTTACTATAGCTGTTTTTCCAGTGTAATCTAACATTAGTTTTACCTCCTTTTGTTTTCTACAATATTACCCCTTCTTCTTTCAATTCTACAATATCATCCCAAGTATAACCCAGCTCTAATAATATTTCTTCAGTGTGCTGACCAAGCTCTGGGGCTTCCCGGCGCCAAGAGGCTGGGGTGTCACTGAAATCCCAAGGAAAACCAACTACTTTTGTTTTCCCCCACACTGGGTGGTCAACATAAATAAAATAATTGTTAGCTAAAGCTTGGGGATCGTTAGATACTTCCATAGGCGATTGGATGGGGGTACAAATGCAACCTTCTTTCCGTAAAATTTCTAACCATTCGTCTCTCGTTTTGGAAGCAAATTTTTCATCCATAATGGCTATGAGTTCTTTAGCATTCTTTCCCCTATTTTCAATACTGTTAAATCTGGGATCGTTTTCCAATTCGGTAATGCCCAGCGCCCGACAAACGTTTGGCCAGTATCTATCTGGTTGGAGGTGGGCAAGGGCAATCCATTTGTCATCTTTACACCGATAGTGGTTCCAGAGAGGGTTGCCGGCTTCAGCTCTAATTTCCCGGGGAAATTCCTGTCCCAAGATAGCTGGAGCTGCCATTATTAGACTGAGCATGGCAATCAAGCTTCCCATTAGAGATGTATCCACCAGTTGTCCTTTCCCAGTTTTTTCTCGAGCGTAAAGGGCAGCAGTTACTGCCCAAGCGCAAATAAGTCCGCCTAACTCATCACCCATTCCTGGCAGAATCTGGGCAGGAGGTGAACCACGCTCACCACACGACATCATTAGTCCCGACCGAGCTATTCCCGTGTAATCAAAAGAAAGCTCGTGGGCATCAGGACCCTTCCGCCCCCAGCCGGAAGCCTGAGCATAAATTAATCGGGGATTTCTTTTAAGCAGAACTTCAGGACCAATACCCATCTTTATTGGTGCCTCAATACTCAGATTGGTAAGGAAAACATCAGCCGTATCAATCAATTTTAAAAATATCTCCATCCCCTTTTTGGTTTTTAGGTCAAGAGCAATACTTCTTTTGTTCCGATTGCAGTTCTCAAAATAATAATTGCGTCCTTTTAGACCTGTCATAGTGCCAATAATTCTCATCATTCCCCTACCTGGGTCACCAGTTTTGGGTTCGACTTTAATTACATCAGCTCCTAAATCCCCTAACCTCATCCCAGCTACTGGTCCTTGCTGAAACATAGTTATTTCGACAACCCTGACGCCATCTAAAGGTCCAGGCATTTTACTTTCCCTCCTTTCCCCACTTTTGCCAGTATTTATCCACAGCCTTTGGATTGACTAAGTTTTTAGGTAATTCTCCTCGTATAACTCGTGCTATTTCTTCCGCAGGGAGTTTTGGATAGAGAGGCCAGGAATTATCAGAATAGTGGGCAGAGTGACAAGAAATGATAACATTGTCTAAGCTGAGCAATGGGTTATTTGGGTGAATAAACTCTGTTTCTAAAACATCAAGACCAGCTCCAGCAATATAACCTTCCTTCAAGGCGGTATAAAGAGCTTGTTCATCAATAAGCGTTCCTCGGGCAGTGTTGATAATATAAGCAGTCGGCTTCATTTTCTTAAATTCCTTCAAGCCTATTAAATGATAATTCTCCTTAGTTTGAGCCGCATGAAGGGAGATATAATCTGACTCTTTAAGAAGCCTATCTAAATCAACTAACTCCACTCCGAATTCTTTAGCCACCGCTTCAGGAACATAAGGATCATAAGCAATAATATTTAAGCCAAATCCTTTAGCTTTAGGTACCACAGCTCGGGCAATTCTGCCAAAGCCAATAAGCCCTAAAGTTTGTCCAGAAAGACGTGACATAGGGGGCCATATCTGGCGAATTTCTTCACACATTAAGCCTTTCCATAAACCTTTCTCGGCTGCCTTATGGAGCTTTATTAATTTACGCACACAGGCTAAAAGAAGTGCCATAGTGTGTTCTGCGACTTCCTCTCGACACAATTCAGCAGCATTAGCTACTAAAATGCCTTGTTCTGTGGCTGCGGCTATATCTATATTTTCCACCCCCACCTTGGGTGTAACTATCAACCGGCATTTTTTCAAATTTTCAATTACTCTTTTTGTGTATTCCTCTACTAAAGGTATGACAGCATCGGCATCCCCGGCAACAGCTATAATTTCATCTCCAGTAGTACATGCCTTCTGAATAAATTCAACCCCTATTTGTTCAAAATCTTTTTTATCGAGGGGTCTTATGGGGTGCTCATAAGTAGCCACAACTTTAAAGTCCACAATAATCCCCTTAAGTATTTGTTATGGTTCCGAAAATAAAAAGGGACAACCTGTTGGTTGTCCCTTTAAGTAACAACCTAAAATTAAAGGTAAATGGATAAAAATAACTGTTTAAGCTAACCACCGCTTTCGTCTCTTGTAATGTTTTACCTCTCGGTAGCTTTTTCTCTGTCCAAGCTTACTTAACCCTAAATAGAACTCCTTTATGTCTTCATTATCTCTTAATTTTTCGGCTGGGCCATCCATGACTACCCTGCCATTTTCCATTACATAGCCGTATTCAGCTAAATTAAGAGCAGCTCGAGCATTTTGCTCCACTAGCAGAATAGCTGTCTTTTCTTCTCGGTTAATCCTTTCTACTATCTGAAAGATTTCTCGAACCATTATGGGGCTAAGTCCCAAAGATGGTTCATCCAGAAGCATCAGTTTTGGATGGGACATCAAAGCCCTTCCTATTACCAACATTTGTCTTTCCCCACCGGAAATATAACCACTTATGTTATGGCGAAGCTCTTTGAGCCGTGGGAAGTAATGATAGACCATTTCTAAGTCTCTCTTAATGCTTACCCCATCTTTACGGATGTAAGCTCCCGTTAGCAGGTTCTCTTCTACAGTTAGGTGCTGAAAAAGACGCCGTCCTTCCATTACCTGAACGATCCCCATTCTAACAATTTCTTCCGGACTTAATTTGTCTATTCTTACTCCTTCAAATTCTATACTACCGTCACTAACTTTTCCTTCTTCGGTGTAGAGAAGCCCAGAAATAGCTTTTAAGGTGGTCGTCTTGCCGGCTCCATTAGCGCCAAGAAGACAAACAATTTTCCCTGGTCCCACCTCTAAAGAGACACCTTTTAAAACTAAAATAACATCCAGGTAAATAACCTCAATGTTGTTTAACTTAAGCATTTCCCTTTCCTCCAGAAATTTTCTAATTATACTATATCATCAGACATAAAATGGCAAGGGCTATTGACAAGTTCACAAGTTATATTTAAAATGAGCTTTAAATTTAAATATAGGGATAATTGGGATGGGGAAAGCTGATGAGGTAAAAATACGAATTGAAAACCTCTCTTTAAGTTTCGGTGGTCTTAAGGCTCTTAATAATGTCAGTTTAGAAGTTAGGAACAACGAGATTTTGGCAATTATTGGACCAAATGGTGCGGGCAAGACCTGTCTCCTTAATTGCATAAACGGCTTTTACAAACCCCAAAAGGGTGAAATCTATTTTGAAGGAAAGCGCATTACCCGGATGCGCCCTGATAAGATAGCTGCCCTGGGGATAGCGCGAACTTTCCAGAATATTGAGCTTTACACAGGGTTAACCACTTTAGATAACCTTATGGCAGCCAGACACATTCACATGAAACAAGGCGCCTTAACTGGCGCCTTGTTTTTTGGTCCAGCTCACCGGGAAGAATTAGAACACCGGCGAATAGCTGAAGAAATAATAGATTTTCTGGAAATAGAACCAGTCAGAAAAAAAGTAGTGGCTCTTCTTCCTTATGGAATGCGGAAGCGAGTAGAGTTAGGTCGGGCTTTGGCTTTAGCCCCGAAGGTTCTCCTCTTGGATGAGCCTATGGCAGGAATGAATGTAGATGAGAAAGAAGATATGGCTCGATTCATAATCGATATTTTTGAGGGACAGGGAGAGACTTATCCTGATAACCCTGTTTTGAGGGATGGTGTTAAATGTATAATTCTGGTAGAACATGATATGGAAGTGGTTATGGATATAGCTCATAGGGTAATTGTTCTTGACTTTGGTAGCAAAATTGCTGAAGGTTCACCTGAAGAAATACAACGTAATCCTTTAGTTATCAATGCCTATTTAGGGGAGGAAGTAGTTTCTGGGAGCTAAAAGAACTTTTTTAAGGAGGGGAAGTTGATGGAAGATACATTACCTAAACTTTTAAGGCGGAATTACCAGAAATATGGGGATAAAAAGGTAGCAATGCGGGAAAAAGACTTTGGTATTTGGCAAGAATATACCTGGAAGGATTATTATGAGAAGGTAAAATATTTTTCCTTGGGTCTGATTAGTCTTGGTTTAGAGCGGGGGGATAAAGTATCCATAATTGGGGAGAATAAGCCAGAATGGTATTGGGCTGAGTTAGCCGTTCATGCTGCTGGTGGTGCCATCTTGGGTATTTTCAGTGATTGTATTCCTTCAGAGGTCAAATATTATGTGGAGCATTCCGATTCAAAGTTTGTTGTGGCTCATGACCAAGAACAGGTAGACAAATTGCTTCAGATTAAAGACGAGTTACCCTTGCTAAAGAAGATAATTTATTGGGATCCTAAAGGGTTGGGGAACTATGATGACCCTCTTTTGATGAGCTTTAATGAAGTCATCGAGCTGGGTAAAGAATATGAGAAATTCCATCCTAATGCTTTTGAAGAAAATATTGATAAAGGCAGAGGGGAAGACATAGCGGTTCTTTTATATACTTCAGGGACTACAGGTTTGCCTAAGGGAGCCATGGTAAATCACAAAAGTTTAATATCTATCCTGGAGTCGTGGATGAGTGTGGATAAATGGACGGATAAGGATAGATATGTTTCTTTTATCCCTCCGGGTTGGGTTGGAGAACAATGGTTTGGTGTTACTGGTTCTTTAGTATCTGGAATGGAAGTTAACTTCCCGGAAGAACCAGAAACGGTCCAGGAAAATCTGCGAGAAATAGGTCCTACTGTTCTCCTTTATGGAGTTAGGTTATGGGAAAGTGTGGTTCGCACTATACAAGCCAAAATCATAGATACCAGCCCGTTGCGGCGGTTTTTATATCACCTTTTTCTACCTGTGGGTTACAAAAGAGCTGAACTTCGCTTGACGGAAAGACGTGTAAGCTGGTTTTGGCGAATTCTTTTCCTTCTTGCCGATTTAATCGTTTTCCGAGCTCTTAGGGACAAAGTTGGCTTATCTCACCTTAGACGAACTTATACCGGTGGTGCCCCCATAAGTCCAAGCATTCTTCAATATTTTCAAGCTATTGGTGTTGACATCAAGTTAAGCTATGGTCTTTCCGAAACGGGGATGCTTACTGTGGCACCTGATGATTATTTGAAGTGGGAGACCTGTGGACCGACTTTACCGGGAGTGGAGATCAAACTCTCTGAAGAAGGTGAAATATTGGTCAGAAATCCAAACCTTCTTGTTGGTTATTATAAAGACCCCGAAACAACAGCTAAGAAATTAAAAGGTGGTTGGTTTCATACTGGAGATTTTGGTCACTTTGATGAAGATGGTCAGTTGATTGTTATTGACCGGATGGAAGACTTAAAGGAATTAAGTGGTGGGCGTAGGTTTTCGCCCCAATATTGTGAGACAAGGTTACGTTTCAGTCCGTACATTAAAGATGTCTTAGTTGTTGGGGGCGAGGATAAGCCTTATGCTACTGCTATAGTTAATATTGACCTAGATAATGTAGGGCGCTGGGCTGAAGCCAGGCGTATTCCTTATACTACTTTCGTTGACCTAAGCCAAAAGCCTGAAGTAATTGAGCTTATCCGTAAAGATATTCAAAGAGTAAATAAAGCTTTGCCGGAATGGGCTCGGATAAAGAGATTTGCCAATTTACATAAGGAGTTTGACCCTGACGAAGCTGAGCTTACTCGGACTCGGAAAATAAGGCGAACTTTTATTGAAGACCGCTATCGCTATTTAATAGATGCCCTTTACTCAGATAAAACTGAGCTTATGGTGGAAGCCCCTATTACTTATCGGGATGGCAGAAAAGGAGTTATACAGACGGCTATTAAACTCACTACTCTGGATTAAGTAAGGAGAAAAATGACCACATTTTTCCAATTGGTTGTTACCGGATTATTGGTCGGTGGTTTATATGCTATAGTCGGTGCCAGTGTAGTCTTAATTTTTAAGGCGACCCAGGTCCTTAGTTTGGCTCAAGGTTCTATATTAGCTATTGGGGCTCTTTTCTTCTGGTTTGTTTTTGCGGCTTGGAAATTGCCTTTCTGGCTTGGTTTTCTCTTAACAATTGTTTTTGCTGCCCTTATGGGGGCAGCTCTGGAACGCTTTGCCATGCGGCCCCTCATTGGGCAGCCTTTATTTGCCGCTTTCTTCATGACTGTCGCTATTTCTTTAGGTTTAGACCAAGCCCTGGCATTAATCCTTAAAGGAGTAGGTAGAGTTTATCCTCCCTTTTTACCCAAAGGAAATCTTTCCTTCGCTGGAATTACTATTCCTATAGACCATTTGACCATCTTTGGTGTAGTTATATTGTTGTTCCTTATTTTGGCACTCTTCTTTCGGTATACCAAGGCTGGCTTGGGCATGAGAGCTACTTCGGAAGACCATCAATTGGCTCAAAGTACCGGGATAAATGTGAAGTGGGTGTTCTTTGTGACTTGGGTTATGGCAGCAATTTTGGCAACGGTGGGTGGTATTGGTATAGCCAGTATCATGGGTATTCACTTCTTTTTACCAGCGGCTATGATTATAAAAGGGGTGGCAGCGGCTCTTTTTGGTGGACTGGATTCTCTACTTGGAGTTTTTTTGGGGGGCTTGATCCTCGGAATTTTTGAAAATGTCACCGCTGGTTATTTAGACCCCTTTGTTGGTGGTGGTTTTAAAGATGCTGCGGCTTATATTATGTTACTATTAATCTTGCTGGTGAGACCTTATGGTCTTTTCGGTTTAGTCAGAATTGAGAGGATATAAAAATGCTTCCTTGTGGCACTTACAATTCCAGTTATGCTAAAGATATAGCTATTATCCGTACCCGGTGGCAGTGGTTAATTTTCATAGGTGCCTTACTTTGGCTTTTTACCTTACCGCTTTATGGTGGTAGTTATTTTGTGGCATTAATAAACCATATTGGAGTTTTAGTCATTGCTGTTCTCGGGCTTCAAATTGTTAGTGGCTATTGTGGTCAGGTATCATTAGGGCAAGCTGTTTTTATGGCTGTAGGTGCTTATACTTCGGCTATTCTTACTCTTCGGGGTGTTCCCTTTTGGGTAGCTCTCCCCTTAGCTGGCATTGGGGCTGGTTTAATTGGAGCCGTGGCTGGTGGACCATCGCTGAGGGTTAAAGGCTTCTATTTAGCTCTGGCTACCTTTGCTACTCACTTCCTGATTATGTGGCTGGTAATTCGGCTGGAAATAACTGGGACTGTTACTGGACTTCATCCACCACCACCCAAGCTGGGCAACTTTGTCTTCAATACTCCTGAACGCATGTATTATATTATTATAACTGTTATGCTAATAATGACTATGGCGGCTCAAAATATAGTTAGAACTAGGGTAGGTAGAGCTTTTGTGGCTATTCGGGATAACGATTTAGCCGCTGAAGTAATGGGGATTAATCTTTTTTACTATAAATTACTGGCTTTCTTTATTGGCTGCTTTTATGCTGGTATTGCTGGAGCATTATATGCCCATTGGTTGATGGTGGTTCATCCGGAGCATTATAGTATTGTCTTGGCGGTGATGATGGTGGGAATGATGATTGTGGGTGGCATGGGGAGTATTCCGGGAGCTTTTTTTGGGGTGATTTTCCTACGCTTAGTAGATGAAGCTGTATTGCTTTCTGCCCCAACTTTTGCAGCTATATTTCCCATATGGGGTATGGCACCAACAGCGGCTTTGACTGGTATTGCTGGAGCTATCGTAATAATATTATTCTTGATCTTTGAGCCGAGAGGGATCGCCCATCGTTGGCATATTTTTAAAGCTTCCTATCGACTTTATCCCTTTGCTTATTAAATAATAATTAAATAATTAAAAGGGGGTGAGAGTAGGAAATATGAGGAGAGAACTTCAAAGAATTTTTAAAATTAAAAATTAAAAAGAGAAAGGAGGGGGTTTGAAAACAAAAGTAATAAGCGTGGGGATTTTATCAGTTCTTCTTGTGGTAGGGCTGGTGGTTAGTGGCTGTGCTCCCAAAGCCCCAGCACCAGAGAAATTTGTTACCTATCTATCTCTCCATGATGCTACAGGACCAGTTACCACTGCTGACTTAGCTATGGCCATGGGTGTGGAAGACTGGTTTAAAGGAGTGAATGCCAAGGGTGGTATTGATGGGGTGAAAATAAAGTTTATAGCGGTGGATACTCGTTATGATGTTTCTCGAGCTGTATCTGGTTACATGAGGTATCGGGGAGAGCCTAAACTGATGGCTGTCTGGTTTGGTGGCACTCCTTTGGGTAAGGCTTGTGGTCCTTTAGCCGAAGCTGACAAAGTTGTTTCTTTCACTCCGGCTGATGGAGAATGGCAAGCAAAGCTGGGGAGAATGTTCCTCCTTGGTCCAGCTTACCAAGATCAGTTTGCTGCTGTGGTTGACTTTATAGTCGCGGACTGGAAAGCCAAAGGAAAGCCAGGGTTACCAACAATGGGTTACATGGGTTGGGATAATGCCTATGGTCGGGAACACCCCCGTGGTGGCAAGGAATATGCCGAAAAAGTAGGGGTAAAAGTTTTGCCTCCAGAATATTTCCCAGTAGGTACCCTTGACCACAAACCTTATCTTACCCGACTGGATGCCGGCGGAGCTAACTATATTTACATAGGAGCTCTTGATCCTACTCCAGCTATTGTGCTTAGGGACGCTTTTGGTATGGGATTAATACCAAAAATTCAGTTTCTCAACGATACTTGGGGACTTTATGAGCACTCTGGTGTCAAAATGGCTCCAGAAGCGGTTGAAGGTTGTATCACTTGTAGTTTTTATCTCAGGGAGGACGAAGCTCGGGCTCATCCTTTAGTCAAGGAGACCTGGGAGAAGTGGCGCGGGACTCCAGTTAAGGAAATGTGGGGAGCTTATGCTGCTGGAATAAACCGTGGTCGACAGTTTGAAGAGGTAATTAGAAGAGCCCTTAAAGAAGTTAGCTATGAGAAACTTAGCCCCGATGATGTTTTCAAACATTACAAAGGGCTTACTGGCTTCGACCAGAAAGGTCTTCTCTTCTCTCCCTGCACTTATTCCGAGACCAACCGCCGTGCCAGTGATGCTGTCCGATTCTACCAGATCAAAGGTGGCAAAGTGCTTCCTATCCCTGGTAAGGAAGCAGTAAAAACTCCTGATGCTGTGGCTCTATTCAAGTGGTAAAGGAGGGAGGGAAAATGTATTTTAATTTGAAAAAAGCAACCTTTATTCTGGGAGTATTGCTCCTTTTAGTTTTACCCTTAGTCGCTTGTGCCCCAGCACCACCCCCTCCACCACCGCCACCGCCTCCACCTCCAGCGGCAGAAGGGGTTATTGAGGGTCCAGGAAAATTAGAATTGTCCTGGCCCATCAAGCCTTCCCCAATTGTCTTTAAAGGCTATGGCTGGGCGCCTAAAGAGGTTGTGGTAATTAAACTAATGTTACCTAAAGATATAGCACCAACAGTGAAAGGGGAAGTTGACATAGACGGAGGTGTTGCTATTGCCTGGGGTCAAGCCGATGAAGCAGGTAGATTTACAGCAACTGTAGGTCCTGCAGCTCACCAAGTATTCATGCGGGGTGATCCTCTTCGACCAGTAGACCCCACGACTTCTTTACTATTACCGGATCCGAAAACCTTTAATCCCCTTCCTCCAGGGATTTATGTGGTGAAGGCTGTGGGGGCTTTATCTGGGTGCGTTGACCGGACGACTATAGAGATAGTTCACCCACCCAAGTAGCAGTGCTTGAGAGAGGAGCCCCTGTAGAAGGGGCTCCTCTGTTTTTTAACCATTTCTAAAGCTCCTCGTTAATAAATTGACCTCTAAAAGAGACCTTTTAATCTTGATTTGTCCCAGTTTTTTTGATGTATTATGATTTGTTATATCCTTTATTATTCCCGATATTCTCGAAGGTTGTTTGAATATTAAAGGAGGTTTAGATTGGCGAAAGAATTAACTATTATTTCAGATGCGCCGGGGGAAAAGATGTTCCTTTTGGGCAATGAAGCTATAGCCAGAGGAGCTATAGAAGCGGGAGTCCAAGTAGCGGCAGCTTATCCGGGCACCCCTTCCAGTGAAATAGTGGGCTCTTTGGGTTGGGTAGCCAAAAGTGTTGGCATGTATGTGGAATGGTCAGTTAATGAGAAAGTGGCTTTTGAAGTAGCTTTAGCTGGCTCTATATGTGGAGTGAGAGCTATGGCGTGTATGAAGCACGTAGGTGTAAATGTATGCCATGACCCACTAATGACTGCTGGTTATATTGGAGCTAAAGGTGGTCTGTTATTAGTGGTAGCTGATGACCCTTGGATGTGGAGTTCTCAAAATGAACAAGATACTCGATATGTTGCCGAACAAGCTTATATACCTGTTCTTGAACCTTCTACTGTTCAAGAGGCTAAAGATATGACCGTTGATGCCTTTAAATTGTCTGAAGAATTCGGTCAGCCTTTTATCCTGAGGAGTGTGACTAGGTTAAGTCATTCACGAGGCGACGTGGTATTAGGAGAGTTACCCAAGGAAAAGAGAAAAGCTTCCTGGGAAAGAAATATCCCCTGGTTAGTTTATACTCCCGCTGGAGCCAGAAGGAACCGAGTATTAATGATTCAGAGATTTGAGAAAATAAAAGAAGCAGTAAACCAGCTCCCTTATAATCAATTAAAACTTAGTCAAGGCTCAAAGATAGGTATAATTGCGTCCGGTCTCTCTTATAGTTATGTCTTAGAAGCCCTCAGATGGTTACAATTGGAAGACAAGGTCTCCTTGTTAAAAATTGGCACTTCCTATCCATTGCCGGCTGAGTTGGTTAGAAAGCTTTTGACTTCGGTGGAGAAGGTACTGGTTGTGGAGGAACTGGAACCATTTGTGGAAAATCATACCAAAATAATCGCTGCTGAGGCTGGTATAGTGGTTAAAATTCATGGTAAAGATTTGGTGCCGTTAATCGGCGAGTTATCTACGGAAAAGGTGGTGAAAGCCATTGCTGATTTTGTTGGTGTACCATCTCCTATTGATTTCACCAAGCTGGATAAATTTAATCAAGAAGTAGCTCCTCTTTTACCTAAAAGACCACCCATTTTATGTCCGGGTTGTCCTCATCGGGCTTCTAATTACGCCATTAAGGTAGCGGCAAGACGCGTGGCTCGGGAAATGGGTAAAGATTTAATACCCATTTATCCCAGTGATATTGGTTGTTATGCCTTAGCTGTGGAGCCTCCTTTGGAAACTGTAGATTCTATTATTTGTATGGGGGGAGGTTTTGGATTAGCTAACGGTTTTGCCCATATAGTTGATAATCCGGTGGTAGCTCATTTGGGTGACTCAACCTTCTTCCATGCTGGGATACCTCCATTAATAAATGCGGTTTGGAATAAAGCCAATATAACTATGGTTGTATTAGATAATTCGGCTACTTCTATGACTGGTTTTCAGCCTCATCCAGGGACAGGCTCCACTGCTATGGGTGAGGAAGCTGTCCAGCTGAAACCTGAAGATGTGGCTAAAGCTTGTGGAGTTAAATTTGTCGAAGTTGTTGACCCTTACGACCTGAAGCAGGCAATTGAAGTTATGGAAAAGGCAATTAAGTTTGATGGTCCGGCATTTGTGGTTATGAGGCGGATGTGTACTATATTAGCTATGCGGGAGCGGGAGAGAAGGAGAAAAAAGGGCGAAGCTATGTTTGCTTGGACTATGATCGAGGGAAAAGGGAGAGAAGAGGAACCTCTTCGTCCTTATCAGGTTGATCCCCAAAAATGCAGTAACAAATGTAATGCTTGTATTCAACTTTTAGGTTGTCCAGCTATATCAAAGGAGAATGGGAAAGCAGTTATAGATACTACTTTATGCTTTCCCTGCGGAGTCTGCGCCCAGATTTGTCCCTATAAAGCTATCTTGTAGCAAGGAGCGGAATGAAAACTGAAATTAATATATTTATCGCTGGAGTGGGGGGTCAGGGGGTAATTATGATCTCAGAGCTTTTAGGAGAAGCTGCAGTTAGGCAAGGTATCAGTGTTAGAAGCTCTGACGTGTTAGGCATGGCAGTGAGGGGTGGACCTGTAATTAGTACCATAAGGCTTGGGGGTGAGACATACGCGGCTCTTATTCCCATGGGGAAGTGCGATATCATGTTAGGGATGGAGCCTGGAGAGTGTCTCAGAAATATCGGTTATCTTTCTCAATCTAGTATAGTCATCCTTAACACTCGGAAAATTCTTCCGGTTATGGTTCTGATAGGTAAAAGCAATTACCCCTCATTAGAACAAATTGTCGAAATACTGAAAGCGAACTCAGGGAAGGTAGTAGCTTTAGATATTTTTAAGCTGGCAACGGAAGTGGGAAATCCTCGCTCAGCTAATATAGTAATGCTGGGAGCTGCTTTTGGCACTGGACTCATCCCCATAAAAATAGAAACTATAAAAGAAACTATTGAATCCCGCTTTCCAAACCCAAAAGTAGCTCAAGTTAATATTGAGGCTTTTAATTTAGGTTATAAAGCTTATCAGGAAGCTACCAGTTAAGATTTATATTTCAATCTTTGTCTTTTCCTAAAATAGCCACCCCACATACGGCAGAACCACCCATAATTAGTCCTAAATTGTGAACCAGACCTATTTTAGGTTCCTTTAATTGACGTTTTTCTGCTTTGCCCTGAAGCTGCTTACATATTTCGTAGGTCATTCTTAAACCACTGGCGCCTAAAGGATGACCGAAACATTTTAAACCACCATCAGTGTTAACGGGTAGTTTACCTTGGAGGGTAAAAGTACCTCTATCAATGTAGTTTATAGCTTCACCCCGGGGGCAAAACCCCAAATCTTCATAGATTAGAAGCTCAGTTATGGTAAAGCAATCGTGAACTTCAGCTAAACTTATCTCCTCAAAAGGATTTTCTATTCCAGCCTCTTGGTAAGCTCGTTTCCCGGCAACTACAGTTTCTTCAAAGTGGGTTAAGTCGTAATCGTCCTTACCGTAATCAGCCCCAAAGCCGCAACTTAATCCTAACCCTTTAATGTAGATAGGATCCTTTCGAAAGTTTGTGGCTAAATCGGCTCGGCATAAAATGGCAGCTGCGGCTCCATCGCTAACTGGGCAACAATCAAAAAGTCCTAAGGGCCAGGCAATAATGGGAGCATTTAAGGCTTGTTCTAAAGTTATTTCCCGCTGAAATTGGGCTTTAGGATTTAATGAGCCATTATAATGATTTTTCACTGCAATCTTGGCTAAAGCTTCTTTTCCCTTTTCTGGGCTTATACCATATTTATAAAAATACCGGGTAGCTCTGAAGGCAAATTCTCCAGCTGGACCACCGCCAAGTCCAGCACTATAAGCGGGATGAGCTTCACTACCAAAAGCAGGAACCCCCACGATACCACTGTCCTTAAGCTTCTCAGCTCCTACAGCTAAAACAATATCATAGGCTCCAGAAGCAACAGCATAAGCGGCATTTCTAATGGCATCAATGCCACTGCCACATCGGTTCTCTACTCGGGTAACTGGTATATAGGGTAGGCGAAGAGCATGGGATAAAAAAACCCCTGATTCTCCAGACCAGACAATGCCTAACCAAGCAGCTTGTATATCCTTAGGCTCAATATTGGCATCGGCAAAGGCTTCATATACTGCTTCTACTATCAAATCTTGAGCACTTTTATCCCAGTGTTCCCCAAATTTAGTACAACCAGTCCCGATTATAGCTACCTTGTCTTTTATGCTTGACAATTTTACCTCCCTTACCTAATTGGTCTTGCTTTCCAAAAATAATTATAAAAGCCAGCCCCGGTATGCATCCGACGGAAAGTCATTTCCACAGGCATACCAACTTTAACAGTGTTCGGATCCCGATCCGTTAAATGGCAGTTCATCCTACCACCACCTTCGAAGTTGATTACTGCCATAACTGTAGGGGGATCAGGAGTGGGGAAAATAGTGTCTAAAGTAAAGGAAAAAATTTCTGCCTTTTTATCACTCATCCTTATCTTTTCAAATTGATCCTTAGTTTGGCAGTTAATGCAAACTTTTCTTGGGGGAAATTGTACTGTGCCGCAATGTCGACATTTAGCGCCGTAAAATTGGTATATACTTTCTCGGTCCCGCCAAACTATGGGAACTGAAGAGCTTAACTCAGGACGACGGGTTAACTCTGCCGGTATAATATGGCGAAAGTGGAGATACTTCTCGTAACTGGAAAGCATCATCTTTGATTTAAGGTAATTCGCTAAAGTTCGTCTATTTTTTAATTTATCTATATGCTCTGTTACCTCAAGAATAAAAGCCTCAGCCCCATCCCCATAATTAGTCAGAAGTATTTTATCTCCAGCTCTGGCTTCGTCTAAAGCAGCGACTAACATCATCAAAGCAAAGGCGGTTCCTGTATTTCCTATAGTATCAAATAAAGGAGGTATTACCTGGGTTTTCAAGTCAAAGCCTAAAGTCCGTGCCAAAGCAGTATGGCTTCGGGGGTCAGGAGCATAGAAAATAGCTTTGGTTAAGTCTTTGGTTGCGAGATTATATTTTTTGAGTATTCTAAAGGTAACTTCCTGAAGGTTTCTAATATAACCTTGATTTACAACAAAGCGGTCTTCCCAGGTGCGGACAAAAGGATCCCCTTCAGTCCGCCACCAGTCAATAAACTCCTCAGCGATAGTACAGCTACCGGTGATATTAACTGCTACCTCGGAATCACTAAGGAGGAGAGCAGCGGCACCGTCACCAAAAAGAGACTCTAGTTCCGAGTTAGGGATACCCAAGCGACAATCAGAGGCAATTACTAAAACGTTTTTCATGGCACCAGCTTTAATCATATTAGCAGCCACAAGTAAGGCACTGGTGCCAGCCCTGATCGAATCGGTAAAATCAATAGTTAAACTTTCTCGTCCCAAGTCGATAGCAGCGGCAACGGTAGCTGCTGATTGCTTTTCTTTGTAAGGTAGGGTGGTTGAAGCCAAGAATAAACCTGTAATCAGACTGCGGTCAAAGTCTTTAATACAATCTAAGGCAGCTGCTACTGCCATGGTTATCGCATCTTCGTCAAAATTAGCCACAGCTTTTTCACCGCCGAGGCTTGGTCTGCCCCAGGAGTGAGCTATTTCGTCCCGACTAAGACGGTAAAAAGGTACATAAGCAGCATAAGATTTAATTCCTACCATTATAGCCTCCAGATAGAATAAATTGAAAAAGAAAAGATGTCAACCATGCTTCCTTTTAAAAGTTAGTGTTGTCTATGTTACAATTGTCACCGTATTTATGAGAGATGCATATTGTTATTGTTGGTAATGGGATTGCCGGTAATATAGCAGCTTTAACTATCAAAAGAAATAACCCCGAAGTTAATATTACTTTAATTTCCGAGGAAAATCACCCTTTATATTCTCCTTGTGTTTTGCCTTATTATCTTAGTGGTGTAATAGATCGAAAACAGGTTTTCCTCAAAAGCATTGAGACTTACTCCAAAGAGGGAATAAGAATCATTTTGGGAGAGAAAGCGGAAAGCATCGATATCAACCGTAAAAAAGTATTTTTGCCTAGCCAAGCTGTTCCTTATGATAAACTGGTCATAGCCACGGGAAGCCAGGTTGTAATACCCCCTATTGATGGCTTGGATAAAAAAGGGGTCTTTACTTTTAAGTCTATAGATGATGCAGACAGACTTTGTCATTGGTCGGGGAAAAAAGCTGTAGTTATTGGTTCGGGTTTTATTGGTATTGAAGTTGCTATCGCTCTAAAAAGGAGAGGTTACCAAGTCCAGGTAATAGAATTACTCGACTGGATATTACCCCGTGCCTTTGATGAATATCCAGCATTTCTTTTAGCCCGGCTTCTTGAAGAAAATGGTATTGAGATATCAGTTAAAGAAAGGGTCAACTGTATTACTGGTGATACCTGTGTTAATGGTGTGATCACAGAGAGGCGAGAAATAAAATGTGATACAGTGGTCATAGCTACAGGAATGAAACCAAATGCGGAGTTAGCTCAGAAAGCTGGGATTAACATTGGTAAACTTGGTGGTATTGAAGTAGATGAGACAATGTTAAGTAGTGCTTTAGATGTTTATGCCTGTGGTGACTGTATAGAAACTAAGGACTTGGTCAGTGGCAAAAAAGCTTTGAATTTACTCTGGCATAATGCTAAACAGCAGGCTAAAATAGCTGCCAACAATTGTTTAGGCAAGCAACAAAAATATTCTGGCTCTATAAACATCACTGGAATAGACATTTTTGGAGTTCAAGCCGTTTCTATGGGCGTTACTTCAAGTAGTTTTCATCAGAGTGCCGACAGGTTGGAGATTATAGAAAAAAGTCGTGGCTTAGATTACCTACGCTTGATAATTTATCAACAGATTCTGGTTGGTATCCAAGCTATAGGCAAAATTAAAGAATTAGGTTTTTGGCTTAGGGCTTTATTACGTAAAGAAGATATGAGGCTAATTGAGACAAAAGGTGGCAGTTTACCTTACTATTTGTGGCAACACTATCTGAGCCAATATTTAAGCCAAACTTGAATAATAAATTAAAAGTTCATGTCATAAACTGAAGGGTTGGTCAAAAAGTAAGCAGCGTGCCCCTTAAGGTCTTGACAAGGAAAGCTGGCTACGGTTATTATGTCTCTCACTTTTATGGTTGAGTCTTAAGGTTAATGGATGCTTTTAAGAAATCTTTTGTTCCAAAGGAAAGCTTTTATCTTAGACAGATGGCTCAACCTTATATTTGATACTTACCCTCTTGATGGTTCGATTTTCCTCAAACAGGAGAAGGATAGATTCATTAATCCCGTGGGATATACTATTGCTCAAGAAACCGAAGTTCTGTACCAAGAACTTCTTAGTGGGATGAATTATGACAAACTTTCCACTTCCCTTGATAATATTATCCGAATTAGAGCAGTTCAAGACTTTTCCCCTTCCCAAGCTGTTAGCTTTGTTTTTTTGTTAAAGAAAGCAATAAGAGACGAATTGGAAAAGGAAATTAAAGAAGATAAGCTTTCTGAGGAATTAATGAAATTTGAATTAAAAATAGATGAACTGGCACTTCTTGCTTTTGACATATATATGAAGTGTCGGGAAAAGATTTACCAAATTAAGGTAGGGGAGTTAAAAGCTGAAAAAGGAATAATGTTAAAGCTACTGAATAAGAAAGGATAAACTAGTGAATGCTTTTTATTCTCTCCTCATAGTCATAATACTTATTTTGATTGCTTGGGCGGGGGTGGGGATATTTGGCTTAAATTTCCTCTTTGGAATTATTATACCTTACGCAGCTGCTACTATATTTATTGTTGGGCTCATTTATCGTGTTTTAAGATGGGCAAGTTCACCTGTTCCTTTCCATATACCGACAGTATGCGGGCAGCAAAAATCTCTTCCCTTTATTAAAGCTGATAACATTGAAAGCCCTTATAACATTGCTGGTGTTATTGCCAGGTTGGCATTAGAGATACTCTTTTTCCGTTCCTTGTTCAGGAATGAGAAGGTTGAGCTCAAGCAGTCTGGGAAACTTATCTATGGAGGAAATAAATATCTATGGCTCGGGGGGTTAGCTTTTCACTGGTGCCTTTTTATTATTCTCCTGAGGCATCTAAGATATTTCTTAGAACCAGTTCCCTCTGTGATTGTTTTTATTAGTAATATTGATGGCATGTTTCAATTAGCTATACCGACCCTATTCTTAACTGATTTAGTCATTTTGATTGCGTTAACTTACCTTTTTTTGAGAAGAGTTATTTACCCTCAAATACGTTATATTTCCCTCCCCTCCGATTACTTTGCCATTTTATTGTTGCTTGGGGTAGTTATTTCTGGGATTCTCATGAGGCTGGTTTGGAAGGTGGATATTGTAGGGGTAAAAGAATTAGCTATGGGGGTTATTAGCTTTCGGCCTTCTCTTCCAGAGGGGATTGGCTTAACCTTTTATATTCATCTATTTCTTGTCAGTACTTTGGTAGCTTACTTTCCTTTCAGCAAAATGGTCCATATGGCTGGAATTTTTCTTAGCCCGACACGGAACTTAATGAATAATAGTCGCATGGTTAGGCACATAAATCCATGGAATTATCCTGTTAAGGTTCACACTTACGAAGAGTATGAAAAAGAATTTGGTGAAATGATGAAGGAGGCTGGGTTACCTTTAGAGAAGGAAAGTTAAAAATGACAAGGGAAGCATCCGGTCCAGAAGAAATATTAAAAACGATAGATTACAAACCACCTAAAAAGAGCTGGTTTGAGCCAAAGGTTGAGTTCAGGAAGGGGGCTTATTTATATAGTGCACCTTCAAAACATCTTGAATATCTTGGGCTTCCCCATCCAAGGAGATGGCAACCTTATGAAGAGGACTGGAAATTACCTGAAAATTGGAAAGAAATAGTATTAAAAGGGATGAGGGACCGATTGAACAAATATCGCTCCTTCCGACTCTTTTTAGATATTTGCGTTAGATGTGGGGCTTGTGCTGATAAATGTCCTTTTTTTATTGGCTCTGGTGATCCTAAGAATATGCCTGTTTTAAGAGCCGAGCTTTTGCGGAGTGTTTATCGGAGGTACTTTACTTTAGCTGGAAAGTTATTAAGGAAGTTTGCTGGTGCCAGGGAACTTACCGTAGAGGTAATCAAAGAGTGGTTCTATTACTTTTATCAGTGCACTGAATGCCGTCGCTGTTCTGTTTTTTGTCCTTATGGAATTGACACTTGTGAAATAACAATGATGGCACGGGAACTTCTTAATTTGCTTGGTTTAGGCGTCAACTGGATTCTCGATCCTGCTGCCAAATGTTACCGAATAGGCAATCATTTAGGTGTGCCTCCTCACGCTTTTAAAGAAGTTATAAATACCGCAATTGAAGATATAAAGGAAATAACTGGTATTAAAGTAGAAGTACCTATTAACCGGAAAGGAGCTGAAGTGCTCTTCGTTTCACCTTCTGGCGACTATTTCGCCAGTCCTCATTGGTTCAGGTTTTTGGGGTATCTTATGGTTCTTCATGAGTGTGGACTGGATTATACCTTTAGCACTTATGCCTCTGAAGGAGGAAACTTTGGTTTCTTTCACTCCGCCGAGTTAGCCAAAAGGCTAAACGCGAAAATATATGCCGAAGCTAAGCGACTAAAGGTAAAGTGGATTCTTGGTGGAGAATGTGGTCATATGTGGCGGGTCATTCATCAATACATGGACACTTATAATGGCCCAGCTGATTTCTTGGCGGAGCCAGTATCTCCAATAACAGGCACCAAATTCGAAAATGCTAAATCAACAAAGATGGTTCACATTTGTGAATTTACTGCTGACCTTATTCAAAATAATAAGTTAACCTTAGACCCGAGCCGAAATGATCATTTAAAAGTAACCTTTCATGATTCCTGTAATCCAACCCGGAGTATGGGGCTTATTGAAGAACCGCGATATATAATTAAAAAAGTGTGCCGCTATTTTTATGAAATGCCTGAGAATACCATAAAAGAGCGTACTTTTTGTTGTGGTAGTGGATCAGGTATTGGTGCTGACGAAAATTTAGAAGTTAGGTTGAGAGGTGGTTTTCCTCGAGCTAACGCAGTTAAGTATGTCAAAGAAAGATACGGAGTCAATGCTTTAGCTTGTATTTGTAACATTGATAGTGCTGCTTTAACCGCGTTAATGGAATATTGGGTTCCTGGGATAATAGTTGTCGGAGTTCATGAATTAGTAGGGAATGCCTTGGTGATGAAAGGGGAGAAGAAGAGAACCACTGATTTACGGGGAACTCCCTTAAAACAGGAGGCAAAGGGTGATATATGATGCCGACAAAATTATCACTGGGTTGATTATTTTTCTTTGTTTAATAACTTTCCCCGTTTACTATAGTGTGGTTAGCGGTAAAGCCCTTTATAAACCGGATCCCAAAATCATCACTGAAGAGAAGCAATGTATAGAGCCCAGATTATATATGAGAGCTAAGCATGTGGACTTATTGGAAAGTTGGAAAGAATCCGCTGTTCGGGAAGGTAATAGAATTTATATAACCAGCGATGGGAAGAAGTATTATATTAGTCTTACTGATACTTGTATGAAGTGTCATCAGAACAAGGCTGAATTTTGTGACCAATGTCATAATTATGTGGGAGTAAAACCTAATTGCTGGAATTGCCATATTTCATCTGGAAAGGATTAACATGGTGAAAGTTACCCGAAGAGGATTCTTAAAAATAAGTGGGCTTGCTGTATTAGGGTTAATAGCTAAGCCGATTTTGGATACTTTCTCAAAATCCGAACTGACGAAGGCTTTATCAATGGAGACTCCGGTTGGTAAAAGATGGGCAATGGTTATCGATCTGAGAGCTTGTACAGCAAAAAATGGATGTAATAAGTGTATTAGGGCTTGCCATTATGTCCACAATGTGCCTGATTTTGGTAATCCTAAAGACGAGATTAAATGGCTTTGGACTGTACCTTATGAAGAGGCATTTCCGGAGCAGAAACATGATTTCATTAAAAAAGATTTAAAAGGGCTACCTATTCTTGTTTTGTGTAATCATTGTGACAACCCACCTTGTGTTAGAGTCTGTCCCACCAGAGCTACTTGGAAACGAAGAGACGGGATAATTATGCAAGATTATCACCGATGCATTGGATGCCGGTACTGTATAGCAGCATGCCCTTATGGCTCAAGAAGTTTTAATTGGAGAGATCCCCGACCTTTTATTAAGGAAGTAAATCCTGGCTTTCCTACTAGAACTTTAGGTGTTGTAGAGAAATGCAATTTCTGTGAAGAGAGACTTGTCAAAGGTTTATCTCCCGTATGTGTTGAAGTCTGTAAAGAGAAGGCATTGATTTTTGGTAATTTAGAAGACTCTGAGTCCGAGGTAAGGAAAATTCTTCGTCTAAACTACTCCATTCAACGGAAGCTTACTCTTGGCACTAAGCCTCAAGTTTACTACATTCTATAAGGTGGGGCATGTTTGAAAAAGCTTTTGTTGGTAGTCGCAGATATTGGGGATTGATAATTTTGCTTTTGGCTATTGCTGGGACAGGGTTTATTTTTTATCTTCAGCAATTGAAGTATGGATTAGGAATAACCGGAATGAGTCGAGATGTTACCTGGGGGCTTTATATTGCTAATTTCACTTTTTTGGTTGGTGTAGCTGCTTCAGCGGTTATGGTAGTCTTACCCTATTATCTGCATAACTATAAACAATTTGGGAAAATTACTGTCTTAGGGGAGTTTTTAGCTATAGCTGCAGTAATAATGACTATGCTATTCATTTTTGTTGACCTTGGTCAGCCGGCTCGTGTCTTCAACATGATCCTCTATCCTTCCCCAAAATCAATCATGTTTTGGGATATGATTGTTTTAACAGGTTA
>JBHOQK010000007.1:0-17260 GCA_042408205.1 Dehalococcoidia bacterium | reverse complement strand
GCTCCTTAAAAGATTTGGTTCTATCCAAGCAATTAAAGAAGCTTCCATAGCTGAAATAGCTTCGGTAAAGGGTATAACGGAAGAATTAGCTAAAAAAATAAAGGAGTATTTGTAAAACTTTAACTTTTGAAAGGGTGTGGTTAAGATTTAGGCAAATTTGTTGAAGGCGAAGCTTGTGAAGAATGGTAGCGTAACTTTTCTTTTAACTGTAGGGCATTTTTCACTGCGTTGGCTTCGGCATCATTGTTAAAGTAAATATAAACTGCCCTCAACTTTTTCCCCAGTTCAACAATATGGTGTGCCCAGTGAGATAACTCTTCATCGGTATAGCAACTCCAGTATAAGCCAGCGCTACCGTGAAAACGAATATAGGCAAAATCAGCCGTCGCTACTAACGGAGAGGTAAAACCGGGCATATCATAAATGCAAAAACCGGCATTGTAACGATATAAGAGGTCAAAAATATTATCACTTAACCACGACTCATGGCGGAACTCAAAAGCATGGCGAAAAGACTTAGGTAACAAAGCTAAGAAATCTTCAAGAACTTCCTCATTACGTTTCATATTAGGTGGCAGTTGGTAGAGAAGAGGACCTAATTTGTTTCCAAGGAGCTGGACCCGAGACATAAAATTTTGAAGTGCCTCTTGAACGTTTCTTAATCTCTTTATATGGGTAATAAACCGATTTACTTTAACTGCGTAAGTAAAGCTATTTGGTGAAGCCTTTTGCCAATTAATAAAAGCCACCTCTGAAGGTAAGCGGTAAAAGCTATTATTCAATTCCACAGTATTAAAGTAACCAGCATAAAAATGAAGCCATTTTTCTTTAGGTAATTCAACGGGATAAAATAACTCACGCCAATGTTCGTAATGCCAACCACTGGTACCAATGTAATATTCAGGCATTCTAAAGTATCCTTTTAAAATTCAAACTTCATACCATCATAGGCAGCAATTACTGAAATACCAGTTTCCTCTGTCAATTTCTTAGCTAATTCCCATGGTTTGGCTCGCCACATAGTCATACCAAAATGAGTCAGAATAGCTACTTTAGGCTTTATTTTCTCGATTATTAGCTTTGCTTCAGGCAAAGAAAGATGATCTATAGGGCCTCCTGGCTCCAATCGGACGACATTGATAATTATTACTTCACCTTGATAATAATCGGGCAATTTTTCAAAGTATCGGCTGTCAGTAATCCAAGAAAAAGTATGATTTTGGGTTTCAAAAATAAATCCATAGGTCTCTACAGGATGCTGATGCCTAATAGGTGTAGTAAAGGAAACACCGTTCACCGAATAAGAGCTTCCTTCCGTTAGCACTTTTATATCTTCGGGAAAATTACGGAGATAGCTAAAAATAATTGGTTCTTGCTCCAGGCAATCCCTAGGGGCAAAAACTATGCCTCGGCGTTTTCGGCCACTTTCTGTCATGGCTTCAATCATGATGTTAATGTCATTAGAATGGTCAAGGTGTTTATGGGAAAGGAGGATAGCTCTTAATTTTGTCGGGTCGAGTTTCCTTTTTATTGCCTGTATGAGGCAACCTGGACCGGGGTCAACCAGTATTTGAGTTCCCCCAAGATTTAGCCAAGCACCACCTGAAGCTAATATCTGAGTAGTAACCATTACCCTGGCACCAGCAGTTCCGAGAAAAATTATACTATTGGAAATATCAGCCATTAGTTCCTATTAATTATAACGAACAGGAAGGGCAATGGCTTGTCCTTCAGCAATTAAGCGGCCTTGATTATTAGTAACTTTAAGTTCTACTGCTGCCATGGAGCGGCTTCGGTGAATTTGTCGAGCTTCTCCTATTAGAATTTCTCCCACAGAGGCTGGACGAAAAATCATTAGGTTAAATTGGACACCAGCAGCTGCTTCGCTTATATTCACTGCCAGAGCAAAGGCAAAATCAGCCACAGTAAAAATTAAACCCCCATGAGCGAAACCATGCATATTGGTAAAGTGAGGCTTAACCTCAATTTCCACTTTGGCGTAGCCATCTTTGGCTTCTATTAGCTTTGCTCCTAACTTTTGAGCAAAAGTTTCCTTCTCAAATAATTCCTGTGCTGTTGGTTTTAAACTATCATCCATTTTTACCTCTGCTATTGAAGCATATAATGACTGGGGCGTCAAGAAAAAGAGGAAGTAATATCCACTTTATTCTGGCTTTTTAAGAAGTTAAGTATTATCCAAGGTGATTATTCTTGACGGGGGGATGGGCATCGTGCTACGATAGCATCGATAGACAATGCTTAAACAAAAGTCAAATATAGGTATAGTTACCGATAGTATTGCTTCTCTTCCCAGAGAATATATTGAACGCTATAAAATTAGTGTAGTACCGGTAAATATCTTCTTTAATGGCAAAGTATATCGTGATTGGATAGATCTAAGTCCAGCTCAAGCCTATGAATTTTTGGAACGAGCTCCTCAATTCTGGAAAAGTTCAGCTCCTTCTCCTGAAGATTATCTTCAAGCTTACCGCGAGCTTGGTCAATATGTTGAAAATATATTAGTAGTGACTCTCTCTTCTAAACTTAGCATGTGTTACAATAGCGCCATTACTGCTAAAGAAATAGCCAAAGAAGCGCTTCCAAAAACTACCATAGAAGTTTTAGACAGCCAAACAGCGGTTGCGGCTGAGGGTCTTATAGTTTTGGCTGCGGCTAAGGCTGCTATAGAAGGTAAGCCTTTCGCTCAGGTAATAGCTATAGCTAATAAGATCAAAGAGCGAGTGCATTACATTGGTGTTTTAGAGACTATCAGGCATGTTTATAGGACGGGACGCATACCCAAGATTGCTTCCCAGATAGGTTCCATCCTTTCTATCAAACCAATTCTAATCAGTTCTGATGGGCTTATTCGTTTTGCTGGAGCTTCTAGAACAAAACAAAATGGGATAGAAAAGATGCTTAACCTGATGAGGCATCATATTGGTTCGGCACCGTGTCATGTAGCGATTATGCATGCTGATACCTTTGACGAAGCGGTAAAGCTAAAAGAAAGAATTGCTGCTGAATTTAACTGCATTGAGCTTTTTATTACTGACTTTAGCCCGGTCATGGCTTATGCTAGTGGTAAAGGAGCCTTAGGTTTAGCTTATTACAAAGAAGATTAAGTCTTCTATATTACTAACAAATCTTGTCAAATCCGGAAGTTTCTAGCCAGGGCGGAGAGAGACTGGACTTATAAACACACCCAGTCAAAGGTTAAAAAGATGCTTTTATCTGGGGAAAGTTTAAAAGGTAAAAGAAAGACAAGGCAGCTTGCCTGATAGAGTTTTTCAATCCCAGCTTCAGAGTTAGAAATAGTTTCCACTGGAAAGCGCCATAAGTTGACCTTCGGCGTAACCTTTACTTCTATTTCTACGCCTAAACCCCGATTACCTAAGATTACTCGGTCAACGCTTGATAACTCACCCCAAGAATCTAAGTGGGCATCATCTAAAGTGATGCCAGGTATCCTATAATAGGCTAACTCATTATGTCCTCCCCCCAAAAGATTTATATTCCACTCACAGCCAAAAATACTTTCAACTAAAAAATGACTTCTGTTTTTAATCTCATAGCTTATTAAAAGTTTTTCCACTTTTGGCTCTAATAGAATTTCCTTATTGATTTCAAAGGCTAACTTTTCTTTGCCCCTTATGAGATTGCCTCTTCGCCTTAAATTAATTATTAACCTTTCCCTCTGATGATCTAACGAAACCTGGTAAGGTTGGTTAATAAAATCCCCCAACTCTGTATAGGTATTATTAGCGAAGTCCATCAACCTCACATCCAGGTTCAGGAAATGGTCAAGGAGACTGGATCGAGGATATGCATCATATACTACCCGGGAAGACAAATTGGGGTCTTTTACTTTTATTTTGTCATGAATACTGACAACAGCCTTATTTTTTGAAGTATTTGGTTCATTAGCCGGTTTGGTTAGCACTTGGTGATAAGCTTCTGGTCGCCGGGCTAAAGTAGCTAACAGGTTATAATTATGGCGTCGCAAGTCCCATTCAAAAATAGCCCCACCTTCTTGAGGACTAAAATAAATGTTAAACCCTTCACTGGTAACTAAGAGCTCTTCATAACCATCATTGTCAAAGTCTTTCTGTTCCCACCTAAGACCGGTTTGACCCAGTGTCTTATCCGCCTTATTTTCAGCCTGAATAAGATAGCTATATGTAGTTGTTCTTAAGTCAGCCAAATAAACTCCACCAAAAATACCATGCCAATAAACTTCATTACATTGGGCTTGCCATAGTTCTTCTAAGCCACAATCATTAGGATTTTTGTCATAAGCCATATACACCTTCTTATGGACCAAAAGCATCTTCTTATGTATTCGATTTACTTCAGGGTATTTCACTAAGAAATGACGCCAGAAGCCACCCCTCATAAATTGAGTTAAATCTCTACGCCCTTCTGTCTCTAACTGGCGTTTTAAATTCGTTAACTTCCAGGATTTCTCCGCTGGCAAAGCCCATTCCAGCATTTCATCATAAGCAGCACAGGGAAGGTAAATCCTGCCTAAAGGAGGGAATTTTTGAATATAGTCGCTTAATTTAATGGTATAAAGCCAATCCTGATTATCTTCTAAAGCTGTAAAAAATTTATCCACCCATTTTTCTTGCCAGCAATGTTTATAGGTTCCAGGCCAAACTCCAAATTTTTCACCGTCATCACCTAATATGGCAATCTTTATTTCCTCGGCAGAGGCTTGGTTTTTAAAGAAAGTTATAACTTCGTCCACAGAACGCCAGGGAATAGAATAACGCAGATATTTACTACCGGGAAACACTTTAATCCAGTAACCTTCGTCTTCGGTGATGTAGTAACCAAACAAGTCTTTGTCCTCTAACCCAACAGCTTTAAAATGGGTATCATCAACTAATGTCCAACTTATTCCAGCCTGAGCTAATATTTTGGGTAAGGAAGGTTCCCAGACTCGTTCAGCTAACCATAGCCCTGATGGTTTAAAGTTAAATTGCTGTTCAATAAAGGAGTTCATTTTAGAAATTTGTCCCTTTTTATCAGCATCGGGAATGATTGCTAAGATTGGCTCATAATAACCGCCAGTTACTATTTCCACTTGTTCTTTGTGGACTAAATTAGCTAACCTTAAAAGAAAGTCAGGGTGATTTTGTCTTAACCAATCTAAAAGGCAGCCACTGTAATGAAGGGAGAACCTCAGGGAGGGGTGCCTTTCTATTGCTTCCAGCATTGGCAAATAGGCTTGCTGGTAAGCCTGGTCAAAGACCCAAGGAAAATTGCCTACGGGCTGATGGTTGTGAATAACTATACCCAAATATATCTGTCTCACTGGAGTTCTAAGATATAGCTGTTACTAAATTTCACAATTATTTTGACCCGAATATCTATTGCTTTTCAGCTTTTATCCGGTCATTAGAGCTTCGGTAATTTTGTTACTAAGATCTCGTGCCGCAACTACTTTATAATAATATTCCTTCTTAAGTTGAGAGCTGGCACTACTGGCAGAAATGGCTTTGTAGGCATTAAGCAAAACTTCCCGTTGTAAATTTAAGCCTCGGTGAACCAGGTTAATGTCCCACATGGGTCTTTTGCTTGCCCACCAGAATTGGCAACTGTGGAGAGCTGGGTCTGCCAAGACTACGGGCAATGCTGGCAAAGTGCCGACTGGTCGGATTATCAGCCACTTCCACTGCTTTAAGAGTCAATTCAAGAACAATATTAAGATGTTCCCACTGCATCTGATGAACAGGATTATCTTTATCGTTCCATAAGGGATAGTAATTTCGAGCTTTGATATCGTCAACAGTAGTACTCCATGAAGACGGTATAGGCTCAATTGAACTACCCCTAGGGAAAAGGTCAAGAAGCTGACTAATAGTAACTACCTCAATAAGTTTAATCTCACCATTTTTTTGAAAGTCAAACAGCCTTCGGTGCTGCTCGGCTAAAGGTTTCTGACGGCGCAACCCTCTTTTTACCTCCATTGGCTCCAGGGTCTCATACACTTCAGCCAAGAATAATTTATCCCAGTGTTGGATATGATGACCGAAGGTTTCAGCATCCATAGCTGTTATGACATAGATATCTCCTGCTCCCTTATATAGTTGCTTTAAATGGTCAATGAAACCCTTGCCATCAATGCCCTTAAAACTTATTTTATTGCTCAGAATATCGTCCCTAAAGAAAACAGCTAACTTTTCTTCATCGGCACTAATTTCATGGATAATATTCATACTCCAGGGAACAGGACAAGCAACTCCGCTCAAGATAATCCATTCGTGGCGAGATTCAATAATTGGTTCAACAACGTCCCGAGAATAACATAATTCAGGAGGGAAAAATCCTCTTGGAGCGTAAACTTCGCCAAAGAAGTAACGGTTAGTCAGGTGATTTCGGCGTATCTGTCTTTCTATCTCTTCTTTAGGGATCAAGGGAAGGATAGGGTGATATTTAGCAGTGCCGGTAAATTCTATTTTCTTTTTTTCAGCTAATTCCTTTAGTCCATTGATTATGTCCAAGTGTCCACATTCCCAGAGCATTTCTGTAAGCACACCACTAATATTTATTGTGGCTTTAGCATGGGGGTATTCTTTCAAAACTTCAAGCAGGGGGCGGTAAGCCTCATTGCTTACCTTCATTAATACACTCCGAGTTTGGGTCGGTGGCTGATAGAAATGAAATAAAGGTGCCCAATAAATCATTTATCGTTCTTGCTCCTTTGAAACCAAAAAAGCGCTGCTCCAATTACAGCTGAATTGCCACCTAACTTAGCTCTGAGAATTTTGACAGTCCGCGCTGGTAATGAAAAAGCTCGTTCCTTAACCACTTGCTGAGCTGGCTTTAACAGTTTCTCTCCTATTTGTGCCATACCTCCACCAATAATAATTCGTTCGGGATTAAAAATATTGATTAAATTTACTAAGCCAACACCCAAATAATAGGCAGCTTTAGCAATAATATCATCAGCTAAAGGATCACCTTGATGAGCTGCCCGAGCAATCATTTTGGCGGAAATGTTTTCCAGTTTTCCTTGGCTTAAGGTAACAAGGGAGCTTTTTTCACCTTGATTAAGACGTCGGACTGCTTCTTTAGCTACTGCTGTTCCTGAAACTAAAGTCTCCCAACAGCCAATATTGCCACAGTTACATTTTTCACCATTAATATCTATAGTCATATGACCGACTTCTCCAGCACTACCATCAACTCCTTGGTAAAGTTCTCCATTGATTATAATGCCACCACCAATTCCAGTACTTACGGTGAGATAAATTAGGTTTTTGGCGCCTTTACCTGCTCCCATGATATATTCGCCAAAAGCAGCAGCATTAGCATCATTAATGAGGTAAGTTTTAGTATTGAGTCTTTCAGCCATAATATCCTGAAGAGGCACGTTATGCCATCCAGGAAGGTGAGGTGACGTGGTTACTAAGCCTTGGTTTATATCCAGAGCTCCAGCGGCAGCTATAGCTAAACCTTCTATTTCTGAGACTTCCAATTTAGATTGTTTTAAAACTCTATGAGCAGCCGAAAATAGCCTATTTATAACCATTTCTTGTCCTTCTTGGGCTAAAGATAAACAGTAAACTCGTGAAATTATCTTACCTTGGGGTGAAACTACTGCGGCTACAATTTTAGTCCCACCTAAATCTATGGCTAACACTGGTTTAAAATTGTGGCTGAACATACTTCTTTCTTTTTAAACTCTCTTCATAGATTTTTTCATACTTTTTTGCTGAGGCTCGCCAAGAGAAATCAAGTTCCATCACTCGTTGCATAGCTTTGTACCAGGATGTTTTTTGGTTTTTAAAAGTATTCACGGCTTTCAAGATAATAGCTATCAAAGCTTCGGGAGTGTAATCTTTAAAGACAAAACCGCTGCCCTCTTTCAGATCAGGTGTGAACTCTAATACAGTATCGACTAAGCCACCTGTATGTCGGACTATAGGCAAAGCTCCATAGCGCATAGAAATAAGCTGTCCTAAACCGCAAGGCTCAAAGCGAGAGGGCATTAAAAACATATCACAGCCGGCATAAATTAGGTGAGCCAGAGGATTGTCAAACCTTATAAATAAAGCTATCTGTTGAGGATATCGAGAAGCAATTTGTCTTAGCATATTTTCATAATATTCTCTGCCTTTGCCCAGAATAATTATTTGGGTTTTAGTCTTTTCCAAAATAACGTCAATGGCTTTTTCCAAAATGTCAAAGCCTTTTTGTTCATCTAAGCGCTGCACCATACCAATTAAAGGAATCTCGGCGTCCTGCGGTAAATTAGAGCGCTGCTGCAGGGCTAATTTATTAGCAATTCGCTTGTGCAAAGTTGAAGAATCGTAATTAACTACCAGATAAGGGTCAGTAGCTGGGTTATATTCTTCATAATCAATACCATTAATTATGCCTATTAGGTCTTTTTGGCGATAGCGCAAAAGAGGGTCAAGCCCTTCTCCATATTCAGGGGTAACAATTTCCTTAGCATAAGTCTCGCTGACAGTAGTGACTAGGTCGGCGTGGAGGATCCCCTGGCTCATGAAATTAAGAGGAAGTTTTAAAGTTTGAAGGGGAAAGGCTTGCCAATATTTTTTAAGACCTGATAAAGCCAAAAAGTTTTCATCAAAAAAACCTTGATAAGCTAAATTATGGATAGTAAATAAAGAAACGTAAGGATAACCAGCTTCTTTCTGCCATAAAGGAATTAAAGCGGTGTGCCAGTCATGGCAATGAACAATCTCTGGCTGCCAATCCAGCTGAGGTAAAATCTCGAAGACAGCTTTCGAGAAAAAAAGAAAGCGCTCTAAGTCATTTTCACTATATATCTCTTTACCTCCAAAGTATTTGTTGTTTTCTACCATATATACTGGAACTTTACCTGAGATAAAAAGTAAATTAGCTAACTCTTTTTTCGCCATTATTTCTATCTTAAAGTTATCCCTGATTGAAGTTACTAAATGTGAGCTCAGGTCAATACTGCCATATTTGGGAATAATTAGTCTAATTTCATGCCCAAGATTAGCTAAAGCTTTGGATAAAGAGCCAACCACATCAGCTAAACCACCCACCTTAGCCCAAGGTGTAGCTTCAGAAGCCACAAAAAGGATTTTCATGAAAAGTATTTCTCCCGATTCCTAAACCAGCGATAATCTAGGTTGGGGAAAATTTTGTCCTTTTCCCAAAGTTGGCGACATAGATTTTCAGCTTCTTTGTTTACTTGTTTTGACTCGGCGATTCTAACTAACTCATAAAAATTGTTCACATGGGTTGTAAAGCGCATTGTAGCATAATCTTTAGCTTGCCCAGTAGTTATCAAAAAAGCCCAGTCGCTGGACTGTAATAGCAATAGTTCTCTGGCAGCCTGATTCAGGATCTCTCGCATTATTCCGGTTGCATTAGGGTGTTGCTCAACTATCTCTTCCATTTTTACCTCTGAGGAATGGATAATAGGTAACATCCATTCATTATCTACATTCTGCCAGGTAAAATGACCACCACCCAATCCCCAGGAGCCTTCAGATAAGACTAGAATATCCTCAGGAGGATGCTGAGTGATGAATTCACTTGCGGTAGTTAGCTCAACTAATTTGCTCTGGCATAGGTTTTGGAGAACTTGTTTTAGCCAGTCCACTCCTTCAAACCACCAGTGACCAAAAAGTTCAGTATCATAAGTAGCCGCAATAATGCCAAATTTGCCTGTTTCCCGGTAGAAATTAACCAATTGCTCTTCAACCAAGTGACTAAAATGGGCACTATGTTTTTGGACTCGCTGACTTGCCCAATAAGGATCATAATATTCCTTTGAGGCTAAATCTACTTTAGCTCCTGTGATCTTCCAATACTGGAGTCCAGAAATACCATCCTTTTTATGAAATTCTCGGTAATAAAAATCGCCGGGATAGCCCCATTCTGCTGACCACACTTGCATGCTGGTACGATTATTCCTACCAATAACAGCTACTTCGGGCGAACTCACCCAGTAAGGAAGAAAAGTAGTCCTTATTTTAGGTTCTCTATACTCGGCTAAAGGCACTACATAACGGCGAGGTATATTAGCATAAGGTCCAATTACTTCCTCCCGAGCTTTCCCCACCGGTTGCCCTCCTTCCACAGTATGAGTCTCAGCAAAGAAACACCTGATACCTAACTCCGAGAGAAAAGCTTCAAAACCAGGTTTTAAATAACTTTTGCCTCCTTTGCTCGTATAAAAAGCTGGACGGTAGCCACACTCGGGAAGCCAAACAGACTTAGGAGTCACACCAAAATGAGATTGATAACTTTCAACTCCGATTTTTAGTTGAGCGTAAATAGAAGAGTCTCGTTCCAGAAGGGGCAAATAGGCATGAGTAGCAGCACTAGTAACTATTTCAATATATCCTTCGTCCTGAAGTTTTTTGAAAGCCAAGATTATATTCTTATCGAATTTATCTTTAAAAGCAGTTAGTATTTGCTGGTATCTATTTAAATAATAATGTGCCAGATAAAGTAAGTGTTTCTCGCCAGCCCTTTCAAACCGGTTGGCATCGGCTCGAGCTCGGTGAATTTTTTCCTTTATGAATTCTTCCATATGTTCAATCACTAAAGAATCTGCTAATTGTTCCACCAGCACTGGGGTGAGGCCTAAGGTTAGCTTAAAAGGATATCCTGCGTATTTCAGCTCGTAGAAAGTATCAAGTAGGGGCAAATAAGTAGACAAAGCAACTTCATGAAGCCATTCTTCACCATGGGGCCATCTTCCTGCTCCACGACAGTAAGGGAGGTGGCTATGCAGAACAAAGGTAAAAGCTCCAATTTTCATACATTCCTATATTTGGTGGCGCCTGGGGGTTTTTCTGTGGACACAACCTCCACTGGGGATAAAATTACTTTCAAAGTCAGTTCGCTCTACCCAGCAGGCAACTTTACAGTTACGTCCAATTTTAACTCCGTTAGGTATTTTGGCTCCTTTGCCGACTAAAGTTATGCCACTTTTGAGATGTTCTGGTTCTTCCCGGTTAGGTGTTAGGTCATCCCCATAACCAATGTGGCAATCAGCGCCTACCCAAACTTGCTTATCAATAATACATCGGTCAATAATCGTACTTTTACCTATAGTGGTGTCATTAAAAATGATAGAGTCTTTGACTTGAGCATTTTCTTCTATAAATACTCCTGGGAAAATAACTGAATTTGTTACCTGACCATTAATGATAGCTCCGTTAGCTATTAAACTTCTGGCAACCTGTGCCTTTGGTCCAAATTTAACTGGAGGCAGATTTTGGAAAACAGTTCTTACTTCCGTCTCTGGGTTATAGAGATTTAACTCAGGCAAATCAACAATTAAATCCATATTGGCTTGCCAGTAAGACTCAATAGTGCCTACATCCCTCCAGTATCCCCGATATCTATAGCCGTAAACATTATGGGTATTAATGATTCGAGGCAAAATATCCCGACCAAAATCGTGACCAGCTTTACGTTCAACATTCTCTTCCAAAACCTCGATTAAAACATCTTTGTTAAAAACATATATACCCATTGAAGCTAAATTGCCTTTTGGCTCTTGAGGTTTTTCTTCAAAACTGATGATGCGGTCATTATGGTCTAGGGTGACAATGCCGAATCGTGAGGCTTCAGCTAACGGGACTTCAACTACTCCAACGGTGACATCCGCTGCTCGAGTTCGATGAAAATTTATCATATAGTCATAACGCATAGTATAAATATGATCACCAGCCAGAATAAGGACTTCATCTATTCTCTGTTCCTCTACAAAATAAAGGTTTTGATATACTGCATCAGCAGTCCCTTTGTACCAGTCGCGACCGCTTCGACTTAAGAATGGTTGTAATATCACGACACCACCTGCAGTTCTATCCAAATCCCAGGGTCTACCGATACCAATATGCTGAGCTAAAGAACGGGGATTAAATTGAGTAAGTACTGCTACTTTGTGAATTCCTGAGTTAGTGCAGTTACTTAGGGTAAAGTCGATAATCCGATATTTGCCGCCAAAAGGGATTGCCGGTTTAGCTCTCTCGGCTGCCAGAATGCTTAGCCTTTCACTGGCACCTCCGGCTAAAATTAAAGCTAATACCCTTTCCACGATTGCCTTCCCCTTTTATTTTCTTTAACATCTTTTATATTGTCAAACAGTAAGCAATGGAAGCTTTGGCGACTGGCATAGTTCGGTGATTAAAAGGTCAAGAGCCAAGTCTCCACTATATTTCCCGGTTTTAATGGCTAAGTCAGTTTCCAGAAGCTTATGATACACTTCTTTAAGGCGAGATAAAGTATACGCCTGAGCCTGGCTTAGTGTTTTATCCAGACTATAATCGGAGGTTAATCCTAATTTATTCTGAGCCTCGGAACGAGATAATTGATGGGCTTCTTTGGCTTTAACCATAAGACGAAGTTGGCGGGCAATCATAACCAGAAGATAAGAAGCTGACGCTCCTTCTTTCATTAATTGATGCATCACTTGGTAAGCTACTTGTACTTGACCATCTAAGATGGCATCAATTAAGGTGAAGACGCTGACCTCACGACTCTGAGGGACAATTTGCTGAACCATATCTTCAGTAATTGAGCGGTTTGAAGCGTAAAGGAGAAGTTTCTCAATTTCCTTGTCCATAATCCACAAATCGCTACCAATTAGTTGGGCAAGTAAATTAATAGCTCCAGTTGATATAGTGCCACCACCTTCTGTGACCCGCTTTTGTATCCAATGGTGTAAAGCCTTTCCTTTGAGGAGAGGAAAATAAATTACTTTAGCTATCGGGGCTAAGGTTTGAAATAAAGGATTGTTTTTACTTAACTTACCATCAAGCAATATAATCACTGAAGTGGGTGGCATTTGTTTGGTGTAATTGCTTAAGGCTTGCCATTCAGCAATTTCTTTGGCTTTTGACTCCGGAGTAGTCTCACGACTGCGGCGTTTTGTCTTAGACGGAGGCTCAAAACGCTTGAGCAAACCTTCAACTATGATTAAACGTTTTGGAGATAAAAAGGGAGTAGTATCAGCAATATTTTTCAATTCTTCAAAAGTTAATTGCTGACCGTCAAGAACGGTAGTATTAACTGCTAATAATTGGGGTTCGCCCAGACCTTTCCTAATTTCCTTCAAGGTCTGACAGAGGGAAAAACTGTCTTCACCATAAAGGATATAAAGCACTATCGCCTCTCTTAGCCAATTTTAACATAACTACTGCTCTGTTGGATGGCGGATTAGTAGAATAAGAAGTAAATATGATAAGATAAATTCAAGGAGTTAATATGGAAGTTGGAATCATCGGTTTGCCTAAAAGTGGTAAAACAACTATTTTTAATGCTTTAACCAAAGCTAAAATTGCTACCAGTGTTCATCCAACCCCTGCCTTTACCCCTCATTTAGGTGTGGCTAAAGTACCGGACTATAGATTGCAGATCTTAGAAAAGACCTTTAATCCTAAAAAGGTAATTCCGGCTGAAGTAAAGTATATTGATATTGCCGGTGTTCCTAAAGACTTTGGCAAAGGAGAAGGAATAAAGGGGCAATTTCTTACTCATCTGATGAATGTTGATGCCTTACTTCAGGTAGTTCGAGTTTTTGACCTTCCTGAAGTACCCCATATTGAAGGTAGTATAGACCCAAAACGAGACATAGCTATTCTTAATTTAGAGCTCATTTTCTCCGATTTAGTCATTATAGAGAAGCGACTTCAGCGTCTTGAAAGCTCTTTAAAGGGAGCTAAATCGTTAGATCGTGACCAATTGATGAAAGAGAAAGCTTTGCTGGAAAAACTAAAGGCGGGTTTAGAGACAGATAAGGCTGTCCGAGAGCAAAGTTTGACTCAAGATGAAATAAAAAGCTTGGCTAATTACCAATTTCTTACCGCTAAACCTATGCTCCTCATTCTTAATATTGGAGAAAACCAACTCTCCCAAGCTTCTTTCCTTGAAGCTGAAATATATTCTTTATATCCGCAACTTAAAATTGTAGCTTTGTGTGGGAAGTTGGAAGCGGAATTGGCCCAACTGGGTGACACCGAAGCCGAAGAATTTCGTAAAGCTTTAGGCGTTCCTGAACCAGCTATTGACCGAGTTGTCAGATTTTCTTACCAGCTCCTGGGTTTAATCACTTTCTTTACTGTTGTCTCAGATGAACTAAAAGCCTGGGCTATCCCTCAGGGTACTCCAGCTATAAAAGCAGCTGGGAAAATTCATTCTGATATTGAACGAGGCTTTATCAAAGCTGAAGTGGTTAGCTTCCATGACTTCGAAAAGTGTGGGAGTTTAGCCGAAGCTCGGAAGCGAGGATTACTTAGACTTGAAGGCAAAAACTATATCGTTCAAGATGGCGATATTATAACCTTCTTATTTAATGTATAATCAAAATGACGCTTGGAGAGGGCGCTCATGCTTTTAAGTGGGCAAAAGTAACGCTTATGTATTGCTCGTGTATTGGCAGTGAAGTGTGAGGTAATTCACCACTGCTCTATAAGGAGATGTTTGAAGTGGGCGATACTGGATTTGAACCAGTGACCTCTGCGATGTCAACGCAGCGCTCTAACCCCTGAGCTAACCGCCCCTATTATTTTCAATTTTAACAAAATCGGAAAAGGATAGTCAATAATAAAACCCAATCTTTTTCTTGAACAAAATGATGAGTATCATTTATACTCCGTAATAATAAAAAATTAGGTGGAATTAAAATGGCAAAAGAGGAAGAAGCCAAAGAACGCGTCCTTAAAAAAGCTAAGGAGTTAAATATCAAGTTTGTAAGGCTGTGGTTTACAGATATATTAGGATTCCTGAAGAGCTTTGCTATTACCGTTGAACAACTTGAGAAAGCCTTAAACGAGGGTATGGGTTTTGATGGTTCCTCTATTGCCGGTTTTGCTCGAATTGACGAAAGTGATATGATTGCCTTACCTGATCCAAATACTTTTCAAATTCTTCCCTGGCGACCTCGAGAACATGGAGGAGTTGCCCGAATGTTTTGTGATATTTACTGGCCTGGTGGCAAACCTTTTGAAGGTGACCCTCGATTTGTGCTCAAGAAAAACTTAAAGCGAGCCAGTGACATGGGCTATACTTTTTATGTTGGCCCAGAGCTTGAGTATTTTTATTTCCAGAGTTCAGAAGGAACTAAATTTCTTGACCAGGGTGGCTATTTTGACCTTACTCCTCCTGATATAGCTACTGACCTTAGACGGGAAACTATTCTTATGTTGGAGGAAATGGGAATTAAAGTCGAATATAGTCACCACGAGGTAGCGCCAAGTCAACATGAAATAGACCTCCGTTACACCGATGCTTTAACCATGGCTGATAATGTGATGACTTATCGTCTTATAGTTAAACAGGTAGCCCAAAATCACGGTGTCTATGCCACCTTTATGCCAAAGCCTGTTTTTGGGGTTAATGGCAGTGGTATGCATGTTCATATGTCACTGTTTAAGGGGAATAAAAACGCCTTTTTTGATAAGGACGATGTTTATCATCTTTCCAAAGTTGGTAAGTGTTTCTTAGCTGGTTTATTGAAACACGCCCCTGAAATTACTTCCATTACTTGTCAGTGGGTTAATTCTTATAAGCGCCTCATTCCCGGTTACGAAGCTCCGTGTTACATTACCTGGGCGAGAAGAAATCGAGCCGATTTAATTAGAATCCCTGAATACCAACCTGGGAAAGAAGATGCTACCAGGATTGAGCTAAGGTCTCCTGACCCAGCATGCAACCCTTATTTGGCTTTCAGTGTCATATTAGCTGCTGGGCTGGAAGGAATTGAAAAAGAATATGAATTATCTCCCCCCGTGGAAGAAAATGTTTTTGAGATGAGTGAAGAAGAGCGAAAGAGGAGAGGAATAGCCACCTTACCCGGTAGTTTATATGAAGCCCTAGAACTTACAGAAAAAAGTGAACTGGTGAGAAAAGCTTTAGGTGACCATGTCTTTTATACTTTTATCCAGAACAAAAAATTAGAATGGGAAAGATACCGTACCCAGGTCACCGATTATGAAATTAAGAATTATTTACCCCTTTTATAAATTTGGCTCATCTGTTAAAACCGGACAATTTAAAAAAATTATGTAGCATCTTCAACCCAAAAGAACCACTCTTTTCAGGATGAAATTGGGTAGCCACTAAATTACCCTTGGCTAACACAGAACAGAAAGTAAGCCCATATTCTGTTTCTCCAATTACCATAGATTTTTCCATTACGTCGACATAATAGCTGTGAATAAAATAAAAATTGGCGCCATCAGGAATCCCAGTAAAAATCGGATGGGGAACTGTTTGCTTGACTTGGTTCCAACCAATATGAGGTACTTTAACTGTAGACGGTAACCGAATAACTTTACCTGGAAGGAGATTAAGACAAGGACAACCACCCCCTTCTTCAGTAAGGGTAAATAAAATCTGAAATCCTAAACAAATACCAAGGAAGGGACGATTTTCATTAATTATTTCACGGATAGGCTCTATCAAGTTCAATTCTTGAAGCCTCTTCATGGCATCCCCAGCTGCTCCCACCCCAGGGAGGATAATAACATCCGCCTTAGTAATTTCCTTCATTGTTGAAGTTATTCTTGGTTCATAGCCTAAACTAATGATAGCCTTAGCTACACTAGACAAGTTACTGGCACCATAATCAATAATAGCTATCATTCCTGCGGGAAAGTTTCTGGGTATCAGCTTTTCAGCTTTTACTACTCAGCCTTACCCCGCCCATTAGAGTAATCTGGATAACGCTACCGCATTTAGGACAAGTGAGCTCAAGGTTTAAAGGTTGTCTCATTATCCTTTCTACTAAAGCTGTAAGTATGGAATCAATGTTGTCCAGTCGCTCATCTAACATCTCAAGTCGTTTTTCTATCTGTTCCATTCTATCTTTTCCTCTCTTTGAAACAAAAAGTCCCTGCCTATAGGAAACGCAAATAAAATGTTTTCTTTACCTTATATACTCTTCTCAGCTACTCCCAGAGCTTCCAGCTCAGCTTTCTCTGCCTTTATCCTTTTATCTATTTGGTCACCGACAAACCGTTCTAAATACTTGCGGAAGGCTTCTCGGGCTTGGGGTGAGGTCCGTAGTGTTTCTTTAGCTCGTTGCCATTCTTCAGCTACAAAAATTTCCAAACGGCTTGGGTCTATAGGGAATTCTTCTTGCATCTGGTATTCGGCTCTGTCTAAAACTCTTTTCATTACCGCTCTTTTTAAGCGGTCAAAAGATAGAAACTCTTCTGGAGTATAAGGTTGTGGTGTCCATTTCTCTGTTGGCATTTTCCCTCCAATATCGTTTTAGTTTTGTGACATCATC
>JBHOQK010000020.1:0-10783 GCA_042408205.1 Dehalococcoidia bacterium | reverse complement strand
TTTCCCTACACGAGGCTCTTCCGATCTCCACCTCATTAGGGAGGGTTCCACTCTGAAGTTAGAAGTTCCAAAAGCTGGATGACGATTCTGGCAGTAGCCCCCCAAACTAATCTGCCTTTATATTCAAAAAAATAATTAGGCAATGCTTGGTTACCAACAATTCGATATTCTACCCTTAAATTATCTTTCTCTAAAAGAGTTGAAATAGGAATGTCAAAGATTTCTTCAATTTCTTGCGAATTTATTCTAAAGGGATAGGGGTAAGGAATAAGAGCAACAAAGGGAGAAATAACAAACCCTGTTAAAAGAGTCACCGTATCATCAAGTTCACCTAAAATTTCTACATCTTTTGCCTGTAATCCAATTTCTTCATAACTCTCTCTAAGGGCAGTATCTAAAAGACTCCGATCCTCTTTGGTTTTGACACCACCAGGAAAAGAGACTTGTCCCTTATGATGAGCAACTTTGCTACTTCTCTGAGTAAACAGAAGATGACATTCTTCATCCCGATAAAAGAGAGGTACCAAGACTGCCGCTGGGACTAAATCTTCTCTGTTTGCCCTCTGCTTCTGGTATTGAGACAGAATTTGCTTTATTTCGTCTTTCCTTAACTTTAGAGCCATATTTAAATTTAAAGCCAAGTTTCTTTACGCATGATACCATTGCTGAAGTCTTTCCACAACTTATTAATTTAAATTTAAAACTATATTCAGAAATATTCCCTTAGGTAATTTGTCAGGATATAAATTATGAGTTATACTTAACAAAGTTAGCGTTAGTTATGAGAGTAAAACGGGATTACTACGAAATTCTTGGTGTGCCGCGAAACGCCACTGATGAAGAAATTAAAAAAGCCTTTCGTCGCTTGGCTTTCCAATATCATCCTGACCGCAATAAGGAACCAGGAGCTGAAGAAAAGTTTAAAGAAATTAATGAAGCTTATGAAGTCCTCTCCAACCCAGAAAAGCGAGCTAATTATGACAGATATGGCCAAGCATCCGGTTTAGAATGGGGTTTTGAAGGCTTTGACCTGGGTGGTTTTGGTGACCTCTTTGAAGCCTTTTTTGGTGGCACAATTACTACCCAGCGCGCTCCCCAGAAGGGAGCTGACTTACAAACCAAGTTAGTTATTTCCTTTGAAGAAGCTGTTTTTGGAAGTCGAAAGGAGATTGAGATTGAGCGCATTGAAGTTTGCTCTTTGTGCCATGGTATTGGCAACCAGCCTGGAACAATTCCTCAAAGGTGCCCCAATTGTAATGGTACAGGTCAAGTTCGTAGAGTTCACCAGAGCCTTTTTGGGCGCTTTGTCAACGTCACCCTTTGTCACCGATGCCAAGGGCAAGGAACTATCATCACTAATCCCTGCTCCCAATGTCGGGGAACAGGTAGACACAAAGTAAAACGAAAAATCACCGTCCACATCCCTGCCGGTGCAGACAACGGACAACAATTACGGCTAATTGGGGAAGGAGAAGCCGGGCTCTTTGGTGGTCCTCCAGGTAATCTGTATATTGAGTTATCCGTAAAACCTCACCCGTTCTTCCAACGGGACGGTGATAACATTATTTATGAATTACCCATTAATTTTGCCCAAGCAGCTTTAGGCGCTGAAATAAAAATACCTACGCTAGATGGAGACACTATATTGTCAATACCTCCAGGTACTCAAACAGGAAAGACAATTCGGTTGAAAGGTAAAGGTATACCCCGTCTTGATGGTAAAGGAAGAGGAGATCAATTAGTTAAAATAACGGTAGTAACTCCTAAATCATTAAATGAAAAACAGCGGAAACTTTTTGAAGAGTTAGCTAAAATCCTCCCCCAGCCTGAACTACCTAAAGAGTGTGAGTAATATCCCAAAGAATTATAATCAACCAAACAAAGTTAAAAGTAACTAAAGTATTGACTTTTTCCAAAGACGAGGAAAGACTTCGTTTGGCGGTAAGACTCCCGAAAGCACTTCATAAATGAGGTTAATAATTGGTACTTCTACTCCAACCCTTTGGGCTAACTGGCGAGCAGCAATAGTAGTATTAATCCCTTCCACCACTTGATGCAGCGAACCTATTATATCAGCCAAACCACGCCCTTTACCTAACTCATAACCCACATAATAGTTCCGGCTTAAAGGGCTGGCACAAGTAGTAATCAGATCTCCCAACCCCGCCAACCCCAAAAGAGTGCGCCTTTTAGCTCCCAAAGCTGTGGCTAAAGAAACAGCTTCAGCCCACCCCAAAGTAATAAATGCAGCTTTGGCATTATTCCCCAGACCCAGTCCATCAATCATCCCCGCCCCTAAGGCAATAATGTTTTTAAAGGCACCACCTAATTCTACCCCGATCACATCTTTACTGATGAAAATAGTAAATTCGGGTGAACTCAATAAACTCTGTGCTTTTCGGGCAACTTTTCCATCCTTTGAAGCTATTACAGAAAAAGCCGGTAACTTTTGGGCAATTTCTTTAGATAAATTAGGACCAGAAAGAACACATACCTGGTTTTGCGGAGAAAGTTCCTCTATTAATATTTCTGACATCCGCTTACCACTGTCCACTTCAAGACCTTTAGTAGCACTGACTAATATTATTGACGACTTCAGGTAATCTTTAACTTGCCGCACATTTTGTCTGAAACTATGGGAGGGCACTGCCCAAAGCAACAAATCCGCTTCAGTTACAACTTCTTCAGTGCTATTAGTAAAAAAAAGACGATTCGGATTTTGCCCTCTGTTTAGTTTCTCGGCTTCTGTTTCCGTTCGCGCCCAAACTTTTACTACTGCGCCATTACTGGCAAGTAACTTACCCAAAGTAATACCCCAAGTGGTTGTACCAATAATAGCTACTTTAGTCATTTATGACTTAACCTTTCCCCTATACTGCGTTCCGTACCAGCTCGTAACCGAGAAATATTATCTCGATGCTGATACAAGATTAAGCTGGCAGCAATCAAACCATAAACTAAGTAAATAGGAGGAAACTTATTGACCACTGTCAATGGGGCTAATAAGCACCAAGCGCTTAAAGCACCAAATATGGAACCCATAGACATATATCGAGTAATAAATACTACCATCAGGAAAATTTCAAAACCAAATAAGGCTACAGTGGGAGACATCGCTAACAAAGTGCCAAAGAAACAAGCCACTCCCCTACCGCCGCGGAAGTGGAGGAAAACCGGCCAATTGTGACCGGCAATCACCGCTAAAGCAGTGGCTACTTGTGCTATTTGCCAATGGAGTTGAAAAGTCCCTATAAGCAAAACCTGCTCATTAATAATAATCTTGGCTAAAGTTACTGCTACAGCTGCTTTAGCCACATCTAAGGCTATCACCAAAATCCCAAATTTCATCCCTAAAGTGCGCATGACATTAGTCCCACCCATCTTGCCACTGCCATAATCTCGGACATCAATACCACGCACTAACTTGCCAATTATTACCCCGATAGGTATAGACCCTATAAGATAACCGAGTATTATCACAGAAATAAATCTCATTAGCAGCATCTCTTCTCCCATAGCTTTCACCTCACTCCTTCAGTTTCCTTCCCGGACATTTTTTTAAATACCAGGCGAATCGGAGTCCCGTAAAAACCAAAGTATTGATGCAATTTATTTTCTAAAAACCGCTGGTAAGAAAAATGAACCAGTCGAGGTTCATTAACTATAAAAACAAAAGTTGGGGGATTTATCTTATCTTGATAACCATCATAAACTTTTAGTTGTGTCGGTCCAGCCTTTGGCATAGCAGGGTGAACAGCAGCTTCTTTAACAAATTCCTTAACTTTAGCGTAACTAAGTTTTCTTTGCCTTTCTCGCCATATCCTTAATGCCTCTGACACCAACCTCTCCATACCCTCCCCTTTTAAAGCAGAAACATAAAAAATAGGGACATAAGGCATAAACTTGAAACGACGAGTAATTCGTTGACAGTATTCGTTTTTCTTTTCCTCTGGGATGAGGTCCCATTTATTAACCACCAGAATCATCCCTTTGAAAGTCTCTTTAATATAACCAGCAATATGAAGGTCTTGAGCGGTAATAAGCTCCGTAGCATCTATGATTAATAAAGCCACGTCACATCGCTCAATAGCTCTCAAAGCTCGAATCACACTATAATATTCCACACCCGCATCAATATGCCCCCGACGTCTGATGCCAGCAGTATCAATTAGAATGATTTCTTGACTGTCGTAATGAAAAACTGAGTCTATAGCATCCCGCGTTGTTCCCGGAACTTTGTCAACAATAGCCCTTTCTTCCCCTAAAATAGCATTAAGGAGCGTTGACTTACCTACATTAGGACGACCAACAATAGCCAACTTAGGTCTTTCTGTCTCGGCAGAAACAAGTACTACGGGAGGTAAAAGAGAAACCACAGCATCAACAAGTTCACTAATACCTTTTCCGTGGTAAGCGCTAATAGCCAACGTTATATCAATCCCTAACCGATAAAAATCAATTATCTGTTCTTCAAGACGAGGGTTATCTATCTTATTTACAGCCAAAACTACGGGTTTGCCTGAATTGCGTAACAAGCTGGCTATCTCTAAATCACCAGGAATTAATCCATCCCGTCCATCCACCACAAAAATAATAACATCAGCCGCAGCAATAGCTACCTCTACTTGACTTTTAACTTTTTCACCCAAGGAAGAAGCCGGCTTTATTTCTAAACCACCTGTATCCACCAATGTTACCTCCCGCCCCTTCAGCAAAGCATTACCAAAAATCCGGTCACGGGTCGTCCCAGGGATGTCCTCGGTAATAGCTACCGGTTTGCCTATAAGACGATTGAACAAAGTTGACTTGCCAACATTAGTCCTACCAACAATAGCTACAAGGGGTTTCATGTTTCCTTGCTCAGCTTAGAATTACTAAACATCTCTGATAGGAGCGCTTTTTGTAGATGAAGCCTATTTTCAGCCTGATCAAAAACTATAGAAGCTGGACTGTCCAAAAGCCCCAAAGAAATTTCCTCCCCATGATGAATAGGCATAGGGTGCATAAATAAAACATCCTTTTTAGCTAAAGACAATAATTCGCTACTTACTTGATAGCCAGCAAAAGCAATGCGTCGCCTTTCAGCTTCCGCCTCCTGTCCCATACTTGTCCAGACATCAGTATAGATTATATCAACACCCTTCACTACTTGGTATGGGTCATTGGTCACCCAAATTCGGCTACCACTATCTTGGGCAAATTCTTCAGCCAAATTCAAAATCTTTTCTTTAATTTGATAACCGGGTGGAGAAGCCATATAAAAATTTAATCCCACGAGAGAAGCCGCTAGAAGTAGACTATTGGCTACGTTATTACCATCACCAATAAAAGCTAAAGTTAAGCCGCTAAGTTTCTGACGCTTTTCATAAATAGTAAGAAGGTCAGATAGAGCCTGACACGGATGTTCCAGATCCGAAAGAGCATTAATCACAGGTACAGTAGCATATTGGGCTAAAATCTCTAAAGTTTCGTGGGAAAAAGTCCGAGCTATGATACCATCTACATACCGACTAAGTACTCGGGCAACATCAGGAACTGGCTCTCGCTTACCTAATCCTACTTCATCTGGAGACAGATATATGGCATAGCCACCAAGTTGATGGATAGCTAATTCAAAGCTGACTCGAGTTCGCAAAGATGGTTTTTCAAATACAAGAGCAAAAGCTTTATTAGCCAAAGAAGAAAAAACTCCCTTCCCCTTCCCATCTAAAGCTTTTTTTATGAGCTGCTCAATTTCAGTAGCACTAAGATCAGCAACCGAAAGTAAGTCTTTACCTTTCAACCCACCCCCGTTTTTTGTGCTTTTAAGTATAGCACACCTGTCAAGATAGTGCTTAAGATAGTATAATGGATTAGTAAGATGGACAACAAAAAACCCCTATTACTTCTCCTTGATGGTAATGCTTTAGTACATCGTGCCTTTCATGCCCTACCCCCTTTAACCGTTTCTAAAACTGGGGAGATGGTTAATGCCGTGTATGGTTTCACCGCTACTCTACTGAAAGTTCTCAATGAATTTAAACCCTCTCATTGGGCAATTGCTTTTGACCGCCCTGAACCTACCTTTAGGCACCAAAAATTTGAAGACTACAAGGCTCAACGCCCTAAAGCTCCCGAAGAGCTTGTAAATCAACTAAAGCGTGTCCATCAATTAGCTGAAGCTTTTAAAATTCCTATTTTAGAAATTGAAGGTTATGAAGCTGATGACATCCTGGCTACTTTAAGCCGGCAGGCAAGCCAGAAAGGTATAGATACTTTAATCGTTACCGGTGACACTGATCTCCTACAGATTGTTTCTTCTAAAGTGAAAGTCTTAGCCCCAAGGCGAACTTTTAGCGACACTATTCTTTACGATGAACTAAAAGTTAAGCAAAGATACGGCTTAGAGCCTAAACAACTCCCTGACTTAAAAGCCCTTGTAGGAGACCCCTCCGATAATATCCCTGGCATTCCTGGTATTGGTGAAAAAACTGCCACTAAACTCGTCAATCAATTTGGCAGCCTTGAAAGAATCTATGAACACATTGACAAAATTACCCCAGTTAAATTGCAAAACTTGCTCAAGCAATATAAAGCCCAAGCTTTTGAGAGTAAAGAATTGGTCATCAGTGTTTCTGAGGTACCAGTAACCCTTGATCTCAATACCAGCCAAGTTACTGCCTATGACCGAAGCCGTGTAGTCGAACTTTTCCGAGAACTGGAATTTACACACTTACTTTCTCGGCTCCCTCAAACCATATCTAACCAAAGTCCAGTTTTGATAAGTAAAAAACTACCCCGAGGGAATTATCAAATAATAGTAAATAGCCACGACTTAGAAGAACTGGTAGCTCGCTTATCAAAAGTACCAGAATTGGTTATTGACTTAGAAACTTCGGCCAAAGAAGCTATGGTAGCTGAATTAATAGGAATTGCCTTATCACCGTCCCCGGGCGAAGCCATCTACATACCAGTAGGACATTATGGTTTAACTCAGCCGCAACAACTCCCATTAACTCAAGTTATAGCTAAACTAAAACCTCTTCTGGAAGACCCCAAAATTGCCAAAATAGCCCATAATGGTAAATATGACATGACTATTCTTGCTGAATATGGTGTTTATCTCGCTAATTTAAGCTTTGATACTATGATTGCTGCTTATCTTCTGGGGGAGAAATCCCTGGGACTTAAAGCTCTTTCTTTTAACAAATTGGGGGTTGAAATGACCCCCCTCTCCGAGTTAATTGGCAAAACAAAACAAATTCCTATGGCAATGGTAGAAGTAGAAAAAACAGCTGATTATGCTTGTGCTGACGCCGATATCACTCGAAGACTCAAAGATGTTCTTGAAGTTGAGCTAAAACAAGAAGGGCTATGGCAACTATTCACTGAAGTCGAGATGCCTTTAATTCCAGTATTAGTAACCATGGAAAGAAACGGTGTTGCTATAGATACGGAATTGCTGCAAGAAATGTCGCAAAGTTTAGGTAGTCAAATGTTGAGTTTAGAAGCAGCCATCTACAATAGTATCGGCTATAAATTTAACATAAACTCCTCCCAACAATTAGCCCGAGTTCTTTACGAAGAGTTAAAATTACCCCGTTCCAGAAGAACCAAAACTGGCTATTCCACTGAAGCTTCGGTACTGGAGGAATTAAAAGGACTTCACCCGGTAGTCGAACTTATTTTAGAGTATCGGCAATTAGCCAAGCTCAAATCAACTTACGTAGACGCTTTCCCAGCTCTAATCAATCCTAAAACTTCCCGACTTCACACCAGCTTTAACCAGACTGGAACTGTTACTGGACGCCTTTCTTCCAGTGAACCAAACTTGCAAAATATTCCTGTTCGGGGAGAATTAGGTAAAAAAATAAGGCAAGCTATTGTGGCTCCACCCGGGTGCTATCTTTTAGCTGCTGATTACTCTCAAATCGATTTAAGGGTATTAGCCCATTTGTCACAAGATCCCGAACTTATCGCCGCCTTTCTCAATGACGAAGATATCCATACTGCTACCGCCTCCCGCGTTTTTAATATTCCACCTTCCCAAGTAACTCCAGAAATGAGACGTGTGGCAAAAACAGTTAACTTCGGAGTTATTTATGGAATGAGCGATTACGGTCTGGAGCAAGCCACTGACCTCAGCCGAGAAGAAGCCAGTAAGTTCATCAACTCCTATTTTGAAAAGTATCCCAAGGTTAAAGAATATATTGAGGTCACAAAACAGCAGGCTCGAGAAAAAGGTTATGTCCAGACAGTAATGGGACGCCGGCGCTTTCTCCCTGAAATTAACTCCCCAAACTGGCAGCTAAGGGAAGCTGCCGAGAGAATGGCAATAAATATGCCTGTTCAAGGAACTTCAGCCGATATTATTAAAATTGCCATGATTAGACTCCATCACCAAATACGCCAAAAAAAATTAAACAGTAAAATGATTCTCCAAGTTCATGACGAACTTCTTTTTGAAGTTCCAGAAGAAGAAGTAATAGAAATGAAGGAATTGATTACCGGAATAATGCCCCAAGCTCTTAAATTATGCGTCCCCTTAAAAGTCGACATTAAAATAGGTAAAAACTGGGGAGAGATGGATTAAAGCAAAGAATAAAAGAAACCTTCCACTAGATCACAAACTTCGTCCATCAATTATTAATTTTAAAATTAAAATATGTTTTGTCTACAAGTTTACATCCAAGGACTGTGGCACTCTTATTTAATGATAGAGTTAAAAACTAAAGGTGTAGAAGTATGATAACTACCCACAAGATAATTATTGGCGACTCAAGATATATGAAAGAAGTTCCTGATGAATCTGTGCATCTTATCATTACTTCTCCGCCTTACTGGCAATTAAAGGACTATGGAAATAGCAATCAAATAGGGTTCAATGACACCTATGAAGACTACATCAACAATCTTAACCTGGTTTGGAAAGAATGCCACAGAGTTTTACACAAAGGTTGCCGTTTGTGTATCAATATTGGTGACCAGTTTGCTCGTTCTGTCTATTATGGAAGATATAAAGTTATCCCAATAAGAACGGAAATTATTAAATTTTGCGAGAGTGCTGGATTTGATTACATGGGAGCTATTATCTGGCAAAAAGTTACAACATGCCACACGACCGGCGGAGCGACCGTAATGGGCTCCTTCCCTTATCCAAGGAATGGAATCCTTAAGCTGGATTACGAATTTATCCTAATCTTTAAGAAGTATGGGACTCCCCCAAAGGTTAGTAAGGAACTCAAAGAACAGTCAAAGTTAACAAAAGAAGAATGGAATCAATACTTCTCCGGACATTGGAACTTTCCCGGAGAAAAACAAGATAAACATCTGGCAATGTTTCCTGAAGAATTACCAAGACGCCTTATAAAAATGTTCAGTTTTGTTGGTGATACTGTGCTTGATCCTTTCTTAGGGAGTGGCACGACTTCTTTGGCTGCCAAGAATTTAAAAAGGAACTCTATTGGATATGAGATAAATGAGAGTTTTCTCCCCCTCATCAAACAAAAACTCGGGCTAACACAGGGCACTCTTTTTCAAGATGCAATTTTTGAAATAATCAAGCAGAAAAAACTGGAAATAGACTTTAAAGAAGAAATTAAGAAGCTGCCTTATATTTTTAAAGACCCAATAAGATTTGATAAAAAAATTGACCCAAAAAGCCTGAAATTCGGCTCAAGAATAGATAATTCCTATTCCGAGAGAGAAACCTATCATCTCGTAAAAGAAATAATCTCTCCAGAGCTGATAATCTTAAATAACGGTCTAAAAATCAAATTATTAGGCGTGAAAGAAAGACCAGATAAGAAAGAAGAGGCAATCAAATTCTTAAAAGAAAAGACTAGTGGACAGAAAGTATTTATTAAGTTCGATACTGTGAAATATGATGAAGAAAACAACTTACTTTGTTATCTCTACTTATGGAATAAGACTTTTTTAAACGCTCACTTAATTAAAAGTGGTTTAGTTGATATTGATACCCAGTTCGACTACAAATACAAATCAAAGTTTTTGAATCTATTAGTTCGGGGGTAAGTAATATAAAAGTAAAAATTAGCATTGAAGAAATCCGAAGGTATCTTGATATAGAAACACTTGATTTCCCAAAATATGCTGCTCCCCTTATTAATTTAGCTAATCAATATGCTCAAGGGACAAGACCACGTATTGTTGGGCAAATGAGTAAGCTTATTCAAGAGTTCACTGGTAAGTCCCTATATGAATGGGAAAAATGGTATCTACTTCAAAAACCTGACGCTATCAAAAACGCCACCGAAAAAATCTTACAAATGTTAAAACAATTTAAGAACACAATAAATAAAATTGACCGAAACATGGTTGAGCAATGGGTAAAAGACTTAGTGGTTGTAAAGACTTTCATAGGATTGAGATTCCAAGAGGCAATCCTCAAGAAAGGTGCAGAGATTACTGGAACTAATTATCGTTTGTCTGAGCCTAATGAAGAATCAAAAGGAATTGATGGGTATATAGGCGATGTTCCGGTTTCTATTAAACCGTATACTTATAAGATCAAAGCCGAATTACCAGAGCAAATAGGCGTTAAAATTATTTACTATAAAAAAGTTGATGATGGGCTTGAAGTAGATTATGGGCAAATAATGCAATAGTTGACTATGCCTGAGCTACCTGAAGTAGAAACAATTAAAAATGAGCTTTTACCAGTCTTAGCAGGTAAAAGCTCATTTTTAATTGTTTCTACTTCAGGTAGCTCAGGCATAGTCAACTATTGCATTATTTGCCCATAATCTACTTCAAGCCCATCATCAACTTTTTTATAGTAAAT
>JBHOQK010000017.1:0-17444 GCA_042408205.1 Dehalococcoidia bacterium | reverse complement strand
TAATCTCTCGATGTAAAGTATGAATATGGCACCGAGGACAATATTTCCTTAATTCTAACCTTTGGGGGTCATTTTTTTTATTTTTTGTCGTAGTATAATTGCGTTCTTTACACTCAGTACAAGCAAGCTGAATAATTACTCTTTGTTCACCTTTTTTAGCCATTTTGAAAGTTGAAATTTTTTACAGAAATTCAATCAATAATCTTAGTGAAAACTCCAGCGCCGATAGTCTTGCCCCCCTCCCTAATGGCAAAACGAAGTCCTTCTTCAATAGCTACGGGATAGATAAGTTTTATTTTCATTCTCACATTATCCCCAGGCATAACCATTTCCACCCCTGGGGGTAACTCAACTGCCCCAGTGACATCAAGAGTTCGAATGTAAAATTGAGGTTTATACCCGCTAAAGAAAGGAGTATGGCGCCCGCCTTCCTCTTTAGTTAACACATATACTTCCGCTTCAGCTTGACTGTGGGGTTTAATTGAACCAGGAGCTGCCAATACTTGCCCTCTCTCCACTTCATCCCGCTCTATACCTCTTAATAAACAGCCAATAGCATCACCTGGTTCAGCTAATTCTAAGGTTTTATGGAACATCTCCACCCCAGTTACCACTGTTCTTCTGGTCTCCCGGATACCAACAATTTCTACCTCATCTCCGATCTTAACTGTCCCTCGTTCTACTCTACCGGTGACTACAGTACCGCGTCCTTTAATACCAAAAACATCTTCTATAGGCATTAAGAAAGGTTTATCTTTGGCTCGCACTGGAATCGGTACGTATTCGTCTATGGTATCTATTAATTTCCATATCCCACCACACCATCGGCATTCTCGCTTAGCACAACCACATTCCAAACACTTGAGAGCACTCACTCGAATAACGGGGGTCTTATCCCCAGGAAAGCCATATTTTGTGAGTAATTCTCTGACTTCAATTTCTACTAATTCTAACAACTCTTCATCTTCCATTAGGTCTATCTTATTCAGTGCCACTAATAAACAAGGCACTTCTACTTGACGAGCTAAAAGAATATGTTCTCGAGTTTGGGGCATAGGCCCATCAGGAGCACTAACAACAACAATAGCACCATCCATTTGAGCTGCCCCAGTAATCATGTTTTTAATATAGTCAGCATGACCCGGGCAGTCTACATGAGCATAATGACGCTTCTCTGTTTCATATTCAATATGAGCAATACAAATAGTTAATCCCCGGGCTTTTTCCTCCGGAGCATTATCTATAGAATCAAAAGGACGAAACTGAGTTGGACCAACTTTAGACAATACCCAAGTTATTGCTGAGGTCAAAGTTGTTTTACCATGATCAACGTGTCCTATGGTACCTACATTTACATGAGGCTTAGTTCGGACAAAAACTTTCTTTGCCATTTAAAACCTCCTTAATTTATACCTTATTAAATACAAAGCCCACAACCAGATTCGAACTGGTGACCCCGTTCTTACCAAGAACGTGCTCTACCACCTGAGCTATGTGGGCATTTTTAATTTATTTAATTATAAAGTTTTCACTCCTTCTTTGCCAAAATATTTGACTACCCTCTATTTCCCAATTATCTAAAAACAATTTGTTAAATAAAAGTCTCACTAATATCTGCTCTTTCGTTTTTCAATCTTTTTTTCAATCTTTTTAACATTATCCATCACTTTAGCATATTTACTTTTAATGGAGGGGGTAGGATTCGAACCTACGCAGCCCTTAAGGCGGCAGATTTACAGTCTGCTCCGATTGACCACTCCGGCACCCCTCCCGGTGGTCAAAATCAAAGCCCGAGAGGGGAGTCGAACCCACTAACCTACCGATTACAAGTCGGTTGCGCTACCATTGCGCCACTCGGGCAAACTTCAACCGATCGCTGGATTGTTAGTATAAAAGAAATAGGAAATAAAAGTCAACAATTTCATTTGGTAGCGCATACCGGATTCGAACCGGTGATCTCCTCCTTGAGAGGGAGGTGTCCTAAGCCCCTAGACGAATGCGCCACAATTTTTTGGCTGGGGAACCAGGATTCGAACCTGGCCTAACGGATCCAGAGTCCGCTGTCCTACCGCTAGACGATTCCCCAATAATTCCCCAATATTTTTTATATTATATCAAACCCAAAACCCAAGCAACAAGAAGTTGATTTAATTTTATGTTATACTCTTTTTAAATGCCAGACCTAGAAACTTTGCAAAAAATCTTAGGGATTTCCTTTACCAATATAACTTTCTTAGAACAAGCCTTAGTCCATCGCTCTTTCCTAAACGAAAACCCAAATTTCCCCCTTCTCTCTAACGAACGTCTTGAGTTTTTAGGTGACGCTGTGTTGAATTTTGTGATTGCCGAAAGATTATTCCAAGAATTTCCTCATTTTTCGGAAGGTGAATTAACTCAAGGAAAAGCTTCATTGGTCTCTAAAGAGACTTTAGCCCACTTAGCCTTATCCCTTGACCTAGGCAGCTATCTTTATCTGGGGCGAGGTGAAGAAATTAGTGGCGGACGACACAAACAGACAAACCTGATTAACGCTCTGGAAGCCATCATTGGCGCTATTTTTATTGACCAAGGTTTAGCTAAAGCTAAAGACTTTATTTTTAAATTGATAAATCCAAAGCTTTTAATAATAAAAGAAAAAGGAATTACCCTTAACTACAAAACTCTTCTTCAAGAATATGCTCAGAAAGAGTATCGTCAAACGCCAATTTATCGGGTGATAGAAACTACCGGACCAAACCACGATAAAAGCTTTACTGTGGAGGTCATAATTGGGGATAAAAGATTGGCTGAAGGTTCAGGAAAAAGTAAACGATCAGCTGAAATGGAAGCGGCTCGCTTAGCTTGGGAAAAACTTAATTTAAAACTATAATTGGCAAAGTCTCACTTTACATAGAGATTAACCTCTGATAAACTCCTAAAGATGGGAAGGTGATTTTTTATGGGACGCCGGGATTATCGATGGAGAGAGCCTAAGAAACCCAAGAAAGGTGCTGCAAAGGCTGCACCGCCCCCTATTATTACGCCACCGGTAACCGTAGAAGTAATTAAAAAAGGCAAAAAAGCCCAACCTTCAGCTGGGGAATAGAAATAATGCCAGCTTATTTAGAACTCTGGCGTAAAGGCGAGCTTAGGGAACGGGTAGAAGCTGCCAGAGCTCTGCTTAGAGATTGTCATGTTTGTCCCCATGCTTGTGGTGTCAACCGATTAGCGGGTGAGACAGGAAAATGCCGCACTGGAGCTAAAGCTTTTGTTTCCAGCTTTGGACCCCATTTTGGTGAAGAAATGCCCTTGGTAGGTAGGCATGGTTCAGGCACCATCTTTTTTACCCATTGTAATTTGAAATGTCTTTTTTGCCAAAATTATTCTATAAGCCAGTTAGGTGAAGGAGTAGAGGTAACCAAAGAAGAAATAGCCACGATGATGCTTTCCCTCCAGAGTCGAGGTTGTCACAATATAAACCTGGTTTCTCCGACTCATGTAGTTCCACAATTCCTCGAAGCTTTAGAGGTAGCGGTAAAATCTGGACTTCGTCTGCCTATAGTTTATAACTCTGGTGGTTACGATTCAGTGGAAACTTTAAAACTTCTTGATGGAATTATTGATATATACATGCCTGATATGAAATATTCTGATGATAAAATTGCCGAGGAGTTATCTGGAATCAAAAATTATTCCTCCGTGAACAGAGCAGCTGTTAAAGAAATGCACCGTCAAGTAGGTGACTTACAGATTGACGATAAAGGAATAGCCATACGGGGACTTCTGGTACGTCATCTGGTTCTACCTAATGGTTTGGCTGGTACTAAAGAAATAGTTGAGTTTTTAGTTAAAGAGATATCCCCTAATACATATACCAACATTATGGCGCAATATCACCCTTGCTATAAAGCTTTCCAGATACCCCAACTGGCGAGACCTTTGTCTCATCAGGAGTTTATAGAAGCAGTTGAAATAGCTTATAAAGCTGGACTGAAGCGTCTTGACAGGGTACGCCCGGTTTTTGTTAGACTTGTTTAAAATAAAGGAGCTTAAAATGCCTCAGATGGCTTCAGTTCACGCTATTGTTGAAGGACATGTCCAAGGGGTTTTCTTCCGAGCTTTTGTCTCTAGGACAGCTAAAGCCTTGGGCTTAAAGGGCTATGTTCGCAATCTTCCCACTGGTAAAGTGGAGGTTAAAGCTGAAGGAGATAGAGAAAAATTAGAAGATTTGATAAAACAATTGCATATAGGTCCCCCTGAGGCTGTTGTCGAAAAAGTAGAAACAACTTGGTCAGACTATACCGGACTTTTCTCGAATTTTGAGATTAGATACTAACCTTCCAGTTGGATTTTACCAGCTTCAATTAGCTCTAAATACTCAGTTTTGAGCCCAGCTATTTCTGAAGCCTCCTTATCGACTTCATATGGTTCACCAATAAAAATTTTTCCATATTCTTCAACTTCTCCCTGTGTTGGGTCGTCAACACCAATAAATTTCTTACGGGCATCAATAATGCCTAAATCAAAAGGAAGAGTAAAATAAAGGTCTGCCACTACTTTATGTATTCCTAATTTATAAAGGGTTTCCCAGCCACCTGCTGCTTCACCTTTATATTTAGCTACCGGCAACAAACTCAAAAGATTTTTCACCGTAAAGCTTCCACTCCGACCAAAGACTTTAAAAGGAGCAATGCTAATAAGGTAATCACTCGAAAGAACTACATTTGGTATCCAGAAAGTGGGTACAGCAAAGGGTTCAGGCAAGGGATTTTCCACTTCCACCCAAATACAATCCTTAACATCAAGCATCAATACCCGCGGATAATAGTAACCCAGGGCTTTGTAGATATCATAGACAGGAGTACCTCCGGGAGTACCTTCAAGGATAAGAATATCAGCATCACTTACCCTCCTAATACCTTCAATAACTAACCGGATTGTTTCCCAACTTGTCGTCACTGGGTGGGGTAAAGGATAATTAGCACATGGCTTGATTAGAACCCGCCGTGCCCGGGAAACTTGACTTACTGGTGTAAAAGTAAACTTAGACGCTTCTAAAATCACTGCTTTTCCTCACCTTTTTGTCGTAGCCAAATTTCTATTTTTCTTATTTCTTTGACACCTTTAAGAGCCGATATCATCCCAAGTAAAGTTCGGGCAAAAAATTCCTTAACAAAAGGATTAAGAGGAATGGACTTATCATTGACAAAGAGAGCTACATCACTCTGACGCTTGCCTAAAAACTTATTTTCAATAAAATCGGCTATTCCTTTAACATCATTGGTATGAAACTGAGTTATTGGGATATTTAATGGTTCGTCACTGACTACTGCCGAAAGCTCTTCCCAAGGACAAATTAAATCATTACCTAATTCTTTCCGATGGACTTCAATCTTATAACCTTTACCCTGCTTATAACCTTCCGTCAAAATAAGGTCAAAATCAATCCCGATAAGATGGGAAAGTTCTTCCAAGGAAGTCTCTTGCTCACAGAGCCTGACTGTAGCCAATTTTTTAGCTGAGCTCAAAATGACTACTTCAGCACCAGCTTGAATTAGTCGCCAACTATCTTTGCCCTGATAGTCCAATTCAAAATCTTGACCCATATGCTTAACCACAGCCATCCGATAACCCCGACCTTTCAATTCCGGAATAAGTCTCTCTAATAAATTTGTCTTTCCAGCTTTAGACTTGCCAACAATAGAAACAATAGGAATCATCCTTTATTACTCTTGAGCTTCATCCCAATCTAACATCATTACTTCAACAACATCGCCTGGTTTAATTATTTCTGCGCTCTCAGGAATGATAGCTAAGCCATTAGCTTTAACCATCGAAGTCAAAATCCCAGAACCCTGAGGACCAGTAAGAGTAGCAAAGAATTGACCATCTCTTTTAGTAACTATAACTCTAACAAAAATACGCCGACCATCATTGTTCTTAATAGTATTCTCCATTACTGCCCTTACTGTCGGTTTAGCTAAATTTTTCTTTCCCATCATCTTTAAGATAACCGGTCGAACAAAGACCTCAAAGGTAACCATTACACTTACTGGATTCCCGGGTAGACCGAGATGAGGTATCTTTCTTCCTGAACTATCTTCAAAGAAACCAAAGGCTAATGGTTTTCCCGGTTTCATTCGCACTGTCCAAAAAGATATTTCACCTTCTTTGGCTAAAACATCTTTAACCATATCATAATCCCCCCGAGATACTCCTCCTGAGGTTATCACTAAGTCAGAGTTAAGACTTTGGCGGAGAGAATTTTTTAAAAATTCAAGGTCATCAGGTGCTATACCCATAAGTTTAGGGATACCGCCATAACGAATCACCTGTGCCAGCAAGCTGTAACTATTGCTATCGTAAATTTTACCGGGGGTGAGAGGTTGTCCAATGTCTATTAGTTCACTACCTGTGGCTAAAATAGCCACAACCGGACGCCGATATACCGAAACGGTAGCTTTGCCTAATGAAGCTAATACCCCAATATCTGCCGGACGAAGCACCTTCCCTTTATTTAGGACAAGAGTGTCTTTTTTAATGTCCTCCCCAGCCCGACGAATATTAGAATCTTTTGCCACTTCCCGACAAATACCAATCTCTGTTAACTTACCTTTAGGCGTTGCAGATTTTCTTAAAGTCTCGTCAGTATCTTCAAAGGGAACTACCACATCAGCCCCTTTAGGCAAAGGGGCTCCAGTCATGATACGTACAGCAGTACCGGCATCAACTTCCAGATTACACGGATAGCCAGCAGCTGCTTCTCCGATGATTTTGAGTACCTTAGGCTGGTTAGGAGTAGCTCCAACAATACTGCTAAACTGCACGGCATAGCCGTCCATAGCTGCATTATCATACGGGGGAACATCAAAAGGAGAATATACGTCTTCTGCCAAAACCTGTCCTAAACATGCAGTAATAGGTTTTGTCTCAGCCTCAAGAACATCTATCAAATTGAGTATTCTTTCTAAAGCTTCATCAACACTAATCATCGCCCATTTTTTGCTTTAACAGTATTCTGGCTCTTCTAAGGTCAGCTTTAGTATTAATATTAAAGAAACTCAAATATTCTGGGTCAAATCTATTTATCTCTTCTTCCCCTACATAACGGGTCCTTACTCGATTAAAAAGCTCAGCTACTTGACGTTTTTCTTGAGATAACAATTGCTCAATAATAGCTAAACAATTCTTAGAATAAACAGCATGGAGAGGCTCATACATCCCCCTAATTTTAGGTACAACTAAATCAAAATTGTTCGCTAAACTAACTAAATAATCCAATAGTATACCACTCAGAAAAGGCATATCACAGGCAACAACTAAACTATAAAAAGTATTAGCAAAACTGAGCCCTGTATAAATACCTCCCAAAACTCCTTTACCAGGGTAAATATCAGCTGTTATTCTTGTTTTTAATTGAAGTAAAGGTAAAGCACTTAGTGTTTCTAATTGCCCTGGGGAAGTAACTACAATTACTTCCTGGCTAATAGGAGAGACTATTTTTACTACTCGCTCAATTAAGGTTTGCTTACCAATTTTTTCCAGGGCTTTATCTCGCCCTAAACGTAAACTTTTACCTCCAGCTAAGATTACGGTAGTGAAGGTCAAAACTTTTTCTTGATTGACGCTCTATCTCCAATTCGTTTTCGCAATAATGTATTTTATCATTCTTTGTCAACTTATCAAAAAATCATGATTAGCGTCTCCTTTATTCATGCTTTCTCAAAGAGTTTAACCTCCTTATAGTTCACTTTCTTTGGCTTCTTATTTGCATTAACAGAACCCCAGGTCTTTAGGATAATTGGTGATAGGTACACGACTTGAAGGGGCACTTTCAATCCCCGAGAGAAAGAGAGCATTGCTTCCAGCATTTCCGGAAGCTACAATATGGTTTTGGGTATTTTTTATACCCATTAATATCAAGTTCTTAAATTGTTATATTATGATAACGAAAGGAGGATATGAGATAGAACTTACTAAGGCTCTTGCGGAGAATGTAGTAAAGACAAAATATGAAGATCTTCCTCAGAAGGTGGTAGAAGTCACGAAGAAAAGCATTCTTGATACTCTGGGAGTAATGTTTCCACCCTCTACTTTAGAAAAAGCGTGTATAGCTTTAGAAGAAATTGCCCGGGAAGAAGGAGGGAAGGAAGAGTGTACCCTTATTGGCCGAAGAGGCAATCGCCCAACTAATAGAAAAGATTCTTAACCTTGAGAAAGTAAGAGACATTAGAGAATTAAGCAATTTATTACTTTAAAAAATAGCTTTTGTTAGCCATGACTAGAATATATGAATATCAAGGAAAACAGTTACTTAAAGTAGTAGGCATACCGATCCCCGAAGGAGACATAGCTTCAACACCGGAAGAAGCAAGCCAAATTGCCCAGAAAATAGGGAAGCCAGTAGCAATAAAAGCTCAAGTATTAGCTACAGGACGATTTAAAGCAGGGGGGATAAAATTTGCTAACAAACCTGAAGAAGCAAAAGGGGCAGCGCAACAACTTATTGGCAGTTTTATTAAAGGCTTGCCTATAAAAAAGGTTTTAGTAGAGGAAAAACTAGATATAGAAAAAGAACTTTATATTGGAATAATAATAGACGATTCTTATAAAGTTAAAGGACCGGTTTTGATAGTGAGCAGTGAAGGAGGTATAAGTATAGAAGAAATTGCGACTAAAATGCCAGAGAAGATAGTCAAGTTAAACATTGACTATTTTAAGGGTATTGAACAAAGAGAAATAGAAGAATTATTTTCAAAGTTGTCTTTAAACGTTATTTTATCCCCAAAGCTAATCAGCAAGCTATCTGAAATTACCTGTGCCCTTTACCAAGCTTTTAAAAAATATGATGTTCGAGCTTGTGAAATCAATCCTTTAGTCATAACTACAGACAAACAAATTTATGCTGCCGATTGCCGCTTTACTATTGATGATAATGCCGTCTTTCGTCATCCCCAATTTGAAATTAAACTCCCTAGGGATATGGATAGAGAACCTACCGAGTTAGAAGAGATTGCTTGGCAGATAGAAGAAAGTGATTACAGAGGCACAGGTTATTTCACCCAAATGGTGCCAAAAATTGAAGGTGAAGGTTGGATAGGTTTCCATGGGATAGGTGGAGGTGGAGCTATGCTTGCAGCTAGCGCTTTAATAAAACGTGGCTTTAAAATAGCTAATTATGCTGATACCAGTGGGGACCCTCCAGCGAGTAAGGTTTATAGGGTAATTAAGTGTATTTTATCCCAGCCAGTAGAAGGATATGTATTAATGGGATCTTGTCTGGCTAATCAAGAACAATGGCACCACGCCCACGGCATTGTCAAGATTTTAAGAGAACATGCCCAAGAAAAGCCAGGATTTCCTGTTTTACTCCTAATAGCTGGGAACAAAGAGAAGGAGGCGCATGAAATCATAAGAAATGGTTTGAAGGACATACCTTTAAGGTGGGAACTTTACGGTAGAGATTATATTTATAATACAGAATTTATAGCTGATAGAGTTACAGAGTTAATCAAGGCTTATAAACAAGAGAAGAGAACTTAGTAATATGGTAAGAATATCGGAAAATAAACTCGAATTTGAAACCAGAACAGCTAAAATTAGTATTAATTACGACCGATGTGAACCAGCAATTAAGAAAACTTCAACCCCATCTTGTGGCTTTAGATGTGTTAAGGCGTGTCGGTTATATGGTCGGAATGTGCTAAAAATTGAGCACAATAAACCTGTCCTTTCCCTTTCAGACCCCGAGGAGATAAAACGACTAGACAATGAATGCCTTGCCTGTGAATATAATTGTCTAATGTACGGAACCGGTTGTATCAGTATCGAGCTTCCTCTCCGCGGAATCGAGGAATACCGGAGGAAAAAGCAAAGTTATGGCGATAATTATTGATGAAAATTCAAGAATTCTTATCCAAGGTATTACTGGTCGCTTTGGAGAACTTGTCGCCAGAAATATGTTAACTTCAGGAACAAAGTTAGTCGCAGGAGTTACTCCTGGACGAGGTGGTGGGACAGTTTGGGGTGTACCAGTCTACAATAGTGTAAAAGAAGTGATAAAAGCCGAAGGAATGATAGACGCCAGTCTTATCTTAGTGCCCGGTCCAGAGGCTAAAAAGGCAATCATGGAAGCAATTGACCAAGGAATAAAAACTGTGCTCGTGGAAGTAGAACGAATCCCATTGCATGATACTCTGGAAGCAATAAATTATGCCAAAAAAGCTGGAGTCAGATTGATTGGTCCTGGTTCAGGAGGAATGATTAGCGCTGGTAAAGCCGTCTTGGGATTCATTGGTTCTGACCCTGAAGTGGCAAGAATAGCCTTCGTTCCCGGACGAGTAGGAATTATCTCTAGGAGCGGTGGTCAAACATCTACCCTTGGGTGGATTGTGTGTCAAGCTGGTTTTGGAATAAGCAGCGCTGTTCATTTAGGTTCAGAACCAGTTTTGGGCACTACATTTGCTGAATTACTACCATTGTTTGAGGAAGACCAGGAGACTGATGCTGTTGTTTATTTTGGTGAAATTGGAACAGTTATGGAGGAAGAAGCTGCCGAAGTAATAAAAGAGGGAAAGTATACAAAACCTCTTATAGCCTATATTGCTGGTAGTGGTCTTCCCGTAGGACTGCGCTTTTCCCATGCTAGTGCTATTATTGAAGGAGGAAGGGGAACAGCAGAAAGTAAAATTAAATCTTTAAAGGAAGCTGGTGCAATTGTAGTTGATAAGCCGGAAGATATAGCTCCAGCTCTGGTAAAAGTTTTAAAAGCCTGAGGAAAATTTATGACCAGGATTTTAAGGTCAATGCTTTTTGTCCCGGCAAATAATTGGCGAATGATTGTTAGCGCCCTTTCTGGATTTGAAGACGCGGTTATCTTAGATTTGGAAGATGCCTGCCCAGCTGAAGAAAAAGAGACTGGAAGGATTTTTGCCAGAGATTCTATACCTATGTTTAAAGAAAGAGGGATTGACGTTTTTGTAAGGGTAAATTCAATGGCTACTGGCTTGACTAAAGAAGATTTGAGCTATGTAGTAGTTGAAGGTCTTGATGGTATTCAGTTGGCTAAAACAGAATCTAAAGAAGAAATCGCTGAATTAGACAAGCTTTTACAGGAAGAGGAGAAGAAAAAGGGATTAAAGTTAGGTAATATATGTATTATTCCTCTTTTAGAAAGTCCTAAAGGAGTTTTGGCTGTATCAGAAATTATTTCGACTAGCCCCAGAGTAGCAGCAGTCAGCTTTGGTGCCGGAGATTTCCTAAGAGAATTGGGTGCCGGCTTTGCTATTACTAGGTTAACAGCAGAAGAATATTTCCCTCTAATCCTTTACGCCCGCTCCATAATCTCATTGGCAGCTAAAGTTGCTGGCATTCCTGCAATAGACACCCCCTTTTTTGGTACACTTATAGATACCGAAGGACTTATCAAAGAATCTCAAAAGGCTAAATTGTTGGGGTTTAGTGGAAAGCTACTCATTCATCCTCGTCAGGTTGAACCGGTTAATCGTGTTTTTACACCATCAAAAGAGGATATTGAGTTCGCAAGGCAAATGATGGAAGCTTATGAGGAAGCCAAAGCAAGAGGATTAGGTGCAGCTTCTTTCGGTGGAAGAATGATTGACTACGCGATGTATAATATGGCAACACAACTATTGGCAATAGCTGATACCATAGCTGAAAAAGAAAGTAAAAGACGACAGATTAAGTAATATCTTAACTTTAGCCACGACATATCCTCCAAATCCTGACTTAACTTTTCGTTACCAAGCTCAAAAGGGGACTTATATTGGAAATAAGTTGTTTACGAATGCTCTCTAGGACTTGAAAGAACTTGATAGGCAAATTAATATTGATTTACCAAACGAAAGGGAGGTTAAAATGGCAAAAGTAGGTGTAGTACTATCTGGTTGTGGCTTTTTAGATGGAAGTGAAATCCACGAAGCAACTCTCACCCTTTTTTTCTTAGACCGGGCTGGTGCTGAAATAATTAAGATGGCGCCTGAGATTGATCAAATACACGTTATTGACCACTTATCAGGCCAACCAGTGGTGGGGGAAACCAGAAAAGTTTTAACAGAGTCTGCTAGGATAGCCCGGGGGGAGATTAAAAAAATGGAGGAAGTTAAAGCTGAGGATTTAGATGCTTTAATTTTTCCAGGTGGGTATGGGGCTGCTAAAAATTTATGCGATTTTGCACTAAAAGGAATAGATTGCAAAGTTAATCCTGAAGTAGAAAGATTAATCAAAGAAATGCACCAAGCTAAAAAACCCCTCGGATTTCTGTGTATTGCCCCGGTGATTGCTGCCAAAGTCTTGTCTGAATTTAAACCTCAGTTAACAGTAGGTAATGCTAAAGATGAACTAAGCCGAAGCGTCGCTGAAGCTATTGAAAAAATGGGAGCAAAACACATTATTTGCGAAGTTGATGAGATTGCAGTTGATGAAGAGAATAAAATAGTTTCTACTCCTGCTTACATGATAGGTCCTACCATTTCTAAAGTTGGTTTAGGGATTGAGAAGTTAGTGGCTAAGGTATTAAAATTAGCAGGTGGTTAAAAACAAAACCGACATAAACCTATCTTTATTTTGATTGAGCATAAAAGATAGTAATTCTGAACTTCTCTTTCTTACAGGGCTGGTTTTAAAACTATCGTTTCAGTGGTCGCCGGTAAATTCTTTACTGTTAATTCTACCTCGCTTAATTCTAATTTTTTGACGTTTTTTCTTTTTTTAAGGAATTCATCAACCCCACTAATAGGATAATCACATTTAGGTGTCTTAAAATGCATGGGGACTAAGATTTTAGGGTTTAGTTTATTTTCAATTTTAGTTGCTGTGTCAGCGTCAATAGTATAAAAACCACCTACTGGAATAAGTAAGACATCAATTTCACCAATTTCTTGAACTTGTTCCAGACTAAGCTCATGCCCCAAATCACCTAAGTGGCATATTTTTATATTATCTACAGAAAAGACAAAAATAGTATTAACGCCTCTCTGCTTTCCTTTAGCCTCATCGTGATAAGCGGCAATACCCTTGAACTCGATTCCTTTAACAATTTTCCTGCCACTTCCTTTGACTACCTCAGGCTCGCCTTTTATGGCTGAAATGTTATTATGGTCAGCATGGTCATGACTTACTACAACAATATCAGCGGTTTCACGAATAGGAGAATAGTTAATGCCACTACCTACATAATAAGGATCAATGATTATCCTCACCCCTTCCTCAGAAACAATTAAAAAACAAGAATGGCCTAACCATTTAAGTTTCATAGCTTAAAGTCTCCTTAGTTTTTTCTTTAACTAAAGCTAAAGCTAAATTAACCAAGGTTCGCACCCCAAACCCGGTAGCTCCTTTTACTATATAACCCTTTTCCTTATCACTCCGGGCTGTACCAGCTATATCCAGATGAATCCAAGGAGTATCCCCGACAAATTCAGCCAAAAATAAAGCTCCGGTTATCGCCCCGCCGTATCTACTACCAACATTCTTAATGTCTGCGACTTCACTCTTAAGTTGCTCTTTATATTCCTCCAACAAAGGCATTTGCCAGAGACATTCTCCAGCCTCAGAGCTAACTTTAATAATTTTGTTTATTAATTCTTGATTATTCCCAAAAACACCAGCACATCCATCACCCAAAGCTACTCGACAAGCGCCAGTTAAAGTAGCTACATCAATCAAAGGAGATAAACCTTGCTTTTTGGCATAACTTAGGGCATCAGCCAAAATAAGTCTTCCTTCAGCATCAGTGCTTACTATTTCTATACTCTTGCCATTCATCGCCTTTAAAACATCCCCTGGCTTAAAAGCACCACCGCCAGGGAGGTTTTCAGTAGCTGGAATTATGGCTGTAACATTAATAGGAAGCTTTAGCCGAGCAATAGCCACCACAGCCGCCATAACAGCTGCTCCCCCAGCCATATCCCCCTTCATTTCCTCCAAACCTTCAGCTGGTTTAAGGGAAATTCCCCCTGAGTCAAAAGTTATGCCCTTGCCTAAAAATCCTAAAGCACTCGCTGATGTTTTGTCACCCGTATAATTAAGGATTATTAGCTTAGGTGGCTGGCGGCTACCCTTAGCAACTCCAAGAAAAGCTCCCATCCCCATTTTCTCTATATCTTCCTGTTCAAATATGGTCACTTCCAGTCCATATTCTTCAGCTAATTTTTGTGCTACTTGTGCCATATCTTTGGGTGTCATATAGTTAGCAGGTTCGTTAACTAAATCACGAGCTAAGCTTGTAGCCTCAGCAATTACTCTGCCCTTATAACATCCTATCTCCAAAAATGGTAGTTTATCCGCTTCTCGTTCTATTATTAATATCTCCTTAATATCCCCATACTCAGGTTCCTTCGTTATATGTCGCCGAAACTGATACAGTCCAAGGAGGCTTCCCTCAACTAATGCCTGAGCTGCAGCTTCCGGTTCAATACCACCGACACCAGCACCGTGAACAATAGTCGCTATTCGTTTACAATTTAGTTGCCGAAGTCTTCGACAAACCTCACCACTTACACTGCGAATTTTATCTAAACTGAATTCTTCCCTCTTCCCCAAGCCAGTAATAGCTACTCTGTCACAAGCAAGTTTGCCTAAAGTATGAATGATAGCGACTTCTCTTAACTTGCCTTTTATTTCACCTTTTTCAATAAGATGCGTTATGGCTCCATCTAAAGCTTTATCGACAGCCCCGGTAGCACCAACAGGGCGCTTTTCTCCTTCAAAAAGATTAACTACAATAGCATCGGCCTGAATTTGAGTAATATCTCCACAAACCACCTTAATCTCCATTGAGACCTCCTAAATAATTAGCTACCCATCCAATATCAAGTTCTTGTAACTTACCCAAAGTTGGTATTCCATTTATCTTATCCCATCCCATCATAGAATAAAAGATGCTTTTCGCTTCTTCAAATTTATTTTTGTCAATGCTCACCCCTTTCAGAGGTCCTGAGGAAAAAGGAGTAAAAAAACGCTTTGGTAAAAAGTCATCATTTTTATTTAAGCCTTCACGAATATTAAAGGCACGAGTCATTGCTAAGCAACGCTCACCGACCTTCATCAACTCCCAGACTGTGCTATTCCACCCTGTTATGGCTCTAACTAATTCCTCTATTTGATGATGATTCCAAGTCAAGGGAACAAACTGGCAAAAAACCAGGCAATAAAGAAAATAATACCAAGTAATATAATAAACGAGCATACGGACCTTAGCCGGACTTAGGTCATTAACGGGTAAAGGTTCAAGGATCCCGATTGCTTTAATATCCTCCAGCTGAGGACCTGGTGCCATATAAAGGTTATCGTGAAGATTATGACTATGGTCAGCACCAGTAGGTGAAATAGCATATCCCAATCCCATTCCTTGCTTGTAACGCGGTTCATGCATAGGAATCTCTTGTCCCTTCACATGAAGGGCAAAATCTTCAGCTCCTTTACCAATTACTGAAGCAGCTCTGGCAACCCCGTTAGCTAATAAATCACCAATCCCTTCTCGTCGGGCAATCTTATTAACCAGCTCTAACATAGCAGAAGCATTACCAAAATTAAGCTTTAAACCATCAACATCCTTCTCTTTAAGAATACCTCGTTCAAAGCATTCAAAGGCAAAAGCGATTACAGCTCCTGTGGAAATAGTATCCATCCCATAAGCATTGCATAATTCATTAGCTTTAGCTATAGCTAAAAGGTCATCAATACCACAGTTGGAACCCAAAGAGGCTAAAGTCTCATATTCTGGTCCCCCGTAAATTGGATCAACAGAATAAGGAGTAGCTACTGAGACAATTCTCTTACAACGGATGGGACATGCATAGCAGCTTCCCCGGCCAATAAGTATAGTATCCCGCATTGTTTTGCCAGAAATTTTCTCAGCACCCTCAAAAGAGCCTTCTTGAAAATTGCGGGTAGGTAACCCACCCTCTCGGTTTAATCGAGTTAAAACCACCGCTGTTCCTTGGTCAGCAAAACCTCGAACCAAGTGAACATTTTCCTTTACCCATCTACTAAAAGCTTTAACTACTTCAGGATTGGCTAAAGGAGGTCGTTTATGTCCCCTAACAGCGATTGCTTTCAAATTCTTTGACCCCATAACAGCTCCCATCCCAGTTCTGCCAGCAGCATGATTAACATCGTTAAGGATGCAGGCAAAACGGACCTGATTTTCACCCGCCGGACCAATGATTGCCGTCCTAATCCCCGGGTCTTTTAACTCATGACGGATAAGTTCCTGACATTCTGCTGTAGTTTTCCCCCAAAGATGAGTAGCATCCTTTATTTCTACCTCCCCGTCTCTTATCCACAAATACACCGGGGTTTTAGCTCTACCTTCTACTATGATTGCATCATAACCAGCATGCTTTAGTTCAGCCCCCCAATAACCACCAACTTCACTGTCTCCGTACATATTAGTTAGAGGAGATTTAGCCCCTACACTATTTCGGCCACAACCCCCTACTGGAGCACCAGTAGCTACACCACAAGCAAAAATCAATTTATTATCGGCACTCAATGGGTCAATTCCAGCCTCTAACTCTCTAAGAAGATAATAACTGATAAAACCTCTACCACCAAAATAGCGCCGATAAAAATTTTCTTCGGGTTCTTCTATCTGGATAGTATTTGTACTGAGATTAACCCGCAAAATCTTGCCATTATAACCATAAGGCATAAGAGCCTCCCAAGGAGTTAATTACCGATTCCTAATAGCGCGAATTATTTTGTCTATAACCGGTGTAATATCCCGAGAGGTATCCACAGCAAAATGATTACGGCGAATTCTGTCTACATTGAGCCTCATCCTTTGATACACCTCCCAATTGGCATCCGATTTATCTTCCGGGTCAGCTTTTTCTTCTCGCCGCAATAACCTCTGGCGAACCACAGCAGGAGGGGCTTCAATACGCACTAAAATAAGCTTGGCTCCTGTTTTTTCACTTATATTATAAAGACGCTCCCGGTGCCGCTCAGATAAGTTTGTAGCATCAAAGATAATAGGTATTCCTTTTTGTAGAAATTCCTCAATTAAGAGATGACAAAGGGAAAATAAATAAGCGCTTTCTGTAGCACTATAAGTTGGTGTCTCAAACAGGCTTTTACGTAATGCATCACTTTCAATAATCAAAAAAGGCATTCTCTCAGCCAACTTGCGACAAAAGAAAGATTTACCTGTTCCAGGCAAGCCACTAACAACAATAAAAGGGGGAGTAACCATAGGTTCAGGAAGAAATTTAAAGCTTTCTCTTAACTTAGCTACATCAGCATTAATCTGATCTTGTTTCATATTTTTTAAAAATTATTTTAAAAATTATAAGATATTTTAAATCTCTCGACTACAGCTATTACAAAGACTAAATGTGATGGAATAAATCCGCCCTACCCGCTCGCCAGGAGCAATGGCGCCGATGCCGATGATCCACTCCGCCACCATCGGCCGCTGGCCGGCGGGCAGCAGGCCCGAG
>JBHOQK010000009.1:0-80059 GCA_042408205.1 Dehalococcoidia bacterium | reverse complement strand
GTTTATAATTGTTTTGGTTAAATGAGCTGTGACAAAGTTCTTCGGGGATTAGGTTACCGGTTAACACCCCAAAGGCTATTAGTTTTAGAAGCCGTTCACGGGGCTGACAAGCATATTAGTGTTGAAGAAATTTATACCCAGGTAAAGTCTCGCTACCCTTACGCTAATATTTCTACAGTTTACCGAACTTTAGAACTCCTGGAACAACTCGGTTTAGTAGTTAAAGCTGATTTCGGTGAAGGCTATGTCCGCTACCATCATGCTGAAAAAGGACACCATCACCATCTAGTTTGCCAGAAATGTGGCAAAATAATAAATTTAGTTGAAACCCCAATATTGGCTTTAAAAGAAACCCTTTACAAAGATTATCAATTTAACGCCCATTTAAGCCATCTGACTATTTTTGGACAGTGTCATGAGTGTCAGGGGTAATTTTTAATTGGGTTTTATTGCATTTAATTGCAATTACTATTGAGAGGAGGTGCCAAATGAAGGAGTGAAATAATTAATGTCGGTTAGAAGAAGTGTTATTACTTAAATAAACCCGAAATAAAGGAGGTTAAAAAATGGCATGCTTTTTAGTTCCGATGGGTGAGGCAATAGTAGTAAGTACCTTGCAAAAGGTTATCGAAAAAAGAGAAGAAAAAGCAAGTAAAGCCAGGATTGAGAAAGGTTTGAAGTGGAGCCAGAGGCTGAGCTGGCTAAATAAGCTGTTGTGGGGTGGAGTGATACTATTGACAGTGGAGCATATATGGCATGGAGAAATTGTACCTTGGCCTCCCTTTTTAACAGCAATGCAAACCCCTGAAGAAACCACTGCCCTGCTTCATGAACTGTCTACCCTTGGCGTAGCTATGGCTATAGCTGTAACTGCCGTCTGGGGAATAATACTTTTGGTTGCGGAGCTAACCAGAGTGAAAGCCAGGGTTATGCCTGAAATCAAGTCTACTTAAATGGAAGCTTAGGAGTAAACTATGTGGCTTATCTTAACGGCTGTAGCAGCTATCGTCACAACCCTTTTGTGGTATACCAAGGCGCCAAAGGATAAGTACAAGCTTGGGTTTTTAAGTCTTATATTCTGGGGAGCCACAGTAATGTGGGTGGTTGACCACTTATGGGCGTATTTGGCGGGGAACGGAGAATTCCTTGAAATAAACTTAAGTGCCACCCTGCTGGGAGTTGTAGTGATAATTGTGGGTTTTATCCTTTGGGGAATATTTTTATGGCTCACTGCTCGTAAAGAGACTGAGAAAAGAACTATGGCCAACCGATGACAAAAGAGAAGCCGAAATAAATAGACGAAGGTGAAAAGAATGAATATGAAAAGATTGTGTATAGCTGGAATAATGGTTGGACTTTTATTTATTGGCTTATCTCCCTTTATTAGTTGTGCTGAGAAGCCAGAACTTGAAGTACTTACTGGAACATCCCTTATCGCTGATATTGTCAAAGACATTAGTGGTGGCAAAATAGGTGTGCGGAATATTATTCCCCCAGGCTCTTGTCCCGGCCATTATGATGTCAAACCCGGTGACATAGAGGCAGTGGCTAAAGGCAAAATTTTCCTCATTCACGAGTGGCAACAGCACCAAGAAAATATAAAAGGACTAATTAAAGCAGCCAATAATCCTGCCTTAACGATTAAGGTAATAGAAGTCAAGGGAAATTGGATGACGCCGCCTGTCCAAGCTGAGGCTGTAACTAAAATAAGTGCCGTGTTGATGGAAATAGATAAAGCCAATTCTGCTTACTATAGTCGAAGAGCTGAGGAGAGAAAAAGGCTTATATCGATTAAAGAAAAGGAAGTTCGCTCTAAATTAAACGAAGCGAAAATAAGCGGGATGAAGGTTGTCTGTGCCGATATGCAAGCTGGTTTTGTTAGGTGGGTTGGCTTCGACATAGTGGCTACTTACGGTCGTCCCGAGGAGCTTACTCCCGCCAAAATTGCCGAAGTAATAACTAAAGCCAAAGCGGCAGGTGTAGCTTTGGTCATCGATAACTTCCAATCGGGTCCTGAAGCCGGAAAAGGCATAGCTAAGGACATTGGAGCGGTTCAAGTAACCCTGTCTAATTTCCCAGGTGGTTTTAAAGGAACTGATACTTGGGAAAAGGCTTTAGACAGAAATATTGAGTTACTAGTGGAGGCGGTAAACAAATATAGGAAAACTAAAGCTGGTTAATCCTACCTATGAGAGAAGTGGTTATCAATATTAAAGACGCCGTTGTGTCCTATCGAGAAGATGTAGCTTTACGGGGAGTTTCGTTAGAAGTAAGAAGGGGTGATTTCGTAGGTATCATCGGACCTAACGGCGCTGGCAAGACTACTTTACTTACCGTAATTAATGGTTTAGGAAAACTAATCAGTGGTCAAGTCCAAGTCTTGGGATTACCTGTTAATAAAACCAATGGTAGTAAGCTCCGAAAGCGTATTGGCTATGTACCACAAATTCAAAATATTGACCCCCGATTACCCATAAATGTTCGGGAAACGGTTATGGTAGGGCGTTACGGGCGCTTAGGCTTCTTTCACCGTCCCGGTAAAGCTGACTGGCAAACTGTAGATAGGGTTCTGGAAATAGTTGGGCTTTCCCACCTATCCCATCGCCCTATTGGACATCTCTCTGGTGGAGAACAGCAGCGAGTAGCCATTGCCCGAGCTTTAGTTCAAGAACCCGAAATATTTCTTTTTGATGAACCTACTGCCTCCTTAGACCTGAAAGCTCAAAAGGAAATTCTAAACTTGGTTAAGACTATTCACGAAAGATATCAATTGACAACTTTGTTTGTTACCCACGATTTGAGGATCTTACCCAGCACCTGCCAGCGGATCCTCCTGATGAAGGAAGGTAGAATTTTAGGCGACGGTCCTCCAGAAATGATGCTGAAAGAAGAGGTCCTAAGCCGTCTCTACTCTACTCCCTTCTCTGTAATAAAGGAAACCGGTAAGCCTATAATTGTTTCCTAAGACAAAATGGATTTATCTATTTTAGCCTACGATTTTATGCAGAGGGCTTTTCTTGCCGGAATGCTTGGTGGTATAGCCTGTGCCACTGTTGGCGTCTTTGTTGTTACTATGCATCTCTCCTTTATAGGTGTTTGTATTGCCCATGCTGCTTTTGCTGGTGCTTTACTTGGAGTTTGGCTTGGATTCAATCCCCTCGTTGGTGCTTTGCTCTTCAGCCTGACCTCAGCAGCAATTATCGGACCTTTAGCCGACCGGGGTGAGATAAGCCCTGATACTTCCATCGGTGTTATCTTTTCTTTAATGCTCGGTTTAGCCTTTCTTTTTGTAGGTATGATGCCCGGAGCCAGAACCGAAGCCTTAAATTTATTTTGGGGAAGTATCCTCACAGTTACTTCCCAAGACCTGATTTTTTTAGCGATAATTGCCTCAGTAATAATGGGGCTACTTATTGTTTTTTATAAAGAAATTCAGGCAGTTCTATGCCATCGGGATGTGGCTTTAGCGGTAGGCATTCCAGCAACTATAATTTTCTATGGGCTTTTATTTGTCACCGGAGTCACCATAACAGCTTCACTACGCAGCATCGGTGGACTGCTTATTTATAGCCTGATTCTAAACCCTGCAGCAGCTGCCTATCAGCTCACTTACAATTTAAAATGGTTATTTGTTCTGGCAGCCTGTTTTGGAGTCATTTCCTGCTGGGGAGGACTGGTTGCTTCTTATATTCTTGATGTTCCCTCCGGCGCTTCCATAGTAGTCATCTCGGCCATCGTCTTTGGTTTAGCCACCCTCTTTTCGCCTAAAAGAAAGGTAAAAGAATGGCAACAGAGTCTTTCTACAGAGCCGAAGTAACCCAAAAAAAGAAGTATTTTGATCATTTAGCCCCTGTATGGGATAGCTATATTACAGAAAAAAGCTTGGCCTGCCTTGAAGAAATAATTCTCCACCTCAACATTAAGCGCGGCAGTCATATCTTAGACTTAGGTAGTGGTACTGGGGTTCTCATACCTTTTTTAATTAAAGTGGTGGAAGATAGTGGTGTAATTGTAGAAATGGATATATCAGAAAAAATGTTAGCCCAAGCCCGAAGCAAAAGTTCTAAGGGTAACATCCATTATGTTCAAGGCGACGTGGCTGCCTTACCCTTCGGTAATGAACTTTTTGATATAGTTATTTGCAACAATGCCTTTCCTCACTTTAGCCATAAATTAAAGGCTCTTAAGGAAATGGCTCGAGTAATTAAAAAAGGTGGTAGGCTGGTTATCTGCCATACTATGAGTCGAGAATCAGTGAATAATCTTCATCGTAGTCTCGGTGGCGTGATAGCTAATGACTTTCTTCCCGACCAAACCGAGCTTTTGTGGTTACTTTCACAAGCTGGTTTTAAAAAGGCTAAGTTAGAAAATAGTGCTAAATATTACTTACTCATTGCTTATAAAAAAGATTATCTTGGAGGTGACAAAAGATGTGTCTGATAAAACTTTATTCTCACTCAGTCACCGAAAATAATCAACTATTTACCGATGTCACGCGATTTGAAATTGATTTAGAGAAGAAAATATTACGAGTTTATTCTTTACTTGGAGAGACAAAGGAATTTAAAGGTGTCAACAGAGTTAAGTGGGATGAAAACAATGATAGTCTGGTTATAGAATAAGTTCGAGACTTATATCTAAGGCCTTTGCTGAATGAGTTATAGCACCAATAGAAATAAAATCAACACCGGTTTCAGCGATTTTCCGGACATTAGCTAAAGTAATACCTCCTGAAGCTTCCAGCAAAACCTTACCTTTGAGGAGTTGTACTGCCCGACGCATTTCATCAAGGTTCATATTATCAAGGAGAATAATATCAGCCCCAGCCTCAGCCGCTGCTAAAGCCTCCTCAATAGTTTTAGCTTCAACTTCTATTTTTAAGTCACCTGGAGCTTTCTGGCGAGCTTGAACTACAATTTCCTTCAGGCTTAACCCATGTTTGTGGAGAGCTGTCAAATGGTTATCTTTTATAAGAATACCATCTCCGAGATGAATCCGGTGGTTAATCCCACCCCCAACTCGGACAGCATATTTTTCCAGCACCCTTAAACCAGGAATAGTTTTTCTGGTATCCATAATTTTTACCGGCAAGCCATCAACCGCTTCTACATAACGAGCTGTTTCAGAAGCAATACCACTAAGATGCTGCAGAAAGTTTAAAGCTGTCCGCTCTGCTTTAAGAATATTAGCAATTCTACCATTAATTATAGCTACTATATCTCCTGGCTTAACCCTGGCTCCATCCTGAATAAGAATTTCTACCTCAAGCTCAGGGTCAACGGTAAGGAAAACTTGCTTAGCAATTTCAATTCCAGCTAAAATCCCCTCAGCTTTGATTAAAATAGAAGCCTTTCCTTGCCACTGGTTAGATATCAAAGCTTCAGTAGTAACATCGCCATGACTAAGATCCTCAGCCAAAGCCTGCTTAATAATTTCCGCAATAAAAGCCTCAGTTTTCATCTTTGAATTTGAAGACGATATGTTTCTGCCAGGCTGAAGATGATTGAGGAAAATCGGTGCGAAAATGGGCTCCCCGACTCTCTTCTCGAAAGAGGGCAGCCTCTGTCATCAACCGAGCATTTAATATTAGGTTATTTAATTCATAAGAAGGGCGGTCAACGGGTTGTGGCAAATTCTGTTCCCAAGTAGCCAGGATATCAGCTGCTTCTTTCAGCCCCTCGCCAGAACGGATAATCCCCACTTTATCCCAAAGTAGAGACTGGAGATGGGGCAGAGTCAGTTTGGGAACCTGGTTCAAAGGTTTTCGTTTCTTTAAAGTATAGTAATCGGAACTTGAGGTTGCTGTGGGAACCGTCGCCATCTTTTTTATTTCTCGAGTTCTATCAATGATCCGTTTACCAAAAACAACGACTTCAAGGAGCGAATTTGAAGCTAACCGGTTAGCTCCATGGACTCCGGTACAAGCTGTTTCTCCAGCAGCAAAAAGCCCAGGAATATTGGTTTCCCCCCAAGTGTTTACTTTGATACCACCCATGAGATAGTGAGCTGCTGGAGCTACTGGGATCGGTTCTTTAGTAATATCTAAATTGTGTTCAAGACAAAAACGATAAATATGAGGGAAACGGGTAGTAACCAAAGATGGAGGTAAATGAGTGAGGTCAAGAAAAACCCATTCACTATTTGTCTTCTTCATTTCATAAACAATGCTCCGAGCTACAACATCCCGAGGGGCTAAGTCAGCTTCAGGAGCATAATCAGCCATAAAAGCCCTATTATGTATATTACGCAGAACAGCCCCCTCACCTCGGACAGCTTCCGAAATAAGAAAAGGGGTAACCCCAGGAAGACGAAGGGCGGTGGGATGAAATTGGAAAAATTCCATATCAGTAATTTCAGCACCGACAGTAAAAGCTAATGCAATACCATCCCCAGTAGCCACGTCAGAGTTAGTGGTATATTTAAATAAACGACCCGCCCCTCCAGTAGCTAAAATAAGAAAACGACATTGATATTCGGCAATAAAACCAGAACGGGTATCTAAGGTTTTTACCCCAGTTACTTTTCCTTCATCTAATAAAATTTGAGTAACTAAGCAATATTCTAAAATCCTTATTCCGGCTTCACGAACCCGTCGACTTAATGTGACTTCAATATGTTCCCCAGTAGCATCACCACCAGCGTGGAGGATCCGAGGCACACTATGAGCTGCTTCCTTAGCTAAAGCAATCTCTCCATCCACTGTATCAAAATGGACACCAAATTTAATAAGATCCGCAATCCGGTCAGCGGCTTCTGTAACCAAAATCCATACCGCTTCTGAGTCACACAAGCCATCTCCAGCAACTATAGTATCCCTAAAATGAAGCTCTGGCGAATCGTTTCTCCCTATAGGAGCAGCAATACCCCCTTGAGCATGCTTAGTATTACAATCATCAATGCTTCCCTTAGTTACAATAAGGACACTACCCTCTTCTTTAGCCAAGAGAGCCGTATAAAGCCCAGCAATTCCGCTACCAACAATAATATAATCATAGTAATTCTTAATTCTTTCTTTCCCCATCAGACTATAGCTAACATCCGCTCGAGGGCTTTTTTGGCTTTCAGTCTTATTTCCTCTGGCACTTTAACCTGATTAGCTCCATGCTCCATAGTCTCAATAACTGTTTCCAAACGAGTCTTTTTCATATTAGGGCAAATAAGACTATTAGATAAAAGGTAAAAAGTTTTGTCCGGGTTTTCTTTACGCAAACGATAGAGAATACCTTCCTCAGTACCAATAAGAAAAGTGGTGGCTGGGCTTTCTTTAGCATACCGAATCATTTGTGACGTGCTCAAAACAGCATCAGCAAGTTGTATTACTTCTTCCCGACATTCAGGATGAACCAAAACTTTGGCTTCGGGATAACGCTGTTTAGCTAATTTAACTTGTCCAGCCGTGAGACGAAAGTGGGTAATACAATATCCCGGATAAAGAATCATTTTTTTAGTCGTCTTGGTCGAAATATAGTGCCCTAAGTGTCTATCAGGAACGAACAAAATTTCATCATTAGGAACTGAATTTACTACCTTAACACCGTTGGCAGACGTACAGCAGATGTCACTCTCAGCCTTAACTGCAGCCGTAGTATTTACGTAAGCTACCACGGTTGCCTTTGGATATTTCGCCTTCCATTCTTTTAACTCATCCACATCAATCATATCTGCCATAGGACAACCAGCAGTAGGATGAGCCAAAAGAACCGTCGAGGTTGGATTAAGGATAGCCGCCGTCTCCGCCATGAAATGAACACCACAAAAAACAATAGTTTCAGCCCTAACTTCAGCACAGCGACGAGCTAATTCAAGGGAATCACCAACAAAATCAGCTATATCTTGTATCTCCGGTCGTTGATAATTATGGGAAACAATAATAGCATTAAGCTTTCTTTTAAGCTCAAAAATTTTCTCTCTAAGTTGAGATAATTCAGTTTCTGACCTCTCTATGACAGCTACTCTGGACTGAAAAACCATGTTCTTGTTAGTAAATTTATTCGGCTAAATTTCCTTGCAATGCCCAGGGGCTGGTCTTATTAATTTTAACCTTAATTAACTGCCCTAAATAAGGACCGTCACCTTCCACAAAGACAAGCTTGTTACTTTGAGTACGCCCAAACCATTTACCTCGCTGCTTGCCTTCTATTAGTACCTCCTCAGTTTTTCCTAAAAACTTTGAATTAATTTCGGTAGCTATAGCAGTCTGAAGTGCTTCTACCTGATACAGACGCTCTTTCTTGACAGCAATCGGAACACTATCGCTAAACTTTCGTGACGCAATAGTCCCCGGGCGAGGAGAATACATAGCTACATGAACAGCATCAAATTTGATTTCTTTAAGCAAAGTTAAAGTTCGATTAAATTGCTCCTCCGTCTCCCCAGGAAAGCCAACAATGACATCAGTACTTAAAGCTACTTGGGGAATAAAAGTGCGAATCATCCTTATTAACTGATAATATTGGTCAGCAGTATAACCACGACGCATATTTTTCAGAATCTCATCATCTCCAGATTGAAGGGGAAGACTAATATGCTTACAAACTTTATCTAATGAAGCTATCGTCTTAATAAGTTCCAGGCTCATATCCTTTGGGTGATTAGTCAAAAACCTAATTCTAATTAGCCCTTCCATTTGATTTAGCTCTTTAAGCAAATCAGATAAAGTCGGCTGTCCGGGTAAGTCATGACCATAAGAATTCACATTTTGTCCTAAAAGGGTAACTTCCTTAACGCCCCGTTTTATCAGCTCTTTTATTTCCCAGATTATCTCTGCCAAAGGACGACTCTTTTCTCTACCTCTACGATAGGGAACAATACAATAAGAACAAAAATTATTACAGCCTTGAATAATGGGAACAAAAACGGTTGGAGCCGGCTCAGCTGGTAAAGGGATAGTAGGTTCAAAGCTTTTAGTAGTCAATCCTTTTTCTTTCGCCCAGGAAATAAAATCTGAGTAAGCCCCAGGCTTAAAGAAAAAATCAACGTGAGGAAAAAGTTTCCCCAGCTCCTCCACTTTAGAATTAACAAAACAGCCAGTCACCAATATAGACAAATTAGGCTTAGCTTTTTTAATGCCTTTCAGGTAGCCAAGGTTACCAGTTACCTTATCTTCTGCATGCTGCCGAACAACACAGGTATTAAGAACAACAATATCGGCATCCCTCTGGTCTTGAGTGGGTTGATAACCAAACTCCTTTAAATAGCCAGCTATCCGCTCCGATTCAGCCTTATTCATTTGACAACCTATAGTCCAAATATGAAATTTGGGCATGGTTCTTTCCCTTTTCTTAATCTCCAGTTTATAGTTACAGAGCAGACATGTCAAAAGACGAGAGAGGAAGCGACCAACTATGTTAATAGAAGGGAAATAATAATGGCGGAGGGGATGGGATTCGAACCCATGACCCCGATTTCTCGGGGTAAGCGCTTAGCAGGCGCCCGCACTAGACCACTATGCGACCCCTCCAGACCACCACAGTTAGTTTACATTAGTTTACAATTAAACTATAACACAGACATTATTTCTTTTCAAAGGGTTAAAAACAAATGCCGAGGGAGGGACTCGAACCCACACCCCCACGAAGGGGAGCGGATTTTAAGTCCGCCGCGTCTACCATTCCGCCACCTCGGCAAATTTGGAGGCGGCGAGCGGATTTGAACCGCTGAATAGGGGTTTTGCAGACCCCCGCCTTAACCCCTTGGCTACGCCGCCAAAATGGAGCGGAAGATGGGATTCGAACCCACGACTTTCTCCTTGGCAAGGAGACGTTCTACCGCTGAACTACTTCCGCCTATTTTTACTTTTTCTAAGTGGTGCCGAGGAGGAGATTTGAACTCCTACGGGCTTTCGCCCACCACCCCCTCAAGATGGCGTGTCTACCAGTTCCACCACCTCGGCACTGACTAATTTTCTCTTTTAGAATACCTCCCCTCTTTTTCCTTAGGATACCACCCACAATACCACCAAGTTCGTTTCCCCACCCGACGGGTGAGAAACCATATCCCCACAATAATCAAAATAACTGGCCAGCTATAGCCCCATATCGTTCCAGCAATAATCCCAGTCTTGATTAGTAAAGCAATTACCCCAATAGCTATTAAAATAAGGCCAATAACCATCTTTACCTTATCAGATAGCATAACATCTTGTTCCCTCTTACGTCAAGCCAAGGAAATAACGGTTATAATAAACCCCTATAATACTTCAGAAAAGAATTTCAACACTGCAGAGGCAAGATCGTCTTCATATCCAGAGTAAAAATGGTCGGTATCTAAACTAAGCTTTTGCTTTTCCCCTTTAGCCGAAGCATAAAGTTGATCAATATCTCTAAGGATAAAGCTATCGCGTAACCCATAAATTATCAGTTTATTACAAGTTGAACTTAAGTCAATGGTCAAGCCATTAACCTTCCTCAGAGGAGAGATTAGAACAAGACCTTTCAAATTGGAAAATTGAGTTGCTGCATTAGATGCTACTACAGCTCCATATGAATAGCCCAGCAGCCCTATTGAGGTCATGCTTTCTTTCATATATTCAAGGGCAAAAAGAACATCTTCAACCTCCTTGATACCTCCAGTGTAGGCGGAGTAGTCTATACATAAAGCGGAGATTCCAGAACTTGTTAATTTATTGGCGATGACAACCAGTCTCAAGTCCTTTCTATTTCCTCCATAAGCTGGATGCGGTGGACAAAGTAAAACTCCGCACTTTGATTTGCCAAACTGAGTGGCATATATCTTTTTATCCCTATGTTGTAATATAAGTTCCTCCATCATTCTAAGCTAATTCATTTTATTAAAAAGTAACAATTCACTAATTAAGACACCAAAAAAAACCCCTTTCCTCCTTCGAAACAACTTGGTAGAGTAGCTTTAGCCCAAATTGAGAGAAGCTAAGGAACGTCAACTAAAAAATCAACCACAGGCAAAGGAGAGCAAAAATAAAGCAGGAGTGGAGGGATTCGAACCCCCGACCTGCGGTTTTGGAGACCGCTGCTCTTCCTGGCTGAGCTACACTCCTATTTTCTATTTTAATATTTAGTACCCCTGGGGCGACTCGAACGCCCGACACGCGGTTTAGGAAACCGCTGCTCTTTCCACCTGAGCTACAGGGGCGTCTTTCTTAATAAATTCGCTTCCGGACAGTAAATCCTTCCGGAGTAGTATAAGTAATCCACCTCCCGGGTAAAGGTGGCACTTCTTTCCGGACTTCCTTAGTCTCCTTTGCCTCTTCCAATGTTTCCTGAATTTTAACCACAGACTTTAGTTTAGATGGTAATACAGCTGTTTTCTCTCTAACTTCAGCTAAAGCCCTTTCTAAACTTTCCAGACGTTTAAGAAGCTCAGCTTCCATAGGCATTTCCGCTTCTTCTTCCTTAGCTAATTCTTGTATTTTAAGGGCGTAGCTTTGAAGTTTTTGACTATGTTCTTCAAGTTGCTTGGTACACCCCGACAGTTCATTAATAATAGTCTGAATTTCGGGAATCTCAGAGTGAAGCAAAGCAGTAACAATATTCTCTACTTCGCCTTTTTTACCCCTTTTCTTAATTTCTGCCATTTTCCACCCTCTTTTATTCTAATGGTGGAGATAGGGGGATTCGAACCCCCGACCTCTGCGATGCGAACGCAGCGCTCTCCCTATTGAGCTATATCCCCTTGAGTATGCCCATTCTAACAAAGCAGTTAAATCTCGTCAAGGAGAATTTTAAAAGTTAGTAATTCAACTTTGCCCAATTACAAGGGAATTGCTAAATTATCTTAACTTTTATTTTCTTGCCCAAATAAGTCAACATTGTTATACTTTGCCTAAAATTATGGATTTTGAAACTATCATCGGCTTAGAAGTTCATGCTCAACTCCTTACCAAGAGCAAGATGTTTTGCTCTTGTAGCGCTGATTATGCCAATGCCCCGCCAAATACCCATGTCTGCCCTATTTGTCTGGGTATGCCCGGGGTTCTACCCACTATCAATAAGAAGGCAGTAGAATACACTATAATGACTGCTTTAGCTCTTAATTGCCGCATATCTGAATATGTCAAGTTTGACCGGAAGAATTATCCTTATCCTGATTTAATGAAAGGTTACCAAATTTCCCAGTATGACCATCCCATAGGACGAGACGGTAGCATTACTATTGACCTTAATGGGACTAAAAAGACTATTGGCATTATTCGTGTCCATTTAGAAGAAGATGTTGCCAAATTGTTCCATCGGGTTACCCCCTGGGGAGAAAGCTATAGTCTAATAGATGTTAACCGTTCCGGGGTCCCCTTAATGGAAATTGTCAGCCGACCTGAAATAAATTCCCCTGAAGAAGCCCGCCAATTCCTCATCAAATTACGGAGCATTCTTCAGTATCTGGGAGTTTCTACTGGTAATATGGAAGAGGGTAGCTTCCGGTGTGACGCTAATATTAGTCTTCGCCCTAAAGGGAGCTCACAGCTTTTACCTAAGGTAGAAATCAAAAATATGAATAGTTTTAAAGCTGTATTTCAGGCTCTTGAATATGAAATAAATCGACAAAAACAGATTTTGGAACAAAAAGGAGAACTGGTTCAAGAAACAAGGGGCTGGGTTGAAGAAAAGGGAATAACTGTAGCTCAGAGAAGTAAAGAATATGCCCACGATTACCGCTATTTCCCCGAACCTGATTTACCCCCCATTATCTTAGACCCAGCCTGGATAGAAGAAATTAAATCCCGATTACCAGAACTTCCTGAGGCTAGACGGGATCGCTTCATCTCCCAGTATAGTCTTCCCGCTTATGATGCTAATCTCCTGACCAACTCAAGGGCTATGGCTGACTTTTTTGAAAGCTGTTTGGAGATAATATCCAGAACCAGCGAAGCTTCCCAACTTCCTTACAAGGCAAAGGAAGTGAGTAACTGGCTTCTGGGAGAATTCAGTCGCCTTCTTAATGCTACCAATACCAAAATACAGGAAAGTCGGATCACCCCTCAACATCTGGTAGACTTACTTAGCCTCATCGAGCAAGGTAATATTACTGGGACCGCAGCTAAAATAGTTTTTGAAGAAATGTTTCATACCGGTAAGCCTCCATCTCAAATTATAATGGAAAAGGAACTTAGTCAACTAAAGGATATGGAAGAAATTAAAAGGGTTATAAATCAAGTGATAGCAGATAATAACAAGGCAGTTTCCGATTTCAAATCGGGAAAACAACAAGCGCTTACTTTTCTTATCGGGCAAGTGATGCGAATTACCAAAGGGCGGGTTAACCCAGAAATAGTCCGGGAACTCCTTTTGACTAAACTGGAGGGAAAAGAAAATGCCTAAATATCTGATTATTGCTCAAATCTTAGTAGCTATAGGCTTAATTTTAACCATTCTGCTTCAGGTGCGGGGGAGTGGGCTTGGAGGGATATTCGGACAACCAGACACTGTTTACCGCACCCGAAGAGGTGTGGAAAAAACTCTTTTCCAATTGACTATTGCTTTAGCTATCTTATTTATAATTTTCTCTATCTGGATTGTCAGACTGGTTTCATAATTTAAGTCAATGGCTACTACCTTTATTATCCAATTGTTCCAAAAACCCTTTAAAATTAAACATGGAAAATAAAAAGAGGTATATCTACACACTTTTTACCACTATAGCTGACAGATATGATTTTATTAATACTCTCCTCAGCTTCAATAGAGATAGCTACTGGAGAAAATACGCCACTTCCAAAGTTACCCCTCATTTAGGGGATAGAGTTTTAGATGTTGCCACAGGAACTGGAAAGTTAGCTTTGGAATTAGCTAAACAAGATATGACCAGGAAAGTAGTAGGTATTGACTTCTGCCCAGGAATGCTGACTAAAGCCAAAACTAAGTTAAAAAGAACCCCCTTTAGTAGAAATGTAGACTTTATTCTGGCTGATGCCCATTATCTTCCTTTCCCAAATGGCAGTTTTGATGCTGCTTTTACCAGCTTTGCCTTGAGAGATTTTTATAACCTTCCAAGAAGTCTAAGGGAAATGGTTCGCGTAGTAAGAAAAGGCGGGGAAATAATATGCTTAGAGTTAAGCCTCCCTCCATCAAAATTATTTAGATTACTTTATAACTTTTATCTCAATATTATCGCCCCTTTAATCATCCGTCTCTTAGCTACTAATAAAGAAGCCTACTCTCAATATTTACCGCAGTCTATAAAAGAATTTCCTCCCCCAGAAAAAATGACTCAAATTATGGAAGAGGTTGGGATTAAAGACATTAAAATCCACCGCCTTACTCAGGGTATAGCCATTATTTATGTCGGTAAGAAAGGTTAATAATTATCGAGGCTTTAGTTTCGTTGAAACTGACTAAAGATTGTCTTTATTAAAATTAAAATTTAAAAAGGAGGAAGCATTGGCAAAAAAGGCAGAAATTGTCATTATTGGCGGTAGTACTGGTGGTATTGCTACAGCAGTAACTGCCCGAAGGCACAATAAAGATGCCCACATTATTCTTATCCGTCGAGAAGAAAAGGCTTTATTTCCCTGTGGTATTCCTTATATTTTTGGCACTTTAGACTCAGTGGAAAAAGATGTAATACCCGATTCTTTCCTACTTCGCCGCGACATAGAGTTAATCATAGATGTGGCTACTGCCATAGACAAAGAGGCTAAGAAAGTCACCACTATAAAAGGGGAAACAATTGCTTATGATAAGTTAGTCATTGCCACCGGCTCAATCCCATCCCTTCCCCCCATACCTGGCATAAACTCGCCTAATGTTTTTCCGATTATGAACAATGCTAACTTAATAGAAGTAATATTTGAAGCTATAAAAGGATGCCAGTCAGTAGCAATCATTGGTGGTGGCTTTATTGGAGTTGAAGTTGCTTGTGAACTTAAAAAGAAAGGAATAGAAGTAACCATTATTGAAATGCTCCCCCACTGCCTTTTTGTTGCCTTCGATAAAGACTTTTGTTCCCAAGCCGAAGAGGAACTTAGGAAACAAGGGATAAAGCTACTTGTAGAGACTAGGGTTAACAGCATTGAAACAGAAAAGAAAAGGAAGATTATCCAGCTTTCTACTGGCGAAAAACTGGAAGCTGATTTAGTCATAGTCAGTACTGGAATTGTTCCTAATACTTATTTAGCTAAGAAGGCAGGACTAAAAATAGGTGATGGGAAGGGTATCTGGGTTGACCCTTATATGAGAACTAGTTCTCCGAATATTTTTGCCGTAGGGGACTGTGCCGAGAAGTTTTCCTTTTTCACCGGTAAACCAGTACCTCTCCGATTGGCTTCTATTGCTGCTACAGAAGCTCGTATTGCTGGCATTAACCTCTTCGGTTTAAAAAGAAAAAATGAGGGTGCTATTGGTGTCTTCTCTACCTTAGTTGGGGATTTAGTCCTAGGAGCTGCCGGGCTAACAGAAAAAGCAGCCAAAGAAGCCGGCTTTGATGTTATCGTTGGCGATGCCATAGCTCCCGATAGACATCCAGCAACTATGCCTGACCGAAGGGAAATTCGGGCTAAGCTTATCTTTGACCGAAACACTCACCAGATTCTTGGTGGACAAGTGTCTGGTAGCCTTACAGCCGCTGAAATGATAAATGTCATTAGCACTGCTATTAGTAAAAAGATGACCGCTGAAGAATTGGCTGTGCTCCAGACAGCGGCTCATCCTACCTTTACCGCTTCAGCCACAGTGGCTCAAATTGCTACGGCTGCTGATGAAGCTATAGCTAAAGGATAAACCTAATGTCAGTGCTAATTACTACCTTAAGTGAAAATACTGCTGGCAAAGTCGGGCTTTTAGCCGAATGGGGGTTAAGCCTTCTGATAGAAGTAGATAATCTAAAAATCCTCTTAGACACAGGGCACACTTTTTCCGTCGTCTATAATGCCTCAGCTTTAGGAATAGACTTATCCCAGACTGATAAAATAGTCTTAAGTCACGGTCACAAGGATCATACTGGTGGCTTGCCTTCCGTATTAAGCCAAATCAAAAAAGAAATAGAAGTTATTGCTCATCCAGATATATGGACAGCTAAGTACTCCCGCACCTTTGGAGACCGATTAGACTATGTCGGAATACCTTTTGTCAAGGAATTGCCTGAAAATTTAGGTGCTTCTTTTAATTTGACCAAGAAACCTGTTTGGATTAGCGACAAGGTGGTTACCAGCGGCGAGATCCCTATGGTAACCGAGCATGAAAGAATTGATCCTGAACTTTACATTAAAGAAAAAGACGAATTTCGTCCTGACCCCTTATGGGACGACCAAGCGATTATTATCAAAACGGCTAAAGGTTTAGCCGTTATTTTGGGCTGTGCCCACCGGGGAGTTATCAACACTTTACTTCATGCCCAAAAACTAACTGGTATTGAGCGTATTCATACCGTTATTGGTGGCACTCACCTTTTCCGAGCCAAATCGGAACAAATAGAGCTGACTATTGCTGAACTCAAACAATTTGGTATTGAGCAGTTAGGGGTATCTCACTGCACTGGCTTACTCGCAGCCAGCAGATTAGCCCAACAATTTGGTGAAGGCTTTTTCTTCAATAATACGGGCAGCCGTGTTAGCTTTGAGTAGTCTTTAAAGGCTCAACAAAGGCGTTTGTATACTGTGCTTTTTTCTTATAGTATTGGGTTATTTACTTCTCTTTTGTATCAACAAATTTACAAGACAAAAGTAGTGTACCGTCTGAGAAATATAACTTATCCCCTTCATAAAGGGAAAAACTCCAATCTTCAATCTCAAAAGTGTTAATTTCTCCTGTTTCCAAATTCTTTACCTTCATTTTTCCCCACTTCCATTGAATGGTATCAGCATCAAATTCTCCTTCAATTTCGTAAGCCTCAAAAAGAGGCTTCTCAGGTTTTTGGGGATCCCACAATTTTCTCGGAGTGCCATAAACTAATTTGTAGCTTCCACTCCAAATTTTCCTGCCAAGTCCAGGGCCCCATCCCAATACTCGAATCCAGCGATGCTTACCCGTAGTTTCATCCCAACTTTCTCCATCGCTTATCAATTTAACCTCTCGCGGCTCTTTCATTTTAAAATTTCTTCCCTTTAATCTTTTTCAAAATCTCGCTTAACAGTTACGGTTTTTGTAAAATACCAGTATATAGCTGCTGAGTTAACGGAGACGTTTCCAAATTGTCCCCTTTTGGGTGTCTTCCAGAACAATGCCGAGACCAGCTAAATGACTCCGGATTTTGTCAGCCAGCTCCCAATTTTTTTTCTGGCGAAGTTCATCCCGGACAGAAATCAGAAGTTCAATAAAAGGTTCAGCATCAAGGGGTGGTTTTGCCTTCTCTTCTAAAGTGAAACCCAAAACAGCAGCTAACTCTATCAACTCCTTCCGCGCCCGAGCAATGTCTTTACCTTCTTCCCGAGCACGATTAATTTCTCTGGCTAAGTCAAATAGAACGCCAATCGCCTGAGCCGTGTGGAAGTCATCATCCATAGCTTCAATGAATTTTTGCCTGAAGGGCTCAGGTTCTAAAACTGTCTGCCCCCCAATTCCCCCTTCAACCTTAGCTGCTTGGCGCAATCTTTCCATCCCCTTTTCAGCTGCTTCTAAAGCTTCCTCACTATAAGTTAAGGGATTACGGTAATGAGAGCTAAGAATAAAAAGCCTAATGGCATCAGGACTGTAGCGCCTTAGAGCTTCTTTTACCGTTATCAGATTGCCTAAAGACTTGCTCATCTTTTCTTTACCCAATTGCATAAGTCCGTTGTGCATCCAATATCTAACGAAAGGAGTATTTCCGGTAAAGCTTTCTGACTGAGCTATCTCATTTTCATGGTGAGGGAAAATAAGGTCCTGCCCACCCCCGTGAATATCAAGGCTCTCCCCCAGATATTTTAGCGCCATGGCGCTGCATTCAATATGCCAGCCCGGTCTACCCCTTCCCCAAGGACTTTCCCAGAAAGGCTCACCTGGTTTGGCTTTTTTCCATAAAGCAAAATCTAAGGGGTGCTCCTTTTTCTCAGCTTCAATAGTTGCTTTTGATATCATCTCCTCCATGTTTTGTTTGCTTAATTTCCCATAGTTGGGAAAATTTTTTACCCGAAAATAGACACTGCCTTCCGATTCATAAGCATATCCCTTTTCCATCAAAGTCTGAATGATCTCAATAATTTTGCCTATTTCCTCCGTCGCCTTCGGATAAACATGAGCTCTTTTGATGTTTAAGGCATCCATATCAACAAAATACTCGGAAATATATTTTTCAGCTAACTCTGAAGGTGGTATGCCTATTTGTTGAGCCCGATTTATTATCTTGTCATCAATATCAGTGAAATTCTGGACGTGTTTTACTTTATATCCTTTAAACTCTAAATAACGCCTGACGATATCAAAAACAATATAGCTCATAGCATGCCCGATATGACAATCGTCATAAGTAGTGACACCACAAACATACATGGTTACGGTTTCACCGCGGGGATAAAATTCCTCCTTTTTCCCCGTTAGGGTATTAAAGATTTTCATTTTTCTTCCTCGATCTTCCGATATTCGGCAATCAGTTTTTCCAGCTTCGCCACTCGCTTTTCTAATTCTTGGATTTTTTCCCAAACTGGATCAGGTAATTTCTCTACCGTATCTGTATCAGGATTACGAATTTCCACTACTCGCCCCGGTACCCCAACCACAGTCGCATTAGGAGGAACCGAGGTTATTACCACTGAACCAGCCCCAATTTTGACATTATCACCTATAGTAATAGCCCCAATAAGTTTAGCTCCGGCGCCAACAACCACATTATTACCCAAAGTGGGGTGACGCTTTTCTCGACGCATGCTAGTCCCCCCCAAGGTAACACCCTGATATATAGCCACATTATCCCCGATTTCTGAAGTTTCCCCTATGACTACCCCCATACCATGGTCAATAAAAAAGCCTTCTCCTATTTTGGCACCAGGGTGAATTTCAATTCCAGTGAGAAAACGGCTAATATGAGAAATTAACCGAGGTATTACCGGAATATGCCAATTCCATAAAGTATGAGCTATACGATGAAACTGGCGAGCATGAAACCCGGGATAAGCTAAAAGCACTTCCCAAATATTCCTAGCTGCGGGATCATGCTCAAAAACAGCTTGTATATCTCTTTTTATGCTTTTTATAAGCTTCATTTCTCTTCGATTAAAGCCACAGCCATCGCTGCCATACCTTCTTCTCTACCCACGAAACCTAACTGGTTAGCCGTCTTTGCCTTAAGGCTTATTTGGTTAAGATTAATTTCTAAAATTTGGCTAAGGCGTTGCCTTATTTCTTCAAGAAAAGGAGATAATTTAGGTTCCTCAGCAATAATAGTAGCATCAATATTGCTAATTTTAAACCCTGCCTCAAGTAATAATTCTTTGACTTCAGCCAATAAAATAAGGCTAGAAATGTCTTGGTATTTTGGCTCCCCAGCCGGGAACTGGCGACCAATATCGCCAAGATTAGCCGCACCTAATAATGCATCAATAATAGCATGGGTTAATACATCAGCATCGCTATATCCAGATAAGCCTCTGGAAAAGGGAATTTCAAGCCCACCTAATATAAGTTTACGCCCCGAAACTAAGGGATGGGCATCGTAACCGATTCCGATACGCATTCCCAATAACAGGTTTTAGCAATTATTTCCGCTAATAATAAATCTTCAGGAGTAGTTATTTTTATATTATTATAATCACCCATGTAAAGCTTCACTTTGTAACCAAGTTTCTCAACCAGAGTTGCATCGTCAGTAACTTCTTCACCTACTTGGCTATAAGCTGAAACTATTATGTTGTAACGGAATATTTGAGGTGTCTGGACTATCCACAGCTGACTTCGGTTCAAAGTCTCTTTAATTATTCCCTCCGGGGTAGCTATTTTTATAGTGTCCTTCGCCGGCACTGCTGCCACAGCTGCTCCCGTTTCCATAGCAGCTCTTAAGCCAGCCTCAATTAAACTGAGAGTCAAAAAAGGGCGAGCGCCATCGTGAATCATCACCCAGGCACAATCTTTTAGTTCCTTCAACCCTCTTTTAACCGAATCTTGACGCCGCTCACCGCCACTACAAACAGAGGTTACCTTAGTCCAGTTCCGTTCAATGACTAATTTCCTCCCCCGATCCAAGTCCGCCTCCTTTAACACCAGAACAATTTGACTGACTAAAGGACTTTTTTGACAGGTATCTACCGCCCAACACAAAAGGGGTTTACCACCCAAAGGTAAAAAGAGTTTATCTCTATTGCCCATTCGTCGGGATTTTCCAGCAGCGGCGATAATGACTCCAAGCCTATAAGATTGTCTCATTGGTTAGTCCTTTTCCCTTTCCAATTAAGTCCCAGACGCAAAGCTTGAGTAACAGTGGCTACTTTAATTAGTTCCATATTAGGGAAATTAGGAACTGATTTACGGACAATTTCCGGAATAAGGCACCGGCTAAACCCAAGCCTTTCAACCTCGGTAAGTCGTCTGTCTAGTTGAGGCACGGGTCTAATTTCGCCACTTAACCCTATCTCCCCTAATACAGCTGTTCTTTCCTTGATATTTGTATCTTTAAAACTGGAAGCAATTGCTAAAGCAATCCCTAAGTCAGCAGCTGGTTCGCTTATTTTTAATCCTCCGGTAACATTTACCATGATATCTTGTTGGGACAAGTTTAACCCAGCGCGTCGAGTTAAGACTGCCGTTATTAAAAGTAATCGACTAAAATCAACACCGTTAGCCACACGCCGGGGTGGACCAAAGTTCGCTGGTGTAGTTAAAGCTTGGATCTCAACTAACAAGGGACGACTACCTTCAAGGGTAGGCACTACCACTGAACCAATAGCCCCATCTAAGCGCTGGGACAAAAAAGCTTGAGAGGGATTTTCTACTTCAACCAAACCTTGAGAACCCATTTCAAAGACGCCAACTTCGTTAGTAGAGCCAAAACGATTCTTAACACTCCGTAAAACACGATAAGGACTAAAAGACTCCCCTTCCAAATATAGAACCACATCGACAATATGCTCAAGCACTTTGGGGCCAGCAATAGCTCCATCCTTAGTCACATGCCCAGTAATAAAAACTGGCACTTCTTTTCTCTTTGCCCAGTGCATGAGCTTTAAAGTACATTCCCGTATTTGAGCTACACTTCCAGGGGCTCCGGCTAAATCTTCAGAATAAATTGTTTGAATAGAATCAACAATAACCAAATTCGGGCGCAATTCTTCCAAATGACTTAGGATCGTCGTCACATTGGTTTCTGATAATAGAAAGAGCCCGTCCCCTTTTATTCCCAACCGCTCAGCTCTTAATTTGATTTGCTGTAAAGATTCTTCTCCAGATACATAGACCACTGAAGTCTTTTTATCAGCTATTAGAGATGAAACTTGAAGCAACAAAGTCGATTTACCAACGCCTGGGTCACCACCAATAAGCACTAATGAACCCTTCACTATCCCACCACCCAAAACCCGGTTAAACTCATCAAGAGGTACCCTAAGTCTCGGAAAACCTTCAGTTGTTATATGAGAAAGTTCTTGAGGTGGGTTTTCCGAAGAAAGTAACCAAGAAGATAAAGGAGAAGTTACCTTCACTACAGTTTCTACAAAGCTATTCCACCCTTGGCAAGCAGGACATCGTCCCAGCCATTTCAAGCTTTCTTTGCCACATTGCTGGCAAATAAATACAGTCTTAAATTTAGACTTACCTAAATCATTAGCATTCAAACAACCAGCTTCCCCTTGATTTTCCTTTAATTAAATTTAAATATTAAAAAGGCGGAACCATCAATTTTTAACTTGATTCCGCCCCATCAACTTGTTCTTTGCCTAATAAGTCCGTAAATTAGCAGTAAGTTATTTTTTGGATAAAGCTGCTGAAACAATTATAATCTTTTCGCCGTCGCTGTCTATCTTCACCGTATCTCCTGGCTGGAACTCTCCACGAAGTAAAGCCTCAGATAGAGGGTCCTCCACCAAATTCTGGATCACCCGACGGAGAGGTCTGGCACCAAAAGTTGGATCATACCCCTTTTCACCCAAGAAATCTTTGGCAGCCTCGGTAATTTCTAATTTAATATCCTTTTCCGCTAATGGTTTAGCCACCTGTTTAAGCATTAGGTCAACTATTTGCCGGATCTGCTCTTTAGTTAAAGAATGAAAAACCACTATAGCATCGATACGATTTAAGAATTCAGGGCGAAAAGTTTTCTTGAGCTCTCCAAGCACCTTCTCCTTCATTTTTTCATATTCAATTTGCCGAGTTTTTTCTTCGTTTGTCCGAGCCACAAATCCTAAAGTCATATCTTTTTTAATAAGTTCAGCACCAATATTACTGGTCATAACTATAATGCTATTACGGAAATCAACACGACGACCTTTAGCATCTGTCAGATGCCCATCATCAAAAATTTGAAGTAGAATATTGAAAACGTCTGGGTGAGCTTTCTCAATCTCGTCCAAAAGAATAACGCAATAAGAATTTCGTCTCACGGCTTCAGTTAATTGCCCACCTTCCTCGTAGCCAACATAACCAGGCGGAGCACCAACCAGTCGCGCTACACTATGGCGTTCCATAAACTCAGACATATCAAGCCTAATCAAGCTATCTTCACTACCAAACATAAACTCAGCTAAAGCCCTCACTAATTCAGTTTTACCCACGCCGGTTGGTCCCAGGAAGATGAAGCTACCAATAGGATGACGGGGATCTTTTAGGCCAGCTCTGGCTCTTCTAACAGCCCTAGACACAGTAGCTACAGCTTCATCTTGACCGATAATACGCTGGTGTAAAAATTCTTCCATATGGAGTAATCGGCTCGATTCGTCAGCAGTTAACCGGGCAACGGGAATACCAGTCCACATACTGACCACTTCAGCCACATCTTCCGGTGTCACTACAGGTTTCTCCAATTGTTGCTCCCTCTGCCATTCCTGCTCAATTTTCTTAATTTTTTCCATTAACTGGATTTCTCGGTCACGTAATTCAGCCGCATATTCATATTGCTGAGCAGCAATAGCAGCATCTTTATCTTTGCGCACGCTTTCTAAAGCTCGTTTAGCTTCCGTTAAACCAATAGGTACCACACCACGCTTAATTCGGACTCGTGAAGCTGCCTCATCCATCAAATCTATTGCTTTGTCAGGTAAAAAGCGGTCGGGTATATACCGAACAGCTAAAGAAACAGCAGCTCGTAAAGCTTCATCACTAATAATCAAGCGATGGTGCTCTTCATAACGTCCCTTAATACCTCTTAGAATTTCTAAAGTTTCCTCTATCGTTGGTTCGGCTACCAAAACCGGTTGAAAACGCCTTTCCAGGGCAGCATCTTTTTCCACATATTTACGATATTCATCAAGGGTAGTTGCTCCAATACACTGGATTTCACCCCGGGACAAAGACGGCTTTAAAATATTGGCAGCATCCACCGCTCCTTCAGCAGCTCCAGCACCAACAATGGTATGTAATTCATCAATAAAGAGAATACAATTGCCGGCTGTTTTTATCTCATCGATAACTTTTTTCAGTCTTTCCTCAAACTCGCCCCGGTATTTTGTGCCTGCCACCAAAGCTCCAACATCTAATACTATGACTCGCTTACCTTGCAGCATTTCAGGAACTTCCCCGGCTACAATCCGATGAGCTAAGCCTTCTACAATAGCTGTCTTACCCACACCGGGCTCACCAATGAGGGCTGGGTTGTTCTTGGTTCGTCGGCTAAGTATTTGAATTACCCGTTCGATCTCTTTATGGCGGCCTATAATAGGATCAAGTTTCCCAGCCCGAGAAGCAGCTGTTAAATCTATTCCAATTTGATCCAAAGTCGGGGTTCGAGTTGAGCTTCGAGTAACAGCGTGAGCATGGGGAATACTCTGGCTAAGAAACCGAGCTATTTCAGCTCGTGCCTTCTCCAAAGTAACACCGAAACTTTCCAGAATTCCGGCAGCAACTCCTTCCCCCTCCCTAAGTAGCCCAAGGAGAAGATGTTCTGTGCCAATGTAATTATGATTAAAGCGACGAGCCTCGTCTACGGCAAATTCAATAGCTTTTTTGGCTCGGGGTGTCAGTCCAATTTCCCCAATAATTGGCTTACCGCCTCGCCCCACCACAAACTCTACTGCCGCCCGAACTTTACTTAAAACAACACCTAAGTTGGTTAAGACTTTAGCTGCAACGCCTTCTTCTTCCCCTACCACCCCCAACAAAATATGCTCTGTATCTACATAATTATGTCCAAAGCGTTGAGCCTCTTCTTGTGCCCGAGTCAGAGCTTTGCGAGCCCGCTCCGAAAACTTCTCAAATCTACTCGCCATAGCCACTATTTATTATAAATTCTTTATTACCAAATATCAAAATTTAAGGTAAAAAATAACAGACCCTCTGGCAGTGACATATTTTCCCAAGGGGTTCCCCCCTCAGTATCGTCTGCGCTGGGGCGTTTCACTTCCGTGTTCGGAATGGGAACGGGTGGTTCCACCCCGCTCAAACCACCAGAGGGTCTGATTTTCAATAATGACATAAAAGATGCTTTGGCTTAAGTTTATATAAAGGAAAAACTTCTTGTCAAGGAAAATTTAAATTGCCTACCAGTCGCTGCCCAGCGGTAAAAGCTTCTTTTAAAGCCGTGGGATGAGATAGGATAGCACCTTTAGTATCTATACCAGGAAAAACAAGTTCACCCACATAAGAAATGTCCAATGTCTTAAACCAAACTTTAACAGTGGCTATAGCTGGCTGAAATAGATTAACCATTTTTGTACCACCCACAGAAATAAACAGTCCTTTTCGTTCTTGGCTTCGGCTTAGGGACAAAGGGAGTTTCAACATATATTTTAATACCCATAAAGCTTGACAGCGATCTATCATGGCTTTAGTCTGAGCGGTAACCCCCATAAAAAAAATAGGCGAAGCCAAAATAAGGTAATCTAACTCCCGTAACTCCGTATAAAGCCACTGCATATCGTCCTCTATGACACATTTACCTGTCTTTAGACAGCCATCACAATGACGACAAGGAGCAATATTTAGCTCGCTCAAAGTAACTATTTTGGTTTGGACATTTTTATTAACCGTCCCCGCCACTGCTTCCTTGAGTAATAAGTCAGTATTGCCATCACGACGGGGGCTACCAGCAATGCCTAATACCTTAAACATCACCTTTAATCACCTTTTAAATCATCCAGGCAACATAATAACAATCCCTATTAAAGAAACTCCAGTGACACCAGTACCATCTAAATCTTATAATTAACTGATAACTTTATAAAATTCAAGAAAAATGGAATTTGCTATAAAGAACAAGTTAACCACAAAGTTTCTTGGGAAAAAAGTATTTCATTATGCCATGGTAACTTCGACTATGGAAATAGCTAAAGAGCTGGCAAGGCAAGGGATTGAAGAGGGAACAATAGTCATTGCTGATGAGCAAATCCAGGGAAGAGGACGGTTAAACCGAACTTGGTTATCCCCAAAAGGTAGTCTGGCTTTATCTATTATTTTCCGACCCTCTCTAAAGTTGTTGCCTCAGCTCTTAATGTTAACTTCAGTGGCGGTAGTAAACACTATTAGACAATTTTGTAGACTTGAGGCAGTAATTAAGTGGCCCAATGACATATTGATTAAAGGAAAAAAAGTTTGTGGGATTTTGATTGAAAGTGAAGTTGAAAAGGAAACGGTAAATTTTGCTATAGCTGGAATTGGAATAAATGTTAATTTGACTCCCACCTCTTTTCCTGAAATCTCAACTTTAGCTACCAGTCTGTCTCAAGAACTAGGCAAAGAAATATCCCTACCAGATTTTACCATCGCTTTAGTGACGGAAATAGAGCGATTATATCTCTTAGCCCAATCAGGGATCTCAATACATAAAGAATGGGAAAAACACTTAGAAACTTTAGGAAAATGGGTCCGCCTTAAAGTGGGAGAAACAGTAAAAGAAGGCAAAGCCGAATCCACTACCCCAGAAGGTGCCTTACTCCTACGGCAAAGCAACGGCACCATTACCAAAATATTAATAGGTGATGTTACAGTTTTAAAAGAATAACTTTGTATTACTTTTGGGACTGTGAGCTACCTCGGCTGAGTAAAGGAGTCAAAATATCTATTGGTATAGGGAACATGATTGTATTAGTTCTTTCAGTAGCGATGGTAGTTAAAGTCTGGAGATAACGGAGTTGAAGTGCCGCTGGTTCCGAAGCAATCACTCGAGCTGCTTGAGCTAACTTTTCCGCAGCTTGAAACTCACCTTCGGCATGGACAATCTTAGCTCGTCTTTCTCTTTCGGCTTCAGCCTGAGCCGCCATAGCTCGCTGCATTCCCGCTGGCAATTCCACATCCCTAACTTCTACCATACTCACTTTTACTCCCCAAGGATTGGTACCTTCATCTATAATTTGTTGAAGTCTCTCATTAAGTTTTTCCCGACGGGCTAAAAGGTCATCCAGTTCCGATTGTCCAACTACATTGCGTAGCGTTGTCTGAGACAAGAGCGAGGTAGCTTTTATATAATCCATGACCTTAAGTACAGCATCAGCCGCATTAACCACTCGGAAATAAACCACGGCGTTTACCTTTACCGTAACATTGTCTCGGGTAATAGCCTCTTGAGCTGGCACATCCATAGTAATCACCCGCAGATCAATCCTTTGCATCCGTTCAATAAAAGGGATAAGAAAAATAAGTCCTGGTCCTCTGATGCCGACGTATCTGCCAAGACGGAAAATAACACCTCGTTCATATTCTTGAACAATTTTAACTGCTGAAGAAATAATTATGATCGCTATAATAGCGAGAGCGAAATAAAGAAGTAACGCCTCCATTTACTTACCTCCTTTTTCCAAATTTTTGGTCACTCTTAAGGTTAAGCCTTCAACTTTAGTTACTACCACCTCCTCTCCGGCTTCGACTTTACCACCATTTATTATAGCTGTCCAGCGCTCTCCTTCAATTAATACGATGCCCTTGGGAGCAAGGGATGTTTGAGCTATAGCTATCTTCCCAATTAACCCTTCAGCACCCGTGACTACTTTCCGTTTCTGGGCACGGACTACTGCCCAGAGAAGGAAAGCTAAAAAAGCACTCATGAACAATACGACGATAGCAATTAAACCTCGGTTTATTTCCATAGGTGGTGAACTGCGACTAAACAAAATAAGAGAGCCAAAAGTTAAAGAAGCAATACCTCCACTCGCAAGAATACCATGACTGGTGACAAAAAGTTCCGCCACGAAGAGTCCGTAAGCCAGCAAAATAAGCAATATACCACCCCAATAGGCATTTAGTACTCCTAAAGAATAAAAAGCCAAGAGCAGACTAATACCACCAAAAACTCCTGGAAAAATTAAACCCGGGTTATAAAGTTCAGCCATAAGTCCAATGGTAGCTAAGCTCAGGAGAATATAAGCAATATTTGGATCGCTTATAGTATGAAGAAAGCGCTCAATGCCTGTCATTCTAATATTTTCAATGGCATATTTTTTAGTATCAAGAACCACTTCCTTTTCTGTAACCAAAATAACTTTTCTCCCATCCAATTGGGTAATAAGGTCATTTAAGTCGGTAGCTTTTATGTCAACAAGTTTATATTTTAAAGCTTCGTCCACAGTATAAGATTTACCCTCACGCACTGCTAATTCGGCATGATGCGGATCACGACCTCGCATCTGGGCAATACTCCGGATAAAGGCAGCAGCGTCCTCTGATATTTTCTTCTTTGCCTCCTGAGGTATTTCCTGCCCCATAGCAACCGGGGTAGCCGCACCAATCCGACTGCCCGGTGCCATAGCTGCAATATGAGACGATAAAGTTATAAAAGTACCCGCAGAACCAGCCCAACCTCCAGCCGGGGAAACGTAGACCACTACCGGTACTTTAGCATTTAAGATTCTTTCCACTATCTTCTGAGTAGAGTTATAAAGTCCTCCCGGGGTATTAAGTTCAATAATGACCACAGCAGCCCCTTTAGCCTCAGCTTGATCAAGTCCCCGGTGAATATAATCGTTAACTACAGGCACAATATTCCCTTCTACACGCAAAACCACTACAGTTGAACTAACAGCCTTAGTGTTTAGAGATAAGAAAACACTAATTAATAAAATTAAAAAAATAGCTAAGCGCAAAAAGCCTAACAGCCTAATAACCACTTCACACTCCCCACACCAATTATAATTGAAGCCATTACCTATGGCAAACTAATTTAGGATTGAAGGGGGAAAGTATTTGAGGTAGAATGGCAATGGAATGGATAGCCGAAATTACAAAGGAACTAAAGATATATTGCCTGAAGAAATGCGACGTTTCCGCCTTATTGAAGATGTATTCAGAAGCTGTTGTCGAAACTGGGGTTACCAAGAAGTAAGAACACCATCCCTGGAATATCTTCACCTTTTCACCGCTACTGGTACCCTTACCCCAAGCTTACTTAGCAAAGTCTATTCCTTTCTTGACTGGGATGGGTGGAGTGGAGAAAGAGTAGTGCTCAAACCCGATGGTACTATTCCTTTAGCCAGACTGTTTATCAATAATTTGTACGGACAGAAATTAGCTCGTCTCTATTATGTGACTAATGTTTTTACTTTTGAGGCAACTGGCACTGACAATAGAGAGAGATGGCAATGCGGCGCCGAGTTTTTAGGCAGCAACGAGCCTATGGCAGATGTGGAAATAATACTACTGGCAACTCAAATTCTACACAACCTCGGCTTTAGCAATAGTAGAATTAGCTTGTCCCACGCTGGGGTTGTAAAAGCTTTGCTTAAAGAACTTAATCTTGGACCTGAAGAGGAAGCTAAGGCTTTAAATCAAATCCTGGAAGGTAATTGGCAAGTGTTTATGGAAACAAAATCTCCTTTGCCAGAATTTACCCTCCAGCTTTTGCAATTACAAGGAAAGTCAAGCAGTTTTCTTAAAAATATAAAAGCTCTTTATCCTTCAGCACCAGTCAATCTTAGGATTAATTTAGATAATTTTATTGAAGTTACCGAGTTATTAGATGCGCTTAATTATAAATACGAGGTTAACCTTAAATCTTGGCTTGGTTTTGAGTATTATACTGGTGTTTGTTTTGAATTTTTAATCAACGGAAAGAAAATAGGTGGTGGGGGAAGATATAATGATTTAATTCCCCTTCTGGGAGGTGGGAACGTCCCTGCCTGCGGTTTCGCTTTATATGTCGATCCATTAATAACTTTATTGCCCTTGACTTTGGGAGATAAAGCAGAACAAGGGGTTTTAATCCAAGGGAAAACAAAGACAGCCGAAGGAGTTAAAGCTTGCTTTTATTTAGCTCAAACTATTCGTCAAGCAGGTTTTATAGCTGAACTTAACTTCGGCGAGGAAGAAGTTACTTCCTGGCGTTGGGTAATTACCCTAAGCGAGGAAGAACCACCGGTGTATCTTGTCTTTGACCGAAGCAAAAATCAAACTAAAAAAGCTACTTCGCCTACTGAAGTTCTCGGTCTAATTGGAGGATTTATATAAAATTTGTGGTTCCAAGCTCAAGATAACTATATGAATGTCCCCAAAAATCTTCAATTTATAGAAAACTCTAATTTCCCAGCAAAATCAAAGACCCCCCCAGAAGCAATAAAAATAGCTCTGCCTAAAGGCAGGCTTTTCCTTAGCACCGCCAGCTTGGTTACTAAAGCAAAACTGGGATTAGACGAGTACCAAAGCTTAAATAGGCTTTATCGCCTTCAATCCAGCCAATTACCTCACCTTTTCGCAAAGGTATTTCACGAAAAAGACATACCTATTCAGGTTTCTGTAGGTAATTATGACCTGGGTATATGTGGACTAGACTGGGTTGAGGAACTCTTAGCTAAATATCCAAAGAGCAATTTAGTGAAAATAATGGAGTTAAATTATGGTAAGGGTAATCTCTATGCAGCAGCAAGTATCTATGGAGGACCATCCAGCTTGAGCCAATTGCTAAAAGAAAGCAATAATTGGCGAATAGTAAGTGAATATCCTAATTTAGCTGAAGCTTTTGCCTTAAGTTTAAGATTAAGGTACTTCCGGATCTTCCCAGTTTGGGGAAATGCCGAAGCCTATCCCCCAGAAACTGCCGACTTAATAATCGTCTGGAAAAGAGACGAAGCCGAACTTAAGGCTCAAGCGTTACATCCATTGAAGAAATTACTTTCCACCAGTGCCGTCCTTATCGCCAATGAACGGAATTGGAAAATGAAAAATATGAGCGAGATTATAAGTCGCCTCAGTTCCGTAGCTAGAGAAATATCCGAACCGCCCTTCTCCGCCAAAGTCGAGACACCTGTGAGCCTTGTGTTACCCACTGAGGAAAACTTAGTTTATCTGGCATTACCTGACGGTCACCAACAAAAACCAACCGCCGAACTCCTGAATAAAGTCGGACTCCGAGTTACTGGTTATTCCAGCGAAATAATAAGTCCCCGCCCTGTTTTTGACCTGGACTGGATTAAAGCTAAGGTTATCCGTCCTCAAGATATGCCCCTCCAAGTAGCTAATGGTAACTTTGATCTGGCAATTACGGGTAAAGACTGGCTCCTTGACCACCTCTATCAATTCCCATCAAGTCCAGTAATAGAACACTTCCCGTTTAATTTCGGAGAAGTAAAAATTGTTGCTGCAATCAGCCAGGACTTGCCAGTAAACACTATTACTGAACTAAGACAACTCCTAAACTCTAATAAATTATCCCCATTAAGAGTTGCCTCAGAATATATAAACATTGCCGATAAATATGTTAGAGATAATCACCTTAGCCCATATCGGCTAATTCCAACCTGGGGAGCCAGTGAAGGCTTTTTGCCTGAAGATGCCGACTTACTTATAGAAAATACCCAAACCGGCGAGACTTTAGCTAAACATAATTTAAAAATTCTGGAGGTTCTCTTCTTCTCTACAGCTTGTCTTATTGGCAATAAAATAATTCCCAAATCCCCATTAAAAAGAGACCGAATTAATTATCTTATCAATCTTTTCCGTCAAGCGAAGGGGAATTAGTCATGAAAAGAATAACCGGCTTTAATAATGCCAAACCTTTGCTAATCCGGCAGACATTTCCAGAAATAAATCTCTCAGCAGAATCCAAAGCTAAGATTAAAAATGTTTTTGGTGAAGAACTAACCCCAGACCAATTGGTGGAGCGCATCATCACCGACGTCCGAGATAAAGGTGATGAAGCTCTTTTTGACTACACCGAAAAGCTGGATGGGGTTAAGCTTAACTCCCTCGAGGTTAGTCAAGAAGAAATTGAGGCGTCTTATCAAAAAGTAGATAAAGAGTTAGTTTTAGCTTTGAAATTAGCTGCCGAAAGGATTCGAGCTTTTCATCTAAAATGTCAGCCAAAATATGAAAGAAGTTTTAGCCAAGGTGGTTTAACTCACCAGATTCGACCTTTAGAGAGAGTTGGTATCTATATTCCTGGAGGTATCACTGCTTACCCATCCACAGTATTAATGACTGCCATTCCGGCTAATGTCGCTGGCGTGGGGGAAATAATTATGACTACACCACCAAAAGCCGATGGCTCTATTCCAGAACCAACATTAATAGCTGGACATATAGCTGGAGTAAGGCGTATTTTTAAGATTGGGGGGGCTCAAGCCATAGCTGCCTTGGCTTTCGGCACTAAAACAATCCCAAAAGTAGATAAAATCTGTGGTCCAGGCAATATTTTCGTCGTCTTAGCCAAAAAGAAAGTCTATGGTACAGTAGATATTGACGGACTTTATGGACCCAGCGAAATAGTGATTGTAGCTGATAATACCGCTGACCCATATTTATGCGCCTTGGACTTATTAGCCCAAGCAGAACATGACCCTTTGGCTTGGGCAATTTTGATTACCCCTTCACCCCAATTAGCGGATAAAGTAACTGCCCAAATTAATGCTGAAGTAAATAAATTGAGCCCGCAATCGGTTGCTTTTCAGGCTTTAAGTAAAGGCTTAATAGTGGTAGTAAATAACATCAATGAAGCTATAGAACTGGTCAATTTGTTTGCTCCCGAACATTTGTCCTTGATGGTAAAAAACGCTAAAAAATATATTAACCGAATTACTAACGTTGGTTGTATTCTTATCGGCAAAAATTCTCCCGTAGCCATAGGAGACTATGTTGCTGGACCGAGCCATGTATTACCCACGGGAGGTAGCGCCCGGTTTAGTTCCCCTTTGGGGGTCAAGGACTTTCTCAAAGCGACCAACCTTATCTCCTTAAACAAAATCACTTTAAAAAAAATAGGCCAAGCTGCCATAACCATAGCTAATGCTGAAGGGCTGTCCTATCATGCTAAATCTATCAAAACCAGATTAACCCAGAGAGAAAAAAGCAAATGACTTCTCCGAGGGACATCCAAAAGTTAATCAGACCTGAACTTGTCAAGATGAAAGCTTATATACCTATTGAACCAGTAGAGATTTTGGCTCAGGACACCGGGATTCCAGTAGAAAAAGTTATCAAGCTTGACGGCAATGAAAACCCTTATGGGTGTTCTCCGAGAGTTTTGACAGCTTTATCGGATTATTCCTATTACCATATATATCCTGACCCACAACAAAGAGAATTAAGAGAGGCTTTATCAAAATATATTGGTTTAGGCTCCGAGCATATTATTGCCGGGAGCGGAAGCGATGAACTTATTGACCTTGTTCTCCGCCTTTTTCTTCAGCCCGGAGATAAAGTAATTAATTGTCCCCCAACCTTTGGTATGTATCCCTTTAGCACTGAAGTCTGTGGCGGTAAAGTGATCCATGTTTCCCGTCAATCTGACTTTAGTCTTAATATCCCAGCTATAAAAAAAGCTATTGATAAAAAAACAAAAGTTATTTTTATTGCCTCCCCTAACAATCCTACTGGTAATATTGCTACTGAATCAGAAATAATCGAGCTCCTTAATACTGGACTTATAGTAGTAATAGACGAAGCCTATTCTGAATTTAGCGGGACAACCCTGATTCCTTTAATTCCCCGATATCCCAATCTCATAGTGTTACGTACTTTCAGTAAGTGGGCAGGCTTAGCTGGCTTACGCATTGGTTACGGTATTTTCCCCAAAATCATCGCCGATTATCTAATGAAGATAAAACAACCCTATAATGTTAACATCGCCGCTCAAATAGCCGCCCTCCAATCCCTAAAAGACATAAACTATCTCAAAGAGACTATCCAAAAAATAATAGCCGAAAGAGAACGACTTTTTCATTTATTAAAAGAGAAAGTTAAAGGGTTAAGCCCATATCCTTCCAGGGGTAATTTCATTCTGTGTCGGGTTGATGGGGATAAGGCTAAAAATATTTATCAACAACTCCGGCAACGAGGGATATTTATCCGTTATTTTGAGACCCCAGAACTTAAAGATTGTCTTCGCATTACTGTGGGTAAACCCGAAGATACCGATGCCCTTATTGCAGCGCTAAAAGAGATATGCTAATCTAACACGGAGAGTAACCCGTCCTAAGAAGCTAAACTTATTTTTAAAGAGTCGGAAGGGAATAAAAATCATACAAAGAAAAGCCTCAGTAGTTAGAGAGACTAAGGAAACTACCGTCAAGGTAGAACTAAACCTTGATGGCAAGGCTGAGTTTACTATTACTACGGGCATCAGAATGTTTGACCACCTTTTAGCCCAGTTAGCTCAGCATGGCGTATTTGATATAAAGTTATCCGCTACGGGTAATGACCAGCATCATGTAGTAGAGGATGTAGCTATTGCTTTAGGTAAAGCTTTTAATCAGGCTCTCGGAGAAAAGCAAGGAATTATCCGAATGGCTCAAGCTATAGTGCCTATGGACGATGCTTTAGCCCTGGTAGCCTTGGACATCAGTGGTAGAGGATATACTGTAATTGAGACTTCCTTCACTGATACTAATATTGGCGAATTAAATACTGACCTTATTCGCCACTTTCTTGTTTCCTTTGCCTCAGAAGCCAAGCTTAACCTTCATGCCAAAGTCTTAAGTGGCATCAATGACCATCATAAAGCAGAAGCACTTTTCAAAGCCTTAGCCCGAGCCCTAGACACAGCCACTCGAATTGACAAGCGCCTCGCCAACAAAATCCCAAGCACTAAAGCAATCATCGAAGGCTGAAAAAAGCAAAGAGGGAACTACTATTTTTTATGCCCTAATCAGATTGCATTACCAAAATACCCAAATCAGAAAACTAGGGATAATTTTATACTAAAAAGTTCATGACATTCGGTAGCTTAACGAAGTTTAATTATGTTTAACCTAACGTCTTAAGCGATGACGGTGCATGTGTTCACAACACTGGTAGTAAAAGGCTTCAAGGCGGATATCCAAACCGGGGTCTTTAGTGCCGTCAACAACTAAGTTAAATACAGGTAAACCATGCTGGGCACGGAATTGGTGGAGGAGAGCACTGGTGGTAATCCCAGGCATACAACCAAAAGGTAATATGTTGACTACCCCATTAAAACCATGTTCCGCATATTCTACAGCCCGACCCATACTTAAAATGGCTTCCCCTTCTATTTCACGACTCAAATAAGCACAACCTCGCTTTATAATTTCAGAAGTAGGTAATTCCCGGGCAAAGTGCTCCAAAAAACCATCGAAGTATTTTCGTATTTTTTCAGCTTCCCTTTCTTGAACAAACTCGGTTAGCTTCTGTTTAAGGTAATCTTTCCAAGTCCCTTCAACACCAAGCCAAAAGCGTCGCTTCCGCTGATAATCAATATAATCTAACCACTCTTCAAGGGGGGGTAATGAACATTGAGCCCCCAAGGCTTCCAGCTTACGAATAACAAAGTCATTGGCAAAGGGGTTACTCCGAACAAAAATTTCACCTACTATACCAATTTTAGGTTTTGTAATACTTTTATCAATCTTTATAGCTTCAAAAGCACCTCTAACCCGTTGGCTAAATTCGTCAAAACCGTCCCCACCTCGCTCCACTAACTTTATTAACAACTCTAACCATTCTAAATAAACCAAATCAGTTTCCCCTTTATTAACTTCATAAGGACGTCTCTCCAAAACTATTTTGTGCATTAAGTCAAGGATAGTAAATGCTCGCCAGCTCAATAACCGAAACTTTCGACCTAAGGTAGCCATATGACGATGGAAATCTTTAGTCTGGTCAAAGACAACAATAGGTACCTGATTTAGTCCCAACTCGTCTAAGACAAGGCGATGGAGTTTATTATATTGCCCAAAGCGACATGGTCCCCTGGCACCAGGCATGAAAAAAGCACTCCTCTCTGGCTCAAAATCAGGGGAAAGTGCCTTTTTAACAATATCACCAGTAGTAATGATAGTAGGATAACATTCCTTGCCACTAGTATATCTTCTTCCCAGTTCCAGAGTAAGCTCATCGGATGGCGGAAGAGCTTCAGCCTGAGTGCCACAATGTCTCATAGCCGCAGCTAACACATAACCATGGTCTAACATATACGGAATATAAATAGTTCTGCCATTGGTATAAGGAGAAACAAAACTATAAACAGGAAGCGGCTTCCTCGTCCCTCGAGTTTTGGCCTGGCGAATAGTATCCAAAAAAGCTTCGCAACGAGTAATGATCCCAGTATCAGCTGAATGTTCGTCGATTTCTATGGTGAGAAAAGGTTTGCCTTCAGTCATTTTGCTGAAAAACTTTAGTAAATAAGAGTCAGGTCCACAACCGAAGTTAGTTAAGAATAGCCCAAACAACCGAGGATCATTAGCGATCATTTCGGCAGCGGTTAACATTTTCTGTCCGGCTTTCCAGTACATATTAGGATGAACTGAAGCAACCTCTTTAGCAAAATCTTTCAGGGGCAAAAAATCTAAGGGAATAGCTAAGGCTCCCAGATCCCGTAACTTCTCAGGCAAATTCAGAGTTACTCCCGGGTCACAAGCACTATAAGGCCGGCTAATAATAACAATAGCCTTATCATCAGGCTTTAATTGAGCTAAAATTTCACGACCTCGTTTTTGTTGCCAGGTGTTAAACGAATCTAAAGCATCAAAACCTACCTGAATAGCTTTCTCCACCAAACTCTTATCAGACACACCTATTTCCCGAGCTAACCTGGATAAAATTTTCTTCACCCACTCTTGCCCCCGGTCAGCATGGAAAACTGGATTGAGTACTTTCAGGCTTTTTCTTGAATTGAGAGCTTCTTTGATGCGTTCCGAACTATAAATTAAGAAAGGAAAGCTCTGAGTTAGAGGACAATTCCAGGCTTTTTCAAAATCGTCACTCAATTTCTCCATAGTGCACTGAACTGGGAGAAACAAAAAATCAATGTCCTTTTCCAACAAATTCAGCACATGTCCATGAGCCACTTTTATGGGGAAGCAGGGCTCCTCAACAACATTCTCAACGCCTTTGCGAATAATACTACGGTTAGTCGGGTCAGAAACAACTACCTGAAATCCTAATTCGGTAAAAAAGGCTTTCCATAAAGGAAAAAGTTCATGGAAGAACAAAGCCCGGGGAATTCCTATCCTTTTGCCATTGGGAGAATCAGGATTATCTTTGGGATAAGCCTTCATTAAAGCATGGTAACGCTCGTCAAAAAGCCGAGGAATTTTTAAAGATTCCCGCTGCTGCTTTTTCTTAGCACTATCATATTTCCCACATCGGGAACCATAAAACAAAGGGGCATCAGTGTCAAAGGTAACTTTATTAATTTCACAGTGATTAGGACACTCTTGACATTCAAAAGAGGAAAGTTCATATTTTCTATCCCTTAGATCAAAACCCCGAAACCGAGTTTTACCACCTTTCCTATCCATTTCCTCCATAGCTAACAAGGCAACGCCAATAGCTCCAAGAATATCGTGATGGGGCGGCACCTTTACTTTCTTACCTAAAACACTTTCAAAAGCAGCTTTAACTCCTCGGTTATAAGCCACACCCCCTTGGAAGAGTATTTCAGTGCCAATCCGACGGTCCTCAACTACTTTAGTTAAATAGTTCTTGACAATAGAGTAAGCTAAACCACCCAGCAAATCTTCTTTTTTAGCTCCTTTTTGTTTATAGAAATTAAGCTGGGACTCCATAAAAACAGTACAGCGCTCGCCCAGGTCCAGAGGCTGGTTCGAAGCTAATGCCATAGCTCCAAACTCTTTATCAATCTTAACCGATAACTTCTCAGCTTGCTCCTCAAGAAAAGAACCAGTCCCAGCAGCACACACCTTATTCATGGCAAAATCGACAATGGTGCCATTTTCCAGGCTAATATATTTGGCATCTTGACCACCAATTTCGAAAATAGTGTCAACCGCAGGGTACATAAAAGCAGCGGCTTTAGCATGGCTGGTAATCTCATTCCGAATCACATCAGCACCAAAAAATTCCCCTGTCATATATCGTCCGGAACCAGTAGAACCAGCACCCTTAACCACGATTCTTTCTCCAACTTCCTGACCAACTTCATAAAGTCCCTTTTTAACTGCCTCAATAGGTCTACCGGCAGTCATTAAGTAACGCCGCGCTAAAACATTTCCTTTTCTATCGATAACTACTACATTGGTGCTTATTGAACCTACATCTACCCCTACATAAGCCTCAACCTTTTCCTCTTGAGGAATTGAACTTGGCTCAATACATATTGGATAATCATCGCCCTTAAGGGGAGGTAGACTAACAAATTCGTATTTCCGTTGGCTCACATATTCTCGAATTTGATTGAGATTTAATTTCACTCTTTCTGTGTTATCTAAATTTTTTTCACTAGCTATAAGAACTGCCCCAATTGCCCCCATAAAGGCAAAATAAGTTGGCACAATGAGCTCGTCTTCTTTTAGTTGCATTATTTCCAAAATAGCTCGTTTGATGCCTTTATTGGCGGCTACACCCCCTTGAAAACAGATTGGTTTAGTTAATTGACGGCTTCGAACAACATTAGCCATAAAATTCCTTACCATAGCAAAGCACAAACCAGCAATAATATCATGTACCGGGGTGCCAATTTGCTGTAAATGAATCATGTCTGTCTTAGCAAAAACACTACAGCGCCCAGCAATCCGGGGCGGGTGAACTGATTTAAGGGCTACTTCACCAAATTGTTCAATAGGAATACCCATTCTTGAAGCTTGTTGATCTAAAAAAGAACCAGTGCCAGCAGCACAAATGGTATTGACAGCAAAATCAACCACTTGAGGTAATCCCTTAGGATTGTTATTTTCCACAAAAATGAGCTTGGAATCCTCGCCACCAATTTCGATAATGGTCCTTACCTCAGGGTAAAAGTAGCCAGTGCCAGTAGCTTGAGCAATGATCTCATTAATAAATTGGGCTCCCAAAAGTTCAGCAATTAATTTGCCTCCAGTGCCAGTAGCTGCCACAACCTCAAAATCGTTTGGATATTTTGTTACCACCTCCTCCAAAATAGTTAAAACTGTCTCTACCGGCTGTCCCTTGGTGCGAACATAGTGCGTCTCTATCACATTATTCTTAGCCTCCATCACTACCACCTTAGCACTGACTGAACCAATATCAATGCCTAACTTCATGAAAGCCCCCTAAAAATAATTAGTGGAAGACAAATTTAAATAATAACCTGAGCATCTTTGTTCATCTAATTATAGACGACCCGTCAAGAGGTTGCTCCTGGAAAAATAAATTCAAGGCATAAATTACTTGTGTTATAATTCCAACAAATTCAATATTCATTATCCATTTGGAGGTAAAAATGGAAAAAAACTGGATTGAGATATTAGACCACGAGCATCGGTTGATAGAGAAAATGTTATTTATTTTAGAAAAGGAAGTAAAGAATGCTAAAGAGGGTAGAGGAGACTTCAGTCGGCTAGCACAGATTTTAGATTTTTTCCTCAATTTTACTGATAAATGCCATCATCAAAAAGAAGAAAAAGTTCTTTTCCCTATTTTAGAGAGGAAAGGGATACCGAAAGCCGGTGGTCCAATAGGAGTAATGCTTATGGAACATGAGCGGGGAAGACAACTTTTGCTGGAAATGAAGACCAGTATTGACAAAAAAGATGGAGAAGGATTAGTGAAACCGTCTATGGCTTATATCGAGCTTATTAAAGACCATATCTGGAAAGAAGACGATATCCTCTACCCCGCCGGTAAAAAAGTCTTATCATCCCAAGATACGGAACAACTTGTAATCGAGTTTGAGAAGATTGAGGAGGAGATGGGTGAGGGGACTCACCAGAAATATATTTTAATGGTGGAAGAACTGGAGACAGAAGCTATTAAACCCCTTATCTACAATGTGCCCCTGGAGGTACTGGCAGTTATGTTAGATACTCTGCCTTTCGAAATTACTTTTATAGATAATGAAGATATTGTAAGGTATTTTAGTAAAGAACGAGTCTATAAGATTTTTCCCCGGAGCAGAGCCATTATTGGCAGGACTGTCCAGCAATGTCATCCCCAAAAGAGCATCCATTTAGTAAACCAGATTTTAAATGATTTTAAGAGTGGTAAGCGGGATGTAGCTGAATTCTGGATAGATCATAAAGGTAGAAAAGTCTATATTCGATATTTTGCCGTTAGAGACAGCAATGGTAAATACCTTGGTTGTATGGAAGTAACCCAGGATATAACTTATATTAAAACAATAGAAGGTGAAAAAAGACTATTATAGTCACAGCTTACTTTGAGACATTAGAGAGTCTTGCTCGACCAGAAAACAGATATAATCCCAGTCCCCCGTCCACGTTTTTTTACTTAGGTTAAATTTTGACTTATGATAGAAAGAGAAAGGAATAGTAAAACTAAAAAGTTTTCCCCAGGGAGAGAGAATATTGGACAAAGTCCTGATGGCAATAGTAGTGTCAATGTTGGGAATTTTACTATTGCCGGGCTGTGTACCGGCAAAGAAGCCCCCATTACCTCAGTTACCTGCTCAGGTTGAGCTAAAGCTTCCCCAGCCAAGACTGAAGAGCGATGTCTCCCTTGAAGAAACTTTGCTTAAGCGAAGGTCAATCAGGGATTATACGGGCAAACCGCTTACTCTTCACGAGGTATCACAGCTTCTTTGGGCAGCTCAAGGAATCACTGACCCAAGAGGACTGAGAACAGCTCCTTCAGCAGGAGGCACGTATCCCCTTGAAACTTATCTAATAGTAGGAGATGTAGAAGGTCTAATACCTGGTGTTTACAGGTATGACCCAGGAAAGCATCAGTTAAAAAGGTTAATTAGTGGAGATTTGAGGAAAGAGTTAGCCGTGGCAGCTCTGGGGCAAAATTGGGTAAGAGAAGCAGCGATTAACATTGTGTTTACAGCATTTTATGAACGAACTACCAAACGCTATGGAGAGAGGGGGATAAGATATGTGCATATGGAGGTGGGGCATGCTGCGCAGAATGTCTATCTTCAGGCAACTGCCCTCGGACTTGGAACCATGGTCGTTGGGGCTTTCTATGATGACCAGGTCAAAGCTATCCTCCACCTGCCCCGAGACGAAGAGCCATTATACATCATGCCTGTAGGACGAATAAAATAAGTTCCACAATAGCCAAAGGGTAGGGAGAGAGGGAATTTGATTGAAACCCTGGTAGCACTATTCATTACCGGACTAACTTTAGGGATAAGTCAGTGTATGCTTTCCTGCGCCCCACTGTTATTGCTTTATATTACTGGTACAGTGGAGGGATGGCAAGGAGGATTTAAAGCTGCTCTGGTTTTCTCATTGGCTCGACTTCTTGCTTATACCCTCTTAAGCGCTTTAGCCGGAGGACTCAGCATGGTTTTTTTAACTCATTTTCGAGGAGAAACATTTATTTCTTGGGTTCAGCTTAGTACAGGAGCTTTTATTCTCCTCTTAGGGTTTCTCATTATAACAGGACACAATCCTCATCTTCATTGGTGCCGCTATTTAGGTAAATATACACTAAAAACAGTGTTCTCTCTATGGGAGTATTAGGCTTTCTAATTGGTATTGCCCCTTATTGTGCTCCCTTCATAGGCATTTTGACTTATATTGCCTTTACCCTTAGAAATATCCCCCTTGGAGCCCTATGTGGTCTTTCTTTTGGACTTGGTGCACCCATATTAACTCCCTTAATAATTCTTGGACCATTTAGCGGTGTGGTTCCCAAACTATTCAAGAGTCAGCTCCTCTTAGAAGTCTTGCGACGCGCCTCAGGGGTAATTCTTTTACTTTTGGGCATTAGATTAGTGTTTACTACTTTGAGAGACTTATGAAAAACCTTTTGTTCACTATTCGTATTATAAGCTTGCTCACCTGTCCAATTGTCTCCCCAAAACCTACAACGAGGAAAACAATCAGGATTGACAAAGCTCAAACCCCTCTCGGAATGTATCTAACCTTTTGGTAGAGAAAATTCTTTAGACGGACTTAAATTTTCACCCTTTGGGTAATTATAGCATCCTGACCTTTAACAACAAGGTAAGGAGGTTACTCGATGCCATACTTGTTAGAAGCTATAAAGAAAGCCAGTAAAAAGAATTAACTTTGTTTAACTACTATATCCACAATCTTAGCTGAAGAAGTTAGAGTCTTCCAGTTATGGCTTACCCCCGCTGGGATGAAATAAACCTCCATTGGTTTAAGTAGTTTCTTTTCTTCCCCGATCAACATCTCTATTTCCCCCTCCACGACTATCCCACACTGGTCAAAGGGATGATCGTGAAGAACCCCTTCCTTCTCAGCAACTATTTCCATAAAAGCCATGGTTAGATTTGCTCCAGATACCACCTGGCTTTTAATCCCAGGACGAAACTCCTCCAGCTTTAATGCCTTTAAATCCCAGAAACTCACTCTTTACCTCCCAATAGCCTTAAATGGTTTATTCCCATTACCCCCTTAGGAGGTATAAACTTATTTTTTAACAACTTCTAATACCAATTCAACAATGTCTAAAGCTTTTAGCGACTCCTGAGATTCTTTAGCTTTTATAGCATCTTCAAACATTTGAAGACAATAAGGGCAAGCGGTGGCTACTATTTCAGCCCCAGTTTTTATCACCTCTTCAATTCTTTCTTCACTTATCCTTTTGCCAATTCTCTCCTCCATCCAGAAGCGCCCACCACCGCCCCCACAACAAAAACCAGTCCGCCGATTCCTTTCCATTTCCAAAGGTTTAATTCCTGAAGTAACTTTTATAATTTGTCTTGGTGGCTCATAAATGTCGTTATACCGACCCAAATAACAGGAATCATGATAGGTTACCTTCTTCCCCAGAATTGTCGCCGGTTTGATTTTACCTTCCTTAATCAACCAGGCAATGAATTCAGAATGATGAACGACTTCAAACTCCCCACCGAATTGAGGATATTCTTTTTTAAGGGTATTAAAACAATGAGGACAAGAAGTAACTAATTTTTTTACATTATAGTTTTTTAAAATTTCGATATTTTTTTGGGCGTAAAGCTGGAAAAGATATTCATTACCTATTCTTCGGGCTGGTTCACCGCAGCAAGTCTCCTCAGGACCAAGGATACCAAATTTAATCCCAGCCGCCTGTAAAATTTTAGCCATAGCCACCGCCACTTTCATATTTCTTTCTTCAAGCGCAGCAGCACAACCAACCCAATACACTAAATCTACTTCACTATCTTCAGAAAGAAGTTTAATATTCAAACCCTTTATCCAGTCAGTTCTGGTAGCAGTAGTACCTCGACAAGTATGACCTCTAGCTTCAATACATTTAAGAATAGCTTCAGCAGTTTCGGGCATTTTAGCTTGTTCCAAGACCAGACTGCGACGCATATCAATAATCTTGTCAATATGCTCAATCAGAGCTGGACATTGCTCTTGACAAGCTCGGCAAGTGGTACACGACCAAAGAACTTCTTCAGTTATCACATCCCCAATCAGATTCCGAGAGGGAGCGGCTGTCTTAGCTGTTAGTAACGCTGGACCTTCTGCTAATAAATATTCTTTAAGATCAAGAATTACCTCTTTAGGATTGAGAGGTTTGCCCGTAACATAAGCTGGACAATTATCCTGACACCGCCCACATTGAGTACAGGCATAGAGATCGAGGAGCTGTTTCCAAGTAAATTGCTCAATTCGACTTACCCCATAAGTTTCAGCCTTTTCCAGGTCAATAGGAACCAAAGCACCTTTAGGACGCAAAGAACTAAAGAAAATATTTATTGGGGAAACCATAATATGCAAATGCTTAGAGTAAAGTATAAAAACCAGAAATCCGATAATAATCAGATAATGAATCCACCAGGTAACTTGATAGAGAACTTCTTGTATTTTTTGTCCCAAACCTATCCCTTTAAAGAAATTAGCAAAAGCTAAACCTATTGGCGTCCACCTAGCCAGAGGGTCTTCAGTAACATTGATGTGAAATCCTTCTATAGCAAAATGAGCCAGCATTAGAGAAAAAATTAAAACTAAGATAATGGCTGCTTCCGCTGTCGGCTCTAATCTTTTTGGCTTTAGAATATACCGTCTAATAGCTGCCCAGATTATAGCTAAAGCCACCAAAACACCGGCAATATCAACTATTAATGAAAAATATCGGAAGAAAGTAATATCCCGGATTAATTCCGATAGCCCAAGACCATCACCAATAAAAATGTAAAGGAGATAATTAAGCAGAAAGGCCAGAAATCCCCAGAAAATAAAGGCATGTCCAATACCAGCTAAATCTTTTTTAGAAACACTTCTCAAAGAACAAACCTGAAGAAAAACCCGACCAACCATGTTTATGAATCTTCTCATGAGTCTATCAAATCGGTTTTCATAAGTACCTAAACGTACCCAAGAAAAAAGCTGATATGCTCTGTAGATAAAAAGACCAAAGGCAATAAAAAACAAGAACCAAAAAATTATGAAAAATAAAGGAGTATGAAACATTTTTGACTCCTTTCTCTTTATTTAAGACTTATTTTTAAAAAGTTCAGCTTATTTAACAAAGTCTACCGCCTTTCCAGATAAATTAAAAAGTTGCGCTATTGCCCAAACTGGTATTGGTGGCTCTCCGAGCTTAGTTTCTGGAACATCACCAAAACCGTGATAATCACTACCACCCGTGACGATCAGATTATATTTGAAAGCTATACTCTGTAGCCAACTGATTATCTCAGAGGAATAGCCATCATACCATACTTCTATCCCAACCAAGCCAGCACTGATAAGTTCTGGTAAGAAGTGATCAAGATTAGGAATATCAGCAGGATGAGCTAAAACCGGCAAGCCCTGAGTTTTCTTAATAAGTTCCACGGCTTGTATCGGGGTAATTTTCTCCCGCTCAGCATAGGCTGGACCATTTCTACCTATATATTTGGTAAAGGCTTCAGTTAGAGAACTAACATAACCTTTTTCTAGGAGAGCCTGAGCTATATGAGGTCTGCCTATAGAACCACCTTTGGCTAACTCTTGCACTCGCTGCCAGTCAATTTTCATACCTAAATTTTCTAATTTGGCTATCATAGTTTGTGCTCGCCTCTCTCGCGAAGTGCGCAAGCGATGTAAAGTCGAACATAACTCTTGATTAGTATAATCAATGAAATAACCAAGAATATGTACCTCACTTCCGGGGACATCGACGTTAATTTCAATGCCCGGAATAACAGTTAACGCAGGAAACGATTTCGCCGCAGCTAAGGCTGGAATAATTCCAGCCACCGAATCATGGTCAGTAATACTAATGACATTAATTCCCAGTCGTACGGCTAAACAAACAATCTCCTCTGGGGTAAAACGTCCATCAGAGGCTGTGGTATGAAGATGAAGGTCGGCTTTCATTTAATCATTACCTTTACTAAAGAACAAAGTAAGTTTTTCACTAATCTACCTCCCGTTGAAGCCGGGTAATAGAAATTGCTTTTCCAGTAACATCGTTGACATCAACTATTACTGCATTAAAAATTACCCTGCCTTTGGCTACAGAAATACGATGGGGCAACCGAGTAAGAAAACTATGAATTACGGTTTCAATATCATCACCGATAACAGAGTCCATAGGCCCAACCATACCTATATCTGTAACATAAGCTGTACCCTTAGGTAGTATACACAAATCAATAGTGCCAACATGAGTATGGGTACCTAATACAGCGCTAACTCGTCCATCTAAATATCTTCCCATAGCTACTTTTTCCGAAGTGGCTTCAGCATGAAAATCAACAATTATAACCGGGACATGAGCTTCTGGACTAGCTAACAAAATGTCAATAGCTCGAAAGGGACAATCAAAATTGCCCATAAAAGTTCGCCCCATAAGGTTAACTACTAAAGCTTGTTTTATTAAGAAATAACCACGCCCGGGGGTTCCCGGGGGGAAATTAAGTGGTCGGAGTACTGGAGTAGCACTATCCAGATAGGAAATAATTTCTTTATGAGCCCAAACGTGATTCCCGGTGGTTATAACATCAACTCCTGAAGCTAAAATTTCTTCGGCAGTTGCTGGAGTAATTCCCAATCCTCCAGCGGCATTTTCTCCATTAGCAATGACAAGGTCAATTTCATAATCATAACGTAAGCCTGGCACAAGCTTCTGTAATGCTTTTCTGCCAGGCTTACCCACCACGTCACCTATCATTAATACTCGCAAAATTATCTCCCTTTACTTAGCATAATCCACTACCCTGGTCTCCCGAATCACTACAACTTTTATCTGCCCTGGATATTCTAAAGTTTCTTCTATCTTCTTAGTAATATCTCGGACCAATCTCATGGCAGCTAAATCATCCACTTCCTCCGGTTTTACCATTATCCTCACCTCCCGCCCGGCTTGAATAGCATAAGCTTTTTCTACCCCAGGAAAGCTGTTAGCGATATTTTCCAAGGCTTCAATGCGCTTCAAATACTGCTCAAAAGTTTCCCGCCGGGCTCCCGGTCTGGCTCCACTTAAAGCATCAGCTGTAGCTACAATAAAGCCCATGACACTCATGGTTGACATCTCTCCATGATGTTCCGCAATTGCCTGAGCTACTTCCACCGACTTTTCCCATTGCTGAACCAGGTTGGCACCAATTACAGCATGAGAGCCTTCCACCTCATGGTCAACAGCTTTTCCAATATCATGAAGGAGTCCAGCTTTTTTGGCTATGGAAACATTCGCCCCGATTTCAGCAGCAAGCATTCCAGCAAAGTGGGCAACCTCAAGACTATGAAGTAAAACATTCTGACCATAGCTGGTGCGTAACTTTAATTTACCCAGTAATTTAATCAATTCAGGATGGAGACCATGGACACCTGCTTTATAAGCTGCCTGCTCACCCTCGTGCCAAATGATTTTTTGAACTTCTTCTTTAGCCTTCTCCACTACCTCCTCAATCCGAGCTGGATGAATGCGCCCATCCAGAATAAGTTTATTTAAGGCAATTCTGGCTACTTCACGACGCACCGGGTCAAAGCTGGAAATAGTTACCGTTTCCGGGGTGTCATCAATAATTAGGTCAACCCCAGTAGCCTGCTCTAAAGCTCGAATATTGCGACCTTCACGACCGATAAGTCTTCCCTTCATTTCATCACTAGGCAGTGGGATAACCGAAACCGTAGTTTCGGAAACTACTTCAGTAGCATAACGTTGAATCACCGTGGCTAAAATCTCACGAGCTTTACTATCAGCCTCTTCTTTTAGCCAAGCTTCCCACTCTCTGAGTCGTCTTGAGACTTCCTCCTTTATCTCTGCCTCAAGGTTTTCCAACAAAAGTTGCTTAGCTTCAGCGCTTGATAGACCAGAAATAAGCTCTAACTGATGGAGCTGTTTTTGGCGTATTTCTTCTAACTGGATTTTTATGGCTTGGATTTCCTTTTCTTTGGTAGCTAAATTTTGCTCCCGGCGTTCTAAGGCTTCTAACTTACGCTCCAACGCCTCTTCTTTGTGAGTTAGGCGTCTTTCTAATCTTTGTATTTCGAAGCGACGTTCTCGAGCTTCCGCCTCGGCTGCAGCCCGTAACCGATTCGTCTCTTCTCTAGCTTCTCTAAGTAAAGCTTCATGTTTGGCAGTAGCTTCTCGTATTAAATTTTCAGCTTCTCTCTGCTTGGCTTTAAGTTGTTCATTAGCTATTAATTGTCGAGCTAAATAGCCAATACCACAGCCCAAGATAAATAAAAGTCCAATTACAATATATATTAAAGAAGTCATTATCTCGCCTCACTTTTCTAAATAAAGTCATAAGAGTAACTGTTTTTCCAGTTTTTGTTTTTAATATTAACTTTCTCTACTTGGAGTGTCAAATAAAAAGGCATCTTGCTTCTCTTGCCATAAATGTTCTACAACCCAGTTGATAATATCAGAGTTAAATCCGCGACGTTTAAGATAATCAGCTAAACGATAGCGAAATTCCCGGTAATCTAATTTAGCTAAACAACGAGCTCTTTTTTGTCCAACTTTAAGAGCACTAAATTTGTCATCAGCTTCTTGGGTGACTTCATCTATTATTCCTTTAGCTATCCCTTTTTGCTTTAATTCAAGACTTAAAAGTTGGCGACTTTTGGGTTTAAACAAAAGTCTATTTTCTACCCAGAAACGAGCAAAAGCAACATCATCAATTAACTTTTTATTTTTCAGTCTGGTTATCGTTTTTTCTACCGTCTCTATGTCAAAACCACGACGGTAAAGCCGATGTCTGATTTCAGTTTCGCTTCGAGGTCTGTAACTTAAGTAACGTAAAGCTACCTTAAAGCATTTTTCTACATTAGTTTCTTTGAGTTCCTCAATCCCACCTGATATTACTTTATTGCCCCTAAAACCAGCCTCACCGTTAATTTCACCCACCATCCCTAAATTACTCTTTTCCCTAATTATTCTTAATTTATTCGTAAGGCTCCCTTTCTTCCACTATAATTAAACCTTGAGCTAAAGCTGTTGATGACCTTATTTCCTGTTCTATTTTCAAAGCTAATTCAGGATGTTGTCTCAAATACTCTTTAGCATTTTCCCGACCCTGACCCAATTTAGTTTCACCGTAAGTAAAGAAAGTTCCAGCTTTGTTAACAATGCCTAATTTAACCCCAATATCAATAAGCTCACCCTCTTTGCTGATACCTCGATTAAACATTATGTCAAATTCTGCATATCGGAAAGGTGGTGCTACCTTATTCTTGACTACCTTTGCCCGAACCCGAGTACCGACTACCTGGGAACCTTGCTTTATAGACTCAAGACGCCTCAGGTCTATCCTTACTGAGCTATAAAATTTTAAAGCTCTACCACCAGGAGTAACCTCGGGGCTCCCGAAAATAACTCCAACTTTCTCCCTAAGTTGGTTAACGAAAATAACAGCAGTGCCTGACCTGCCAATAGCAGCTACCAACTTTCTTAATGCCTGCGACATCAGGCGCGCTTGTAAACCTACATGAGCATCACCCATCTCCCCTTCAATCTCAGCCCGAGGAACCAGAGCAGCGACACTATCAATAACTATTACATCTATAGCTCCACTCCGGACCAAAGTTTCAGTAATTTCTAAAGCTTCCTCACCCGTATCTGGCTGAGCAATCCATAGCTCATCAACCTTAACACCGCATCTTTCAGCATAATCCCGGTCAAGACTATGCTCAGCATCTATATAAGCACCAATGCCACCAAGTTTTTGAGCTTCAGCTATTATATGTTGAGCTAAAGTAGTTTTCCCAGAAGCTTCGGCACCAAAAATTTCAGTAACCCTTCCCCGTGGTACGCCTCCTATTCCCAAGGCTATGTCTAAGGATAAAGAGCCCGTTGGAATAGCTTCTACCGCCATTCGGGCTGAGGCTTCACCTAATTTCATAACGGCTCCTTTCCCAAATTGTTTTTCAATTTGGGCGACGGCTAATTGTAACGCTTTCGCTTTTTCACTAACCATCTTTTCCCTCCAAACTATTCTCCTTACACAATAAGTAAAATTTCTTTCACTCACCAAAAAGGCGATGGGGGGGGCGATAGTTTATGAGCATTTTTGGTGATTAAGAAGTTTATCCGTTTTTTTATCGCTTCTTCCCCTTCCCCTGTCCGAAGATAATGGTCAAGCTGGGCATAGGTTAACCCTAATTCACCTTCGTCCGTCTGTCCCGCCCAAAGACCAGCAGAAGGTGGTTTGTCAATGATTTCTTGAGGAATTCCTAAATAAATAGCTAACTCTCGAACCTCACTCTTCGTTAAATTACCTAAAGGTATTAAGTCAACACCACCATCTCCGTATTTAGTAAAATAGCCAATAGAAAGTTCACTCCGATTGCTACTACCCACTACCAAATAGTCAAGGCAATTAGCTAAATAGTAAAGGACAGTCATTCTTAACCTAGGTTTTAGATTAGCTTCTGCCAGCTGTTTGGAACTCGCTGGTGGGGTTGGGAGCACTTTAAGTAAAGTATCAAATACTTCGTCTAAGACAATTTTAGTTACCGGTATACCAAATTTATTCGCCACTAACTGGGCATGCATTTCATCTAACTTGTCGCTATAGCACGGCATAATTACTCCTAAAGTAGCTTCAGGAAAAGCCCGCTGGCATAAGACCGCGGTTACCGAAGAATCAACACCACCACTCATTCCCAACACCACACCTTTTTTCCCAGCTGCAACTACTTTGTCCTTAATCCAAAGGATAATTTTTCCTACTAGCTCCTCCACAAAATTCCCCCAACATAAAATCTAAGCTAAGTATAACCTTTATTAAACTAAAAGTTCAATCAGAGAACAAAATAAACCGGGGAATTAGCCTCTTTTTTCTTTAAAACCAGTAAAATATTAACAAAAAGGAAGAAAAGTGTTGACGAAAATTCCAAGTTAATACTATACTTTAAAAAATGCCTATTTATGAATACTTTTGCCCCAATTGCAAGGTTAAATTTGAGCTACTACTCCCGATGAGTAAAGCCACTGAAGGTGGGTCTTGTCCACGATGTGGTGCCCAAGGGCAACGGCTTTTTTCCCGTTTTGCTTCTTTCTCAAAAGACGCTGAAGGGGAAACCAATCCTATCGCTGGCACTGGTAGTGCTTGTGGCACTTGCTCAGCAACTACTTGTAGCACCTGTGGTATTTAGAAGCATCGTTACCACCTATATAGCTTCAAACCGCCCAAAGCTATACCACCTAATAAGAAAGCTTCAATTAGTGTAACGGCAAAGATAAATAGAGCTGCATCCTGGAAGAATCCTTGGGGGAACATTCGAATTAAATAATGTTGTTCCGGGTCGAGAATCCAGTATTCGTTAGGAAAGCTAATCCAATGAAAAAACAAGAACAGTTGGTCAAACCGAAAAATAGCCATCAAAGCCAAAATTATTAATAAACTAAAGGTCAAAGCACTACCCCACAAAAAACTTTTCGCCAATACCTGCCATCCTTTTTTCCTCCCAATTACTACTAATAATAAAACAAAAACCCCTATTAAAGTCAGAAGGCTTATTTGAAAGTGATAGCCGAACTGAACTAAATTCTTCACATCCTGAAGATGAATAATCTCCCGCTCAGTAAATAGCTCAACTTCTTTTCCTTCTTTTAATACAATTACTTGAGCTGTATCACGTCTGGAATTAAAGTAATCCATTAATTGCTTTGCCGTTTTTCTTAGCTCAAAGTCAGCTAAACCAGTAGTTAAACTTACGTTATATTTATTAAAACCATATTCATAAACCCAGAGACTATTAACTACCCAGCGAATATTGGTAGCTAACAGAAGAAGAGGCAAACATAATACAAAAGCCCACTGAATAATTAATAAAGTAATTCGCAACCCACCCTCTTTAATTAAGAATATTTACGGTGAAAATTCTTTTTAATAACCAATCACATCCCTCTTAAGAGCCTGTTATAATAGATTAAATGTTTACTCATCTTCATGTCCACACTGAGTATAGTCTCCTTGATGGCATGTGTCGAATCCCTCAACTTATTACCAAAGCTAAAGAATTAGGCATGCGTAGTTTAGCCATAACCGACCATGGAGCCTTATACGGTGTCATTAATTTCTATGCTACAGCTATTGAAGCCGGTATAAAGCCTATTCTCGGCTGTGAAATCTATGTAGCTGAAACAACCCGCCATAGTCGTGATATTAGTGACAAGAATCCGTATCATTTGACTCTCCTTGCCAAAAATGAACAGGGATACCACAATTTAATCCAGCTTGTTACCAAAGCTCACCTGGAAGGCTTTTATTATAAACCAAGAGTAGATAAAGAACTTTTGGCTGAACATAGTAACGGGCTTATTGTCCTTTCTGGCTGTGCCCATGGACAATTGCCCCGCCTAATTTTGGAAGGACGGACTGACCAGGCTATCGCTGAAGCCCTTTGGTATAAAGAAACTTTTAATGACTTTTATCTGGAAATTCAAAAACACCCTATTCCAGAGCTGGAACAAATTAATCAAGGGCTATTAGCCTTATCAGCCAAACTAAATATCCCTATAGTAGCTACCAATGATGTCCATTATATCAACAAAGAAGATGCTCCTATCCATGAAATTCTTCTCTGTATTCAGACGAACACTTCCGTTTATGATGAAAAACGATTGAAGATGGCGGGAGATTTCTTTTACCTCAAGAGCCCTGAAGAAATGGTAACCCTATTTGCTGATTTGCCCCAAGCAATAGATAACACCATGCGTATTGCTGAAATGTGCCAAGTTAAATTTGAATTTAATACCCTCCACTTCCCCCAAATGGACCTCCCCGAAGGAAAAACTGCCGACGAATATCTGGCTGAACTATGCTGGCAAGGAGCCAAACAGCGCTATTCCCAGATATCCCCGGAGATAGAGCAGCGTTTAACTTATGAACTTGAGGTCATTAAAAAAACGAATTTCGCTCATTATTTTCTTATTGTTTGGGATATCATCTCTTTTGCCCGAAGACAGAACATTCTTTTTGGTGTTCGGGGTAGTGCCGCTGCCAGTCTAGTTTTATTTTGTTTAGGCATCACCGATATTGACCCTTTAGCTCATAAACTCGTCTTTGAGCGTTTTTTAAATGTAGAACGGCGTGAGTTACCCGATATTGACCTTGATTTTCAAGACGACCGCCGAGACGAGGTAATTAATTATGTCACTCAAAAATACGGTAGTGACCGCGTTGCCCAGATTATTACCTTCGGCACATTAGGTGCAAAAGCCGCTATTAGAGATGTAGGCAGAGCTTTGGGTATGCCTTATAGTCATGTTGACCGAATTGCCCGCTTAATCCCCACTGAATTAGGCATAACTTTGGATAAAGCTTTGCAAAGTAGTCAAGAGCTTCAAAACAGCTATCAACAGGATGAGGTTGTCAAACGTTTAATAGATACCGCTCGTAGCTTAGAGGGTATTGCTCGCCATGTCAGTACTCATGCTGCTGGAATTGTTATCTCTAAAGAACCTTTGACTCAATACTTACCCCTTCAACGCGCCAGCAAAGGTAATCAGCTGACCACAGTGATGACTCAATTTTCCATGGAGGATGTGGCTCGCCTCGGTCTTCTAAAGATGGATTTCTTAGGTTTAGTCAATCTTACTATCCTGGCAAAAGCTAAAGAAATTATTGCCCAAAACCGAAACATAACCTTAGACTTATCTCAACTTCCCCTGGATGACCCTAAGACTTTTGAACTCTTAGCTTCAGGAGAGACCGGAGGTGTTTTTCAGTTAGAAAGTGCTGGTATGCGTCGCTACATTAAGGAATTAAAGCCAACCACCTTTGGTGATATTGCAGCTATGATAGCTCTCTATCGCCCTGGACCCATGGAACATATTCCAACCTTTATCAACGCCAAGCATGGTATTGAACCAATCCACTATGTTCATCCAGCTCTTAAGGAAATTTTAGCAGAAACTTATGGTGTTATTGTTTATCAAGAGCAGGTGTTGCTTATTGTTCAAGCCCTCGCCGGCTATAGTTTAGGAGAAGCCGACATTTTCCGCAAAGCTATGGGGAAAAAAATCCCTGAAGTAATGAAAAAAGAAAAACAAAACTTTATTACCCGAGCCGTTAAAAGAGGAATACCAGCCGAATTAGCTGAAAAAATCTTCACCCTTATTGAACCTTTTGCTGGTTATGCTTTCAATAAAGCCCATAGTGTTAGTTATGCCCTTGTCGCTTACCGAACTGCTTATCTTAAAGCTAATTATCCTGTTGAATATATGACAGCTTTTCTTAATGCTTACGCCCATCAACCAGACAAAGTTCGCTCAGCTATTGCTGAATGCCGTCGCTTAGGCATCTCGGTACTTCCTCCAGATATCAATAAAAGCCAGGCTAATTTTATTATAGAAAAACAGGATGATAAAGACTTACCTGCCATTCGCTTTGGATTAGCTTCGATTAAGAATGTTGGGATGACAGCTATTGAGCCGATTCTTTCCGTTCGCAATCAGTGGGGTCCTTTCAAATCTATAGAAGATTTTTGCCAGCATGCCGATCTGCGCCATATGAACCGAAAAGTCTTAGAAAGTTTAATTAAGGCAGGTGCCTTCGATTCCTTAGCTAAACGGGGAGCTCTCCTTCAAGCTATTGACCGTATCCTTACCCTTGCCCAGAGATACCAACATCTAAGAGAGACCGGACAAATTAGTATGTTTGACTTTTGGGGACAGAGTGTTCCCTTACCTTTCCCAGATCTTGATTTAAATGGTGCTGACTTACCTCTAAAAGATAAGTTAGAAGCTGAAAAGGAACTCCTCGGAGTCTACTTTTCAGAACATCCCTTTGCTTCAGTGGCTTCAAAAATGGCCTCCAAAATTACAGCTCTTTGCGGACAAATTGATGCCGGAATGGCCGGAGAGGGAGTAATTATAGCCGGAGTAGTGACATCAGTCCGCCACTTATATACTCGTAATCGTCAAACTTTCGCTATTGCAACCCTGGAAGACTTGGATGGTAGCATTGAAGTAACTCTTTGGCCCGAAATCTATAAACAGACTCAAGAATTGTGGCAGGTAGGAAATATTTTGCTGGTAGAAGGAGTGGTCAAGCTGAGAGAAGAAAAAGTAACTGTGAACTGTTATCGTGCATATCCGTATCAAAATACTAAGGTAACCCAGATAGAGGAGTTAGCTGTTAGGGAGGAAACCCGGCGCCAGCGTCACCTGATAATCCACTTCCATCAAACCGGAGACGAAGAAATTGATATTACTCGCCTCCACCAAGTTATGGATATTCTTTATAATTATCCAGGGCAAGACCCAGTGCGCTTAACTATTATTAACGGCGAAAAGAAAGTCAACCTCGATCTTACCAACGTAACTATTGTTTGCTGTACCGAATTAGTTCAGCAATTGACACAGCTTCTCGGGGAAAATAACTTTAAAATAGTAGAAAATTAATTCTCCATAAAAAATAAAAGAGAAAAATGGACAAGCTTAAATTACCGGTTTTTGTCTCAGCTTGGTTTCTTTTTATCTTTGGTATTTTTTGTTTGATTGATGGTCTTGTCGCCTTACTTATAGGAAAGCCTTGCTGGATAGTTCGTCTTATCCTCGGTCCTATAGGTATGGTATTGGGAAGTTTCCTCACTTTTATTAAAGCCAAAATGGAAAGAAGTTAACTAATGACAGCCCTTAAAATCTTAACCACTCTTTCTTGCTGGATTTTGTTGGTCACCGGCTGTATTTGTCTTATCTCGGGCATCTTTTATCGGTTCACCCAATTTGATGAATTTAAATTGTGGCAAGGTGCCATGGCTTTAGGTATTGGTATTTTAACCTTAAGTGGAGTGACTGCTTACATCCGTCATAAACTTGAGTAAAAAGGAGACACCTATGTCACATAAAAAATCACTTTATCGCCTATGCTTAGCTATTTTTCCTCTAATGGTTTGTTCTGGAATGGTTTATTCTATCTTACCTCTCTATGTCAATGAGGTTTTAAGGGCTTCTACTCGTCATATTGGTCTCCTATATATGGTCGGAGCCGCGACTGGAGCTGCTTTGGCTCCCTTTTTAGGTAGGCTTTCAGACAGGTTTGGCAGGCGACGAATATTGTTATTATGTATGATAGGTTTTGCTATCGCCTTTGCTCTCTATAGCCTGCTGAGAAACTTTCCCCAAGCCTTCCCTGTTTATGCCCTTGAGGGTGCCAGTTGGGCAGCTCTTGGCGCCACAGTACCTGCCCTTATTGCCGACATTGTACCAAAAGAAGAAAGAGGCTGGGCAATGGGTGTATATGAACGAACGTGGTCAATAGGCTGGATTATTGGCCCACTTCTTGGTGGTTTTCTGGCTGAGACAATAGGCTTTAGGATAACTTTTATCCTCGGTGCTATCTTTATGGGCATCGGGATTTTCCACTACGCCCTAAAGCCATAAAGTCCAATCCAGAATATTACGTTTTGTATTACGCTAGTTCAGGCTCAATAAGCCCATAATTACCGTCTTTCCTTCGGTAGAGAAGATTAATATCTCCAGTATCTGCATTAACGAAAATAAAGAAATCATGCCCTAAAAGTTCCATTTGGGTCGCCGCTTCATCTACTGACATCGGTTTTACTGGAAATCTCTTAACCTTAACTACTTTCCTTAATGGTTTGGTCTCTTCTGTGTCAGAAATTTCTCCAGGATTAGCTCCCTGGCGAGCCAAAGAAACACCCCTACCCTTCTCATATAGCCTTCCTTTATACCGCTCAATTTGACGAGCTAATGTATCGCTAACTAAGTCAACAGCAGCATAAATATCATCAGCCCTCTCCTCACCCCGTAAAAAGATATCCTTCCTCTCTAAGGTTACCTGAACCACAAAGCGCTGCTCAGGAGACTTAGTCATTTCCTCACGGACTTCTACTTTAGCTTCACTAATACCAGGTAAATACCGAGCTAACTTGCCAATTTTCTTATGGATATAATGTTCCACAGGCTCTAAAATTGCCACATTTTTACCAACAATCTTAAGTTCCATTTTTCCCTCCTACCTTTATTAAATTTCCCGAGCTAAAGTTAATCCCCATACCATGGATGCTCCTCTATCTTTAAGAGCCTTAGCACAGGCTTCTAAGGTAGCTCCTGAAGTACAGACATCGTCAATTAATAAAACTCTCTTCCCAATAAGCTTATCGTTACGACACTCAAAGGCATTAGCCACATTTTGCCATCGCTCTTCAATGTTATTTGTTCTTACCTGAGGGGGACTATTAATGATTCGGTAAAGACAATCTTCCACTAAAGGTAAACCACTCTGCTTGCTTAATTCTTTAGCCAATAAACTTGATTGATTATAACCTCGCTCCTGTAAACGCTTAGGATGAAGAGGCACTGGTACTATTACGTCTATTTTAACGGGTAAAGGAGTTGTTACCAAATAATTAACTAATAGGTAGGCTAAAGGAACTGAAATTGCCTTTAAATTATGATACTTCAGTTCATGGATCGCCTGTCGCATAACACCTTCAAAAGGAGAAATAGAACGAATACCATCAATTTTACTGGGCTTTTGCCAGCAATTGGCACACAATAGACCACTGGGTTGAGGTCTACCACACTTAGGACAAACTGGGGGAACTATTCTGGGCAAGGTTCGCCAGCAATTAGGGCAAATAAAACTACCTTTTTGACCACACCCCACACAATGCCGCGGAAAAAATAAATCTAAAGTCAGCTCCCCAAACCGACTTAGCCAAAGAGGCAATACTCTCCTTTGAAAAGTTAGTGTGGGATTATAGTTATAGTAAATGGGAAAACTTAATGGCGTAGCCGAGTAGAATGAGCTGTGCCACTAAAGATAGGTTCATTTAAATACACATCACCATTTCTAATTTTGATATTGTAACCGCAGTCCGGATTGGTGCATACCCAAGCTTTATAATGAATTGCCGCCCCCTGGCTACCAAAGTCAGACAAAGGTACCAAATCACCGGTTCGACACTTCTGACATTTTGGAAATTGGAAATATTGCACGGTTTCCACCTCCCGACCAAAAATTGATTAATAAAGCGAATTTAGTATACATTAACAACATATGTTTGGCAAGTTTTAAAGCTGTTGTAGCTTTGAGCTTTACCTATCCTTTTAACGCTATCTGTGCCAAACAGGTATAAACCGCGCCAGTAGGAAAAAGTTGACTCCGCATCAAGCTAATACTTTTAACTTCCATCTCATATTTACCAATGAAAGGTGTTTTCTGGATTAATTCGTTAAAGTTTTGCTTATCCCGGGGTAGAGCTTCAGCACGTAAACGAGCTAAGGTCAGATGAGGAGTAAAAGGTCGGGCTTCTGGGCTAAAGCCATGGGGAGTAAGAGCTTTATCAATAAGCTGTTGAAGACTCATTAACTGGTTTGTTTCTCCTCCTATACCAACCCACAGCACCCTTAGCTGCTTCCAATTGGGAAAAGCTCCTAAACCTGAAATTTCCAGTCGGAAAGAAGGAAAACCTATAGCAATACTTTCTAAAGCTCTTACTATATGAGGTATTTTTGCCCCAGCTACATTGCCTAAAAACTTCAAAGTCAAATGAATCCCTTCAGGGGTTACCCATTTAACAAAAGTGTACTCAGCGAGCTTAAGCTTAGCTTGCCAGCTCCCTAAAGCCTCTTTAATCTCCGGGGGTAATTCTATAGCAATAAAAGAGCGAATTTGTTCTTCATTTGAATAGCAATCTTTGAGCATTTTCTCCCAGAATCATTTTCTTAGCTAATTTAGGTAAATTAAGAGAATTTACCTGATTTATAATCCGTTTCTGAGACAAAAGCGGATAATCACTACCAAAAAGAATTTTGTCACTCCCAACCAAATCCATAGTTTGCTGAAAAATCCGGTCTTCATACAGAAATGGTGTTGCCGCGGTATCAAAAAAGACATGAGTCAAAGCATTCTTTACCTCGGGCATAAGGGCATAAAAAGGCAAACCGCCACCCCAATGGGCACAGACTACCTTGACCGAAGGAAACTGGACAATAAAGGAATAGAGGATATCAGGAGTAAGACTTCCTTTCCCAAAATAATGATGTCCTACTGGTTCTGAAGCATGGGTTAAGAAGATCAAATCATATTTAAGAACTATCTCTATCACCGGTTTCATTATTAAACTATTGGTAAGATTAACACCTTGAATATCGGTCCTCATCTCACCTATTCCTCTGGCTCCCGCTTTAGCACAGCGTTCCAATTCGGCTAAAGCTATGTCTCCAGCTTGAGGTTGAATAGTACAAAAACCTACCAAACGTCTCGGATATCGATTAACCGACTCCAAAATATAGTCATTGGTTTCAACACATAGCTCATGGCTTCCCCAACCTAAGTTAAGAACTACCGATAAATCAACCTCATCCTTCTCCATACTCTCGATAAGCTCCTCGGCAGTGGCTAATTTCGCTTTACTTTGAGAATAAAGGAGAGAAAAGACTGGATCACGAGCCAGATAATCAGCACGATTTTCCTTTATCTTAGGTGGCACGATATGAGTATGAAAATCGATAACCATCCCTTTTCATTATAAGTTGCCAATACTCAAGCCTCAATAGACTCAAGGAGCCTAACTCATTATAATGTAGTTGTGCTTGTTAATGACCCTACTATTGAAGAATTGAAGAAAATAGCCAAAAAGCTGCGTCGTCATGTGATTACTATGATAGCTACAGCTGGGAGCGGTCACCCAGGCGGCTCTCTCTCTGCTGCTGACATTATCACTGCCCTTTACTTTAAAGTTATGCACCATGACCCCAAAAACCCAAATTGGCAAGACCGAGATCGTTTTGTCCTGAGCAAAGGGCACGCAGCTCCAATTCTTTATGCCGCCTTGGCTGAGTGTGGTTATTTTCCAGTAGAGGAACTCCTCACCCTAAGAAAGCTAAATAGCCGCCTTCAGGGTCACCCTGACCGAAACCTGACTCCCGGGGTAGAAATGTCAGCGGGCGCTCTGGGACAAGGCTTATCTTTTGGTATTGGCATAGCTTTAGCTGGGAAACTTGACTCCCGTAATTATCGCGTTTATGTCCTCTTAGGCGATGGGGAATGTGATGAAGGGCAAATTTGGGAAGCCGCAGCCGCAGCTGCTCATTTTAAAGTCGATAATTTAGTAGCCATAATCGACTATAATAAGCAACAATTAGATGGTTATTGCTGTGACATAATGAATTTAGAGCCTTTAGCCGATAAATGGCGCGCTTTTGGCTGGGAAGTTTTAGAAATAGATGGACATGACTTTCAGCAAATTCTAACTGCCTTTGATAAAGCTCGAGAAGTTAAAGGTAAACCTACTGCTATTATCGCTCATACGGTTAAAGGTAAAGGTGTTAGCTTTATGGAAAACAATATAGAATTCCATGGCAAAGCCCCCACCCCACAAGAAGCTGAAAGAGCCTTAAAAGAACTGGAATAAAAATGGTTGCTGAAGCTTCTACTCGGGAAGCTTATGGTAAAACCTTAGTGGAATTAGGTAAGACTGACCCCAATATTGTGGTGCTGGATGCCGACCTATCCCGGTCAACCATGACCCGTTTCTTCGCCGAAGCCTTTCCAGAACGTTTTTTCAACTGTGGCTTAGCTGAACAAAACATGATTGGCATTTCTGCCGGGCTGGCTGCCTCAGGAAAGACTGTTTTTGCCAGTACTTTTGCCGTCTTTGCGTCCTGTCGCTGCTTTGACCAACTCCGAATGTGTATTTCTCAACCAAGACTGAACGTTAAAATTGTAGCCACCCATGGTGGGATCACTGTTGGAGAAGATGGTTTTTCTCACCATTCTATTGAAGATTTAGCCCTCTTCTGTTCTTTGCCAGGTTTTACTGTAGTAGTACCGGCTGATGCTATTGAAACTGTCAAAGCAGTGAAAGTAGCTGCTACCACTTACGGACCTTTCTATATCCGACTCAGTCGCCCCAAAACACCTTTAGTCTACGACGAAAGTTATTCTTTCACCTTAGGTAAAGCTGTAATCATGAGACCAGGCAAAGATGTCACAATTATTACTATGGGCATTATGGTAGCTAAAGCCATAGAAGCTGCTGAAGCATTAGCCGCCGAAGGTATTGATTGTCAGGTTATTAATATGCACACCTTAAAACCCTTAGATGAGGAAGCTATTGTAAAAGCTGCTATAGATACTGGGGCTATTGTAGTTGCCGAAGAACATTTAGAGCATGGTGGCTTGGGTAGCCGAGTAGCTCGAGTAGTTGCTCGAGAGAAGCCGGTACCTATGTTTTTCCTTGGTATTAAAGACACCTATGCTAAATCAGGCAAGCCAGAAGAACTCTTGCAAAAATATGGGCTTAGTGCTAAAAACATTCAGCAAGCAGTAAAATCCATACTCGCCAAAAAATTGGCTAAAAGGGAGGTATGAAAAATGTTTGATTCTTTGTTAACGGAGGAACAAAAGCAACTAAGAAAAGAAGTGCGAAATTTTGTGAAAAGTGTTCCTCGCCAGCTATTATTGGATATGGATGCAGATAAAGTGAAATATCCAAGAGAATATGTACAAATGTTAGCCCAAAAGAAACTTCTTGGACTACGGTTTCCACTAAAATACGGAGGAAGGGGGCTAAAATGGATAGATGAAATTATAGCCTTAGAAGAGATAGGGGTTTTAGGAGGGTCTTTAGGGTGCCTTTTTGCTCTCCCCAGTATAGTCGGAGAAGCACTATACGTTTTTGGAACGGAAGAACAAAAACAGAAATACCTTAAACCCACTTTAGAAGGGAAGTTATGTTGTGCTGAGGCTCTTACTGAGCCTCGCGGTGGTTCTGATTTTTTCGGAACTACTACCTTTGCCAAAAAAGACGGACATAAATATCTCCTTACTGGGCAAAAGCGCTTTATAGTTGGAGCTGAAGGAGCTGACTATTTTCTGGTCTATGCTCGAACCAGGCTTGATGCTCCCGGACATGAGTCTCTCAGTGTCTTTATCGTGGATAGAGATGCCGGAGTGGAGGTTAAACATATTTACGGACTTTTGGGAACCCGAGGCGGAGGCACTGGGAGAATCCTCTTCCGGAACACACCAGTTCCTGAAAGCAACTTAGTCGGAAAGGAAAATGCTGGAGCTGAAGTTTTTTATCAAATGATGATTCCAGAAAGGCTTACCTCAGCTGCGGCCTCAATTGGTATTGCTAGAGCTGCCTTAGAAATAGCTGCCAAATATAGTACCAAAAGGAAAGCTTTCGGGCAAAAAATAATGGAGTTCCAGGGGGTAAGTTTTCGAGTAGCTGACAGTATTACTAAGTTAGATGCGGCTCGGGGACTTGTGTATGCTGCTGCCACAACTGTTGACGAAGCCAAAGAAATGGCTAAAGCAAGAAGACTTGTCTCGGAGGCAAAAAAGTTTGCTACTCAAGCCGCTTGGGAAATAATTAATGACGCCATGCAAATTATGGGAGGAATCGGATACACCAATGTTTACCCTATTGAACGGTTACTTCGAGATATGCGATTAGGCTTAATCTGGACAGGAAGTAATGAAATCATGAATCTAATTATTCAACATGAATATTACAAGGAAGTGCTTGCCAAAAAGGAAGAAACCAGAGATGTAGAAGCTGATGCCCAAGATGCCGATAAAGCAGAAGAAAAAGTTTATGAATAATAACTCTTTACTTATCCTCTATCCCCCGGTCACGGAGATAATCAATAGCATCCTGCACAGTAATAATCTTTTCAGCATCCTCGTCCGGTATTTCTAACTTCATTTCTGGGGTGCTAAATTCTTCTTCAATTGCCATAATAAGCTCAACAAGATCCAGGGAATCAGCATTAAGGTCATCAATAAAAGACGCTGAAGGAGTAACCTGTTCTTCACTAACGCCTAATTGTTCGACAATTATTTTTTTAAGCCGTTCAAAGATAGTTGCCACTTCTACTCCTTTCCCTCATTTTTTCCAAGGGTAGCTATTACTGAACCTAAAACACCATTAATGAACTTGGACGAAGTAACACTACCAAACATCTTGGCTAATTCCACAGCTTCATTAATCGCTACCTTAACTGGTGTTTTATTATTAAGCATAATTTCAAAAATAGCAATTCTAAGAATGTTCCTATCAATATTAGCTAATTGCTCTACCGGAAATGCTGGTGCAAATTTTTGTATTGTATCATCCAACTTGTCTTTATTGTCAAGAACACCTTTTATTAGCTCAAAGGCAAAATTAACCGCTTTTGAGGATACATTTTTTTCAGAGACAAAGCGATTCAAAACTTTTTCCGGCTCATGTCCAGTAGAATCAAACTCATAAAGAGCTTGTAAAGCTAAAATCCTGCCTTTTCGCCTCACTCCTGACATTTTCAGTAATTGTTTCTCAATAGATGAACATTACCAAGGCGAACTTTTACCAGTCCAGCAGACCGAGCGGCTTCAAGACATTCTTCAGCATGGCGAAGAGATGTAGTGGGTAAATCAGTCATCAAGAAGTCAGGATGGAAAGCCAGAAGAGAATAGGGAATATTTGGGTCCAAGGCAGCAATAAATCGAGCAATATTAAAAACCTCCTCTTTATCTATATATCCCGGGATAAGTAAAGTGCTGGCAATAAGGAAAGGTGGCTGAGGACGCTTTTTTATATATTGAGCTAGAAATTGGAAGTTTTCCAAAGTTCGTTCGTTACTAATACCACACAGCGCCAAATGCAATTCCTTATTCCAAGCTTTAAGGTCAAATTTGATACAGCCGCCCGAATTGAGGGAAAGCTCCGCAGCTTGTTTAAGCAAAGCAGGATGCATCGAGCCGTTAGTCTCCCAGCAAATCCGAAGGATACGTCCTTTATTCCTTTCTAAGGCTAAACGAGATACCCTAAGAGCATGAGGGAGCTGAGGTGAAGGGTCGCCACCAAAATAACAAATACAGGCAGTTTTCTCATCCACCACTTCAGCTAACCTGGTAGCACTTACCCAATTGGGATAGTTTGTTGCCAGCCGATACTGCCAGTTCTGACAAAAAAGACAATCAAAGGAACAAGCCTGATAAAACACAGCTAAGTTTTTGTAGCCATATTCCGGTCCAGGAGAGTAAGCATAATCAGGATAACCAGACCCCGTCCCACCGGGGCAAACCCAATCGGCAACACAATTTGTCGGTAATGGATCATAATACCAACTTAAATTACCCCTCTCCGCAGTAACACCAAAAAGCTTCCCATTTTTAACAGTGCGCAAACCACAATAACTCTTTTCTCCTTCAAGAAGTTGACATTCATTAACACATAAGTGACAAATAACTCCTTGACTATTTTTGGGAGGTTGTCCGGGTAAATTAAAAGCTTTCCTTGCTTCATAATGAGCTTCATTAATGATTGGATTTACTTCTTTAAAACTTTGCCGAACACAATCTAAACATAAGCTAAGACACTGGGCTATAAGAGGTGATTCCTTCCCACAATTCTTGCATTTAGCATTAGCTTTAATGAAAAGACCCCCCTTTAACACCGCAAACCTTTCCTTTACCTTTAGGAGAAATGTAGAGTCGCCTGTTTAGGGAAAGTTTATCTACTCCAACTGGCTACTTCCATCACGCTTTTGACATTATTAATATTAAAAGTTTGTACTCCTGGTCGAGTTCGCCGTATTAACCCAGTAAGCACCTCACCGGGACCAATTTCCACAAAAGTAGTTACACCTCTGTCAATAATATTTTCTATAGAACGCTGCCACTGGACACAATAGCGAATTTGCCTGACCAATTCCGTCTTTATTGCTTCAACATTTGTAAGGGGCTCTGCAGTGACATTAGATATAATAGGAACAGTAGGAGACTTAAAATTGAAGGCGGCAATAGCATCCCTTAACCCGGGTAAAGCTGGTTCCATTAAAGAGGAGTGGAAAGCACCACTCACTTTTAAGGGGATAATTCGGCGGGCGCCTTTTAACTGAGCTAATCTTCTGGCTTTATCTAAATCTTCCAAAGTACCGCTAATCACCACTTGACCCGGGGAATTAATATTGGAAATTTCAGTTCCTGTGTATAAGCAAATATCTTCTATAACTTGTTGGTCAAGCCCAATTATCGCTAACATACCCCCTGGCTTTCGTCGCCCAGCTTCATGCATCAAACGCCCCCTTTCGCGAACTAAGAGAAGCGCTTCAGACAAAGTCAGAACATTCGCCACTACTAAAGCTGTATATTCGCCTAAGCTATGCCCAGCAACAAAAGTAGGAGAGGGTAAATTTTGTCCACCAACTTCTTGAGCTGCCCTTAATAAAGCAATACTTGTAGTCAATACGGCCGGCTGGACATTGATGGTTTGAATAAGTTCCTCTTCAGGTCCCTCAAAGCACAAACGAGACAAGGGAAAACCTAATGTTCTGTCCGCCTCATCAAAGACTGCTCGGGCTGAAGCAAAGTGAACATAGACATCAAATCCCATACCCACTTCTTGAGACCCCTGACCTGGGAAAACATAAGCAACTTTATCTCTTTCTATCATATTACCCCCTAGCTTGTTTTTTTCTTAGGTTTCTTTATTTCAATCACTTCCCTCCCAGCATAAGTTCCACAAGTTGGACAAACATAGTGAGGCAACTTTGGGTTATGACATTGCGGACAAATATTTAAAACTGGAGGTGTTAAGTGAAGATGACTACGCCTCTTTCCCTGGCGAGCTTTGGCATATTTTCTTTTCGGTGGAGGTGACATCTCTTCTTACTCCTTTTCACTAAACCTAAGCTCCTTCAATTTTGACCAGCGCTGATCCCTAACTTCTCTCAGACAACTACAGGTTCCTAAATTTAGATTATAACCACAAACAGAGCAAAGTCCAGCACAATTAGGCTGGCACAACGGTTTCAGAGGTATCGCTAATAGAAAATATTGACGCAAGGCTTCACTTAAGTCAAGAATATGATTGCCATCAATAAGAAAATTCTCCGATTCCTTAGGTATAGCTAAAGGTAAGCCTGTAAACACATCCACAGTAGGAAGAAATTCCTCTTCCAGACTAAAATTTATCCCAAGATTAAAAGGAATAAGGCACCGACTACAAACCGCTTCTATTTGTGTTGTTATAATTGCCTTAACTAAAATACCTTCCCGACTACGAGTCAAAGTTATGTCACCCCTTATCCAGGGGGACAAGGAACCTTCACTAATTTCCCTCAATTGATAATGACGGCTGGCTCCGATGGCTTCTTTTAATAATTGGGCAACATTAATAGAAGCCGTAAATTTTCCTAAAGCTTTCGTTTCTTGTTCAGTTAACATCTCTAATACCAAATTAAAAGATTGGCTTATTATAAATTTGCCTGCCTATGGTGTCAAGACATTAATTCATCACCAGTTTCGATTGCAATTAAGCTTAAAAATTTAATTAGGGACTTTTTAATAAATAGAGTATAATAACAACTTACAAAAGGGGAATTTAAAAGTGAAAGCGGTTTTAGAGAAGGATAAGCTCAAAGCAGAAGTAAAAGAACGAGTTGAATTTTACCGTCACCAACTCATTGAACTAAGTTTGAAAATCCACACCAATCCGGAGACAGGTTTTGAAGAGAAAAAAGCTTCAGGATGGCTTTGCGAATTCTTGGAGAGAAACAATTTTCAAGTGGAAAGAGGTATAAGCGGTTTAGCTACTGCCTTCAGAGCACAGACAGGAGAAGGAAAGCCGGTAATTGCTCTTCTTGCCGAATACGATGCATTACCGAAGATTGGCCATGGCTGTGGACACAATATAATTGCTGCCGCTGCTGTCGGCGCTGCTATTGCAACCAAATTTGTCACTGATAACTTAAATGGGACAATTCAAGTCTTAGGCACCCCTGGGGAGGAAATAATGGGGGGTAAAATAATCATGATAGAAACAGGTGTATTTGATTCTGTAGATATAGCTATGTTAGTGCATCCAGGGGTTTATAATTTAGTTGTTACTCAATCTTTAGCTTGTAGTTCCCTTGAAATTGAATTTTTTGGCAAACCAGCCCACGCTGCAGCTCACCCAGAGCAAGGGATTAATGCTTTGGAAGCTATGATATTGTCCTTTAACAACCTAAATTCTCTGCGCCAGCATATTAAAGAAGGTGCCCGTGTCCATGGAATTATCACCCATGGTGGTGAAGCTGCCAATATAGTACCTGCCTATTCCGCCGCCCGATTTTTAGTTCGCGCCAAAGACAGCACTTATTTGGAAGAATTAAAAGAAAAAGTATTGAACTGCTTTCAGGCTGCTTCTTTAGCCACAGGAGCTCGCTTAAAATATAATTGGGGGAAAAGAACTTATATCCCAATAAGAACTAATTTAACTTTGGCTAATCTTTTTGCCCGTAATCTTGAGTCCCTTGGGCGCAAAGTAGAATCCTTCCAATTTCATTTCGGTTTCGGTAGTACAGATATGGGCAATGTTAGCCAGGTAGTCCCAGCAATTCATCCTTTCATAGCTATTGCTCCCCCTGAGGTATCAATCCATTCTCCAGAATTTGCCCAAGCCGCCGCATCAGAAGCCGGAAACAAAGGGCTTTTGGATGCCGCCAAAGCTTTAGGTATGACTATTATCGACCTCTTGTCCGATGCAGAAATATTAATTAATATTAAAAAAGAGTTTGACCAAAAAAATTAGTCAAGAAAGGAAAGGGAAATGAAAATTGCTGTCGATGCCATGGGGGGTGATTATGCCCCTTCTGAAATAGTTAAAGGAGCCATTGAAGCTGCCCAAGAACGAGAAATTCAAATTGTTTTACTGGGTAAAAAAAATATGGTCCTACCTTTACTCCAGGACTATGCCCCTGCTAATCCTCGTCTTTCCTTTATCGATGCTCCTGAAGTTATTAGTCCCGAAGAACATCCGACTAAAGCAGTTCGAACCAAGCGCCAGTCTTCAATAGTGATGGGTCTAAATATGCTTCGCCATGGGGAAGCATCAGCTTTTGTTTCAGCTGGCAGTACTGGAGCTATTGTTTCTGCCTCAGTTCTGGTCTTAGGCAAAATAAAAGGAGTTGAACGACCAGCCTTAACCATTTTATTACCAACTCCAACTAGTTTTTCTCTCCTCTTAGATGTAGGGGCTAATGCTGATTGTAAACCTTCTTTCTTAGTTAATTTTGCTCAATTAGGCAAAATCTACATGGAAAAGGTCTTTAACCTCAAAAACCCCCGAGTCGGTTTGCTTACTACTGGAGAAGAAAAAATGAAAGGAAACCGTTTGTGCCGGGAAAGTTATAAATTGCTTAAAGCCAGCTCGCTCAATTTTATAGGTAATATAGAAGGCAAGGACATCGCCCGAGGTTTGGTTGATGTAATTGTTACCGATGGTTTTACTGGAAATATGGTCTTGAAAGTAATTGAAGGCTTTGGGGAAACTATTTTTGATTTCTTTGAGCAAATCCTAACCAGTGAGACCGGTTTCCGTGAGACAGCTCCTCTTTTTAAACCAGTCTTAGGAGCCTTTGCCAAAAAGTTAGATTATAGTGAGCAGGGAGGGGCACCTTTGTTAGGGGTGAACGGCAATGTCATAGTCGCCCATGGGCGTAGTCGGGCTAAAGCTATTAAAAATGCCATCTTTTTAGCCCATCGAACTGCCCAAATAGAAGTAGCTAAAGCAATGATTGAAGGTTTTACAGAACAAAAAAGTTCCTCCGCCTTGAATCATTCTCCAGTTATAGAAAAGCAAGACTATTAACTTAATGAATCAGGAATTTCAATTAATCATTGTTGGTGGGGGACCAGCCGGACTTACTGCTGGACTTTATAGTTCAAGAGCTGGAATAAAAACCTTACTTATTGAAAAAGAGCTCATCGGGGGGCAGGCAATAAATGTAGAAAGGATCGAAAATTATCCCGGTTTTCCGGAGGGTGTTTCAGGATTTGAGCTCACTGAATCTATGCACCAACAAGCAATAAAATACGGACTCGAAATCCTTATTGACGAAGTCACTAATATCCAAAATGGGGAGAAATACAAAATAGTAAAAACAACTCAAAGAGATTTTACTACCAATGCTATAATCATTGCCGGTGGTTGCCAACGCCGTAAATTAGGAATACCTGGAGAAGATAAGTTTATTGGCAAAGGAGTCTCTTATTGTGCTACCTGCGATGGACCTTTATTTAGAAACGGAATTGTAGCTGTTATCGGAGGTGGAAATACCGCCATTACTGAAGCTCTCACCCTGAGTAAATTTGCCTCATCAGTAAAAGTTATTCATCGACGCCATCAATTAAGGGCTAGCCAAATTCTCCAGAAGAAAGCCTTTAGCGAGCCAAAAATAGAATTCCTATGGGACACCATCGTTACTGAAATTGGAGGTAAAGATAAGGTGAATTTCCTTAAATTGAAAGAGGTAACCACAAACAAAGCATTTACTTTAGAAGTTGATGCCATTTTTGTGGCAATTGGTCTAATACCTAACACCAACTATTTAGAGGGAAGCGTCCCTTTAGATAAAAATGGTTTTATTATCACTAATAAACTTATGGAAACAAAAATACCTGGGATTTTTGCTGCTGGGGATATTCGGAACGATTCTCCTAGGCAAGTAATTACCGCTGCTGGTGACGGTGCCATTGCGGCTCTGTCTGCAGAAACATACCTGAAAGAATTAACTTAGAGGGTAAAATAATTGAGAGTCATTTTTTTAGAAGACGTCCCTAATAAAGGTAAAAAGGGAGAAATTAAGGAAGTCGCCAATGGGTATGCCAGAAATTTCCTAATCCCCAGAGGTTTAGCTGCGTTAGCTACGGAGACTAAGCTTCAAACTGCCCAAATTCGCCTTCAACAGCAAGCTAAGCGAAAAACTGAAGAACAAGCCCGATTAGGTGAATTAGCTCGTCAGATTGAAGGAACCAAACTTTACTTTTATGCCCGTGCCGGTGGTACTAAAAAACGTCTTTTTGGTTCCATCACTGCCACCGCCATAGCTGAAAAACTTAGCCAGCTTACTGGTTTTACTCTGGATAAAAGAAAAATTGTGCTACCAAAGCCTTTGAAGGAACTAGGGAGTTACGAGGTAATAGTGAAACTATCCCCGAAGGTAGAGACTAAAATTATTGTAATTATTGAGGAGGAAAAAGACTGAAAATGGTTACTGAAAAATTACCCCCTCATGACATAGAAGCAGAAGAAGCAGTAATTGGCTCTCTCCTTATAGATAGCGAAGCCATATTTAAAATTGCTACCTTTCTTACCCCTGAAGATTTCTTTAGCGAACCCACTCGTTGGATTTATGAAGCCTGCCTCGCCCTTTATCAGCGGAATGAGGGCATTAATCAAGTTACTGTCGCTCGAGAACTAATACGCCAAGGAAAACTCGATGCCATCGGTGGTGCTGCCTATTTAAGCCACCTAATTTCTATTGTGCCCACCCCTTTACACATTGAGTATTATGCCCGAATTGTGTCAAACCTGGCAGTGATGCGACGATTGATCACCGCTGGTGGTCAAATTGCAGCTATAGGCTATGAAGCTCAACCGGACGTGGATGCTGCCCTGGCAAAGGCTGAAGATATCCTTTTCAAAGTCCGCCAAAGGCAAAGTACCCGTGACTTCATCCCTATTCGCCAAGTCCTTGACCAATATTTTGAAGAAACAAGACCGTTAATTCATCGAGAAGGAGAAATTCCTCATGTCTTGTCTGGTTTTGCCGCCTTGGATGATTTTCTGGGAGGATTACAACGCTCAGACTTAATCATTTTAGCTGCAAGACCAAGTTTGGGAAAAACCAGCTTAGCTCTTGGTATTGCCAGAAATGCTGCAGTTAATCAACATGCCTGTGTTGCTTTTTTCAGTCTTGAAATGTCCCGAGAAGCTGTCGTACAACGTCTTCTTGCCAGTGAATCCAATGTCGATTTAAGGCGGCTCCGCCTCGGTCTTTATACGGAAGAGGAAGAAAAGCAAATCATGGACGCCAGTGGCGTTCTTTCTGAAGCACCTATTTATATTGACGACTCACCTCAACCCAGAGTAATAGAAATGCGAAGCAAAGTTCGTCGCCTCCATTTTGAGCGAGGTGTTGATTTGGTTGTTATTGATTATCTTCAGTTAATTCGCGGTGACACCCGAAGTGAAAATCGAGTACAGGAAATTAGTGAGATAACTCGTTCTCTCAAAGCCTTAGCCCGAGAATTAGACAGACCGATAGTTGTTGTTTCTCAATTAAGCCGGGCGGTAGAATGGCGAGCTTCCCACATACCCCAACTATCTGACCTAAGGGAGAGCGGTAGTATTGAGCAAGATGCCGATGTCGTCATTTTCATTCATCGTCCTGAAGTATACTATCCATCCCCTGAGGAATGGTATAAAGACCATGATATTGAAAAGGAACCCTATCCAAAGGGAATTGCTGACATTATTATAGCTAAGCATCGTAACGGACCCACCGGAACTGTTAAATTGCGTTTCATAGCCCGAACAGCTAAATTTGACAATTTAGAAGTAGAGGCGTCGTCAACCCCTTAAACAAAGACCCCGCTCAAGATATAATAGAAATTTAGGAATCAAAGTCATGGGACAAAATTTTAGTGGTTTTCCCCTCAAAGCCGAAGGCACTTTCATTCCTAATTTATTCTTTACCCGAATAATGCCTGAAATCGAAGATATAACTGAACTTAAGACAACTTTACATATCTTTTGGCGGCTTTATCAGAAACGGGGCTACCCCCGATTTATAACCTTCACTGAGCTCCTATCCGATAGAACATTAATTTCAGGAATAAAAGAAAAAGTCAAATCTCCAGCCCAATCCCTTCAGAATGCTTTAAACTTAGCTGTCCAAAGAGGCACTCTTCTGCATTTAACCCTAAAAAAAGATAATCACCAAGAGGAAGTTTATTTTCTTAATACACCGTCTGATAAGAAAGCCATGAATCAAATTTTAGAGGGTAAATTTTCTTTAGAAGGACTTGAAGTAGCTAAAGAGCCTGAAATGATAGCGCCTCAACCTTTGGACATATTTAGCCTCTATGAACAAAATATAGGTATGTTAACTCCAATGCTGGCTGAGGAACTTCGTGAAGCCGAAAAACTTTATCCTCCCGAATGGATTCAGAGTGCTTTTAAAGAAGCTGTCGCTTTGAATAAACGCAATTGGAGATATATTGCTCGCATCCTAGAACGATGGGCAACAGAAGGCAAAAATCATGGAAAGTCTCCAAGACATTCTAAAAAAGAAACAGACCCGGACAAATATATTAAGGGCAAATACGGACGCCTGGTTAAACGCTAATCAACCTCAAAACTCATCGCCAGACTGCCCTTTGTGTAAAGGTGCCGGCTTTGTTTACCCCCGTTTAACCACGGGAAAACCTGATTTTAGCCGGGCCACACCTTGCCAATGTATTCAAAACAAGCTACAAAAAGAAAAACTGGCTTACTTGGAAAAATATAGCAATTTAGCCTCCCTTTCTCATCTTACTTTTGAAACTTTACTACCCACGGGAAGGCAAGGAAATATTGTTTCCCAACAATATTTCCGGCAAGCTTATGAAGCGGCTAAAAACTTTGCCGCTAACCCAAAAGGCTGGCTGATATTGGTGGGACCCAGCGGTTGTGGCAAAACTCACCTATCCTGTGCTATTGCTAATTATCGCTTAAGTTTGGGGCAACCTGTTTTTTATATAGGAACTAGCGACCTCTTTGACCACCTCCGTTCTACATTTGCCCCAGATAGCGAGGTCCCTTATGATGAACTCTTTGAAAGAGTCAAGAATATCCCCCTTCTTATCTTAGACGACTTTAGTTTGACCGGAGCTACACCTTGGGCAAAAGAAAAAATGGAACAACTTTTTAACCACCGCTTTAATTTCAGACTACCTATGGTTATCACTACTGATGTCTCCTTAGAAAAATTTGAAGAACGACTTCGTAGCCGATTAACTGACCCCAACTTTTGTCAGGTTCTCATAGTTGGAGAAAAGATTTCCTTTGACTTAGAGCCTTTAAAAAGCCTGAACTTAGAATTACTTCGCAATATGACTTTTAGTAATTTTGACTACAGACGGTTAAATTTACCCCTTGAACAACGCCAAAATTTAGAGCAGGCTTTTCGCCTCGCCCTTAATTTTGCTCAATCCCCTCAAGGCTGGTTAATCTTACAAGGCGGGAATGGTTGTGGCAAAACTCACTTAGCCGCTGCCATCGCCAATTATCAACTCCAAGCTGGAAAGCCAGTTTGCTTTGTAATTGTCCCTGACCTCCTGGATCACCTTCGCTCAGCCTTTAGTCCAGAAAGCAAAGTATCTTATGATGAACTCTTTGAGACAGTTAAGAAAACTCCCCTTCTCATTCTGGATGACTTTGGAGAACAAGCCACCACACCTTGGGCACAGGAAAAACTCTACCAGTTAATTAACTACCGTTATAATGCTCGGTTACCCACAGTAATCACTACCAGCTTTTCCTTAGACGAGATTGAAACTCGTCTTAGTTCCCGGATGGTCGACCCCAGCCTCAGCCTTGTTTTCAATATCACTGCTCCCGATTACCGGGGGGATTTAAAAGCCAACCGAACCCTAAAATTCCCAAGAGGACTGTCAAAACGAAGTCGTACTTAGTCCTAACCCCTTCATCCGCTGACCTAAACTCCTCACTCCGGAAATTTCACACTCGCCTCGGAAAAAATAACCTTAACCTGCCTGACAATACCTTCCGAGTCCAAGTTGAACATGGCACGAAAGAGCTCTTGCTTCCCATGGTCAATAAACTTATCTGGCAAGCCAAGACGTTCCACTTTAACACCTGCCAGTTTGGTTTGCTCCAGTATCTCCAAGACAGCGCTACCAAAGCCTCCAGCAAGAGCATTTTCTTCTACAGTAAGAAGATGCTTCGTAGTCTCCGCCAATTTGATGATAAGTTCTGAGTCTAAGGGTTTAGCAAAACGCATATTAGCTACCGCACACCGGATACCAGCGTGGGCAAGCTTCTCCGCAGCAGCCAAAGCAGGATAAACCGTGGAACCAAGGGCAAGAATAGCAATATCCTCTCCAGCTTTAAGTATTTCACCTTTACCTATAGGTAAAAGCTGAAAATCAGAGGTTAGCGGTCTACCCACTCCACTGCCTTTAGGATACCGAACTGCCATCGGGCGCCCAGCATTAATCGCTGTATAAAGAAGATGCTGAAACTCAACTTCGTCCTTGGGAGCAGCGACAATCATATTGGGAATAGCACGAAGATAAGAAATATCAAAAGCTCCTTGATGAGTCTTGCCATCATCACCAACAATGCCAGCACGATCAATAGCAAAGACCACAGGTAAGTTTTGGATACAGACATCGTGAATAATCTGGTCATAAGCTCGCTGTAAGAAAGTGGAATAAATAGCAACGATAGGGATAAATCCTTGAGTAGCTAATCCAGCAGCCAGAGTTACCGCATGTTGCTCACAGATGCCCACATCAAAAACACGATCAGGAAATTGAGCTGCCACAGGTGCTAAACCAGTTCCCTCCAGCATGGCTGCGGTAATGGCGACTACGTGCTTATTTTTATGCATTAAGCTAAGCACAGTTTGACCAAAAACTTCACTATAGGATAGAGCATCTTTAATCATAGCTTCTTTAGGTGGTAAACCATGAAATTTAGTCCCATTAGCTTCAGCAGCCGCATATCCTTTACCTTTCTTGGTAAGAACATGAACTAATGTTGGTTTAGATTCAAAGTCACGGGCTCTGATAAGTGCTGCCTCCAGTTGTTTAATATCGTGACCATCTACTGGTCCTAGATAAGAGAAGCCAAGCTGTTCCCAGAAAATATTAGGTAAAAAAATGCTTTCAAAACTGCTTTTAAGACGTTTACTAAATTCCCAGGTAAGCTTCCCAAAGGGCAAACGTATGACCTTCCTCTTTGCTTCCTTTTTAAACAGTTCGTATCTCGGGTCAAGCTTCACCCGATTAAGTAGTCGAGAAACTGCTCCTACAGTAGGTGAGATAGACATACCGTTATCGTTCAGAACCACGATTAACTTAGTACCCAGTTGTCCGACATGATTGATTGCTTCAAAAGCCATTCCAGTACCAAGAGAACCATCACCAATAACAGCGACAACGTGGTGATTTAGCTTATTTAAGTCACGGGCTAAAGCCATACCTAAAGCAGCTGACACTGAAGTTCCAGCATGCCCAGTTCCAAAATGGTCATGAGGACTCTCGGTACATTCGACAAAACCTGATAAACCTCCATATTGGCGTAATGTATTAAACTGGTCCCGGCGTCCAGTGAGTAACTTATGGGTATAACATTGATGCCCCACATCCCATATTATTTTATCTTCAGGGCTATTGAAAACTCGATGCAAAGCTATCGTCAGTTCAACAACACCTAAGTTTGAAGCTAGATGCCCCCCATTAAGGGAAACAGTCTCGATTAACCGCTGGCGTATTTCACCAGCAAGTTCTTCAAGTTCTAAGGGACCAAGTTTCTTTAAATCAGCAGGACAGTCAATTTTATCCAGTATACCCATTCAGCTCCTCAAAAAGTAATATAAAAACAAGTTTTTTAATTCATTTATAACAAACAAAACAATATATTTCATAAACTTCTTTGTCAAGGGTTTTAAAATTAAACTGACTTCTTGCAACTTAAAATCTTTCTTGTTAGAATTAAGCAATTTAATTAAAGGGTAAGCCAGATGATAAATTTACCAGTATTAGTCCTTAATCAGAATTACGAACCTCTAAACATATGCCAAGTTCGACGGGCAGTAATATTACTTCTTAGGGGAAAAGCCGAAACCTTAGAAAACGGCTTAGGGGTACTTCACACTGTCGATGGAGCTTATCCTATACCCTCAGTAATCCGACTCAACTATCTTATCAAGCGCCCACGACTCCAAAGAAAATTAACTAAATATGAAGTCTTTAATCGCGACCATTATACTTGCCAGTATTGTGGACGGGAAACAAAGGAACTTACTTTAGACCATGTCATCCCCAAAAAACGAGGAGGAAAGCATGTTTGGGAAAATGTAGTTAGCGCCTGTGTTCCTTGCAATCGGCGTAAGGCAGGACGCACCCCTTCAGAAGCTGGTATGAAACTTCTTCGCCCACCTTCCCCTCCCCGAGACGGTAGCTTCTATATACCTTATCATCAACTTCTCCTTCATAAAGAGTGGCAAAAATATTTAAACTTATCATTGCCAAGTTAGTTGACTGACAGGTAATTCCGCCACCTCTCCATTTTCCAATTCTACTGAAACCGTCTCTTTTAATAAATTAGTATTAATTACTTTGCCTTTCCCAAAAGATGTGAATACTAATTGCCCTACTTTAGGTAATTTCTCTTTCATCCTCTGATATTGTTCATTTTCATACCCCAAACAACACAATAATCGCCCACATATGCCGGAAATCCTCATCGGAGTAAGGGACAAGCCTTGCTCTTTTGCCATTTTAATGGAAACAGGAGTAAAATCCTCAAGAAAAGTAGAACAGCATAAAAGGCGACCACATCTACCTATTCCACCACTGAGTTTGGCTTCATCTCTGGCTCCTACTTGTTTTAACTCCACCTGAGCCTTCAAACTGCGCCTCAATTTCCGCAAAAGTTCTCGAAAATCTACCCTTTCTTCAGCCCTAAAAAAAAGGGTTATATAAGTGCCTTCCAGATTAGACTCAGCAGATATAGGCTTCATAGGTATTTTAAGTTGATCAACCAATTTCCGGCAGACTTTTAATGCTTCTGTCTCTTTTTTCCGCGACTTTTGTATCTGTGCTATATCTTCAGGTTTAGCTTTGCGTAATACAGATTTTGTTGGCTTACCTTCTTCATTAAATGCTACTTGTCCCGGAGTTAAAACAACCCAACCTAACTTTAAACCCTGGCTGGTTTCTACTACCACTAAGTCATTTACCTCTAAAGATATATCGCCAGAATCAAAATAATGCACTTTATCAGCCGGCTTAAATCGTACTCCGACTATCCCAGACATAACTAATTCCTCCCTTTTGCCACCCGGGGCATGTCTAACATCAGTGTTTCTAAGGCTAAACGAGGATTAACATTATGATAAATTTGCTCAAGGGTCTCTTGTAAATTAATTATGAAATTTTTAATTTCAACTAAAGGAAGCTGCTCTGCCCATTCCTCCAGAGTTGTTAGATAATCAATATTAGTAATCGCCTCTTTAAGCCCACATTTAACTAACATTAAATCTCGCCACCACATAAGCCAAAAATCTATTACCTTTCCCCCAGATTTCCTCTCCTTTTCAAAACAAGCAGCCAACTCCATAGCATAATTGAAACGCTCCTCCCAATCACCCTCCACCACTGAAATGAGTTCTCTAATCATTTGGTCACGTTTCTTTAATAGACTATCGTCTTCCAGCACCTTTAAAACCCAACCCAAGCAGCCCCGACTTAGATGAGCTAAAAGTTTAGCTTTCTCTAAGGGAAGACTAAAAACCTCAACCAAAATTCTTTTCACCTCAGGAATTGCCAAAGGTTTCAATTCAAGACGCTGACACCGAGAAATAATTGTAGGCAAAAGACGCTTCTCTTCACTGGTCAATAAGAGAAAGATTATTTGAGGAGGGGGTTCCTCTAAAAGCTTAAGAAGACAATTAGAAGCTTCTAAGGATAAGTTCTCAACGCCGTCAAAAATAAACACTTTATACTTGCCCTCAAAAGGGGGTAAGTTAGCTTCATGCTGTATCTCTCTCACTACATTAATACTTATCTCAAATTGGGGTTTACCCCCTGTTGATTCAGCAGAGGTTAAATTTATAATCCGGACATCCGCATAGTTACCTTTTTTAATTCGGAGACAAGACTGACATTGACCACACGGAGGTTCAAAACCTTGACAATTTAGGGCTTGAGCTAAATTAATAGCTAAAGTGCCTTTGCCTACTTGAGGTGGACCAACAATAAGATAAGCGTGAGCCAGATTACCTGTAGCCAGACTGCGTTTGAGCAAAGATAGAATTTTTTCCTGACCTATTACTTGCCACATTCCTTCGGATTTCGGTAAAAATTCAAGATATTTACCAAAATTTGTCTTTGGTTTACTTTCTGTTAAATCACGTCTAACCTCATTAAATCCTGGTAACTCTCCCGCCTGCGGATAAGACGCGACTTACCTTCGCTTACCATAATAATAGCTGGTCTTGGGTTAGCATTATAATTACTGGCCATAGCTAAACAATAAGCCCCTGACACTGGTATAGCAATGATATCTCCAGCTTTAACTTCTGGAAGAGGAATATCTTTAACTAAAATATCCCCTGACTCGCAAAACTTACCGGCAATAGTAATTACCTCCGTTTCCTTTTCTAAGGCTCGATTAGCTACTAAGGCTTCGTATCTTGCCCCATAGAGAGCCGGACGAATATTATCGCCAATGCCACCATCAACACAAACATATTTTCTGACCCCAGGAATGCTTTTTGTAGCCCCAACTCGGTATAAAGCCACCCCAGCCTGTCCTATAATCCCTCTACCTGGTTCCACAATAAGACGAAATTGAGGAAGTCCCAACTCCTTTTCCAAACGAATTAGCTGGGAAGTAATAGCTTCAGCATAATCCGCCACCATAGGTACTGGCGAATCTAAAGTATACTGGACAGCAAAGCCACCCCCAGGACTAAATTCCCGAAGACTAAACCCATACTTTGTTTTTACTTTAGCAGCAAAATGAAGAACCAGTTCAATAGCTTTTTGGAAGGGGGAAACTTCAAATATGGGCGAGCCGAGATGAAAATGGAAACCTAAAAGACTCAGGTGACGAGCCGATATAGCTCGGGCTACTGCTACCTCAGCCTCCCCAGTAGGTAAAGGAAAACCAAATTTGCTATCCAAAACCCCAGTAGTAGTATAGTGGTGAGTTTTTATGTCAACTCCCGGGTTAAGACGAAGCAAAATATTTTGGATTATACCTCTTTCTCTGGCTATTTCGTCTAAAAGCCCTAATTCATACATATTATCCACAACAATTCGGCCAACTCCTAACTCCAATGCCAATTTCAATTCAGCAATTGTTTTATTATTCCCATGAAAGTAAATTCTATCCTGAGGAAAAGCCACCGCCGCAGCAATACTAAGCTCACCACCCGAGACTACATCCAGCCCCAGACCTTCTTCCTTAAACAAAAGGGCTAAAGCAGGATTTAAGAAGGCTTTTGAAGCATAAATTACCAATGTCTCCGAGTAACGCTTGGTAAATTCCTCTTTAAACTCACGACACTTTGCCCGCAAAGTAAACTCATCAAAAACATAAAGAGGCGTATCATATTCTTCAACTAATTCAGTAACATCACAGCCGCCAAGACAAAGATGCCCTTTAGTATTTATTTCAGCTGTCAAAGGAAATAAACTAATCCTAGACGTCATTTTTCACAGCCATATTAACTTACTAACTAACAAACAGTCAATTAATATAAGATATAAAGAGTATATTAAAAGAGGGATTAAGCTTATGGGTAAATAGCCAAAGCGCTAAGACCAGTAGTTTCAGGGAATCCCAGCATCAAATTCATATTCTGAATTGCTTGCCCTGCAGCTCCCTTGACCAGATTATCAAGACAGCTGATAACAATAAGCCGATTCGTTCTTAAGTCAATAGTTGGATAAATTAGGCAAAAGTTATTTCCCCAAGTCTGCTTAGTTTTTGGAGGTATATTTACTATTTTGACAAAAGGCTCATTCTGGTAAAAATCGTAATAGAGTTGTTTTAATTCATCTTTGCCCTTCTCCCCCTCGGCTATCTTCCCCTCTTTTAACTTAGCATAACATGAAGTTAATATACCACGGCTCATGGGGACTAAATGGGGAACAAAAGTTACCGAAAAGGAATTTTCTGGACTTAAAGCCTTAAGTTCTTGAATTATTTCCGGGAGATGACGATGTCCCTCTAAAGCATAAGCGGAAACATTGTCACTGGCTTCAGAAAAATGGGTGGCTAAACTTAAAGTTCTACCTGCCCCAGAAATGCCAGATTTGCTATCAATGATAATGTCCGGATAAATAAGCTGTGCCTTAATTACCGGGGCTAAAGCCAAAAGAATAGCCGTCGGATAACAACCTGGGTTAGCCACCAAATTAGCTGTGGGTATTTTAAGTCGATAAAACTCCGGTAACCCATAAACAGCTTCTTTAAGTAGTTGTGGCGCTGGATGGTTAAATTCGTACCACAGAGGATAATCAGCAGCATTTTTTAACCTGAAATCAGCACTAAGGTCAACTATCCTAACGCCTTTTTCAAGTAAGGGTAGTATCACTTCGGCACTGGCTTTATGAGGCATAGCAGAAAAGGCTAAATCCACATCGCCAAGTTCAGCACTAATAATTAAGTCACTATTCAAATGAGGAAAAACATCATTTACTCTCTGCCCAATGGCACTTCTACCAGTAACAGAACTAACCTTTACCCCGGGATGATTATGAAGCAATCGAGCTAATTCCGCCCCAGTATAGCCAGTAACATTTAGGATACCTACCTTAATTTGTTTCATTCTTCTCTTTCCACAATCATCGACACAGCTTCAGCACCACCAAGACAAGCACTTGCCATCCCTCTCTTCGCTCCCCTCTCTTTCATGGCATAAAGAAGAGTGACTAAAATCCTGGCACCACTACAACCAATAGGATGACCTAAAGCTACAGCACCTCCCTTAACATTGACTTTACTTTCATCAATACCTAATTTTCTTATAACAGCTACAGTAGAAGAAGCAAAAGCCTCATTAATCTCATGGAGGTCTATCTCTTCTTCTTTAAGTCCAGCTTTTTTGAGAACTTTGGGGATAGAATTAATTGGAGCCGCCACTACCAGACGAGTATCTATACCTGCGGAACCATAAGCAATAATCTTCGCCATAGGTTTAATACCAAGCTTATATGCTTTCTCCTTTGCCATAACTACTAACGCCGCCGCCCCATCTGATATCTTCGAAGAATTCCCCGCAGTTACGGTGCCATCCTTCTTAAAAACAGGTGGTAGCTTACTTAAAGCCTCTAGACTTGTTTCTCGACGAGGCACCTCATCAGTATCAAAAATTAAGGGAGGACCTTTCTTCTGAGGAACTTCTACTGGTACTATTTCCTCCTTAAATTTGCCTTCGGCAATAGCCTTCTGAGCTTTCTGATAAGAACTAAGAGCAAAACGATCCTGGTCTTCCCGACTTACTTTAAATTCTTCAGCCACATTTTCGGCGGTCATTCCCATATGCCAATCGTGAATTACATCCCACAAGCCATCGTGGATCATACCATCCACTAACTTTCCATCCCAAAGCCGATAACCACCCCGAGCTTGAGGCAAATAATAGGGGGCTTGATACATGTTTTCCATACCCCCAGCCACAATAATATCAGCATCTCCCAGAGCAATAGCTTGAGCGGCTAACATAACTGCTTTAAGCCCTGAGCCACAAACCTTATTTACTGTTAAAGCTGCCACATCTACTGGTAACCCAGCTAAAAGCATAGCTATCCGAGCCGGATTTTGCCCCAAACCCATAGGAAGAACATTACCCATTATCACCTCATCTACATCTTCTTTCTTTATCCCAGCCCTCTTTAT